>CAXSDE010000027.1:0-34604 GCA_964236265.1 uncultured bacterium
CGCGCCGCCCGCGCCGCCCGCGCCGCCCGCGCCGCCCGCGCCGCCCGCGCCGCCCCCGCCGCCCGCGCCGCCCCCGCCGCCCGCGCCGCCGCCGAGTGGGCTCGGGTGGCACGACGGGCCCGTGCTCCCGCCCCCTGGCGTCGACCAGCCACCGCTTCGCGTCCCACATCTCGACGACGACGCCGCGGCGCCCGGCTGACGGCTCATTCGACGGGGCCGGAAGCCGGCCGACGGTACCCTTTCCTCCGCACCGTTCCCGCGTCTCCAGGAGGCTCCCGTGCTGCCCCGCATCGACCTACGTGGACGTCTCGAGGATGCGCGCACCCTTCTCCCGCGGGCGGCGGTCGACGTCGCGTTCGCCGTGGAGGCAGTGCGTCCCACGCTCGACGCGATCCGGCTGGACGGTGACGTCGCCGTGCGTATCGCCACCGCGCAGTTCGACGAGATCGAGCTGGACGAGCTGCGGGTGCCCGTCGAGGAGATCGAGGCCGCGACGCACAACCTCGACGCGATACAGCCGGGTTTGCGCGCGGCACTCGAGGAGTGCATCCGCCGCGTGCGGCTGGTCCACGAGGCGCAGCGCCGCCCCGACGAGAAGGTGACCGTGTCCCCGGGTGGCACGGTCACCGAGCGTTGGTTGCCGGTCGACCGGGTCGGCCTCTACGTGCCCGGCGGCCTCATCGCCTATCCGTCCAGCGTCGTGATGAACGTCGTGCCCGCGCAGGTCGCCGGCGTCCGCTCCATCGCCATCGCGAGCCCCCCGCAGAAGGAGCACGGTGGGCGCCCGCACCCCGCGGTGCTGGGGGCCGCCGGGCTCCTCGGCATCACGGAGGTCTACAGCGTCGGGGGGGCGCAGGCCATCGGCATGTTCGCCTACGGCACGCAGAGCTGCCCGCCGGTCGATGTCGTCACGGGCCCCGGCAACGTCTACGTCGCGGCCGCGAAGAGGGTCGTCCGGGGCATCGTCGGCATCGACGCGGAGGCCGGACCCACCGAGATCGGGATCCTGGCCGACGCAACGGCCGACCCGGCCTTCCTGGCGGCCGACCTGATCGCGCAGGCGGAGCACGACCCGCTGGCCGCGTGCCTGCTCGTCAGCGCCGACGACGACCTCCTCGAGGGAGTGCGCGCCGAGCTCATCGATCAGGTGGCCGGGACGCGCCACCTCGACCGCGTCCGCGCCGCGTTGGCCGGCCAATCCGCGACGGTCCTCGTCGATGATCTCGACGCGGGGATCGCCGTTCTGGACGGCTGGGCGCCGGAGCACCTCGAGGTCATCACCGCCGATGCGCGTGCCGTCGCCGAACGGTTCCGCAACGCCGGCGCCATCTTCATCGGGCCCTACGCTCCGGTCTCCCTCGGTGATTACCTCGCCGGCTCCAACCACGTCCTCCCGACCGGCGGCACCGCGCGACACTCGGCCGGGCTGTCGATCGGGTCGTTCCTGCGCTGCGTCCACCTCGTCGAATACTCCAAGGAAGCCCTCGCCGAGGTCGCGCCCCACCTCCAGGCACTCGGCAATGCGGAGGATCTCCTCGCGCACGTGGAGGCTGTCCTGGTGCGGCTGCGATGACGGGTCTCAGCGACCTGCCGCTGCGCGAGGAGCTGCGCGGGCTCTCGCCGTACGGCGCGCCCCAGCTCGACGTGCCGGTCCGCCTCAACACCAACGAAAACCCGCACCCGCCGCCCGACGCGCTCGTCGCGGACCTGTCCCACGCTGTCGCCGCGGCGGCCACGGGGCTCAACAGGTATCCGGACCGGGAGGCCCGCGAGCTCCGCGAGTCGCTCGCGGCCTACCTGGGTCACGGGCTGACGGGCGACCAATTGTGGGCGGCGAACGGCTCCAACGAGGTGCTGCAGCAGGTGCTGCAGGCTTTCGGCGGACCGGGCCGACTGGCGATGGGCTTCGCCCCCGCCTACTCCATGTATCGGCTGTATGCCCTCGGCACCGCCACCGCGTGGGTGGCCGCCGACGCCGAACCCGACTACACGTTCACCGCCGGGCCCATGGTTGCCGCGGTCCGCGAGCACCGGCCGGACGTCGTTTTCGTCACGCGCCCCAATAACCCCACGGGCACGTCCATCGCCGTGGACGTCGTGGCGGCAATCTACGATGCGGCGCCCGGAATGGTCGTCGTCGACGAGGCCTACCAGGAGTTTTCGGGGCAACGCAGCGCGCTGGAGTTGCTGGGCGGCCGGCCACGGTTGATCGTGAGCCGCACGATGTCTAAGGCGTTCGCCCTGGCCGGCGGACGGGTCGGCTATCTCGCCGCCGATGCCGCGGTCGTGGACGCCCTCCGGCTGGTGCGGCTGCCCTACCACCTCTCCGCGCTCACGCAGGCCGCCGCCCTCGCCGCCCTCCGGCACGCCGACGCGACGCTCGCCGACGTGCAGCGGCTCATCGGTGAGCGGGAGCGCGTCGCCGCCGCCCTGCGCGCCCTGGGGTTGACGGTGGTGCCGTCGGACAGCAATTTCCTGTTGTTCGGCCGGTTCGCCGACCAGTCAGCGGTCTGGGAGCGCATCCTGCGCCAGGGGGTGCTCGTCCGCGACGTCCACGTCGACGGCTGGCTGCGGGTCTCCGTCGGGCTGCCGCCGGAGAACGACGCGTTCCTCGCTGCGGTGGCCCTCGTCCATGGCGACCAGGCCGGTTAGTCGGTTGGCCGGTTAGCGGTTGACCGGTTAGTCGTCGTCGTCGGGCGCGGGGGCCGCGAACATGCCGTAGTGCGGAGCCGGCATGACGCTCTGCGCGCCACGCACGCTCTTCCAGATGGCCTCGTTGAAGGTGGCCTCGTCGATGAGGTCCTCCTTGTCGAGGCGCTGCGCCTTCGACACGGCGGCCATCGGCGAGTTGGGGCTGTTCATCTCGTTCCACGCGCTCTGCGGCAGGACCGCGTCGTACGGCGTGAGGTTCGGCACCTGAGTGAACGACCGCGTCATCGGCGACGCGAAGGCGTCGAACTGCGTCAGCGGCGCGATGCCCACGATGTCCTCGATGCTGCGCAGCACCGACGCCGTCGAGTAGAACGTCGAGTCCACGCGGCCCGTTTGCGTGTAGGGGCTGATCACCTGCGTTACCGTCCGGTGGCCGTCGACATGGTCACTGCCGCTCTGAGCGTCGTCCTCCGTGACGAAGATGGCGGTCGAGTCCCAGAACCTGCTGTGCGAGACGGCCGCGACGAGACGGCCGAGGGCGTAGTCGTTGTCCGCTACGTAGGCACGGGGCGTCGGTGTGCTCGGCTTCGTCCCTGCGGTGTGGTCATTGGGCAGTCGCACGAGTTGCACGGTCGGCAACGTGCCGGCAGCGTCGTACGCCGTGAACTCGCCCAGCCACTCGTCGAAGCGAGGGGTGCCGCACCGCGTGCCCATCGCGGTGAACGTGTCGGCGTTGTCGGGGCAGGCGAGGTCGAAACCGGCGAACGAGTGGTCGGTCTGCGCGTCGAGCAGCGGGTCGGCCGCGGCCCAGGTGCCGTCCGCGGCCCGCGTGACGAAGAAACCGTAGTTGCGGAACGAGATGCCCTTCGCCGCCAGGCGGTCCCAGATGTAGGCGTCGGCGGGGTTGCGGTTGCCCGCGATGGCGGGGTCGCCGCTCTCCGACGGGTAGGCATCCTCGAGGCCCGAGTACGCGACCGGGCGGATCGCCTCGCTGAACGGGTTGGAGTTGGCCGACGTCGACCAGTTCCAGCCCTGGGCGCTCACCTCCGCGTTGGCGTAGAAGTTGTCGAGAGTGACGAAGCGCCGTTGCAGCTCGCGTTGGTTCGCCGCCGTTTCGTCACCGAAGAGGTTGAGCGTCGGATCGCCGTTGCCCTTGCCGAGCGAGCCCATCATCTGGTCGTAGCTGCGGTTTTCCTGCACCACGTAGATCACGTGGGTGATCGGGCTCGGAAACCGGCCCTTGGGTGTCGGCGTGGCGAAGCGGTTGTTGGCGACGACGCGCCGGGTGTAGGTCGCGAGCGCCATCGACGTGATCGGCAGGTGGATGGCGCTCAGCGACCCCGCCATCAGCTGCGGCACGAACCCGCTCGACGACGCGCCGAAACGTCCTGCCCCGGCCAGGACGGCGGCGAGGCTGGGACCGGCGCCGAGTCCCTTCCCGTTGGTCACGTACAGGTGATCGTCGGTCGCCACGACCGCCGTCGGATACCACCCCGTCGGGATGAGGCCGCGCACGACCCGCTTGGAGATGTCGACCACAGCGACGTCGTTG
Organism: uncultured bacterium; assembly: GCA_964236265.1. GTDB lineage: Bacteria > Actinomycetota > Actinomycetes > JAVEEB01 > JAVEEB01 > JAVEEB01. Next base: position 4,205 of record CAXSDE010000027.1, read on the forward strand.
TTGCCGGCGTTCGCGACGTAGAGGGTCTGCTGGTTGGTCGACAGCGCGAGCGCGATGGGGGTGGTGCCGATGTTGGCGTTCGGATACGGCGACAGGCTCATGCGCGCGTACACGCGGTTGCTCCGCGCGCTGATGAACGTGATCTCGTCGCTGTCGCCGTCGGCGACCATGAGGTGCCCGTAGACGTCGAGCGCCATGGCGTTCGGGTGGGTCCCGACGTCGAGCGTGGTCAGCACGAAGGGGTACGGCGTGCTGACGTCCAGGACGGTGACGGTGTTGCCGCCCTGGTTGGTCACGTACGCCGTGCGGCCGTTCGGCTTCACGACGATGTCGTACGGCGCATGCCCTACCGGCACCGACTGCACCGCCCCGGTGTGCAGGTCCACCACGGACACCGAGTCCTGCAGGTGGTCGGCGATCAACAGTCGCTTGCCGTCCGCCGTGACGACGAGGCCGGCGGGGAAGGAGATGCCGTAACCGGTGGAGCTCGGAATCGTCAGCGGCGTCGTCTCGACCAGCCCCTTGCCCGCGACGTCATACACATGGACGCGGCCCGTCGCGCCGCCGCTGGCGTATGCCGTGGTGCCGTCCGGGCTGAAGGCCAATCCCATGAACAGGCCGTTGCTCGGCGGGTAACGGATCGTCTGGAGCACCTTGCCGGTCGACGTCTCCGTGACCTGCAGGGATTGCTGCTTGATGCCGGCGTTGGCGACGAGGAGGCGATGGCCGTCGGGGAAGAGCTTGGCGGCGAGCGGCAGGTTGCCGAGCTGCGACTGCAACCCGGCGGGTGACACCCGCACTCCGAGCGGCGTGATCGCGGTGCCGTTGGCGCGCGGACCCGCCACGACGGTGCTGCTCGCCGCGGACACGCTGGTCCCGAGAATCACAGCGAGGCCGGCCGCGACGCACAGCCGCAGGGCGGTCCAACTGGCTCGCCCGGGCACTGGGATCTCCGTCACAATCGCTGCACGCCGCCCGGCATTCGCTCGGCCCAGCCGAAACTACCGGATACCACGCGCGGCGGCATGCACGTTGGCCGGATCCGCGCTTATTGCCTCTCGGCTACCGTGGACCGCACCTACACCGAGGAGCCCCCGTGTCCCGCACCGCCCGCATCGAACGCGCGACGAAGGAATCCAGCATCGTCGTCGACCTCGACCTCGATGGGGGCGGCAACGCCGACATCGCGACTGGCGTGCCGTTCTTTGACCACATGCTTGGCCAGCTCGGCAAGCACGGCGGCTTCGACCTCACGGTCACGGCGGAGGGCGACGTCGATGTGGACGCTCACCACACGGTCGAGGACGTGTCCATCACGCTCGGCAAGGCGTTCAACGAGGCGCTCGGCGACCGCGCGGGCATTCGCCGCTTCGGCGACGCGCTCGTGCCGCTCGACGAGACGCTCGTCCAGGTGGCCGTGGACGTCTCCGGCCGGCCGTACGTCGTGCACACCGAGCCCGACATGGTCGAGTTGATCGGCACCTACGACACGACGCTCACCCGGCACATCTTCGAGTCCTTCGTCGCCGAGGCACGCGTCTGCCTGCATATCAACGTGCTGACGGGCCGCAACGCGCACCACATCGTCGAGGCGCAGTTCAAGGGTTTCGCGAGGGCTCTGCGGGACGCGGTGGCGCTCGACGCCCGCGTGAGCGGGATCCCGAGCACCAAGGGAGTCCTGTGACCCGTCGGTCCGTCGTCGTCGCCGACTACGGGTTCGGCAACGTCCGGTCCGCGGTCCGGGCGCTCGAGCGTGTCGGCGCGACGGTCGAGCTGACGACGGACACGACCGCCATGGACGGCGCCGACGGCCTGGTGGTGCCGGGCGTCGGGGCGTTCGCCGCCTGCATGGCCGGCGTGCGGGACCGTGGGGTCGACACCGTCGTGCGCGCCCGGGTGGGCCGCGGGGCGCCCGTGCTGGGCATCTGCGTCGGTTTCCAGGTGCTCTTCACGAGCGGCGACGAGCACGGCGTGTCCACCGACGGGATCGGCGTGCTCAGCGGCGCCGTCACGCGGATCGATGCCCCGGTGCTGCCGCACATGGGCTGGAACACCGTCGATGTCCCGCCGGGGTCGGCCCTGTTCGAGGGGCTGACGGACGAACGCTTCTACTTCGTGCACAGCTACGGCGTCCGCGAGACGGATGCCGCCGTGGTCGTGACCGCCGAACACGGCGAGCGGTTCGTCGCCGCCGTCGAGTCCGGCCCGATCGCCGGCACGCAGTTTCACCCCGAAAAATCCGGCGACGCCGGCATCGCCCTGCTCGAGCACTGGTTGGAGACGCTGTCGTGAAGGTGGAGTTGGGATGAGCCTGGAATTGTTGCCCGCCGTCGATGTCGCGAACGGTCAGGCGGTCCGGCTCGTCCAAGGTGCGGCGGGGTCCGAGACGTCGTACGGCGACCCGCTCGCTGCCGCCCTCGCCTGGCAGGAGGCGGGCGCCGAGTGGATCCACCTCGTCGACCTCGATGCCGCCTTCGGCCGCGGGTCAAACCGCGACCTGTTGGCCTCGGTGGTGGGCCGGCTCGATGTGAAGGTCGAGATGTCCGGCGGCATCCGGGATGACGAGTCGCTCGAGGCGGCCCTCGCGACCGGCTGCCGCCGCGTCAACCTCGGCACAGCGGCCCTCGAGGACCCGGACTGGGTGCGCTCGGCGATCGCGCGCCACGGCGACAAGATCGCGGTCGGCCTCGACGTGCGCGGCACGACGCTGTCGGCCCGCGGCTGGACGCAGGACGGGGGCGAGCTCTTCGACGTGCTCGCCCGCCTCGACGCCGACGGCTGCGCACGCTATGTCGTCACCGACGTGCGGCGCGACGGCACCCTTACCGGCCCCAACCTGGAGCTGTTGCAGGCGGTCTGCGACGCCACGGACCAGCCGGTCGTCGCCAGCGGCGGCGTGTCGAGCCTCGACGACCTGCGCGCCATCGCCACGCTCGTGCCCCAGGGCGTGGAGGGCGCGATCGTCGGCAAGGCGCTGTATGCCGGCGCGTTCACGTTGCCGGAGGCGCTCGCCACGGTCCGGACGTGACCGTTATTCCTCAGCGCCCATGACGAGGCCCTCGATGTCGTGCTTCTGCACGATCGGCTCCAGCTCGCTCACCACGCGGCACGCCAGGTGGCGCTTGGTCTCGGCAGGCACGGTGTCCCAAAAAGCCTGTGTGACCTGGAGGTCGTGCAGCTCCTCGTGACCCGCGCCCGGCGCATCGACGCCGAGGACGAGAACCGGGCGCGACTGATCGGTGGTCAGATTGGCGGTGCCGCGGTGAATCGTGAGCGCGGAGCGGGCGGACAGGTCGCCCATCTTCGGATACTTTCTCACCCCGAGCGAGGCGTAGCGCCCGAACTCCGACTCCGGCGGGAACATGCCGTGGTTGAAGGTGTCGCCGGACTCGTATTGCGTGCCCTGCGCGATCTCGAACGGACCCATCTCCTCGACGGTGTCGACGCAGGTCAGGTTGAACGCGAGCGAGGAGAAGACGTGCTCGTCGACCATCGCCGGCGTCGTGGGGAAATCGCGGTGCCACGGTTGGTGCTTCGCCCCCGGGAACGGGACGTCGAAGCCGATCTCGACGATGCGGTAGTCGGGGCCGAGCATCGTCTCGGAGACGAGCTCGACCCACGGGTGGGTGACGAGGTCGAGGAAGCCGCGGAACGCCTCCGGGTGCATCTCGACGTACCACCGCTGGGGACCGCGGCCGATCGCCCCACCCTCCCGCTGCCGGGCCTTCGCGAACTCGGCCTCGACGTCCTCGCGCATCTGCGCGGCCCACGCCCGGGAGAACGCGCCCGTGCACGCGATGATGCCGTGGGTGCTCAGCCCGTTGCGGATGTCGTCGGCGTCGCTGGCCGAGTGCGTGTTGGCCGACATCGGTGCTCCTGGTGTTGCGCGCATGGTGCGGACCCCTCTCAATGGTGCCTCACCGACGACCATCGTGCCGCGGCCCGACCGCACGAACTTTTCCCGCGGCCGGGCCGTCGGAGCGCCGGATAGGCTCCACCGCGTGCCCGTAGCCGTGCGTGTCATCCCCTGCCTCGACGTCGATGCCGGCCGCGTCGTCAAGGGCGTCCACTTCACCGATCTCCGCGACGCCGGCGACCCCGTCGAGCTCGCCGCGGCCTACAACGACGCCGGCGCCGACGAGCTCACCTTCCTCGACATCACCGCGAGCTCCGGCAATCGCGAGACGACCTACGACGTCGTACGACGGACCGCGGAGCAGGTGTTCATCCCGCTCACCGTCGGCGGTGGCATCCGCGAGGTGGGAGACGTCGACAAGCTCCTGCGGGCCGGCGCCGACAAGGTCGGCATCAACACCGGGGCAATTGCCCGCCCGGACCTGCTGCGAGAGGCGTCCGAGCGATTCGGCGCGCAGTGCATCGTGCTGTCGGTGGACGCGCGGCGGGTCACCGACGGTCGCTCCACGCCGAGCGGTTTCGAGGTGACGACGCACGGCGGCCGGCGCGGCACGGGGATCGACGCGGTCGAGTGGGCGTGCCGCGGCCAGGAGCTGGGCGCGGGGGAGATCCTGCTCAACTCGATGGACGCCGACGGCACGAAGGACGGTTACGACCTCGAGCTGATCCGCCTCGTGCGCGCGGCGGTGTCGGTGCCCGTCATCGCCAGCGGCGGGGCAGGGGCGCTCGGGGATTTCGCCCCCGCCGTCGACGCGGGCGCCGACGCCGTGCTCGCCGCGAGCGTCTTCCACTTCGGCACGCTGACGATCGGCGAGGTCAAGGGGGCGCTGCGCGGCGCCGGGTGCACCGTCCGGTGAGGTGCGCGTGTCGGATGAGTTGAGCTGGTATCTGGAGCCGCCGGAGTCGTCCACCGGGCGGTCGGTGCCCACGGGTCCGGCGTACCGCCCGCCGGCCACCGGGCAGGACCCGCTGGCCATCGCGGCGGTGGCCACCGGTGGCTTTCCGCTCTGTCCGCCGCTCGGGATCGCGTTCGGAGCGCTGGCGCTGCACCGGCTCAGGCGCTCGGGCCGCCGCGGTCTCGGCCTGGCGCGCGCCGGCTTAGTCGGCGGGATCGCCTGGTCGGTGCTCTTCGTCGTGGTCGCCGCCTTCCTGCTGTGGCGCCGGCACGCGCTCGCCGCCGGCCGCGATCCCGCCGGCCACTTGATCCGGGCCGGGCGCGTCTCGACGGCCGACATCCGTCCGGGGGACTGCCTCCTGATCGCCGGGAGGGCCGGCGCCGAGCGATGGGTGCCGGCCGTGCCCTGCTCCTCCTCGCACACCGGTGAGGTGTACGACGTGCGCGCCCTGGGCGGCGGCCCGTATCCCGGGACCGACGCGATCCGCAGCGCCGGCAGCTCGGAGTGTGCCGTGGCCTGGCATGACGGCACCGGGGCGACGACGCGGGCGGCCGCTGGTGGAGCGGCCGCGTCCCTCGCCGTGCTCGTGCCCACGGCCGAGGGCTGGGCGGCGGGCGATCGCGGGCTGGTCTGCCTGCTGGCGACCGCCCCCCGCACCGGAGCCATCGCCGCACAGTGACCGGCCGGTGCGCCACGCCGCGCCGTCATCGGTCATAGTCGGACCATGGACGAACAGAACCCTGGCCAGCCGGATGCGCAGGACCCGCAGGCGCCGGGCCAGTTGCCGCCGCCGCCCCCGTTCAGCCAGCCGCAGCCGCCCCCCGCGGCGGTCCCGGCGCCTCCCGGTGACCCGTACGCGCCTCCCGCCGACCCGTACGCGCCCCCCGCGGCGGTCCCGGCGCCTCCCGCCGACCCGTACGCGCCCCCCGGCGGTTCGTACGGCACCCAGTCCGGCCCGCCCGGTCAGCCCGGTCAGCCCGGCACCTACCCGCCGCCCGTGGGTGGCGCGCCCTACCCGCCGCCGGCAGGACCGGGCGGGGTCGACCCGTACGGGCCGCCCCCCGGACCGCCGCCCCGCAAGAGCACAGTGCGGATCATCCTCGGCGTCATCGCCGCGGTGATCGTCCTTCTTGCAGTCGGGCGCGGCATCACCCACAACAACAATCGCCCGTCGGTCGCGCCGACCCAGGCCAAAGACATCGACGCCCGCAAGATGCAGGTCGGTGACTGCATCAAGACGGCGGCCGAGAGCGACAACGTCACCACGGTGCCCTACATCGCGTGCAGCCAGCCCCACGCGGCCGAGGTCTACTACGTGCTCGCGATGACCGACAGCACCTACCCCGGGACCGCGGCGGTCGAGAAGCAGGTGGAAGCCGCGTGCAGTGGCCCCGAGTTCACCGCGTACGTGGGCAAGTCCGCCGAGGCGAGTTCCTTGGATGTCTTCTACCTGTATCCGACATCCGCGTCGTTCGCCCAGGGTGACCGCGCGATCGACTGTCTGGCGGGCTCGAAGGCCGGCAATCTGACCGGCTCCGTCAAGGGGTCCAACAAGTAGCGCCGGTTGCGTTGTTTGCGGAGCAACCAACGGGATACACTGCGGCCGTGACCACCCTCGTCGACCGCGTCGCGTCCCTGCACCGCCGCGTGTCCTACGCGCCCGATGAGGAGGCGCTTGCGGTCGAGGCGGCCGTGCTGAGCGCGGCCGTGACGGCGAGTCGCCGGCGACCGAGTGTCCTGTCCGAGGTCGTCCGCTCCCACTCGCCCAACCGCGTCGCCGCGGCGCGGGCCGCGACCCTGGAGGATTTCCTCTCGATCCGCCGGGAGGCGGTCGCCGAGTCACTCTCGACGGTCGACGTCGCCCGCCGGCTCGCCATCAGTGCCGCGGCGGTGACCAAGCGGCGCGCAGCGGGGCGCCTCGTCGCTTTCCGCCACAAGGGCGACTGGCGTTATCCGTCCTGGCAGTTCGCCGGCGGTTCGCTGCTGGCCGGCGCCGTGGACGCGTGGGCGGCGATGCCCGCGTTGCACGACGACCTCGCCCGGGTGCGCTGGTTCACCCTGTCGAGCGGCATGCTCGCGGGGCGCACGCCGCTGCAGGCGCTGCAGGACGGGGACGCCGCGGCCGTGGTCGACGCCGCCACCTACGTCGGCAGCCGGTGAGCTTTCCGGGAGACCCGGTCATCGTCGCGCGCCCGCCCGGCTCGGTGCTCGTGCGGCTCTACGACAGCCGGTTCTACGGCGACGGGACCGGATTCCGCTTCTTCGGGCCGCACCGCGCGGGCCGCTGGGACCAGCACGACGCGGGGCCACCGGCGCACGACGCGGCTCACGGCGTGTCCTACCTGACGCCGTCCCTTCCCTGCGCCGTCGCCGAGGCCTACGGTGACGCCCGGCTGGTGGCACCCGCGCCGTACCATCGCTTGTCGATCGTGCGGCTGACGCGTGCCGTGCCGCTCGTCGACACCGGAGGCCACGCGGCGATCGAGTTGGGTGTGCCCGCCGGTGCGCTGCGCGGTCGGGACCGGGCCCTGACGCAGCGGATCGCCCGCGAGCTGTATGCCTCGACGGAGGCCGAAGGCGTCCTCTACGAGGGCTACTTCACCGGCGACCCTTGCGTCGCGCTGTGGGAGCGGGCCCGGGACGCGCTCGAGCTCGTGGACGACCGCGGCTTCGACGACCCCGCCGTCGCGGCCGATGTGCTGGTCATCGCCGACGAGCTGCACTACGCCGTGGGCGACCTCGGACCCTTCTGATGGCCGACCGCTGCGGCGTGGGTCTCGCGCTCCGGCCGGGACAGGCCATACGCTCGCCAGACATCAGTATCCGGAGGACCGCAATGACGACACCGAACGACCCGAATGCCCCGCAGTGGGACAACCCGGCGCGTCCGCCCGCGGAAGGCCAGCCGCCGACACCCGCGGTGCCCAACTACGGACAGCCTCCCGCGGGCCCCTTCGGTCAGCCGGCGCAGCCGCCCTATGGCCAGCCGCCGCAGCCGCAGCCGCAGCCGCCTTATGGACAGTCCGCGCAGCCCAATGACCAGCAGCCGCAGCAGCCTTATGGACAGTCCGTGCAGCCGTATGACCAACAGCCGCCGCAGCAGTATGGCCAGCCCCCGGTCTCTCCGTACGGCCAGCCGCAGGCGCCCCAACAGTTCGGGCAGCCAGGCGCCTATCCGCAGCCGAGCGCCTACCCGCAGATCGGCTACCCCGCGGCGACCATGGCAGGCGGCGTCCCCGGTCCGGTGACGACCGCCTCCGTCCTTCTCTTCGTCTTCGCCGGTCTCTCGGCGCTCGTCGGCGTCGTCGCACTGTTCGCCGCATCAGCGGCCGGCAACGTCGACATCCCCGGCGTCGGCGCCCTCGCGGGAGCCGCCGCCTTCATCGGCGTCCTGTTTCTCGGATTCGCGGCTCTCGACATCGTGCTGGGCTTGAGGATTCGAGGCGCGAAGGCCTGGGCGCGAATCACGGCCATCGTATGGTCCTCGTTGTGGCTCGTCCTGTGGGTCGTCGGAATGTTCAACAGCCACGGCACCACGACGCGCACCGTCAACGGGCGCACGACCACGACCAACTCGTCGAGCCCCGTTTTGTCCTTGGTGTTCATCGTCGCGACCGGCCTCATCATCTACCTGCTGAGCTTCGACAAGCGCGCGAAGGAGTTCTTCGCCGGCCGCCGCTGATCAGTCGCCGGTACGTGCTGATAACCGGGCGCGGCTGTCGCGTCCGGCACGGCACAATGGCCTCATGCCGAACGAGCCACGCACGCCCGCCGACCAGTCCGCCCTCGACCCGGCGATCGCCGCCCGCCTCAAGCGGGATGCGCACGGCCTGGTCGCCGCGGTCGTGCAGCAGTACGACACGGGGGAGGTGCTCATGCTCGCGTGGCTGGACGACGAGGCCCTGCACCGCACGCTCAGCACCGGCCGCGCCACCTACTACAGCCGCAGCCGACAGGAATACTGGGTGAAGGGCGAGACCTCCGGCAACCCGCAATGGGTGAAGTCGGTCTCCCTCGACTGCGACGGCGACGCGATCCTGGTCGCCGTCGACCAGCACGGGGTCGCCTGTCATACCGGGTCCCGGACGTGCTGGGATTCCCGTGACCTCGGCGCGGTCGTCGTGACCGAGCCGACGGGATGACCGGCGCGGAGCTGGTCCCGTCGCGGGAGGCCTACACGACACTCGCCGCCGAGTTCCCCGTCGTGCCCGTCACGCGCACGCTCTTCGCCGACGCCGAGACACCCGTCGGTGTCTACCGCAAGCTCGCCGGCGGCCCGCGGACCTTCCTGCTCGAGAGCGCCGAGCACGGCCGCGTCTGGTCGCGCTACTCCTTCATCGGTGTCCGGTGCGCGGCGCTGCTGACCGCCGTCGCCGGCGAGGCGACGTGGTCCGGCGAGACACCCCCCGGCGTGCCCACCGCCGGCGATCCGCTCGCGGCGCTGCGCGCCACCTCGGTGCAGCTGCGGGCGCCGCGGATCGACGGCATGCCGCCGTTGATGGGCGGCCTCGTGGGCTATTTGTCGTACGACATCGTCCGTCGTCTCGAACGCCTGCCGGAGCTGGCGACCGACGACCTGCACCTACCGGAGCTCGCCATGCTCCTCGCGACCGACCTCGCGGTGATCGACCACGTCGAGGGCACCGTGCTGCTCGTCGCCAACACGTTCCCGGGCACTGACGTCGACGCCTCCTACGACGATGCGGTCACCCGGCTCGACGCCATGACCGCGGCGCTCGGCGCACCCTCGCAGCCGCACCTCGCCGTGCCCGGCGCTGGGATGCCCGCGTTCGCGGTGACGCAGCCCGAGGGTGGCTACCAGGCCGCGGTGGAGACGGCGAAGGAGGAGATCCGGGCCGGCGAGGCGTTCCAGATCGTCGTCTCGCAACGGTTCGAGGTGACGACGACGGTCGACCCGCTCGACGTCTACCGGGCGCTGCGCGTCAGCAATCCCAGCCCCTACATGTATCTGCTGCGCTTCGACGACCACGACGTCGTGGGATCCTCGCCCGAAGCACTCGTCAAGGTCACCGACGGCCGGGCAATGCTGCACCCGATCGCCGGCTCGCGGCCCCGCGGCGGCACTCCGGAGGAGGACGCCGACCTCGCGGCCGAGCTGGTCCAGGACCCGAAGGAACGCAGCGAGCACGTCATGCTCGTCGACCTCGGCCGCAACGACCTCGGCCGCGTGTGCGCGCCCGGGAGCGTCGAGGTCATCGAGTTCATGCACGTCGAGCGCTATTCGCACATCATGCACATCGTCTCGACCGTCGTGGGCGACGTGGCCGAGGGCAGCGTCGCCTTCGACGTGCTCACCGCGTGCTTCCCCGCGGGCACGTTGACCGGGGCGCCGAAGCCGCGCGCGATGGACATCATCGAACGGCTCGAACCGACGCGGCGCGGCCTCTACGGCGGCACCGTCGGCTATCTCGACTTCGGCGGCGACCTCGACATGGCGATCGCGATCCGCACCGTGCTGCTGCGCGACGGCAAGGCCTACGTGCAGGCCGGCGCCGGCCTCGTCGCCGACTCGGTGCCGGAGACGGAGGACGCCGAGTGCCGCAGCAAGGCGGCCGCCGTCCTGCAGGCGATCGGCGCTGCCGAACTCCTGCGCCCGCTGGGATGACCGAGTCCGGTACGACAACCGCGCCGCCTCGACAAAGTCGGCTCCTGGCCGCAGTCGCCGCACTCGTGGCGGGCGGCGCGTTGACGTTGCTCGCGGGCTCCCACACGTGGCGGATCGCCGCAACCCGTTCGATCGCGCCCGGGCCCGACGGCACCCTGGTCCCGGTGGCCGGCGTGCCCAGCCTGGAAGCCGCTCCTGGCATCGTGCACGGGCTGGGCCTCGTCGCGCTCGCCGCAATCGTCGCGCTGTTCGCGGTCCGTGGTGTCGCGCGCACACTCGTCGGCGCACTGCTCGTGGCGGTCGGCGTGGGCCTCGGGGCGGCCGCTGCCCCGCGTGTCGGTCGCGCGGCCGCCCTCTACCCGCACATCGGCCCCACGGTCTGGCCGGCGGTCGCGTGCGTCGGTGCCGCGCTCGTCGTGGCTGCGGGGTTGCTCGTCGTACGACATGGCAGGTCCTGGCCGAGCCTGTCGACGCGGTATGAACGCGAGTCCCGCGCGGCATCGCGGCCACCGACTTCGTGGGAGGTCATCGACCGCGGAGAGGACCCGACCGCGTAGTGCGTGAGCGAGCCCCGGTTACGATCCCCCGAACGTGCAAGCCAGAGGAGACGTCCGCGTGAGTGTGCTCGACGAGATCGTGGCCGGCGTCCGCGCCGACCTCGCCGAACGTCAGGAGCACACCTCTCTCGACCGGCTCAAGGAGCTCGCCGTCAAGCGTGACGGTGCGCTCGATGGCATTGCCGCCCTGCGCCAACCCGGCGTGGCGGTGATCGCCGAGGTCAAGCGATCCAGCCCGTCGAAGGGCGACATCGCGACGATCAGCGACCCCGCGTCGCTCGCGAGCGAATACGAGAAGGGCGGCGCGTCCGTCATCTCCGTCCTCACGGAGCAGCGCCGCTTCCACGGGAGTCTCGCGGACCTCGACGCGGTGCGCGGTGCGGTCGCCGTTCCCGTGCTGCGCAAGGATTTCATCGTCACCTCCTACCAGGTCTGGGAGGCCCGGGCGCACGGCGCCGACATCGTCCTGCTGATCGTGTCCGCGTTGGAGCAGAACGCGCTCGTGTCCCTCCTCGAGCGCATCGAGTCGCTCGGGATGACGGCCCTCGTGGAGGTGCACGACAAGGACGAGATCGCCCGCGCCGTCGATGCCGGCGCCCGCGTCATCGGTGTCAATGCCCGCAACCTGCACACGCTCGAGGTCGACCGCACCCTGTTCTGCCGCCTCGCCTCACGCATCCCGGACGGCATCATCAAGATCGCCGAGTCCGGTGTCCGCGGGCCGCACGACCTGCTCGCCTACGCGCACTGCGGGGCCGACGCGATCCTCGTGGGTGAAGGCCTCGTGACCGCCGCCGATCCGCGGCAGGCCGTCGCCGAGATGGTGACCGCCGGCGCCCATCCCGCCGCCAAGCACCGGCCGAGCTCGTCGGGCTCCGGCTCGCCCGGGCAGCGGTCGTGACCATCGAGGCGCGGCCCGACAAGGCGGGCCATTTCGGCCGGTTCGGCGGTCGTTTCGTGCCGGAGGCGCTCGTCGCGGCCCTGGACGACCTGACGACCGCCTGGGCGGCGTGCAAGGCCGATCCCGCCTTCCACGCCGAGCTCGACGGGCTGCTGCGCGACTACGCCGGCCGGCCGAGCGCGTTGACCGAGGTGCCCAAGTTCGCCGCGCACGCCGGCGGCGGCCGGATCTTCCTCAAGCGGGAGGATCTCAACCACACGGGCTCGCACAAGATCAACAACGTGCTGGGGCAGGCGCTGCTCACGAAGCGCGTCGGCAAGACCCGCGTCATCGCCGAGACGGGCGCCGGCCAGCACGGCGTCGCGACCGCGACCGCCTGCGCCCTCTTCGGCCTCGACTGCGTGATCTACATGGGCGAGGAGGACACCCGCCGTCAGGCGCTCAACGTCGCCCGGATGAAGCTGCTCGGTGCCGAAGTCGTCCCCGTCACCACCGGCAGCAGGACCCTCAAGGACGCCATCAACGAGGCGATGCGCGACTGGGTCACCAACGTCGACACGACCAACTACATCTTCGGTACGGCGGCGGGGCCGCACCCGTTCCCCGAGATGGTCCGCGACCTGCAGCGCATCATCGGCGACGAGGCACGCGAGCAGATCCTCCAGCGCACGGGCCGCCTCCCCGACGCGGTCCTCGCGTGCGTCGGCGGTGGCAGCAACGCGATCGGCATCTTCACGGCGTTCGTCGACGACGCCGACGTGGCGCTGCGCGGCTACGAGGCCGGCGGCGACGGTGTCGAGACCGGGCGACACGCGGCGACCATCACCGGCGGCGCCCCCGGTGTGTTGCACGGCGCGCGCAGCTACCTCCTCCAGGACGAGGACGGCCAGACGATCGAGTCGCACTCCATCAGTGCCGGACTCGACTATCCCGGCGTCGGGCCGGAGCACTCGTTCCTCCACGAGATCGGCCGCGCGCAGTATGCCCCGATCACCGACGCCGAGGCCATGGACGCCTTCCAGCTCCTGTGCCGGACCGAGGGCATCATCCCGGCGATCGAGAGCGCGCATGCGCTGGCCGGCGCTGTGGCGCTCGGCAATGAGCTCGGCCCCGACGCGCTCCTCCTGGTCAACCTGTCCGGCCGCGGCGACAAGGACGTCGACACGGCCGCTCGCTGGTTCGGCGTGCTGTCCGACGAGGCGATCGTCGCTGCGGCCGAGGCCACCGTCGAGACACCCGTCGCGGAGTCGGCGGGAGAGGGTTGGTGAGCGCCCTTTCCGATGTCCTCGCGGCGGCGAAGGCCGAGGACCGGGCCGTGCTGGTGGGCTACCTGCCCGTCGGGTATCCGTCCGTCGACGGCTCCATCGCCGCGATGCGCGCGATGGTCGCCGGCGGGTGCGACGTCATCGAGGTCGGCCTGCCCTACAGCGACCCGGTGCTGGACGGGCCCACCATTCAGCGAGCCGTGGAGGCGGCGCTGCGGGGCGGCACCCGGACCGATGACGTCTTTCGCGCCGTCGCAGCTGTCACCGACGCCGGCGCCCCCGCTGTCGTGATGACCGCCTGGAATCCGATCGAGCGACGCGGCGTCCGGCGGTTCGCCGAGGACCTGAGCGCGGCCGGCGGGTCCGGCGCGATCCTGCCGGACATCGTGCCCGAGGAGGCGGGGGAGTGGCTCGAGGCAGCCGCCGCGACCGGCCTCGACAGTGTCTTCCTCGTCGCGCCCTCGTCCACCGACGCGCGCATCGCGAGCACCGTCGCCGCTTGCCGTGGTTTCGTCTACGCTGCCTCCCTCATGGGGGTCACCGGCACGCGGAGCGCCGTGAGCGCCTCGGCGTCGGTCATCGTCGACCGTGTCCGCCAGGCGACGGACACCCTGCCGGTGTGCGTCGGCCTGGGCGTCTCCGACGCGACACAGGCGGGCGAGGTCGCCGCGTACGCCGACGGGGTCATCGTGGGCTCGGCCTTCGTGCGCGCGCTGCTCGACGCGCCCGACGAGCCGGCCGCGGTGGCGGCGGTCCGGCGACTCGCCCAGGAGCTGGCCGCCGGCGTGCGCGCCGGCCGCTGACAGGCAGTACCGTCGACCCATCATGGTGATGTCGATCCCGAGCCCCGCACACGCCGCGTGGCAGCTCGGTCCCTTCCCGGTCCGCGCCTACGCGCTCGCCATCATCCTCGGCGTCATCGTGGCGGTGCTCCTCGGTGAGCACCGCTGGGTGGCCCGCGGCGGCGAGAAGGGTGTGGTGGGCGACGTCGCCGTGATCGCCGTCCCGCTCGGCATCGTGGGCGGCCGGCTCTACCACGTCATCACCGACTGGCAGCTCTACTTCAGTCACGACAGCTGGCACCCGTGGCGGGCTCTCGCGGTCTGGAACGGTGGCCTCGGCATCTGGGGCGGGATAGCGCTCGGCATCGTCGGGGTGTGGATCGGGCTGCGTCGGCGCGGGCTGCCTCTCGCACCCTTCCTGGATGCGTTGGCGCCGGGCGTGGCTTTCGCCCAGGCGATCGGGCGCCTCGGCAACTGGTTCAACCAGGAGCTCTACGGCCGCCCGACGTCCCTCCCCTGGGGGCTCCAGATCGACGCGGCCCACCGCAAGCCGGGCTTCGAGGACGTCGCGACCTACCAGCCGACGTTCTTGTACGAGTCCCTGTGGTGCATCGGGGTCGGTCTGCTCCTGTTGTGGGCCGATCGCCGGTTCCGGCTCGGCGGGGGCCGGGTCTTCTGGTTGTACGTCGCTGGCTACACGGCGGGGCGGGCGTGGATCGAGGCCCTGCGGGTCGACGACGCCCACCGCTTCTTCGGGCTGCGCCTCAACGACTACGTGAGCATCGTCGTCTTCACCCTGGCCGTCGTCATGCTCGTCCGGCTGCGCCATCGCCACTCCGACGACCCGGGGGACATGGGTGGGGGAGTCGTCGCGGACGGCGAGCCCGCCGCGGCGCAAGCCGCCGAGGACGACGTGCGCTCGGCCACCTATTAGCCTGCCAGGGTGACCGTCGAGACAGAACCGCCGACCGGCAAGCCGGAGATCCACCACACCCATCGCAACGTCACCGGTGGCTGGCTGCGACCGGCGGTGTTCGGTGCCAGTGACGGGCTCATCTCCAACTTCGCGCTGCTGAGCGGTGTGGCGGGGGCGCACGCCTCCTCGCACACCATCGCGGTCACCGGGATTGCGGGCCTCATCGCGGGCTCGTTCTCCATGGCCGCGGGGGAGTATGTGTCGGTTGCCTCGCAGACCGAGCTGACGCGCGCCGAGATCGACGTGGAAAAGCACGAACTCCAGCACAACGCGGCTGAAGAGGAGCGCGAGCTCGCCCTCATGTATGAGGCGCGCGGGCTCGATCCGGAGCTGGCGACCGAGGTGGCCCGCCAGCTGTCGCGCGACCCGGAGCAGGCGTGGCGCACGCACGCCCGCGAGGAGCTCGGCGTGGATCCGGACGACCTGCCCTCGCCGTGGGTGGCGGCCGGATCGTCCATGGCGGCCTTCGCCACCGGCGCGTTCGTGCCGCTGCTGCCATTCCTGCTGGGGGCGGCCAACCTGACGGTCGCGGCCGTCCTCGCGGCGGTTGCCCTCTTCCTCCTGGGTGCGGCCGTCAGCCGGTTCACCGCGCGCAGGTGGTGGTTCTCCGGGCTGCGGCAACTGATGGTCGGCGCCATCGCGGCCAGTGTCACGTTCGGTGCCGGCGCCGCCTTGGGCACGCACCTGGGCTGATCCGCTACAGTCCTCCCGTCGGGCGTGCCCGGTCCCTGGCCGCCCGACGATGCGCGGCCGGCGATGCGGACACTCGCGTGCCGCGGCCCCTGAGCCCCCGCCCTGCCTGGACGGACGATAAGTGCGAGGCTGGCGCAGCCGCCCTCGTGTACCCTCGCTGACGGGCCAACGTCGTCCCCCAAAGCGTGTCCAGCTCCGCTGATGACGGGATCTACGACCATGGTTTCCACCCCCGCGCCGCAAGGCCTCTACGACGGTCGGCACGAGCACGACGCCTGTGGCGTCGCCTTCGTCGCCGACATGTCGGGCCGGTCCAGCCACGAGATCGTCCGCCAGGGTGTCCTCGCGCTCGACAACCTGGAGCACCGCGGCGCCTCCGGCAGTGAGGCCAACACCGGGGACGGCGCCGGCATCCTGATCCAGCTGCCCGACACCTTCCTGCGGGCGGTGTCGGACCTCGCGCTGCCGCCCCTCGGCTTCTACGCGGCGGGCCTGGCCTTCCTGCCCGACGACGACGAGCTCGCGGCGGCCGCTGTCACCGTGGTCGAGGCGCTGGCCCTGACCGAGGGATTGACGGTGATCGGCTGGCGCGACGTGCCGGTCAACGCCGACATCGTCGGCGCGAGCGCCCGCGCCGTGATGCCGCGCTTCCGCCTCGTGTTCGTCACGGGCCTCGGCGGGACCGAGAGCGGCCTGGCGCTGGAGCGGATGACGTTCTGCCTGCGCAAGCGCGCCGAGCGCGAGGCCGGCGTCTACTTCCCCAGCTTGTCGGCGCGCACCCTGGTCTACAAGGGCATGCTCACGGCGCCGCAGCTCGACCAGTTCTTCCCGGACCTCGCGGACGAGCGGATGACCTCGGCGCTCGCGCTGGTCCACTCGCGCTTCTCCACCAACACGTTCCCGAGCTGGCCGTTGGCGCATCCCTACCGCTACATCGCGCACAACGGTGAGATCAACACGGTCAAGGGCAACCGCAACTGGATGGCGGCGCGCGAGGCGCTGCTCGCCAGCGACCTCATCCCGGGCGACCTGAAGCGGCTGTTCCCGATCGTCACGCCGGGCGCCAGCGACTCGGCGAGCTTCGACGAGGTCCTCGAACTGCTGCACCTCGGTGGCCGCGCCCTGCCCCACGCCGTGCTGATGATGATCCCGGAGGCGTGGGAAAACCACGCCGAGATGGACGACGCTCGGCGCGCGTTCTACGAGTTCCACGCCAGCCTCATGGAGCCGTGGGACGGGCCGGCCTGCGTCACGTTCACCGACGGCACGGTCATCGGCGCGGTGCTCGACCGCAACGGGCTGCGCCCGGGTCGCTTCTGGGTGACCGAGGACGGGATCGTCATCCTGGCGTCCGAGACCGGCGTCCTGCCGATCGACCAGGCGACGGTGGTCCGCAAGGGTCGGCTCCAGCCGGGCAAGATGCTCCTCGTCGACCTGGAGCGCCACCGCATCATCGAGGACGACGAGGTCAAGGGAGAGCTCGCGGCGGCCAACCCGTACGCCGATTGGCTCGAGGGCAACCTCGTCTCGATCGACGACCTCCCCGCCCGCCGGCGGCACGCGGCCGATCACGACTCGGTCCTGAAGTTGCAGCAGACGTTCGGCTACACCGAGGAGGAACTGCGCACGCTCATCTCGCCGATGGCGAGGGCAGGTGCCGAGGCGATCGGCTCGATGGGCACCGACACGCCCATCGCCGTGCTCTCGGCGCGCCCGCGCACCCTGTTCGACTACTTCACCCAGCTGTTTGCGCAGGTGACCAACCCGCCGCTGGACGCCATCCGCGAAGAGCTCGTGACCTCGCTGCGCGCGACGATCGGCCCGGAGGGCAACCTGCTCGACTCGGCGCCCAGGGCGGCGCGGCAGATCTGCCTGCCGTTCCCGGTGCTCAGCGACGACGACCTCGCCAAGCTCGTGCACATCGACGACGACGGACAGTTTCCCGAGTTCGCCGCCTCGGTCATCCCGGGGCTGTTCCCGGTCGCCGGGGGCGCCGAAGCGCTACGCGCCGCCCTCGACGACGTGCGCCGCCAGGTCACCGACGCCATCGCCGCCGGCAAGCGCCTCATCGTGCTGTCGGACCGCGGCTCGGACGCGACGATGGCGCCGATCCCGGCGCTGCTGCTGACCTCCGCCGTGCACCACCACACGATCCGGGAGAAGACCCGCACGAAGATCGGCCTCGTCGTGGAGACCGGCGAGGCGCGCGAGGTCCACCACATGGCGTTGCTCATCGGCTACGGCGCGGCAGCGGTCAACCCTTACGCCGCCCTCGAGTCGGTCGAGGACCTGGTCGCGAGCGGCCGGCTGACCGGCATCGACGCGCCCAAGGCCGTGGCCAACTACATCAAGGCCGCCGGCAAGGGCGTGCTGAAGGTGATGTCGAAGATGGGCATCAGCACCGTCGCTTCCTACACGGGTGCGCAGGTCTTCGAGGCCGTGGGCCTCTCGCACGACCTCGTGGACGAGTTCTTTCCGGGCACGACGAGCCAGCTGTCGGGCATCGGCCTCGATGTCCTCGCGCGCGAGGTCGCGGAACGGCACGCGCTCGCGTGGCCGGACAACGCGACGGAGCGTGCCTATCGTCCGCTCGAGACGGGCGGTGAATACCAGTGGCGTCGCGACGGCGAATACCACCTGTTCAACCCCGCCACGGTCTTCAAGCTGCAGCACGCGACGCGCTCGCGGAGCTTCGAGATCTTCAAGGAATACACGACGGCGGTGGACGACCAGGCGGAGCGCCTGGCGACCCTGCGTGGACTATTCGAGTTGACCGAGCGCACGCCCGTGCCGCTCGACGAGGTCGAGCCGATCAGCGAGATCATGAAGCGCTTCAACACCGGCGCCATGAGCTACGGCTCCATCAGCGCCGAAGCGCACGAGACGCTCGCCATCGCGATGAACCGCATCGGTGGCAGGTCCAACACGGGCGAAGGAGGCGAGGACCCCGAGCGGTTCACCCCGATGGACAACGGCGACTCCAAGCGGTCGGCGGTCAAGCAGGTCGCGTCCGGCCGTTTCGGGGTGACGAGCGAATACCTCACCAACGCCGACGACATCCAGATCAAGATGGCGCAGGGTGCCAAGCCGGGCGAGGGCGGCCAGCTGCCCGGTCACAAGGTCTACCCGTGGATCGCCAGGACGCGGCACTCCACACCCGGTGTCGGTCTCATCTCGCCGCCGCCGCATCACGACATCTACTCGATCGAGGATCTCAAGCAGCTCATCCACGACCTGAAGAACGCCAACCCGTCGGCGCGGGTCCACGTGAAGCTCGTCAGTGAGGTCGGCGTCGGCACCGTCGCCGCCGGCGTCGCGAAGGCGCACTCGGACGTGGTGCTCATCTCGGGGCACGACGGCGGGACGGGCGCGTCCCCGCTGACCTCCCTCAAGCACGCGGGCACCCCGTGGGAGCTCGGGCTCGCCGAGACACAGCAGACGTTGTTGCTCAACGGCCTGCGCGACCGCATCGTCGTGCAGGTCGACGGTCAGCTCAAAACCGGCCGCGACGTCATCATCGGTGCGCTGCTCGGCGCGGAGGAGTTCGGGTTCGCGACCGCGCCGCTCGTCGTCATGGGCTGCATCATGATGCGGGTCTGCCATCTCGACACGTGCCCTGTCGGCGTCGCGACGCAAAACCCGGTGCTGCGCGAGCGCTTCGCCGGCAAGCCCGAGTTCGTCGTCAACTTCTTCGAGTTCATCGCCACCGAGGTCCGCGAACTGCTGGCCCAGCTGGGTTTCCGGTCGATCGACGAGGCTGTCGGCCATGCCGAGGTGCTCGATATCCGCAAGGCGGTCGACCACTGGAAGGCGAGCGGCCTGGACCTGGCGCCGCTCCTGCACGTGCCGACGGCCGACACCACGGACGGTTCCTTCTCGTTGCACAACACGAAGAAGCAGGACCACGGGCTCGACAAGGCGCTCGACCGGACGCTGATCCAGCTGGCGGAGGGGGCGCTCGACGACGGCACCCCCGTGCGCCTCGAGCTGCCTGTCCGGAACGTCAACCGCACCGTGGGCACGATGCTGGGTCATGAGGTGACCAGGCGCTGGGGCGGCGAGGGTCTGCCGGACGACACCATCGACGTGACGTTCACCGGGTCGGCGGGGCAGTCCTTCGGCGCGTTCCTGCCGAGGGGCATCACCCTGCGACTGTTCGGTGACAGCAACGACTACACCGGCAAGGGTCTGTCCGGCGGTCGCATCGTGGTGCGCCCGATCGAGGGCGCGCAGTTCGATGCCGAGCGCAACATCATCGCCGGCAACGTGCTCCTCTACGGCGCCACCGGCGGCGAGGCGTTCTTCCGGGGGGTGGTCGGCGAGCGCTTCTGCGTGCGTAACAGTGGCGCGACTGCCGTCGTCGAGGGTGTCGGCGACCACGCCCTCGAATACATGACCGGCGGCCGCGCGGTCATCCTCGGTGACATCGGTCGCAACATCGCCGCCGGCATGTCCGGCGGCGTCGCCTTCGTCCTCGACCTGCCGACGCAACGGGTCAACGCGGAGATGGTCGAGATGGAGGTGCTCGACGACGACGACGACGGGTGGTTGCGCGGCATGGTCGCCAAGCACCTGGCCGAGACGGATTCGGTGGTCGCCCGGTCCCTGCTCGCCGACTGGGAGGCCAACGTGGGGCGCTTCACCAAGATCATGCCGAGGGACTACAAGCGGGTGCTGGCCGCCATGGCCGACGCCGAGCAACGAGGGGTGCCCGTGGAGCAGGCCGTGATGGAGGCCGTCAATGGCTGACCCGAAGGGGTTCTTGACGACCCCCCGCGAAACGCCGAGCAGACGCCCCGTCGACATCCGCCTGCGTGACTGGCGCGAGGTCTACGAGCCGTTCGCGGAGGAGGAGCTGGAAAAGCAGGCCGGGCGCTGCATGGACTGCGGCATCCCGTTCTGCCATCAGGGCTGCCCGCTGGGCAACATCATCCCCGAGTGGAACGACCTCGTCTGGCGCGACGACTGGGCCGCGGCGGCGGACCGGCTGCACGCGACCAACAACTTCCCCGAGTTCACGGGCCGGCTGTGCCCGGCGCCGTGCGAGGCGGCCTGCGTCCTCGGCATCAACCAGGACCCGGTGACGATCAAGCAGGTCGAGGTCACGATCGCGGAGAAGGCGTGGGCTCTCGGTCTGGCGCCCCAGCGTCCGATCATGCGGACCGGGAAGACGGTCGCCGTCGTCGGGTCCGGGCCTGCCGGGCTGGCGGCGGCGCAGCAACTGACGCGCGCCGGCCATGACGTGACCGTCCTGGAGCGGGCGGACGCCATCGGCGGACTGCTCCGCTACGGCATTCCGGAATTCAAGATGGAGAAGGCCGTCGTCGACCGGCGCCTGGATCAGATGCGAGCCGAGGGCACCGAGTTTCGCACGGGCGTCACCGTCGGAGTGGACGTGAGCGCCGAGGACTTGCGGTCGTCGTACGACGCGATCGTCCTGTCCGGCGGCGCGACCGCGGGGCGCGACCTCCCGGTGCCCGGCCGCGAGCTGGCCGGCATCCACCTGGCGATGGAATACCTGGCACCGGCCAACAAGGTGGCCCTCGGTGACCTCGGAACGTCGCCGATCGACGCCGCCGACAAGCACGTGATCATCATCGGCGGCGGCGACACCGGAGCCGACTGCCTCGGCACGGCCCACCGGCAGGGCGCCGCGAGCGTCACCCAACTCGAGATCCTGCCGCGGCCGCCGGAGCAGCGCGCCGAGGTCACGCCGTGGCCGCAGTGGCCGCTCATGTACCGCACGTCGAGCGCCCACGAGGAGGGCGGCGAGCGCATGTTCGCCGTCAACACGGAGCGCTTCGTGGGCGACGACGAGGGCCGCGTCCGGTATCTGAGCCTCTGCGAGGTCGAGATGGTGGGCGGCAGGTTCTCCAAGGTCGAAGGGTCCGAGACCCAGCTGGCCGCCGACCTCGTGTTCCTGGCGATGGGCTTCACCGGTGCGGAGCGCGGCCCGCTGCTCGACGGCCTCGGCGTCGAGATCGACGGGCGCGGCAACGTGGCGCGGGACAAGACGTGGGCCACGAACGTGGACGGCGTGTTCGTCGCCGGCGACATGGGCCGGGGCCAGTCGCTGATCGTCTGGGCGATCGCCGAGGGGCGCTCCTGCGCTGCGGCGGTCGACACCTACCTCACGGGCAGCACGCTGCTGCACTCACCCGTGCGGCCCACGGACCGGCCCCTGTAGCCCGACTCCCCGGCAGGGAACCGGCGTTCACCCATCGGCAACCTTTCGCGGATACGGTCATGGCAAGTCATCTGCACCATGCACCACGAGGAGGACCCACGTGTCTCGGCGAGCGAAGATCGTGTGCACGTTGGGCCCGGCGACCATCTCGCCGGAGCGCATCCGCGCGCTCGTCGACGCGGGCATGGACGTGGCGCGTCTCAACCTGTCCCACGGCACCCACGAGCAGCACGCGGCCGCCTTCGCGGCGATCCGGCAGGCCGCAGAGGACACCGGCCGCAACATCGGCATCCTCGTCGACCTCCAGGGACCGAAGATCCGCCTCGGCAACTTCAGCGAGGGTGCGGTGCGGCTCGAGGTCGGGGCCCGGTTCACGATCAGCACGGCCGACGACGTCGCGGGCGACGTCGACCGCGTGGGTACGACGTACAAGGGGCTCGCGGATGATGTCCATGTCGGCAACCAGATCCTGATCGACGACGGCCGCGTCGTGCTCGACGTCGTCAGCAATGACGGCACCGAGATCGAGTGCATCGTGCGGGTGGGCGGCGTGGTCTCCGACCACAAGGGCCTCAACCTGCCCAACGTCGAGGTCGGCATCCCCGCGATGAGCGAGAAGGACGTCGACGACCTGCGCTGGGGCCTGCGCCTCGGCGCGGACGTGATCGCGCTGTCGTTCGTGCAGCGGCCCGAGGACATCGACGTCGTGCACGACATCATGGGGGAGGAGGGAGTGCACCTCCCGGTCCTCGCCAAGATCGAGAAGCCGCAGGCGATCGGCCGGCTCGACGAGATCCTCGAGGCTTTCGACGGCATCATGGTCGCGCGCGGCGACCTCGGGGTGGAGTGTCCCCTCGAAGAGGTGCCGATCCTGCAGAAGCAGCTCATCACGAAGGCGCGCGAGGCGGCCAAACCGGTCATCGTGGCAACGCAGATGCTCGAGTCGATGATCGTCAATCCGCGGCCGACCCGCGCGGAGGCGTCCGATGTCGCCAACGCCGTCCTCGACGGCGCCGACGCGGTGATGCTGTCGGGCGAGACGAGCGTCGGGGCGTACGCGATCGAGTCGGTCGAGACCATGGCGCGCATCATCTGCTCGACGGAGGCACATGCGACGGAAGGCCTCGCGCCCCTGCTCGGCCTGCCGAAGACCGTCAGCGCGACCGTCTGCCGGGCCGCCGCGCGCGCCGCCGCGGAGATGGGCGCGAAATACCTGATCGCGTTCACGGAGAGCGGTGACACGGCACGCCGCCTGGCCCGCCACCGCTCGCTGATCCCGATGGTGACGTTCACGCCGCTGCCGAAGGTGCGGGCGCAGCTGTCGCTCACCTGGGGGATGGACACCTTCGTGATTCCGCCGGCCGCGCACACGGACGAGGCCGTCCTCGCCCTCGACGCGGTGCTGGTCGACCGGGGGTTCTGCAAGCCGGGCGACTCGATCGTCATCGTCAACGGCACCGTCGGCCGCAGCGGCGGCACCAACAGCATGCGGTTCCACCGGGTCAGCGAGGACTGACCTCGCGCTGCGCCGCCCGGCACGATGTGCCAAGGTGGACGCTCCCGCGCTTGCCGCGGGTCGCCGGGCCTGTACCCCAACCGGCAGAGGGACGCGGCTCAAACCCGCGCCAGTGTGGGTTCGAATCCCACCAGGCCCACCATGACTGTCCCGCGGCGGTAGACCGGTCGGCCCAGCCGGGTTGCGCCGTCGCGTGGCTTACGGCGTCGCCCTGGCGTGGGAGATTACTCATTGTGATCAGTGACCACGAAAGTTTCGGTCGCCGGCCTCATCAGTTGGCCGCGATTCGCGCCGACAACGACGATCGGTAACGAAAGCACCCGCGGAAACCGGAGGTAAGGCGTGCTCACGCCGGTCGTCCGTCGACTCCGCACGCGCACCGCCGCCCGCCGCTCGCCGGCCGGCTGCGTCATCGCGGCAACCTTCGGCGTGCTCGCCGTAGGGCTGGTCGGCGCCTCCTGCATACCGGGCCTCGCGGAGCCGGTGGTGCCGCCGGCGACCGTCTCGCTGTCCTGGGCAGTGCTGGGGCTCCTGTATGCCATCGCGCTGTCCTGGGATGTGGTGGTGACGGTGCGCCGCGAGGCGCAGCTCCTCACGTTGACCGAGGTGCCCCTGGTGCTGGGCCTGATGTTCGCCAGCCCCACCCAGCTGTTGCTCGGCAGGCTGGCCGGCGCGGTCGTCGCCCACGCGGTCGTCCGCCGCCAATACCGGGAGCCGCTGAAGCTGGCCTTCAACCTCTCCTGGGTGCTGGAGGTCGCGGTCGCGGTCGCCATCTTCCGTGTCCTGCTGGCCGGGCACGCCATCGGGGACTGGCGCTCGTGGATGGCGGCGTACGGCGCGTCGATGTTCGTCGCCGTCGTCGCCTCGTTCGTCGTCTCCGGCGTCATCTCGCACGCCGACCGGCCGCGGTCGGGGCGACCCTTCGCCCGTGTCGCCGCGGTCGCGATCGCCGAGGCGCTGATGATGACGACGGCCGGCGTCGTGGCGGCGCAGGCGCTGTTCAGCAACAGGTGGGCCGCGGTGCCGCTCGGCGGCCTCGGTTTCGCCGTCTTTTTCGCCTACCGGGCGTACGGGGTGCTGCACGAGCGGCACCTGAGCCTCGAACGGCTCTACCGCTTCAGCCAGGTCGTCAGCCATACGCCCGAGGTCACGGAGGTCGTGCGCCGCATCCTCGAGCAGGCGAAGGAAGTGCTGCAGTCCGACTTCGCCCGGGTCTCGTTCCTGCCGTCGGACACCGCCGACGGGCTCGATCTCTCGCTGTCGAAGGACGATGTCCTCGCGGAGGAAGTGTCCGCCGGCTCGCTGTTCGCCTGGGTGTCCGACGTGGTCGTGAGTGGCGGCGAGCCGTTGCTCGTCGCCCGTGGCACGCGCGATCCCCGGGGGCGCGAGCTGCTGGCGGGCCTGGGCGTCCATGACGCGATCTTCGTGCCTTTCCACTCGGAGGCCGGTGTCGCGGGCTGGCTGTGCGTCGGCAGCCGTCAGTCGCACCACCGCGGCTTCGTCCGCGACGACGTGCGGGTGCTCGAGACCGTGGCCAACCACGCCGCCGTCGCGCTGCGCAACGGGCGGCTCATCGACCAGCTCCGGCACGAGTCGCTGCACGACGCCCTCACCGGTCTGCCCAACCGCGCGTATCTCCAGCGTCAGCTCGACAGCTCGCTGGCCCAGCACCGCATCGACGGACATCCGCTCGCCGTCATGATCATCGACCTCGACCGGTTCAAGGAGGTCAACGACACCCTGGGACATCAGCACGGAGACGCGCTGCTGCAGGAGGTCGCCCGCCGAATGTCCGCCGTCGCCGGGGAGCGCGCGCTGCTGGCCCGTCTCGGTGGCGACGAGTTCGCTGTCATCCTCGAGCCGTGCCCGGACGCGGACCGGGCCCTGCACTTTGCCCGGTCGCTCGTCCTGGCCCTGCAGGCGCCGGTCACCCTCGACGACGTCGAGGTCGAGATCGGCGGTTCGGTCGGCGTTGCGCTGGCGCCCGATCACGCGTCCGACCACGTGCGGCTGCTCAAGAGAGCCGACCTCGCCATGTATGCCGCGAAGGACTCCGGCCGCGGGGTGTGCCTGTTCGAGGCGTCCATGGACGCGGCCGATCCGCAGCGCCTGGCGCTCGCCGGTGAACTGCGGCAGGCGATTGCGCTCGACGCGCTCGAAGTTGTGTTCCAGCCCAAGGCCGACCTGTCGACCGAACGGGTCGTCGGGACCGAGGCGCTGTGCCGGTGGTTCCACCCGCTGCACGGCTGGATCGCCCCGGAGGAGTTCATCCCACTCGCCGAGCGCAGCGGCCTCATCCGCCCGCTCACGACGCTCGTGCTCCGCAGCGCCATCGCGGCCTGTGCCGACTGGCAGCGGGTCGCTCCCGGCGTCGGGGTCGCGGTCAACCTGTCGGCCCGATCGGTCGTTGACGACGACATCGTGGACGATGTCCTGCGCTACCTGAAGCGGTACGACGTGCCGCCCGCACTCGTGACCCTCGAACTGACCGAGGGCACGATCATGGCCGATCCCGTGCGGACGATCGGCGTGCTGACCGCGCTGGCCGAGGCGGGCGTCCGCCTGTCGATCGACGACTTCGGCACCGGCTACTCCTCCTTGTCCTACCTGCGACGCCTGCCCGTCGCCGAGGTGAAGATCGACAAGTCGTTCGTCCAGGGCATCGGTGCCGGCGGCGGGGACGACGGCGCGATCGTGCGGTCGATCGTCGACCTCGCCCACAACCTGTCGCTCGAGGTCGTCGCGGAAGGCGTGGAGTCGGCGGACACCTGGCAGGTCCTCGCGTCGATGGGGTGCTCCCAGGCGCAGGGTTACTTCATCAGCCGGCCGCTCAACCTCGGGCGATACGTCGACTGGCTCGCCCGGCGGGCGACGAACGCCGTCGACCTGCCCATCCCGAGCCAGGCCGGCCCGGCGCCCATCCTGCGCGCGCTGTAGGGGACGCGTCCCGGCTCGCTAGGGTGGCCCCGTGACCGACAGCCCCGGAACCGATCCGCGAGGACGACGTGTCGTCCTTGCCGAGGACGAGGCCCTGATCCGGATGGATCTCGCCGAGATGCTCGGGGAAGAGGGCTTCGTCGTCGTCGGCCAGGCCGGCGACGGTGCGACGGCCGTCCGACTGGTGGAGGAGCTCCGGCCCGACCTGGCGATCTTCGACGTGAAGATGCCCGTGCTCGACGGCATCTCCGCCGCGCAGCGGATCGCCGCCCGGCGGCTCGCCCCCGTCGTGATCCTCACGGCGTTCAGCCAGCGCGAGCTCGTCGAACGGGCACGCGACGCCGGGGCGATGGCCTACCTCGTCAAGCCCTTCCAGAAGCGCGACCTGCTGCCGGCCATCGAGATGGCGGTCAGCCGGTTCGCCGAGATCGTCCATCTCGACACCGAGGTCGCCGATCTGCGGGAACGGCTCGAGGTCCGCAAGCTCGTCGATCGCGCGAAGGCGGCGCTGCAGACCGCGCACGGCTTCAGTGAGACCGACGCCTTCCGATGGATCCAGAAGACGTCCATGGACCGCCGGCTGTCGATGCGGGCCGTGGCGGAGGCCGTTCTGGGCGACGCGGGCGTCCGGTGATCCCGGCGCCGTCGGTGCTCGCAGACCGCTCGTCCGCGCAGGTGGCACCGGAGGTGGAGCGATGAGCCGCACGGCCGTGCGTGTCCGCCCCGCGCTGACGGACGACGTCGCCGAGCTGGTGGAGCTGTGGACCGAGCTGCAGGACAGTGCCCGCGACCCGCTGATCGCCCGAGCCCGCCTCGCCGACTCGACGGCGTCCCTCGCGGCGAGCAGGCTGGACAGCCTGCTCGACAACCCGCTCGCGCGCGTCGTCGTCGCGGAAGACCGTGCCGGGCGCATCGTCGGCATGGCCCTGCTGGGCGCGGAGCGGTTCGGGGAGTTCTTCGAGGTCTCCGCCGTCCACCTGACGCACCTCGTGGTCCATCCGGACCACCGGCGCCGCGGTGTCGGTCACGCCCTGTTGGCGGCGGCCGCGGCCTACGCGGAGGAGTCGTCGGTCGAGCAGCTGGTCGTCAGCGTCCCCCCGGCGTTGCGGGAGGCGCATCGATTCTTCGCCCGGCTGGGGTTCGTCCCGCTGGTGTCGCGCCGCGTCGCCACGGTCTCCGTGCTCCGGCGACGTCTCGCCGAGGGGGGCGGGTCACGACTGGACGCGCTCGTGCGCCGGCGGACGATCGCGGTGCGCCGTCGCGGCGAGCGCGGGCGCCGGCCCGGCGAGGCCGTGGGGGACGGCTCGGCCACCCGCTGAGGCCACCGCCTCGTTTCGTCGCACCCGGCACCTAGGATCGCCCCTGTGCCGCCTACCCCCGCCGCTGCGCGTGACCGCCTGCTGCTCCTCGACGGCCACTCGCTGGCCTACCGAGCCTTTTTCGCCCTGCCGGTGGAAAACTTCTCCACGGTCACCGGGCTGGCGACCAACGCCGTCTACGGCTTCACCTCGATGCTCATCAACGTGCTTCGCGACGAGCAGCCGACGCACGTGTGTGTCGCCTTCGACCTGTCGGCGCCCACCTTCCGTCACGAGATGTATGCCGAATACAAGGCCGGTCGCGCCGAGACGCCGACCGACTTCCGCGGCCAGATCAGCCTCATCCAGGACGTGCTGCGCGCCCTGGCCATCCCGGTGCTGTCGCTCGCCGGCTACGAGGCCGACGACATCATCGCCACCCTTGCCGTCCAGGGGGCGGCGGCCGACCTCGACGTGCTGATCGTCACCGGCGACCGCGACGTCCTGCAGTTGGTCGATGACCGCATCACCGTGTTGATGACGCGCCGCGGCATCTCCGACATGACCCGCTTCACTCCCGCGGAGGTCCTGGAGAAATACACGCTCACCCCCGAGCAATATCCGGACTTCGCGGCGCTCCGGGGCGACCCCAGTGACAACCTGCCCAACGTGCCCGGGCTGGGCGAGAAGACGGCGATCAAGCTGATCCGCGAATACGGCTCCCTCGCCGCGCTCACCGACCGGGTCGACGAGGTCAAGGGCAAGGTCGGCGACAGCCTGCGCGCCCATCTCGCCTCCGTCCTGCGCAACCGGCAGCTGACGGAGCTCGACCGCCAGGTGCCGCTCGACATCGGCCCCCACGACCTGCATCTCGGCCAGTGGGACCGCGACGAGGTGCACAAGCTGTTCGACAGCCTCGAGTTCCGCGTCCTGCGCGACCGGCTCTATGCGACGCTGTCGACAGCGCTGCCCGAGGCCGAGGAAGGCTTCTCGATCGACGGCACGGTGCTCGGCGCCGACGAGGTCGCCTCCTGGCTCGACGAGCACGCCCCGACGGGCGTCGCGGTCGGCATCAGCGTCCAAGGTCAATGGGGCCGGGGGACCGGCCGCGTCACCGGTCTCGCGCTGGCGACCGACGACGGTTCCGCCGCGTACGTCGACCCGATCGGGCTCACCGAGTCCGACGAGCAGGCGCTCGCCGCGTGGCTGGCCGATCCGGCGCGGCCCAAGGTGCTGCACGACAGCAAGGGGCCGCGGCTCGCGTTCGCGGCGCACGGCTGGACCCTCAACGGGCTTGCCGGCGACACCGCACTCGCCGCCTACCTCGCGTTGCCCGGTCAGCGCAGCTTCGACCTCGGCGACCTTGCGCTGCGCTACCTCAAGCGGGAGTTGCGGGCCGAGCTCGCCGCTGACGACGGTCAGCTCTCGCTCGACGGCGGGGACGAGGACGCGACGAGCGACGCCGAAATGGTCCGCGCGCGGGCGGTGCTCGACCTTGCGGTCGCGCTCGCGGAGGATCTCGAGTCCCGCGGCGGCACGACGCTGCTGCGCGACGTGGAACTGCCGCTGGTGGAGGTGCTGGCCGACGTCGAACGGATCGGCATCGGCGCGGACGTCGACCACCTCGCCGGTCTGGAGGCCAGTTATGGCGCCGAGGTGAAGGGCGTCGCCCAGGCGGCCCACGCGACGATCGGCCGCGAGTTCAACCTTGGCTCGCCCAAGCAGCTGCAGGAGATCCTGTTCGGCGAGCTCGGCCTGCCGAAGACGAAGAAGATCAAGAGCGGTTACACGACGGACGCCGACGCCCTGCAGTGGCTGGCGGAGCAGTCCGACCATCCGCTGCTCGACCTGCTGCTGCGCCACCGCGACGTGTCCCGGCTCAAATCGATCGTCGACTCGCTCATCCCGATGGTCGATGAGCGCGGCCGCATCCACACGACCTTCAACCAGATGATCGCCGCGACGGGGCGGTTGTCGTCGACCGACCCCAACCTCCAGAACATCCCGATCCGCACCGCCGAGGGCCGCGAGATCCGCCGCGCGTTCGTCGTGGGCGACGGCTTCGAGCTGCTGATGACCGCCGACTACAGCCAGATCGAGATGCGGATCATGGCGCACCTGTCGGGAGACGCCGGCCTCATCGAGGCCTTCGTGTCGGGGGAGGACCTGCACACGTATGTGGCATCACAGGCCTTCGGGATCCCCGTCGGGTCGGTCGATCCGGAGATGCGCCGGCGCATCAAGGCGATGTCGTACGGGCTCGCGTACGGCCTGTCGGCGTACGGCCTGTCCCAGCAGTTGGGCATCGGCACGGACGAGGCCAAGGCGCAGATGGAGGCCTACTTCGCGCGCTTCGGCGGCGTTCGCGACTATCTCGCCGGCGTCGTCGACGTGGCCCGCCGCGAGGGCTACACCGAGACGGTTCTCGGCCGCCGCCGCTACCTTCCCGACCTCACCAGCGACAATTTCCAGCGGCGCCAGATGGCCGAGCGCATGGCCCTCAACGCGCCGATCCAAGGGTCGGCCGCCGACATCATCAAGATCGCCATGCTGCGCGTCGCCGAGCAACTACGCACGCGTGGCCTCGCGTCCCGGCTGCTCCTGCAGGTGCACGACGAGCTCGTCCTCGAGGTCGCGGCCGGGGAACGGGAAGCGGTCGAAGACTTGGTACGACACGAGATGGGCGGTGCGTACGACCTGTGCGTCCCGCTGGACGTGTCGGTCGGCGTCGGCCGCACCTGGGACGACGCCGGTCACTGACCTCCGGGCCTCCCGCGCCACGTCGTGCGGGGCCACGTCGTGCGGCGCCATGTCGTGCGGCGCCATGTCGTGCGGCGCCATGTCGTGCGGC
>CAXSDE010000027.1:34704-39790 GCA_964236265.1 uncultured bacterium
CGTGCGGCGCCATGTCGTGCGGCGCCATGTCGTGCGGCGCCATGTCGTGCGGCGCCATGTCGTGCGGCGCGACATCGTGCGGCGCGACGTCGTGCGGCGCCACGTCGTGCGGCGCCATGTCGTGCGGGGCCACGTCGTGCGGCGCCATGTCGTGCGGCGCCATGTCGTGCGGCGGCGTGCCCGGCGGCGCATCCGCCCGGCGCGTTTGCCCGGTCGCGGGTCCGGTGAGAGGACTCCCATGACCGACACGAGCAATCCGCCCGCGACAGGTGCAGGCCGGCCCACGATGCCCGACGATCTGCCGCCGGGCGCGTTGTCCCGCGCCGCGGCCTACTTGGGCATGACGGACGACTCGCCCCACCTGGCGCGTGGCACGCGTGCCTGGTGGATCCGCACCGCGGTCTTCGCCGCGGGGCTGCTGCTGATGATCGGTCTCGTCGCCCTCGGCGGGTGACCGGAAAACACGGCCGGCAGACGGGGCTGCCGCCCGAGCTGCCCGACGCCGCTCCGTGGGGCTCAGTGACGCCCCCGCCGCCGCGCGCGCGTCCCCATCGCAGCTATTTCGGCGGCAGCGCGCCGGCCTGATAGTTGGCGTTGGCGTTCCACATGAGGAAATCGTCGATCCCGTCGTCGTGGGCGGCCTTGATCTGCGCCTGGACCTGCGGCACCCCGTAGTGGACGCCGAGCGAGAAGTCCTGCAGCCACGGGACGACGGCCGCGTGGGTGCCCTTGAGGTCCTTCTGGAAGTCAACGAGGGAACGCTGGACGATCTGGTACGGGGAGTTGTTGGGCTTGGCCACGTTGTATTCGCCCGGACCCCAGTGCGACGGGTAGACCATCGGGGCGACGTAGTCGACGTACTTGCCCAGCTGGGGAATGTCTTGTGCGATCTCGAGGGGGCGCGTCGCGGCGATGCCGAAGACGGAGACGCCGAGCATCGTTTTGACGCCGGCCGCGCCGAGGGCCACGCGGGTCTGGTGCACGAACTCGGCGACGTCGACTGCTGCCTTGACCTCCTGCGCGTGCGCCGATCCGGAGCCGGTGACGCCGGCGATCTTCATCTCGCTGATCATGCCGTCGGGACGGCGGACGTAGTCGAACAGGATGTCGTCGAAGCCGAGCTTGGCGGCTTCGATGGCGAGATCGTTGTTGTAGTCGCGGATGATCGTAGAGGCGAAGTTGGTGAACGCCCACGGCTTGTTGGGGTTGCCGTAGTGGCCGTAGAACGGCGTCGAGTCGGGCTTCTGGATCACGGCGTCCCGCTCGTTGTGAAACCACGCCCATTTCGCGAGGCTCGGGTCCTTGAAGCAGACGAGCCGTCCGATGACGCGCCCACCGGCCGCGTGGATCTCCGCGACCGCCTTCTGGGCGTCGTAGATCTTCTTTGCGGCGCCGGACTGCTGAGCGAGGGGCACGGCGGAGTTGTAGCCGACGAGGCCGTCCTCGTCCTTGATGTCGAGTTCGACCGCCGTGATTTGGCCGTCCGTCAGCATCTTCATGACGGCGTCGTGCTTGGGCTTGTAGGCCCAGGCCAGCGCAGTGATGTGCACGGCGCGGGTGCGCGGCAGCTGCGTGACGACCGTCACGTCTGCGGTGGCCACATTGCCGGCGGCGTCCTTGGCCTCGACGGTGAGGGCGGGCGGTGCCTTCGGGAACGTGAGCGTGAACGTCCCGTTGGCACCGGCCGTCGCCGTCTGCCCGTCGGCCGTCACCGCCTGGTTGGGATCGGTCGTGCCGGTGATCGTCACCGAGGTCGCCCCCTGGGCCAGCGGCTTGGGCGCGGGCACGGCCAGCTTCGGCGGCGTCGTGTCGATGGTGAACGCCCGTTGCAGCTTGCCGTCCTGCAGTCCGGTGCCGGTAATGAGCACGGAGTGCGGGCCGTCGGCCAGCTTGGTCGCCGGCTTCCACGTCAAGGTCGTGCCGGAGGTCGTCCCCTGCACCGGGGCACCGTCCAGGGTGATGGTCGCGCCCTGCGCCGCGGCGCCTTCGAGCGTGATCGCGAGGTCGGACACCGAGGACTTGCTGAAGACGGTCCCGTCCGCGGGCGCAGTGACGCTGGGCACCGCGGGGGCCGGTGAGCCCGAGCCCGATGCCGTGCCCGAGCCGGTGGGCGTGGAGCTGCTGGCTGACGGCCCGGGGGCTCCCGTCGCTGCGGGGGTGCCCTTGGTGACGAAATAGGTCACGACGAGGCCGAGGACCACGGCCGCGGCGACGAGGCCGAGGGCGAGGCCGCTGCGACGGCGGCGGCGGGGCATGGCACTGTCGAACACGAACTACTCCTCGGCGGAATCTCTTGGCGTGCAACCTGTGCCAGTTGACACGCCTCACCCCAGGGAACGGTTCCGTCGATCATCTCGTCGCGGCCGCACCCGGTGGTTGCGTCGTACTCTGCCATAGAGACGGGCGTGACCGCCCAAAGCCAGGCAAAAGGAGCACCGCCGCATGCCGCGCCGCCGGACGACCCTCACTTGCCTCCTGGTGGGGGCATTCGCCACCGCCTGCACGTCGTCGCCGTCGTCCAGCAGTGCTTCCGGCGCCGCACGCACGACCGCCGGCCCCGCAGTCGACGCTACCCCCGCAGTCGCCGCCACCCCCGCGGCGCCGACCGGCGCCGGCTCCCCGTCGACCGGGGAATCCCCGTCCACCGGCGCGTCGCCGTCCGCGCCGGTCTCGCCCTCGCCGGTCTCGCCCTCGCCGGCCTCTCCGGCGGGCGATGGAAAGGCAGTCGCCCAGCGGGTGCACGCCGACGAGCTCGGCCAGGTGCCCGTCCTCATGTACCACCAGATCATCGCCAAGCCCGGCACCAACCGGTACGACAACACCCCAGCCAACTTCCTCGCCGAGCTGACGCGCCTGCAGAAGGACAACTACGTCCCCGTGACCGCCGCCGACTACGTCGCCGGCACGATCGACATCCCGGCCGGCAAGCACCCGGTGGTGTTGACCTTCGACGACGCGACCAACAGCCAGTTCGAGTTGGGCCCTGACGGCAGGCCGGTGCCCGAGTGCGCCGTGGGCATCCTCCAGGCCTTCGCCGTGGCCAACCCCGACTTCCCGGCGACGGCGACGTTCTTCGTCAACAACGGCCCGTTCTCGAAGACCCCGCACCCCCTCGAGTGGCTGCACGCCAACGGTTTCGAGGTGGCGGTGCACACGGTCTCGCACGCCGACCTCGGCCAGCTGACGGATGCGCAGGCGCAGAAGGAGATCGGCGACAACTTCCAGATGATCGCCGCCGCGATCGGCGAGGCACCGACCACGTTCGCGCTTCCCTTCGGCGTGCACCCGAAGAACCACGCTTTGGCCAGCGCGGGATCCTCCGGCGGCAAGCCGTACTCCATCGCGGGAGTGTTCCTCGTCGGCTCCAACCCCGCCCACTCGCCGTACGCGAAGACGTTCAAGGCCGACGACGTTCCGCGCATCCGCTCGCAGCACCTGCCGACGGGCGCCGATGTGCCGTACGAGAGCTACGCCGAGCTCGGGGTGCTCGAAGCGCACCCGGACCGCCTGTTCACCTCGGACGGCGATGCGGCCACGCTGTCGTACCCGAAGGCCAGCGCGCAGTATCTCGGGACCGTGCCGGCGGGAATGACGACCAACGCCTATTAAGCCTTACGACACACGAAGATGGCGGTCCCGGGCACCAGCTCACCGCGTTCCGGGGACCACTGGCCCCACACGTTCGCGTTGGTCTCCGGCCATTCCGGCTCGACGATGTCGAGCACGGTGAAGCCGGCGGTCACCGCCTCGCGCACACGGTCGCCGACCGTCCGATGATGTTCGGTGTACGACGGCCTTCCCTGGTCGTCGTACTCGACATAGGGACGCCGGTCGAAGTAGGACATCCGCACGTCGAGGTCCCCGGCGCTCGCCGTGTCCGGAAAGCACCACCGGAACGGGTGCGTGACCGAGAAGACGAAGCGGCCGCCGGCCCGCAGCACCCGGGCGACCTCG
This sequence comes from uncultured bacterium, assembly GCA_964236265.1. Lineage (GTDB taxonomy): Bacteria > Actinomycetota > Actinomycetes > JAVEEB01 > JAVEEB01 > JAVEEB01. The sequence goes on from CAXSDE010000027.1 coordinate 38,659, forward strand.
CGCATCACGGCGGGGGAGTCCGCGACGAACGGCAGCGCACCGAACGCCGAGCACACGGAGTCGAACGAGGCGTCCGCGAACGGCAACGCGGTGGCGGAGGCCTGCACGAGCGGCACGTCGGTCCCCGTCGATGCGTTGAGCGCCGCCGCGTGCCGCAGCTGGCCCGCGGACAGGTCGAGCGCGACGGCGTCGGTGCCTCGAGCGGCCAGCCACCGCGCGCACTGACCGGCACCGGCGCCGATCTCCAGGATCCGGGCGCCGGCCACCTCGCCGAGCAGGTGCGCGTCCGCCTCGCGCAGGCCTTCCGGGCACCAGAGGAAGTCGCTGTCGCCCAGGAACGCCCCGTGCTCGGCCTGGTAGCTGTCGGCCTCGGCGTCCCACCAGGACCGGGCGGCCGCGCGGGTGTCGTCCTCACCCACCGCCCGCCGAGCCACGCGTGTGGCGGCCGCGTCGGCGGGGTCGTCGTACGACATCGTCACTGTGTGCATCCCTTCGGCGACCCTCGATTGACCCTGCTGCGCCTCGCACCGTAGTCTGGAGGACGCGTGGCAGGCCTGCGCGCGCCCCGACGAGCGGGCGTGCGTGCGTCTGAGCTCGGGAAGTGGGTCCGCAAGCAGCTGTGATCCGTGGACTGGCAACGGCCAAATCCTGCCGCGACTCCATCGATCACTCTGTCCCCGAGGCTTATCCCACCCATGAGTAGTGCTACCGACGTACGTCCGACTGCCCCCTCCGTCGCCATCAACGACATCGGCACCGCCGAAGACTTCATGGCCGCGATCGACGCGACGATCAAATACTTCAACGATGGCGACATCGTCGAGGGCATCGTCGTCAAGGTCGACCACGACGAGGTTCTTCTCGACATCGGTTACAAGACCGAAGGCGTCATCCCCTCCCGGGAACTCTCGATCAAGCACGACGTCGACCCCCACACGGTGGTCAACGTCGGCGACCAGATCGAGGCCCTCGTCCTCCAGAAGGAGGACAAGGAAGGTCGGCTGATCCTGTCGAAGAAGCGCGCCCAGTACGAGCGCGCGTGGGGCACGATCGAGAAGATCAAGGAAGACGACGGCATCGTCACCGGCACCGTCATCGAGGTCGTCAAGGGCGGCCTCATCATCGACATCGG
>CAXSDE010000028.1:0-33272 GCA_964236265.1 uncultured bacterium
GCGGTCATGGCCAGCATCGGCGGCGACGACCAGCTCACCGTGCTGCCCCACCTCGACCCGGCGGTGTTCCTCGCCGACCCCAAGCCCTACTTCGGGTTCAGCGACAACACCAACTTGCTCAACTGGCTCTGGATGCACGGGATCGCTTCTTACCACGGCGGTTCGACGATGCTGCACCTCGGCCGGGGCGCAGGCCTGCACCCCGTTTCCGCCGGTTCACTGCGCCGCGCGCTGTTCGAGCACGGCGCGTGCGCGCTGCACCCGGTGGAGTCGTTCAGCGAGGACGAGCTCGCCTGGTCCGACCCCGCCAACCTCACCCGTACGGCTGACCAGCAGCCGGGCCGGGGCTGGTACTGGCACCAGCCGGACGTCGCCGTCTCGGCGCCGACGTGGGGCGGCAACCTGGAGATCCTGCACTGGAACCTGGCCGCCGGCCGCTGGATCCTGCCGGTCGAGGACTATGCCGGCTGCGTCCTGATGCTGGAGACGTCGGAGGAGATGCCCTGCGCCGTCGAGGTCTACCGGATGCTGCGCAACATGGGAGAGCGTGGCCTGCTCGAGCAGTTCCCCGCCGTCCTGGTCGGCCGGCCGAAGGCGACCAGCGTTGAGCGGCACGTCTCACCCGATGGCCGTGCCGTGTACAGGGCCGAGCAGCGCGAGGCGTTCCTGACCGCGTTCGCGCGCTACAACCCGGCGGCGATGCTGGTCTTCGACCTCGACATCGGGCACACCGACCCGCAGTGGGTCCTCCCGTACGGTGGCGTGATGACCGTCGACGGTCCGGCCCGCCGGGTCGTCGCGCACTACTGAGCCCGGCGCGGTCAGCCGCCGGTGGCGAAGACGTCCGCGGGCGGCACCAAGGACCCGGCCGAGTCGCGCCAGCCGTCGGGCAGCGTCACCGTACGAGGTCCCTGAGTGTGCCCGCGGGCAAGCCGCTCGGCGCCAAGAGGCAATGCTGTCAAGGGATCCAGCGCATCGAGCAGCTCGTCGAGCTCGGCCAGCGTGGCGGACGAGGCGAGCGCCCGCCGGCGCACGCCGCCGACCGGGTAGCCGGTGAGGTACCAGCTCACGTGCTTGCGAAAGTCCCGTACACCCTTGGCCTCGTCACCCTTGTGCTCGACCAGCAGCCGGGCGTGCCTGCGCATGACGCCGGTCACCTCACCCAGCAGCGGCGCCGGACGCGGTGTGCGGCCGGCGAAGACGTCGGCCAGGTCGCGGAACAGCCAGGGCCTGCCGAGGCACCCGCGGCCGACCACCACCCCGTCGCATCCGGTTACCCGCAGCATCTCCAGCGCGTCCTGCGCCACCCAGACGTCCCCATTGCCCAGGACCGGCACCGACGTCACCGCCGCCTTCAGCTCGCCGATCGCGGACCAGTCGGCAGTCCCCGAGTAGAGCTGCTCCGCGGTACGGGCGTGCAGCGCAACGGCGGCGGCACCCTCGGCCTCGGCGGCCCGGCCGGCATCGAGATAGGTCAACGTGCCGGCGTCCAGGCCCATCCGCATCTTCACCGTGACCGGCACGGTGCCCGCAGCCTGCACCGCGGCCCGCACGATGAGAGCCAGCAGCCCGGCGCGTACGGGCAGCGCCGCTCCCCCGCCGTGCCGGGTCACCTTGGGCGACGGGCAGCCCATGTTCAGGTCGATGTGGTCGACGCCGAGGTCGACCACCTGGGACACCGCGAGGCCGACCACGACCGGGTCGACACCGTAGAGCTGGACGCTGCGTACGGTCTCGTCGGCGCCGAAGCCGAGCCGGAGCAGCGTCGACTCGTTGCCCTCGACCAGTGCGCGGGCAGAGACCATCTCGCTGACGTAGAGCCCCGCACCGTAGGAACGGCACAGCGTCCGGAACGCCGCGTTGGTCACGCCCGCCATCGGCGCCAGCACGACCGGCGGGTCGACCTCGAGCGGCCCGAGCTTCACCTCAGACGTTGAAGCCGAGGGCGCGCAGCTGCTCGCGGCCCTCGTCGGTGATCTTGTCCGGGCCCCACGGCGGCATCCACACCCAGTTGATCCGCACATCGTCGACGAGGTGCGCGAGGGCCGCTCGCGTCTGGTCCTCGATGACGTCGGTCAGCGGGCAGGCGGCCGATGTCAGCGTCATGTCCAGGAAGCAGGTCTTCTCGTCGTCGACCAGGACTCCATAGAGCAGGCCGAGATCGACCACGTTGATCCCCAGCTCGGGGTCGACGACGTCCTTCATCGCCTCGACAACCTCGTCGTACTCCTCGTCGATCGTCGCAAGCTCCGTCATGATGCGTCGTCTCCCTTGGTGGTCGTCACTGAGTCGGCGGTGTCGCGGAGCCCCAGGTGCGCGCGCGTCGCCGCGTCGCGCATCGCCATCCAGCCGAGCAGCGCGCACTTGACGCGCGCCGGATAGCGGGCGACGCCGCGAAACGCGATGGCGTCTTCGAGGACCTCTTCGTCGGGCGCACCTTCGCCCTTCGACTGCATGAGCTCGAGGAACGCGTCGTACACGGACTGAGCCTCGATCAGCTGCTTGCCGATGACAAGGTCGGTCATCACCGACACACTGGCCTGGCTGATGGAGCAGCCGTCGCCCTCGTAGGACACGTCGGCGACACGATCCCCATCGAGACGCACCCGCAGCGTCACCTCGTCGCCGCACGTCGGGTTGACGTGGTGCACCTCGGCGTCATACGGGTCGCGCAATCCGCGGTGATGGGGCGTGCGGTAGTGGTCCAGGATGATCTCCTGGTAGAGCGGGTCGAAGGCCGGCTGGCTCATGTCTGCATCACCTACCGAAGAACGTCCGGACATGCCCCAGACCTTCCACCAGCGCATCGATCTCGGCCGTGGTGGTGTAGAGCGCGAACGAGGCCCGGGTGGTCGCCGGCACCCCGAACCGCACACAGACGGGCCGGGCGCAGTGGTGCCCGACGCGCACCGCGACCCCGTACTGGTCGAGCAGCTGGCCCACGTCGTGCGGGTGGATGCCCTTCATGACAAAGGAGATCGAGCCGCCGCGGGCCTCGGTCGTGTCCGGGCCGATGATGCGCAGGTCGGGCACGGACCTCAGAGCGTCGAGGGTGTACGACGTGAGCGCCGCCTCGTGCCGGGCGACGGTCTCCATGCCCACCCGCCCGAGGTAGTCGATGGCCGCACCCAACCCGACGGCCTCGGCAATCGGCGGGGTGCCGGCCTCGAACTTGTGCGGAGCCTCGGCGTAGGTCGAGCCCGCCATCGTCACTTCGGCGATCATCTCGCCGCCCCCGAGGAACGGCGGCAACGCGTCGAGGAGGGATCGCTTGGCCCACAACACACCGATGCCGGTCGGGGCGAGCATCTTGTGGCCGGTGAAGACGAGGGCGTCAACGCCCAAGGACTGCACGTCTGTCGTGTGATGCGGCACCGATTGGGAGCCGTCGAGGAACACCAGGGCGCCGACCGCACGCGCCCGGCGCACGATCGCGTCGACGGGGTTGATCGTGCCCAGGATGTTGGATTGGTGCACGAACGAGACGATTTTCGTGCGTTCGTTGACCTTGTCGTCGAGATCGGCGAGGTCGAGGCGTCCGTCGTCGGTCAAGCTCAGCCAGCGCAACGTCGCGCCCGTGCGCTGCGTGAGCAGCTGCCACGGCACGATGTTGCTGTGGTGCTCCATCTCGGTGATCAGGATCTCGTCGCGCGGGCCGACCGCCAGCGGTGAGCCGGGAGCCGCGTTGCCGATGGCGTACGCAAGGAGGTTGATCGCCTCCGTCGCGTTCTTCGTGAACACGACCTCATCGCGCGACGGGGCATTGATGAAGTCAGCGGTCAGGTCACGCGCGCCCTCGTAGAGGGCGGTCGCCTCCTCCCCGAGGGTGTGCACGCCGCGGTGCACGTTGGCATTGGACCGCTCGTAGTAGTCGCGGATGGCATCGAGCACCTGCACGGGCTTCTGCGAGGTCGCCGCGTTGTCGAGGTAGACCAGCGTCTTGCCGTCGGCAACGGTCCGCTCGAGGATCGGGAAGTCCTTGCGGATGGTGTCGACGTCGTACGCGGTCATGGTCAGTTGCCCCCGCCACCGGCGCCGGGCTCGATGCCGTCGATTGACGGGCGCGGCTGCGGCGGCACCGCGCCGCCGCCGAAGCGCGCGTAACCCTCCTCCTCGAGCTGGGCGGCGAGCTCGGCGCCGCCCTCCTCGACGATGCGGCCGGCCGACATGACGTGCACGAAGTCGGGCTTGATGTAGCGCAGGATCCGCGTGTAGTGGGTGATGAGCAGCACGCCGAGGTTGCTCTCCGCGTGCACGCGCACGACGCCCTCGGACACGGTGCGCAGCGCGTCCACGTCGAGGCCGGAGTCCGTCTCGTCGAGGATCGCGATCTTCGGGCGCAGCAACTCGAGCTGGACGATCTCGTGGCGCTTCTTCTCACCGCCGGAGAAGCCCTCGTTGACGGACCGTTCCGCGAAGGTCGGGTCCATCTCCAGCTTCGTCATCGTGCCCTTGAGCTCCTTTGCCCACGTGCGGATCTTCGGGGCCTCGCCCTTGACCGCGGTCACGGCGGTGCGCAGGAAGTTGGAGACCGAAACGCCGGGAACCTCGACGGGATACTGCATCGCCAGGAACAGGCCGGCTCGCGCGCGCTCATCGACGGTCATCGACAGGACGTCGACGCCGTCGAGGGTGACGGTGCCGCCGGTGATCGTGTATTTCGGGTGGCCGGCGATGGCATAGGCCAACGTCGACTTGCCGGACCCGTTGGGGCCCATGATCGCATGGATCTCGCCGGAGGACACCGAAAGGTCCACACCGGTGAGGATCTGCTTGCCCTCGGCACTGCCATTTGCCACGGCGACATGCAGATTGCGGATCTCGAGCGTGCTCATGCGGTGCTCTCTTTCATGCGGCTATCTCTCATACGGCTGTGTTTCATACGGCTGTGTCTCCGAGAGCGACGAAGATGTCGTCGCCGTCGATGCGGGTGGTGAACACACGCACGGGCTGGGTGGCGGGGAGCGACTTCGGCTTGCCGGTCACGAGGTCGAACCGCGACCCGTGGAGCCAGCACTCGATGCCGCCCTTGTCCACGTCGCCCTCGCTGAGGGGGACGGCCGCGTGCGTGCACTCGTCGTACAGGGCGTAGATCCCGTTCTTGTCTTTTACCATCACGATCGGGACCTGGCCGAATTCGCCGAGGTCGACGTGCAACGGCTTGCCGCCGGCGAGCTCACTGACGGCACACGCGCGGACGAAGTCGTCGCTCACACGCCACTCCCCGCGAGCTCCGCCTCGATCTGGGCGGTGAGGCGGTCGCGCAGGGACTCGACGGGCACCTTCGAGATGACCTCCGCGAAGAAGGCGCGCACGACCATGCGGCGGGCCTCGACAGCCGCGATCCCACGGCTCTGTAGATAGAACAGCTGCTCGTCGTCGAACCGCCCGGTCGTGCTCGCGTGGCCGGCGCCCTCGACCTCGCCCGTCTCGAGCTCCAGGTTGGGGACGCTGTCGGCTCGCGCGCCTTCACTCAGGACGAGGTTGCGGTTGAGCTCGTAGGTGTCGATGCCCTCCGCGGCCTTGCGTACGACGACATCACCGATCCACACGGTGTGAGCGCCCCCGCCCTGCAGCGCCACCTTGTAAGCGACGCGGCTGCGGCATCTCGGCGTCTCGTGATCGATGAGTGTGCGGTGCTCGAGGTGCTGGCCGGCATCGGCAAACACGAGCCCGTTGAGCTCCGCGTCGCCACCGGTCGCGGCATAGCGGACCGTCGGCGCGAGCCGCACGAGGTCGCCGCCCATCGTGACCGTGAACGAACGGAAGCGGGCGTCGCGTCCGACGAGCGCGGCGTGGTAACCGACGTGCACCGCGTCGCGGGCCCAGTCCTGCACGGTGACCAGCGTGAGCGAAGCATTGGCACCGACGCGGATCTCGACGTTCTGCGCGTAGGTGGTCGGGCCGCTGTGGTCGAGCACGACCGTGACGGACGCTTCGTCGCCCACGTCGATGACCACGTGGCCGTAGGCCGTGCCGCCCTCGCCGCGCAGCGTCACCGTGACGGGCTGCTCGACAACGGCGCGCTTGGCGACGCTGATCAGCGTGCCCGACGTGAACCGCGCCAACGCGATGGCGCTCACGCGCTCGACCGGCGACAGCACGGAGCCGACCAGCGGGTTGTCGCGCTCGATGGACGTGACCGTCACGCCACGCTCGACGCCCTGCGCGTCGACCTGCACCTTGCCGTCGGCCTCCGCGCCGGCGAGCAGGCCCTTGAGGCGCTTGAGCGGCGTGAAGCGCCACTCCTCCTCGCGGCCGGTGGGGACAGGGAAAGCATCGATGTCGTACGACGTGAACCGGGCGGGGCGAGCGTCCCCGCCAACCGTGATCTCGCGTTCTTCGACAACCACGGTCAGCCCACTGCCCCTTCCATCTGCAGCTCGATCAGGCGGTTGAGCTCGAGGGCGTATTCCATGGGCAGCTCGCGGGCGATCGGCTCGACGAAGCCGCGCACGATCATCGCCATCGCTTCGTCCTCGGTCATGCCGCGGCTCATCAGGTAGAAGAGCTGGTCCTCGCTGACCTTCGACACGGTGGCCTCGTGACCCATGGACACGTCGTCCTCGCGGACGTCGACGTACGGGTAGGTGTCGGAGCGGCTGATGGTGTCGACGAGCAGGGCGTCGCACTTCACCGTCGAGCGCGAGTGGTGCGCGCCCTCCTGCACCTGGATGAGCCCGCGGTACGACGTGCGACCGCCGCCACGGGCGACGGACTTGCTGATGATCGTGCTCGAGGTGTGCGGTGCGGCGTGGACCATCTTCGCGCCGGCGTCCTGGTGCTGACCGGCGCCGGCGAAGGCGACGGATAGCACCTCGCCCTTGGCATGCTCGCCGAGCAGCCACACGGCCGGGTACTTCATCGTCACCTTCGAGCCGATGTTGCCGTCGATCCACTCCATCGTCGCGCCGGCGTCGCAGGTCGCGCGCTTGGTGACGAGGTTGTAGACGTTGTTGGACCAGTTCTGGATGGTCGTGTAGCGGCAGCGCGCGTTCTTCTTAACGATGATCTCGACGACCGCGGAGTGCAGCGAGTCGCTGCTGTAGATCGGAGCGGTGCAGCCCTCGACGTAGTGCACGTAGGCGCCCTCGTCGACGATGATCAGCGTGCGCTCGAACTGGCCCATGTTTTCGGTGTTGATGCGGAAGTAGGCCTGCAACGGGATGTCGACCTTCACACCCTTGGGCACGTAGATGAACGAGCCGCCCGACCACACCGACGTGTTGAGCGCCGCGAACTTGTTGTCGCCGACCGGGATGACGGTGTTGAAGTATTCCTGGAACAGCTCGGGGTATTCGCGCAGACCCGTGTCGGTGTCGACGAAGATGACGCCCTGCTCCTCGAGGTCCTCGCGAATCTTGTGATATACAACTTCGCTTTCATACTGTGCGGCCACGCCAGAGACTAATCTCTGCTTTTCAGCTTCCGGAATTCCGAGTCTGTCATATGTATTCTTGATATCGGCCGGCAGATCATCCCACGTCGCGGCCTGCTTCTCGGTCGACCGGACGAAGTATTTGATGTTGTCGAAGTCGATGCCGGACAGGTCGGCGCCCCACGTCGGCATCGGCTTGCGCCCGAACAGCTGCAGTCCCTTGAGGCGCAGCTCGAGCATCCACTCGGGCTCGCTCTTCAGCGCCGAGATGTTGCGCACGACGTCCTCGTTGATGCCACGCTTGGCCGTCGAGCCGGCGATGTCCGAGTCGGACCAGCCGAACTTGTAGGTGCCGAGCCCGTCGAGCTCCGGATGCGTGTCTGTGGTCATGCGCCTGCCTCCTGCGTGGTGGTGCCGGGTGTCACTGCTGCGGTCCTGACTGCGGCGGTCCTGACTGCGGCGGTCCTGACTGGTTGGGTGCTGACTGATGCGGTGCCCGGCGCCGCCGCGACGCCGGGGATGTGGGTCGTGCAGATGCCGTCGCCGTGGGCGATGGTCGCAAGGCGCTGCACGTGCGTGCCGAGCAGCCGGCCGAGCGCTTCGGTCTCGGCGACGCACAGCTGCGGAAACTCGGCAGCCACGTGCTGCACCGGGCAGTGGTGCTGGCACAGCTGCTCGCCGGTGCCGAGGGCGCTCACCGACGCCGCGTAGCCGTCGCCGCGCAGGGCGGTGGCCAGCGCTTGCGTGCGGTCGAGAGCCGGAGCTGCGGCCACGACATCGTGGTAACGCCGTTCGATCTCGGCGGCGCGCGCCTGCGCGAACGCGGTGACCGCGGCCTCTCCCACCGACGCGGCCAGATAGCGCAGGGCGGCGGTGGCGATGTCGTCGTACGCATGACCGAACTGCTCGTGACCACCCTCGGTGAGGGCGAACAACCTGGCGGGCCGACCACGCCCGCGCGTGCCGAGCACCGGAGCCTCGCGAGCCACGACGACCCCGTCGGCGACGAGCGTCTCGAGGTGACGGCGAATCGCGGCGCTGGTGACTCCGACGCGCGCCGCGAGCGCGCCGGCCGTCGCCGGGCCGCCTTCGAGGAGGATCCGCGCCACCCGGTCGCGGGTGCGCGCGTCGGCCTCCACCGATAGCACCGGAGCGAGGAGGGTTTTCACAAGGGTCATGTTACTTAATTCAGCAGCGCTGTGCCAAAGGGGTGCGGCGAGCGCGGCCACCGCGACGCGGCTGAGCGGGCCGGCTGGGGAACACCCGGGGTCCAACCCCGATAAGAGGAGCCGAATGAGCATCTCCGACGACCCCGGACCGACCGTGACCGACAGCGGCATCTCCCTCCCGCCGGATGCCGGTGGTGGCAGCCTGGGCGACCGTCTGATCAGTGACATCGGCGCCGACGAAGGCACCCGCGAGACCACCGAGCCAGGCATCACGCACGAAACCGACACGGACGAAACCGACACTCTCGACTGACGGGTCGGGTCGACCACGGGGCTGTCGCCGACTCTCGACGACGAGGCGGCGGCGGACGACATCCATGACCCGGACGAGTTGTTCACGAGCGCTGCCGTCAGAGACCGAGGTCACCGTCGTGGCCTCGGACTACCATCGGCAGCCATGCCATCCCTGTCCTCGCCGGCCCCGCGACCGACCATCGCGGGCGTGCGCCGCCTGACGCTCGCCACCGTCGTCGCGCTGACGGCGATCGTGGCGACGGGCGGCGCTGTCCGCCTGACGCAATCGGGCCTCGGCTGTGACAGCTGGCCCGATTGCGGTCGTGCGGAGGGGTGGCATGCCCTCGTCGAGTACGGCAACCGGATCGCGGGGGCCGCGGTGGGCGTGCTCGTCCTGGCCGCCCTCGTGGCGGTCCACCGGCTGTCGCCTCGCCGGCCCGACCTACGCCGCTTGTCCTGGGCGCTCGTCGCGGGATTTGCGGCGCAGGCTGCACTGGGTGCCGTGAGCGTGACGCTCAAGCTCCCGCCGGCGATCGTCGTCGCCCACTTCCTCCTGTCGATGCTCCTGGTCGCGATCGCCGCCGTCCTGCACTTCCGCGCCGGGAGCCCCGCCGCGGCTGCCCCGGCCATTCGGTCGGAGCTGCGGTGGCTGGCAGTCGGATTGGTCGTCGGCACCGCCATTGTCATCGCCCTCGGCACCCTCACCACCGGCACCGGCCCGCACAGCGGCGCCGATCCGACTCAGGCGGCGCCGCGCTTCACGTTCCTGCCGCTGCACATCATCTCGATGGTCCACGGCAACGCTGCCATCCTCGTCGTGGGTCTCGCCATCGCCGACCTGCTCGTCGCCCGCATCACCGGCGCGGGTGCGGCCATGGTCCGGCGCGGCAGGCTCGTGGTGGCCGCCGTTGTTCTGCAGGCCGTGATCGGCATCACCCAGTACGCCCTCGGACTCCCCCGCGGCCTCGTCGACGCCCACCTCGTCGGCGCCACCGTCCTGTGGCTCGCCGTCCTGTTCAACATGCTCGAGGTCGGTCGGGCACCGCGGGCGGCCGTGGTCGAGCGCGCTCCCGTCATCGATGCGCCGGCGCGCGCGTGATCACCTTCGGCGTCGAGGAGGAATACCTCCTGCTCCACCCGGAGACCGGGGCACCGATGCCGTCCTCGGTCCAGCTCCGGCGGGCTGCCGCGTCGGCCACGGACGACGAGGGCAACGCGGCCCCGATCGACACGGAGTTGCTGCAGGTGCAGGTCGAGATCGCGACCCCGATCTGCACCACCCTCGCGGACGCCCGACAGCATTTGACCGCGCTGCGCACCGCCACGGCGGCCGCTGCCGTGGCGGTCGGCTGCCGGATCGCCGCCGGCGGCACGGCTCCCGGCAGCCGCGGCGATGCGCGCGTGACCCCTGGCAAGCGCTACCGGGCGATCGCCGACTCGGCCCCACAACTCGCGTACGAGATGCTCATCAACGGCATGCACGTGCACGCGGCAGTGCCCGACCGCGCTGTCGGCGTCGCCGTCGCCAACCGGTTGCGGCCCTGGCTCGGCGTGCTCATCGCGATGGGCGCCAACTCCCCGTTCTGGAACGGTCACGACACCGGCTTCGCCAGCTGGCGCTCGATCCAGTTCGAACGCTGGCCCGTCTCCGGTCCGCCGCCCTGGTTCGACAGTGTCGACGAGTATGACGAGAGGTCGCAGGGCCTGCTGACGTCCGGCGTCATCCTCGACGTGCATCAGCTCTACTACCTCGCCCGCATCAGTGATCGTTGGCCGACGGTCGAGGTGCGCGCGTGCGACGTGCAGCTGACCATCGACGACGCTGTGCTGCTGGCCGGCCTGACCCGAGCGCTCGTCGAGACCGCGCTCGGCGACGAGCTGGCCGGCAGCGCCCAGCCGCACATGCATCAAGAGTTGGTACGGGCGGCCACGTGGGGCGCTGCGCGGCACGGCCTCGGCGAGCAGCTGCTCGACCCACTGACCCGGGAGTTGCGCCCGGCGGCCGATGTCGTCGGCGTGCTGCTGTCCCACTGCACGGGCGCCCTGCGCCGCAGTGGTGATCTCGACGAGATCACGTCCCTGCTGACGGCCCTCGCCGATTCGGGCACGGGAGCAGACCGCCAACGCGCCGCTTTCGCGACAGGCGGCCTGCCCGCGGTCGCGGAACTGCTGATCACGGAAACCGCACGCGGCACGACCGTCCAGCTAGAGGCACGACCCGTCTCGGCGCGACCGGCGGGAGCAGCGTCAGAGGAGCAGCGAGCTCCCGGCGATGCCCGCGAACAACAGCGTCAGATAAGTGTTGGAGAAGTGGAACAGGCGCATGGGCCGGATGTCGCCGCCGGCCTTCACGCGGTCACTGAGGCGGTAGGCCTCCACCAGGAAGACGGCTCCCGCGACTGAGGCGACCGCTGCATAGAGCCAGCCGGCGCGACCGACCGGGACGAGCAGGAGCGACGCGGCGACCGTCAGCCACGTGTAGATGAGGATCTTGCGGGCCACGGTGCGGGTGTCCGCGACGACGGGCAGCATCGGCACCCCGGCCGTGGCGTAGTCGTCCTTGAACTTCATCGCCAGGGCCCAGAAGTGCGGCGGCGTCCAGAAGAAGACCACGGCGAACAGGACGAACGGTGCGAGAGCCAGGCTGCCCGTCACTGCCACCCAGCCGATGAGCACCGGGAAACAGCCCGCGGCCCCACCGATGACGATGTTGGACGGCGTGCGCCGCTTGAGCCCGAGGGTGTAGACGAAGATGTAGAAGAGGATCGCCGCAGCCGTGAGCGCCGCCGCATACCAGTTGACGGTCAGTCCCATGAGCACTGTCGACAGGACCGAGAGCACGACGCCGAAGCGCAGGGCGTTGATCGGCGAGACCTGGGCGCGCACCAGCGGACGGCGCGAGGTGCGCTTCATCAGCTGGTCGATGTCGCGGTCGACGTAGCAGTTGATGGTGTTGGCCGCGCCCGCCGCCAGCGTGCCGCCGACCAGCGTCGCGAGCACGAGCCACGTGGACGGCCACCCGCGCCGGGCCAGCATCATGGCGGGGACGGTGGTCACGAGGAGCTGCTCGATGATCCGGGGTTTCGTGAGACCGACATACGCGCGAACGGTGTCGCGCCACCCGACGGACGTCGTGCCGGGCGTCGTGCCGGGCGCCCCGCCGTCGACCGGTGGGGTGGCGAGAACGGTCATGCGGGCGACCTCGGCAGACGCGCGGGAAGGGGGCGAGGTGATGTTACCTGCCGACCGGGGATTGCCCGCGCGGAAGCGGGCATCACAGCAAAGGGGCCCGCGCTGAGAGATCACGTGCGGGTCTACGCTCGAAAAAACGCGAGCCATGCATGCCAGACGCCGTCACCTGAAGGAGAAAGAGCCGCCGTGAGTGCTGCCCCGTCCTCCCCCGCCCTCGAATGGTCCGAGCTCGACGACAAGGCGGTGGCGGTGATCCGGGCCTTGGCGGCCGACGCCGTCCAGGCCGCCGGCAGCGGGCACCCGGGCACGGCGATGTCCCTCGCCCCCGCCGCCTACCTGCTCTTCCAGCGCCTCCTGCGGCACGACCCGTCGGACCCGTCCTGGGTCGGGCGCGACCGCTTCGTGCTGTCGTGCGGCCACTCGAGCCTGACGCTCTACATCCAGCTGTACCTCTCGGGTTACGGGCTGACGCTGGAGGACCTCTCCCACTACCGGCAGTGGGATTCGCTGACCCCGGCCCACCCGGAATACCGGCACACCGCCGGCGTCGAGACGACGACGGGGCCGCTCGGTCAGGGGCTGGCGACCGCCGTCGGCATGGCGATGGCCGCCCGTCGGCAGCGGGGCATGTTCGAGCCGGCGGCCGACCCCGGCGAGTCGGTGTTCGACCACACCGTCTGGGTCTTCTGCTCCGACGGCGACCTCGAAGAGGGCGTGACGAGCGAGGCGAGCTCGCTCGCGGGCCATCAGCAGCTCGGCAACCTCGTCGTCATGTACGACGACAACCACATCTCGATCGAGGGTGACACCAAGGTCGCGTTCAGCGAGGACGTGCTCGCGCGTTACGCGGCCTACGGGTGGCACGTCCAGCGGGTCGCCGACATCAACGACGTGCAGGCCCTCAACGCCGCCCTGATCGCGGCGCGCGACACCACCGACCGGCCGTCGATGATCGCCGTCCACTCGATCATCGCGTTCGGTGCACCCGACGCGCAGGGCACCGCGAAGGCCCACGGCTCGGCGCTCGGGGCCGACGAGGTGGCCGCGACGAAGAGGAACCTCGGCCTCCCGGCGGACAAGTCGTTCTACGTGCCCGACGAGGTGTTGGCCCACTCCCGCGAGGTCGCCGCCCGCGGCCGCGAGCTGCGCACCGAGTGGTCCACCCGCTTCGACAAGTGGCGGGGTGCCAACGCCGAGTCGGCCGCGCTGCTCGAACGCATGCTCAACCGCCGGTTGCCCGAGGGCTGGGAGACGTCGCTGCCGACCTTCCCCCCGGGCAAGGATGTGGCGACCCGCAAGGCCTCCGGCGATGTCCTCAACGCCATCGCCGATGCGATTCCCGAGTTGTGGGGCGGCTCGGCGGATCTCGCCGAGAGCAACCTCACCGACATCAAGGACCGGGACAGCTTCCTGCCGGACGGGCACGGCGGTTCGCCGTACGGATACAACCTGCACTTCGGCATCCGCGAGCACGCGATGGGCTCAGTCCTCAACGGGATGGCTCTCTACGGCTTCCGGCCGTACGGCGGCACGTTCCTCGTGTTCAGCGACTACATGAGACCCCCGGTCCGCCTTGCCGCCATCATGAAGCTGCCGGTCACGTACGTGTGGACGCACGACTCCATCGGCCTCGGCGAGGACGGCTCGACGCACCAACCGGTGGAGCAGCTCGCGTCCCTTCGTGCGGTCCCTGGTCTCGACATCGTGCGGCCCGCCGACGCCAACGAGACCGCGATCGCCTGGCGCACCATCCTCGAGCACAACGACCGGCCGGCGGGCATCATCCTGAGCCGTCAAGGCCTGCCGGTCTTCGACCGGGCGACGACAGGTGACGTGCAGAACGTCGCCAAGGGCGCGTACGTCCTCGTGGAATCGTCGGCGGCGATGCCTGAGATCATCCTCGTCGCCACGGGGTCCGAGGTGCAGATCGCGGTCGCGGCGGCCGAGCTGCTCGAAGCCGAAGGCAAGCCGACGCGCGTCGTCTCGATGCCGTGCCGCGAATGGTTCTTCGCGCAGGACCCGTCCTACCGCCAGCTCGTCTTTCCGCCCGATGTGAAGGCGCGCGTGTCGGTCGAGGCCGGCATTTCCCTTGGCTGGCACGAGATCGTCGGCGAGCACGGCGAGTGCGTCAGCCTCGAGCACTACGGGGCCAGCGCTCCGTACAGCGTCCTGTACGAGCAATTCGGCTTCACCGCCGACCGTGTCGTCGCCGCGGCGCGGTCCAGTCTGTCCAAGCTCGGTGCCACCCGTGGAAGCACGACGGGCAACTAGAGCGCGCAACCGGCCGTCCTTCGCACTGCAGAGAAGAGAAGCGCAATGTCCGAAATCCTCAGCCAGCTCTCCGAAGCCGGCGTCGCCATCTGGCTCGATGATCTCTCCCGCGACCGGCTGCGCACGGGCAATCTCGCGCAGCTCGTCACTGACAAGCACGTCGTCGGCGTCACGACAAACCCGTCCATATTCGAGAAGGCACTGAGCGAAGGGACTGCGTACGACGATCAGGTGCGCGACCTGGCGCTGCGCAAGCTCGGCGTCGACGAGGCGGTGCGATCGGTGACGACGTACGACGTGCGGTGGGCATGCGACGTGCTGCGACTCGTGTACGACGCGACCGACGGACTCGACGGCCGCGTCTCCATCGAGGTCGACCCCCGCCTTGCGCACGACACCGACACCACGACCGCCGAGGCGAAAGCTCTGTGGTGGCTGGTGGACCGGCCCAACCTCTACATCAAGATCCCGGCGACGCGCGAAGGCATCCAGGCGATCGAGGACACCCTCGCGGACGGCACCAGCGTCAACGTGACATTGATTTTCTCCCTGGAGCGCTACACCGCCGTCATGAACGCCTACCTCGCCGGGCTGGAGCGGGCGCATGCGGCGGGCAAGGACGTGAAGAGCATCGCGTCGGTTGCCTCGTTCTTCGTCTCGCGCATCGACACCGAGATCGACAAGCGCCTCGACAAGATCGGCACGGCCGAGGCGAAGGCCCTGCGCGGCAAGGCCGCGATCGCCAACGCGCGTTTGGCGTACGAGGCGTACGAGCAGATCTTCACCTCCGACCGCTGGAAGGCCCTCGAGGCGGCCGGCGCCCGCCCGCAGCGCCCGCTCTGGGCATCGACGGGCGTCAAGGACCCGGCGTACGACGACACGCAATACGTCCTGCAGCTCGTCGCCCCCGGCACTGTCAACACGATGCCCGAGCCGACGCTCAACGCGGTCGACGACCACGGCGTGTTCGCGGGCGACACGGTCGCCGGCACCTATCCCGCGGCGCGCGCGGTCATCGCCGGCCTCGAGGCCCTCGGCATCTCCTTCTCGGAGGTGACCCAGCAACTCGAGGTCGAGGCCGTCGAGAAGTTCGAGCAGTCCTGGCAGAACCTCAACGACCGCATGACCGAACAGCTCAACGCGCCCGCGACGAACGCGCAGGCAACGAAATCGAAGGGTGCCTCGGCATGACGCAACCTCCTGAACCGACAGGCTCGAGCGCGGACACGCTCACCGCCTCCGGCGGCGGGGTCGCCGTCACGGTGCAAGGCGTCGCCCTCACCGAGCCCGCGCGCACGGTGCTCGATCGCGCAGTGACCACCGGTATGCCGAAGGCGCTCATGGCCAAGGACTCGACGCTGTGGGGCGCGGACGCGGTCGCCGAAGCGGGGATCCGACTCGGCTGGCTGGATGTCATCGAAAAGTCGGCCCCGTTGCTCGATGCGCTCACGGCGCTGGCCGCGACACTGTCGGCCAAGGGCATCGACCGCGTCGTGCTCTCCGGCATGGGTGGCTCGTCGCTGGCGCCGGAGGTCATCACGCGCACGGCGGGCGTGCCACTCGTCGTCGTCGACACGACCGACCCGCAGCAGGTGGCGGCCGCGCTGACCGAGCTTGAGCGCACCGTCCTCGTCGCGTCGAGCAAGAGCGGAGGCACCATCGAGACCGACAGCCACCGGCGCGTGTTCGAGAAGGCCTTCCGCGACGCGGGCATCGACCCGGCCGAGCGCATCATTGTGGTCACCGACCCCGACTCCCCGCTCGACGTCTCCGCCCGCGAGGCCGGCTACCGGGTGTTTCAGGCCGACCCCGACATCGGCGGCCGCTACAGCGCCCTGTCCGCTTTCGGGCTCGTGCCATCGGCGCTGGCGGGTGCCGACGTCCGGCGCCTGCTGGCCGACGCGGCGACGGTGCGGGCGGCGCTCGCCGATGACGACAACCCGGCCCTGCTCCTGGGCGCGGCGCTCGGCGGCGCCGGCATGGCGGGCCACGACAAGGTCGTTCTCGTCGACAACGGCTCGGGCATCACCGGCTTCGGCGACTGGGCCGAACAGCTCGTGGCGGAATCGACCGGCAAGGACGGCAAGGGCCTGCTGCCCGTCGTTCTCGAGCGCATCGACGGTCCCGGCTTCGAGGAGGCGGCGGATGTCCACCGAGTCGCCCTCGGCGGCTCCATTGACGGCGTCGGCACCGCGGTGAGCGGCCCGCTCGGCGCGCAGTTCCTCGTGTGGGAATACGCGACCGCCGTCGCCGGCTGGGCCATCGGCATCGACCCGTTCAACCAGCCGAACGTCGCGGAGGCGAAGGCGGCCACCTCCGCCGTGCTCGAGGAGGCCGGCGACGGGGACCTGCCGGAAGGCTGGCCGTTGTTCACCGACGGTTCCGTCATCGTGTACGGCGACGGGGATCTGCTCGACGGGGTCGACACCCTGCCCGACGCGCTGGACCGGGTCCTGGCAGCGGTGCCGGGCAACGGTTACCTGGCCGTCATGGCCTACCTGGACCGGCAGGCCGATGCCGACGCGGCGCAGATCCGCATCGCGTTCGACGAGCGGATCTCCCACCCCGTGACGTTCGGGTGGGGCCCGCGCTTCCTGCACTCCACGGGGCAATATCACAAAGGCGGCCCTGCCAACGGTGTCTTCCTGCAGATCACGGGCGCGATCACGAGTGACCTCGAGGTGCCGGGCAAACCGTTCACGCTGGGCAAGCTGCAGCTGGCGCAGGCCCTCGGCGACTTCCGCACACTCACGGCCCACCAGCTGCCGGTCGTGCGGCTGCACCTCACCGATCGCCAGGCAGGGTTGGCCGAGTTGCTCGCTGCTGCGAGGGGCAAGGCGTGACAGAGGAATCGCCGCTGCGCGCGGTCAATCCCCTGCGCGATCCGCGGGACCGACGGATCCCGCGTGTGCCGGACCCCGCGGCTCTCGTGGTCTTCGGCATCACGGGCGACCTGGCGCGCAAGAAGCTCATCCCCGCCGTCTACGACCTCGGCAACCGCGGGCTGCTGCCGCCCGGCTTCGTGCTCGTCGGGTTCGCCCGCCGCGACTGGGGTGACGAGGACTTCATCCACATCGCGCGGGATGCCGCGAAGGCCGGCTGCCGTACGCCGTGGCGGGAGGACATCTGGGAGCGCATCGCCGAGGGCGCCCGGTTCGTCCCCGGGTCGTTCGACGATGACGAGGCGTTCGACCTCATGAACAAGACGTTGCAGGAGCTCGAGGTGTCCCACGGCATCGTGGGCAACGCCGCGTTCTATCTGTCGATCCCGCCGAGCGCGTTCCCCACGGTGCTCAAGCAGTTGCAGCGCACCGGCATGGCCGACAACACGGAGGTCGGTGGCTGGCGGCGCGTCGTGGTGGAGAAGCCGTTCGGGTCGGACCTGGCGTCGAGCCAGCAGCTCAACGCTCTGGTCGACTCGGTGTTCACCCCGCAGGACGTCTTCCGCATCGACCACTACCTCGGCAAGGAGACGGTGCAAAACCTGTTGGCGCTCCGCTTCGCCAACACCTTCTTCGAGCCCATCTGGAACAACCACTTCGTCGACTCCGTGCAGATCACCATGGCGGAGGATGTCGGCATCGGCTCCCGGGCCGCGTTCTACGACGCCACGGGTGCCGCGCGTGATGTGCTGCAGAACCACCTCCTGCAGCTGCTCGCGCTCACTGCGATGGAAGAGCCCGTCAGCTTCAGCGCCGACGCGCTGCGCACCGAGAAGCTCAAGGTTCTCGGCGCCATCTCCCTGCCGAAGGACCTCGAGGCGGACGCGGTGCGCGGTCAGTACGACGCCGGGTGGCTGGGCGGCAAGAAAGTGGGCGGCTATACGGACGAGCCACAGGTGCCGGCCGACTCGCGCACCGAGACGTACGCGGCCGTGAAGCTCGGGGTCGAGACGCGGCGCTGGGCGGGCGTGCCCTTCTACCTGCGCACCGGCAAGCGACTCCCTCGCCGCGTGACGGAGATCGCGGTGCTCTTCAAGCGGGCTCCCCACCTGCCGTTCTCCGACAACGACATCGAGGAGCTGGGTCAAAACCAGCTCGTCGTCCGCGTCCAGCCGGACGAGGGCGTGACGATGCGCTTCGGCTCGAAGGTCCCCGGCAGCTCCATGCAGGTCCGCGATGTCGCCATGGACTTCCTCTACAACACGTCGTTCACCGAATCCTCGCCCGAGGCGTACGAGCGGCTCATCCTCGACGTTCTCCTCGGCGACAAGACGCTCTTCCCGGACCACGAGGAGCTCGAGCGCTCGTGGCGGGTGCTCGACCCGCTTGAGGCGTTCTGGGCGGATCGCACGCCGGAGAAGTATCCAGCGGGCACGTGGGGCCCGAGCGGTGCCGACGCCATGCTGGCCCGTGACGGACGCGCCTGGAGGCGGCCATGAGCACCCTGTGGGACACCGATGCCGCCGAGATCGTGCAACTCCTCAGTGCGGAGCGGCGGGCGGCGGGGGCGGTCGCCAGCGGGATCGTCCTGACGCTCGTGACCGTCGTCGACGAAGTCCACGCCGACCTGGCCATCGCCGCCGCCACCGCGGCGGCCATGGCACACCCGTGCCGCCTCCTCGTGGTCACCCGCCGCCAGGCGGACGCGCAGACGGCCCGGCTCGACGCGGAGGTCGAGGTCGGTGGCCGCCACGGTCCCGGCGAGGCCGTGGTCCTGCGGATGTACGGCCGGCTGTGCCGGCACGCCGAGTCCGTCGTCCTGCCGCTGCTCGCTCCCGACACGCCGGTGGTGACGTGGTGGTACGGGGCGCCGCCGGCGAAGCCGGGACAGGATCCGCTCGGCCGTCTCGCCAGCCGCCGCGTCACCGACAGCGCGGCGGCCGACGACGGCGTGACCGCCCTCGCGGGCCGCGCCGCCGATTACAACCCCGGCGACACGGATCTGTCGTGGACGCGGTGCTCGCCGTGGCGCAGCATCCTGGCCGCGGTCTTCGACACGGCCGGCGAAGCCGCGACGGGCGCGCGCATCGAGGCGCAAAAGCGCAATCCCAGCGCGGCTCTCCTCGCTGCGTGGCTGCGGGCGCGGCTGGGGATCGAGACGCAGATCGTCGACTCCAGCGGGCCGGGGATCACGGATGTCGCACTGACGATGGCCGGCGGGTCCGAGGTCCGTATCACCCGCCCAGACGGTCGCAGTGCCACCTTGATCCAGACTGGCCAGCCTGATCGGGCGATGCCACTGCCCCGCCGCGAGCTGGGCGACTTGCTCGCGGAGGAACTGCAGCGGCTCGACGCCGATGAGCCGTACGCCGACGCG
Organism: uncultured bacterium; assembly: GCA_964236265.1. Classification (GTDB taxonomy): domain Bacteria; phylum Actinomycetota; class Actinomycetes; order JAVEEB01; family JAVEEB01; genus JAVEEB01. The sequence goes on from CAXSDE010000028.1 coordinate 19,564, forward strand.
CTCGCGGCGTTTCGCAAGGGCCACAAGCGCGCGACCGCCTCGTGAGCGTCGACGTCGAGCTGCACGACAACGCGACCGAGCTGGCTCGCGGCGTGGCCGGCGCGCTCCTGAGACGCCTGGTCGACGCGCAGGTGCGCCACGGCATCGCGAGTGTCGTCCTCACCGGTGGGGGCATCGGGATCGCCGTGCTGCGGGAGGTCAACGCACATCCCGACCGGGACATCCTCGACTGGCGCCGGGTCGACGTGTGGTTCGGCGACGAGCGGTACCTGCCCGAGGGTCACCCGGACCGTAACGACACCCAGGCACAGGACGCCCTGCTCGACGCCGTCTCCCTGGACCCGGCGCGCGTGCACCTGCTGCCGGCTCCGGTCGGCCCCGGCCCCGGCCCCGGCGGCGACGACGCCGACGCAGCGGCGGAGCTCTACGCCCGGGAGCTGGAGTCCGTCTCGGGCACCCCGGGCACCGCGCCGCACTTCGACGTCTGCCTGCTCGGCCTCGGCCCGGACGGGCACGTCGCCTCACTGTTCCCGGGGCGGCCTTCCCTCGACGCGAAGACGCTCACCATCGCCGAGCACGAGAGCCCGAAGCCGCCGCCGGTGCGCATCAGTTTGACGTACGCCGCGATCAACAACGCCGCCGACGTGTGGCTGCTCGCGTCCGGGGCGGAGAAGGCCCTGGCGGTGCGCAGCCGCCTCACTGGCGCGCTGCCCGCCGAGGTGCCGGCCGTAGGCGTCGCCGGCCGCGAACGCACCGTCCTCTGGGTCGACGAGGCCGCCTATCCGGGCGTCGGTCAGTAGGGCCGTGCCGGGCTGGTCATCGCGGGCGTGTCGTACCGAATCCAGGTCGTGAGTGATGTCTCGACCCGGGAGGGCATCGGGTGGGAGCTGACGGGCGACGACGGGACGACAGCCGACGTCGGCGGGCGGCGGCTGCTGCTGATTGCCGCGGGATGCAGTGACTCACGCAGCTGGCGTCGCTACGACGAGGAGAGCGTCACTGTCGTGGATCCCGCGGCAGCCGACCGGCTGGAGTGGGCGCGCCCCGCGCGCCCCGCGCGCGCCGCGCTCCTGGCCCCCGGCGCGCCAGAACCGCAACTCACCGCAGTGACCGCAGCGGCCGCGCAGTCAGGCGCCCGCATCCTGCTGCGACAGCGATGGAGACCACGAGCAACACGGCACTCCCGAGGACGTCCAGCACGTAGTGGCTTCCCGTGGCGAGCACATCTGCTGCCGTCATCAGCGGGGAGACACGATAGGAGAGCCAATCGCGGATGAGTCGGTCGGAGCGCGGACCACACGGCATAGGCGCACCACGCCGACCATCCCACGTGCAGGCTCGGCATGGCCGAATAGTGGTTCTGGCTGTTCGCGGGATCTCGTGAGGGTTGGCCGGGGAGGATGTCGTGGTCGGCGACGATGTCGACGATGCCGGGAAGAGCGAACCGAGGGGGCGACATCGGCAGTGCCCAGAAGACCGGCAGGGCGAGTGCCGTCATCGCGACAAGTGCGCGGCGCACCCTGGGGAAGACGTCGGCATGCCGGAAAAGGACCCAGAGCAACACGCCGACGAGCACGGCGCAATAGGAGCGCCGGCCGCCACCAGCACCACCCGACGGGCGCGGCGCTGCGTCGGCAGCGGCGCGTCGGCGTCGACATCCTCAGGTCAGTAAGGGTTGATCGTCGAGGCGTGGTCCGTCTCGTCCGGCGAGGCCGGCCGGACCTTCTATCGGTGACCCGGCTGCGATGCTCGTCGTACGAGATCGAGATCAGTGGCCGCGGCTGCGCAGCCGCTCCAGCGCCTCGGTGAGGATCGCCTCGCCGTCGGCCTCGTTGCGGCGCTCGCGCACGTAGGCGAGGTGGGTCTTGTAGGGCTCCGTCTTCGGTGGGGCGGGCGTGTTGCCCTTGTCCTGACCGGCCGGGTAGCCGCAGCGCGGGCAGTCCCACGTCTCCGGGAGCGGGGCGTCCGAGGCGAACGACGGCCGGCTCTCGTGCCCGTTGGCACACCAGTAGGAGATGCGCTGGCGCGGAGCGGACTCGCCACGCTCCGACTCGCCCATGGGGCCCGCGCCGACCCGACTGCCGCGAATAGCGTTGCCACCTGCCACCGAAGTGCTCCTGTCCTGTGCCGAAGGCCGGGATGCCGGCTGTGCAGTGCTATCGGCGCCCCGGACGGGTCGCCACTGGCCGATCAGCCCGACTTGAGCTGCAAGCCGATCGCCACGATCGTGAAGAACCAGAGGATACCGACGTAGATGGTCACCTGGTTGAGGAAGCGCTGAACGGTCGAGGAGCCCGCGTACGACGAGGAGAAACCGCCGCCGAACATGTCAGACAGGCCGCCGCCCTTTCCCCGGTGGAGCAGGATCAGCACGATCAACATCAGGCTGAGGATCAGCATCAGCGTGCTCAGTGCGGCAACCACGAACCAGGTCTCCTTGACAGCGAACGGTCGGCGCCCCGGGCGCCTCGGACGATCCTAGCGGTCCCGGTGTGAAACCGCCCCTTCCGGCTCACGAGGCCGAGAGCCACACGTTGGTGTAATCCGGCAGACCGAGGCCGTCCCACACCCAGCCGTGCACGCGCGCCGAGTGCTCGAACGTGCGCCGGGCGGTGAACAGGGGCACCCACGGGGCCTGCTCCATCACGGCCGAATCGGCCTGCGCCCAGATGTCCGCCGCCCGATTGCCATCCGGTTCGGCGAGCGCCTGCCCGATGAGCGCGTCGACAGCGGCGTTGCTGAACGATCCGACGTTCAGCGGTCCCCGGGAGCGGAGCAACGGAGCGAAGAAGGTCCGCGCCCCGGGTCCGTACCAGTCGGGTCGCCAGGCGGGCACGAGCGCGACATCCCAGCCGGTGCGCCGACCGGCCGAGCCGCCCAGGACCCGGGCGAGCGTCTCGTCGTCGACGGCCTCGAGCTGCACCGTGATGCCGGCGGCGCGCCATGAGGTGCCGACGGCCGCCGCGATCGCCGTGTCCCGGCCACTGTCCGCGTGGAGCAGGTGCACGGTGAGGCCGGCGGCGAGATCAGCGCTGCTGAGCAGCTGCCGCGCACGAGCGGGGTCGCCCGTGTCGCCGGCCACCGACCGCGGGGTCGGCCGAAAGCCCAGCAGCTGCGGCGTCAGCACGGTGTCGACGGGCTCGGCCACGTCGGGGCCGCCTGCCAGGGCCACGACAGCCGCCTTGTCGGTGGCGACGGCGAGTGCCTGCCGGACGGCGACCCTGCCCAGAGCGCCCGCGGCTGTCGTGCTGCGGGTATTGATGACCAGGCGCTCCAGGGAGCCGTCCGTCACGGTCGCCAGTCGCGCGTCCGCGGGGGACTTCGGCGATGTCGGCGATGACGGCGACGATGGGGTCGGGGTCGCGGCCGGGAGCGCGATGTCGTTGCCGATATCGGCGGCACCGCTCGTGATCGCCGCGTGCGCCGACGCCTCGTCGGCGCCGTAGGTGACCCGGACCTCGTCGGCGTACGCCTTGCGGATCGGGTCGCTGGCCGCGATCCACACCGGGTTGCGACCGAGCGTGAGCGACCGGCCGGGCTTGTCGGACACCACCGTGTAGGGGCCGTCGCTGACGAAGTGGGCACGGAAGGCGGCGCTGCCCGGCGCATACGCCAGTGACTCCACCGGCAACGCGGACGCGGCGGGCAACGCCATCATGTTGAGGAAGTCGCCCGCGGGCGCGGTGAGCGTCACGACGAGCGTTCGCGCGTCGGGCGTCTGCAGGCCGGCGACGGCATGGTTGTCGAGGTAGGACGTCAACTGCGCGGTGCTTGCCGTGCGCCCGAGCTTGGCGAATCCGGTGCAGAAGTCGCTGTAGCCACTGATCACGTCCGCGAAATAGGTCGCGGTGTAGCTGCCATCGACGGGGCTGCACAACCGCTTCAGCCCGCGCGCGAAATCGGCACCCGTCACCGGCCGGGACGTCGGCAGGTCCCACTGGACGCCGGCGCGCACCGTGAACGTGTAGACCCGGCCGTCGACCGGCAGCGGGACCTCGGCGGCCGCGTCCGCGACGACACGGCCGACGACGTCGGAGAACTGGCTGCCCGGCTGGTACGACACGAGTTGGCGCGTGAGCCCGCGCAGGATGTTCTGCGTCGCGACCGAGCCCGTCGTGCTGTCGAACGGGGCGCTGTCGCGCCCGGCCACCACATGCAGGACGCCGCCCGGCACCGGCTTCAGGATCGGCGCGGCAGCAGACGGCGAGGGGACGGTCTGGTCGGGGTCGGGCGTCGGCCGGGGCCCGGACGTCACCGGTGTCGAGCTCACGGCCGGGTTGGGGGCAGGAGGCACCGGCGGGAGGGCGACCGTCGTGCAACCGCCGCAGGCCACGGCGCTCGCCACGACGGCCAGCGCTGCGCGACTACGCCTCGACCCGCCACCTCATCCCCCGGTTCGCCGCCATCCTTCCGGGCACCTCAGGACCCGGGCACCTCAGGACCCGAGCACCCCAGGACCCGAGCACCCAGGACCCGAGCACCGGAACACCCAAGGACCTCAGCACCTCAGCACCCTCACGCCCGAGCACCCTCACGCCCGAGCACCCTCACGCCCGAGCACCCTCACGCCCGAGCACCTCAACACCTCAGGACCCGCCCGCCGCCGCGACCGGAACGCTACAGCTCCGCGAACCGGCAGATCTTCGCAAACTCATCAGCGTCGAGGCTCGCGCCCCCGACGAGCGCGCCATCCACGTCGGCCTCGGCCATGATCTCGGCGACGTTCGACGACTTCACCGAACCGCCGTAGAGAACGCGGACGCCGTCGGCGAGGTCGGCCGAGTAGAGCTGCTCGAGCCGATTGCGGATCGCTGCGCAGACTTGCTGCGCGTCCTGCGGCGTCGCGACCTTGCCGGTGCCGATCGCCCACACCGGCTCGTACGCGATGACGATCGTGCGTGCCTGCTCGGCCGGCACGCCGACGAGGGCACCGTCGAGCTGTGCGACCGTGTAGGGGACCTGATCGGCGGCCTCGCGGATGTCGAGCGGCTCACCGACGCACAGGATCGGCGTCAGCCCGTTCGCGAACGCCGCGTGCACCTTCTTGTTGAGCAGCTCATCGGACTCGTCGTGGTACTGGCGCCGCTCGCTGTGCCCCACCAGCACATACGTGCACCCGAGCTTGGCGAGCATCGATCCGGAGATCTCGCCCGTGTAGGCGCCGGAGTTGTAGGCCGACAGGTCCTGCGCGCCGTACGACAGGAGCAGCTTGTCCCCGTCGATGAGCGTCTGGACGGAACGGATGTCCGTGTAAGGCGGGATGACGCAGACCTCGGTGGAGTCGTACACCTTCTCCGGCAGCGAGAAGGCGAGTTTCTGCGTCAGCGCGATCGCCTCGAGGTGGTTGCAGTTCATCTTCCAGTTGCCGGCCATGAGCGGCTTGCGGGGGGACGTTGCCAACTCAGGACTCCAGGATCGTGATGCCCGGGAGCTGCTTGCCCTCGAGGTATTCCAGGCTGGCGCCGCCACCGGTCGAGATGTGACCGAACTGCTCGTCGCTGAACCCGAGTTTGCGGACCGCCGCGGCCGAGTCGCCGCCGCCGACGACGGTGAGTCCGTCGACCTCCGTCAGTGCCTCGGCGACCGCGCGGGTGCCGCCGGCGAACGCGTCGAACTCGAACACGCCCATCGGGCCGTTCCAGAACACCGTCTTCGCGTCGGCGAGCTTGGCGGCGAACAGCTCCCGCGTCTGAGGGCCGATGTCGAGGCCTTGGCGGTCCACGGGGATCTGTGTCGCCGGCACGATCACGATGTCCGCGGTCGGGGAGAAGTCGTCGGCCGCGAGGATGTCGACGGGCAGGACGAGCTCGACGCCGGTGGCCTCGGCGTCGGCGAGGAAGCCGCGCACCACGTCGAGCTGATCGGCCTCGAGGAGGGACGTGCCGACCTCGTGACCCTGCGCTTTGAGGAACGTGTAGGCCATGCCGCCGCCGATGAGCAGGCGGTCGACGGTCGAGAGCAGGTTGGCGATGACGCCGAGCTTGTCGCTGACCTTTGCGCCACCGAGAACGACCACGTACGGGCGGTCCGTGTCGGTCGTGAGTTTTTTCAGCACCGTGAGCTCGGCCAGCACTAGGCCGCCGGCGTAGTGCGGCAGGCGCTCGGCCACGTCGTACACACTCGCGTGCTTGCGGTGCACGGCGCCGAACGCGTCATCGACATACGCGTCACCGAACGCCGCCAGCTGGTCGGCGAACGCACCGCGTGCCGCGTCGTCCTTGCTCGTCTCGGCGGCCTCGAAGCGCACGTTCTCGAGGAGCGCAATCTGACCATTCTCCAGCGCAGCAACGGTTTCCTGCGCGGACGAGCCGACGACATCGGACGCGAACGCGACCGGTGCGCCCAGCAACTCACCGAGCCGCGCAGCCACGGGGGCGAGCGAGAACTTCGGGTCGGGCGCGCCCTTGGGGCGGCCGAGGTGCGCCGTCACCACGACCCGCGCGCCCGCCGAAGCGAGCGCGCGGAGCGTGGGGAGGCTGGCGCGGATGCGGCCGTCGTCGCCGATGACCCCGTGCTTCAGCGGGACGTTGAGGTCGCTGCGGACAAGGACACGCTTGCCGGCGACACCCGTCGCGAGCAGGTCGTCGAGGGACTGCACGGATCTCCTAGTGCTCGAGCGGTCGAGGGGGACTCAGAGCTGCGAACCGACAATGGATGTCAGATCGGCGAGGCGGTTGGAGTAACCCCACTCGTTGTCGTACCAGCCGAGCACCTTAGCCGTGTTGCCACCGATGACGGTCGTCAGACCGGCGTCGAAGATGCACGAGTGCGGGTCGGTGACGATGTCGCTCGAGACGATCGGATCCTCCGTGTACGACAGGATGCCCTTGAGCGGACCCTCGGCCGCGGCCTTCATCGCCGCGTTGATCGCCTCGACGGTGACGCCCTTGTCGAACGTGGCCGTGAGGTCGGTGGCCGAACCCGTGGGGACCGGCACGCGCATCGCGTAACCGTCGAGCTTGCCCTTGAGCTCCGGCATGACGAGCGAGATCGCCTTGGCAGCGCCCGTCGTCGTCGGGATGATGTTGATGGCGGCGGCGCGCGCCCGGCGGAGGTCGCTGTGCGGGAAGTCGAGAATCACCTGGTCGTTGGTGTATGCGTGGATCGTCGTCATCAGGCCGTGCACGATGCCGAACTCGTCGTGGAGCACCTTCGCCATGGGCGCAAGGCAGTTGGTCGTGCACGAAGCGTTCGAGATGATGTTGTGCGTGGCGGGGTCGTAGGTGTCGGAGTTGACGCCGACGACGAACGTGGCGTCCTCACCCTTGGCCGGAGCCGAGATGATGACCTTCTTCGCGCCACCGACCAGGTGCTTGCCTGCGTCGGCCGCGTTCGTGAAGCGGCCGGTCGACTCGATGACGATGTCGACGCCGAGCTCGCCCCACTTGATGGCGGCGGGGTCGCGCTCGGAGACGACGGTGAGCTGCTTGCCGTCGACGTGGATCGCACCCTCGGAGGACGTGACGTCCTTGCCGAGCTTGCCGAGGATGCTGTCGTACTTCAGCAGGTGGGCGAGCGTCGCGGTGTCGGTCAGGTCGTTGACCGCCACGATCTCGATGTCGCTGTGGTTGGCGGCGACTGCACGCCACAAGTTGCGGCCGATGCGGCCAAATCCGTTGACACCAACGCGGATAGTCACGCGAATCTCCTCGAGCAGAGCGATTTCAGACGTGGTCAACCTATCGAACGACTCCACCACTCGCGCATCCGGGATCGCTTGGCCAGGCGTGCCGCCGGGCCGTCTGTGAGTAAAGACACAGCCGCGGGGGCGTCGCCGGCCCGGTCATCGCCGACAAACGCCGCCGCGTCGACGAATCGCCCATGGCTCAGGAGGGGCACGACCGAGGACTGGTCGAGCTCGGCGGCGATGGCGACATCTGCGCCGAAGCCGGTGCCCACCAACTCGCGGCCGCTGACCGTTGCCGCCAGCTGCGGGCCGATGTCGGCCCGCACGGCCGCGAACGCGGCCGCTGCGACGCGCGCCTCGGGTGAGAGGGATGTCCACCCCCTGCGCAGCAGCGCGTCGATGACCGCGCCTGCACCCCAGAGGTCCTCCGCCGCCGGCCGCAGGGACCCGTCCGCCCACCGCTCGCCCGCGGCGACGACAGCGACGATCGCTCCGTCGGGGTCATGCGCGTCGGCGATCCAGGCGGCGACGGCGGCCGCGTTGCGCAGGGAAGCTCCCAGGACCTGCGCGCGCTCGCTCAGTGCCTCAGCTACGGCGGAGCCGTTGGGCGACGTGAGCACGAGTCGCCGGGTGCCCGACGCTGCCCGCAGGGTGCCCGCGGACAGGCTGATGTCGCCCGGGCCGGCCGTCGAGCGGGCCACTGCGAGGACCGCGTCGTTGGCCGCGGCGAGGTGCGCCGCCCGCTCAGAGCCGAAGGCGCACGGCCACACCGTCATCCCCGCGTCCAGCGCGACGCTCAAGGTCGTCGTGAAGGACAACACGTCCACGACGACCGCGCAGGTCGCGCCGTCCGTGATTGCGCGGGCCCCGGACAGCGCCCAGTCGAACCGGATCGCGACATCGGCCTGCGACCCGTCGACGACCGCGCCACTCAATTGAGGAGCATGTCCGCGGTCAGGTTGGCCTCCGTGTTGGGAATGCCGAGGTCCCGTGCCTTTTTGTCGGCCATCGCCAGCAGCCGCCGGATGCGGCCCGCGATGGCGTCCTTGGTCATCAACGGGTCGGCGAGGGCGCCCAGTTCTTCCAGGCTCGCCTGCGGGTGCTCGAGGCGCAGGGTGCCCGCAGACTGCAGATGGTCCGGCGCCTCCTTGCCGAGGATCTCGAGCGCGCGCTCCACCCGGGCACCCGCGGCCACGGCGGCACGGGCCGACCGGCGCAGGTTGGCGTCGTCGAAGTTGGCGAGCCGGTTGGCGGTCGCGCGGACCTCGCGCCGCATGCGCCGCTCCTCCCACGCCATCAGGCTGTCGTGGGCGCCGATCTTCGTGAGGATCGCGGCGATCGCCTCGCCGTCGCGGAGCACGACGCGGTCGGCGCCGCGCACCTCCCGCGCCTTCGCCGACACGCCGAGACGCCGCGCGAGGCCGACGAGGGCGAGCGCGGCCTCCGGGCCGGGCGCGGTCACCTCGAGCGAGCACGAGCGACCCGGCTCGGTGAGGGACCCGTGCGCGAGGAACGCGCCGCGCCAGGCGGCGGCCGCGTCGCAGACATGCCCGTTGACGATGGCGGCGGGCAGGCCGCGGACGGGCCGGCCGCGGGGGTCCAGCAGGCCGACCTGGCGGGCCAGTTCCTCACCGCGGTCGACGCAGCGGACGACGTACCGGCTGCCCTTGCGCAACCCGCCCGGGGCCACGACGTGCACGTCGATGCTGAACCCGAACAGCTCGCTGATGTCCCTCTTCACGCGGCGCGCGGCGGCGCCGGTGTCGAGCTCGGCCTCGACGACGACACGGCCGTTGACGAGGTGGATGCCGCCGGCAAACCGCAGCAGAGCCGCGAGCTCCGCCTTTCGGCAACACGGCTTCACGACATCCAGCCGCGACAACTCGTCCTTGACCGCCGCTGTCATCGCCATCAGTGCAGACCTCCCATGAAACGTGCGAACACCTCGGCGAGGCGTGCGGTGTCGTGCCGCGCGGACCCGTCGTCGCGGGCCACCGGGGCCAGGACCACCTCGGCCCCGAGGTCGCGCGCCACCGACATCAGACCATGAGGATCCGGCACGTGCGACGTGTCCGCCACCACAACGTCGATACGGAGCCCGGATGCGTACGCCGCGAGGACCTCCAGGTGCGCCTCCGGAGAGAAGCCCTGCGTCTCCCCCGCCTGGGCGGTGAGATTGAGCATCACGACCCGCCGGGCGTCGGTCTTGGCGATCGCAGCCGCCAGGTCCGGGACGAGCAGGTGCGGCAGCACGCTCGTGAACCAGGATCCCGGGCCCAGGACGACCCAGTCGGCGTCGGCGATGGCCGCGAGCGCCTCCGGGCAGGCCGGCGGCTCGTGCGGGTGCAGGTGCACCCCCATCACGCGGCCCCCAGTGGTCGCGACGGCGTGCTGCCCGCGGACCTCGGTGACTGCGAGCGGGTCGTCGCCGGCGCCCATGACCTGGGCCACGATCTCGAGCGGGACCAGCGCCATCGGCAGGACCCGGCCCGGTCCGCCCAGCAGCGCATTGACGGTGTCGAGGGACCGCACCGGATCGCCCGTCACCTGGCTGAGCGCGGCGATGAGCAGATTGCCGACCGCGTGGCCGGCGAGCTCCCCCGTGCCGCCGAAGCGGTGCTGCAGGACCGCCGCCCAGTCGCTGGCGGAGCCCGGCAGGTGGTCATTCCCGGCGAGGGCCGCGAGCGCCATCCGCAGGTCACCGGGCGGCAGGAGAGCCGGGAACTCCCTGCGCAACCGCCCGCTCGACCCGCCGTCGTCGGCGACGGTGACGACAGCCGTCAGCCGGTCCGTCACGAGCCGCAACGCGGTCAGGGACGCGGACAGCCCGTGCCCGCCGCCCAGCGCGACGACGCGCGGACCGAAGGCGCGCTCGGCTCCGCCGCCCCGCCCCGCCGGGGAAGCCGTCACTCGCGCCCCACGTCACGGTGGGAGACGGTCACGTCGGCACCCAACTCGCGGAGGCGGTTCGCGAGCTCCTCCGACATCGCGACGCTGCGGTGCTTGCCGCCGGTGCAGCCCACGGCGAGGGTGACGTAGCGCTTGCCCTCGTTGACGTAGCCCTGCGCGATCGTGCGCAGCACCGACGAGAACGCCTCGAGGAACTCCTGGGCGCCGGGCCGGCTCAGCACGTAGTCGCGCACCTCCGGGTCGAGTCCCGTCCGCGGCCGCAGCTCCGGCACCCAGTGGGGGTTGGGCAGGAATCGGCAGTCGACGACGAGGTCCGCGTCGACCGGGAGCCCGTGCTTGTAGCCGAACGAGACGACGTTGGCGCGCAGCGCCCGGGGACCTTCGCCGGTCACCGCGAAGGCGGAGTCGACCTTCGCGCGCAGTTCGTGCACGTTGAGGGTGCTGGTGTCGATGACGAGGTCGGCCGCACCCCGCAGGTCGCTGAGGAGGGCGCGCTCGCGGGCGATGCCGTCGGGGAGCCGGTCGCTGCCCTGCAGCGGGTGGGGGCGGCGCACATTCTCGAAGCGGCGGATCAGCGCGTCGTCGGACGCCTCGAGAAAGACGATCCGGGGCGCGATCCCGTCGCGCTCGAGCTCGTCCATACCGTCGCGCAGGTCCGCGAAGAACGAGCCGCTGCGGGCGTCGATCACCGCCGCGACGCGGTTGACGGCTCCCTGCGACCGGACGGCGAGCTGCGCCATCGTCGGCAGCAGCGATGGCGGCAGGTTGTCGACCACGAACCAGCCGAGGTCCTCGAGGACGTTCGCCGCCGTCGAGCGACCCGCACCGGCGAGGCCGGTGATCAGGACGAGTTCGAAGGAGGGTACGACGGGATTCGGGGTGGCGGCGGTCACGCGAGGGTCACTCTCCTTGGGCCGACGGCAGGATCTCACCCGTCAGCGGGTCGACGGCCACGGCATCCGGCGCAGCGGTCGCGAGGGCGTCCACGATGGCGGCCGCCGTGCGCGGACCGATGCCCGGGACCTCGGCGATCTCGTCCGCGGTCGCCTCCCGGAGCCGCTTCACCGACCCGAACTTCTTGAGCAGCGCACCGCGGCGCGTCGCCCCCAGCCCCGGGATCGTGTCGAGCGCGCTCACCGTCATCCGCTTGCTGCGGCGCTCCCGGTGATAGGTGATGGCGAAGCGGTGTGCCTCATCGCGGACGCGCTGCAGCAGGTAGAGGGCCTCGCTCGACCGCGGCAGGATGAGCGGCTCGGCCCGGCCCGGGAGCCAGACCTCCTCGAGGCGCTTGGCCAGGCCACAGACGGCGACGTCGTCGATGCCCAGCTCGTCGAGCGCACGCTGAGCCGCGGCGACCTGCGGCGCACCGCCGTCGACGACGAGCAGATTGGGCGGATAGGCGAATCGCCGCGCGCGGCCGGTGCTCGGGTCGATGGGCGCCGGGTCCAGCGCGCCACCCGACTGCCGCTCGTCGAGGTAGCGCGCGAAGCGCCGTCGTACAACTTCATGGAGGCTCGACAGGTCGTCGACCGCCTCGCCCTTCACCCCGAAGCGCCGGTATTCGCTCTTGCGCGCGAGGCCGTCCTCGAACACCACCATGCTCGCGACGGTCTCGGTGCCCTGCAGGGTCGATACGTCGAAGCACTCGATGCGCAGCGGCGACTCGGCGAGGCCGAGCGAGTCCTGGAGTTCCTGGAGCGCGAGTCCGCGAGCGGTCAGGTCACTGGCCCGACGCACCTTGTGTCGTACGAAAGCCTGCTCGGCGTTGCGCTGCACGGTCGCGAGGAGGTCCCGCTTGTCCCCGCGCTGCGGGATGCGGATCTCCACCCGGCTGCCGCGGCGGCGGCACAGCAGCTCGCTGAGGGCCTCGACATCGTCGGGCAGCGCGGGCACCAGCACCTCGCGGGGGACGTCGGCATCGACGGCGTCGTCGCCGTACATCTGCAGGAGGACGCTCTCGACCAGCGCCGCGATGTCCGCCTCCTCGAGCCGGTCCACGATCCAGCCCCGCTGGCCGCGCACCCGGCCACCGCGGACGTGGAACACCTGGATCGCGGCCTCCAGCGGGTCCTCCGCGAACGCGATGACGTCCGCGTCGGTGTCATCGGCGAGCACGACCGCCTGCTTCTCGATCGCGCGTTGCAGCGCGCCGATGTCGTCGCGGAGGCGGGCGGCACGCTCGAAGTCGAGGGCGTCGGACGCGGCGTGCATCTGCTTGTCGAGGGTGCGTACGAAGTCGGTGCCCTGCCCGGCCATGAATCGGCAGAACTCATCGACGATCACCCGGTGCTCGTCTGGGCTGACGCGGCCGACGCAGGGGGCGGAGCACTTGTCGATGTAACCCAGGAGGCACGGCCGGTTCGTCTGGGCGGCCCGGTTGAAGACACCGTTGGAACAGGTGCGCGCCGGGAAGACGCGCAGGAGCAGGTCGAGGGTCTCCCGGATCGCCCACGCGTGAGCGTACGGGCCGAAGTAGCGGACGCCCTTGCGCTTCGGCCCCCGCATCACCTGCAGGCGCGGGAACTCGTCGGAGATAGTGACGGCGAGGCTCGGGTAGCTCTTGTCGTCGCGGTAGCGGATGTTGAACCGCGGGTCGAACTCCTTGATCCAGTTGTATTCGAGCTGCAGTGCCTCGACCTCGGTCGCCACCGTGACCCAGTCGACGCTCGCCGCGGCGTGCACCATTGTGCGCGTGCGCTGCAGCAGGCCGCCGGGGTCGGCGAAGTAGGAGTTGAGGCGCTGGCGGAGGTTTTTGGCCTTGCCGACGTAGATGACGCGCCCGTGCACGTCGCGGAAGCGGTAGACGCCCGGGTCGATCGGGATCGAGCCCGGCGCGGGACGGTACGACGCCGGTGCAGCCATACCGGCCAGCCTACTGGCGGGAGCGGTCACTTTCCCGGTCGAGGGACTGGTGCTCGCGCGCCCGCCCCCGCCGGTCCCGCCGCTGGCCCGCGGGTGACCGTGGAGCGCCAGCCCGCCTATAGCGCGCCCACCGCTCCCCCGCCGCTGGCCCGCGGGTGACCGTGGAGCGCCAGCCCGCCTATAGCGCGCCCACCGCTCCCCCGCCGCTGGCCCGCGGGTGACCGTGGAGCGCCAGCCCGCCTATAGCGTGCCCAGCGCTCCCCCGCCGCTGGCCCGCGGGTGACCGTGGAGCGCCAGCCCGCCTATAGCG
>CAXSDE010000028.1:33372-39474 GCA_964236265.1 uncultured bacterium
CGCTCCCCCGCCGCTGGCCCGCGGGTGACCGTGGAGCGCCAGCCCGCCTATAGCGCGCCCACCGCTCCCCCGCCGCTGGCCCGCGGGTGACCGTGGAGCGCCAGCCCGCCTATAGCGTGCCCACCGCTCCCGCCGCCGCTGGCCCGCGGGTGACCGTGGCTCCGGGAACGCTAGACGACCCGCCAGTGATCCGTAGAGCGCTAGACGTGTCGGCGCCGCTACGTCGCGACGACGTTGTCCGCCGCGTCGATGCCCACGGTGATGCGGGTGAGCGGCTGGGGCGCCGGCCCGCCGGTGACGGCTCCGGTGTCGGCGTCGAACACGCTCCCGTGACAGCCGCAGTTGATCGGCCCCGCGGCGGTCTGCGGCGTCGTGACGCGGCACCCCAAGTGGGTGCACGTGCGGTCGTAAGCCAGGACGGTTCGCTCGGCAGGGCGCAGCAGGAGCGCGGCGCGACCGGTCGCCGGATTGGTGAACTCGAACGTGCCGCCCACCGGTACGGCCGCCAGGCTGGTAAGCACGGTCCCGACCGTCGCACCCGGGGTCGCTCCCGCGCTCGGCGCACCCGCACCCGGGGTCGCTCCCGTGCTCGGGGTCGCTCCCGCGCTCGGGGTCGCTCCCGCGCTCGGCGCACCCGCGCTCGGCGCACCCGCGCTCGGCGCACCCGGTGCGCCGCCTGTCGTCGGCGAGGCACCGGGCAGGGGCGCACCGGGCAGGGGCCGGGCGAGCAGCGAGTTGCGACCGATCCGACGACCGACGAGCGCCGTGGTCACGCCGGCCACCGCTGCGACCGCACCTAGGGCGCCGGCTCCCACGAGCGCGCGCCGGCGGTCCGCGCGCCAGACGGCTCCGGGCGTCTCGTCGGCCGTACGCGCGTCGGAACGACGGCGCGCCCGCCACGCATCGACGCTCCACAGTGGGGCGCCGCCGAGGACGAACGCTGTCCACGCGAACGCGAAGAGGATGTCGGAGCCGTAGTAGTAGGGGCGCGTCTTCCACGTGACCGTGAGAAAGAGCGACAGCGACAGCCCGAACGCCGCGAGCGCCACCAGCCGCGTGAGGAATCCGGCCAGCACCGCGAGCCCCACGATCAGCTCGACGATGGACGTCCCCACCGCGAAGAGCAACGGGTGGGCATGCACGGGTCCGAGCGCGAACGCGATCGGGCTCCCGACGCTGACGACGTCAATCTGATTGGCCATCGATCCGGCGACGGTGCGCGGGGCGTAGAACACCGGGTCGGCGATCTTCTGCAGCGCCGCGACGACGAAGGTCACCCCGAGGAACATCCGCAGCGGCAACAATGCGAAACCGAGCCGTTGCTCGGGATGCCGGGCCCAGCGCTCGCGGAGCAGGTGGATCACACGGCCGCCTTGCGTCGCGTGCGGGTCGCCTTGGGTGCGGCCGGGGGGTCGTCGAGCGTCACCGTCTGCGGCTTGGTCCGGGCGGCCTTGCCCCGGCCGCTCGGCGACGCGGTCGTCGGCAGGATGTCCGCGAGGAAGCGGCCGGTGTGGCTGGCCGCCACCGTGGCAACGTGCTCCGGCGTGCCCTCGGCGACGATCGTGCCGCCGCCGCTGCCGCCCTCCGGACCGAGGTCGATGACCCAGTCCGCCGATTTGATGACGTCGAGGTTGTGCTCGATCGTCACGACGGAGTTGCCCGCGTCGACCAGGCGCTGCAGCACGTGCAGCAGCTTGCGGGTGTCCTCGAAGTGCAGGCCGGTCGTCGGCTCGTCGAGCACGTAGATGGTGCGGCCCGTCTGGCGTTTCTGCAGCTCCGACGCCAGTTTGACGCGCTGCGCCTCACCGCCGGAAAGCGTCGGCGCCGACTGGCCGAGCCGCACGTAGCCGAGGCCCACATCGACGAGCGTCTGCAGGTGCCGGGCGATCGGGGGCACCGCCTTGAAGAACTCGAGCCCCTCCTCGATCGGCATGTCGAGCACCTCGGAGATGGTCTTGCCCTTGAAGTGCACCTCGAGCGTCTCGCGGTTGTAACGCGCGCCGTGGCAGACCTCGCAGGGCACGTAGACATCCGGGAGGAAGTTCATCTCGATCTTCAGGGTGCCGTCACCGGCGCACGCCTCACAGCGGCCGCCCTTCACGTTGAACGAGAAGCGGCCGGGTTGATAGCCGCGCACCTTCGCCTCGGTCGTCTCCGCGAACAGCTTGCGCACGTGGTCGAATACGCCGGTGTAGGTCGCCGGGTTGGAGCGTGGGGTGCGGCCGATTGGCGACTGGTCGACGCCGACCACCTTGTCGAGGTCGTCGAGCCCGGTGACGCGCGTGTGGCGGCCCGGCGTGGCCCGCGAGCGGTTGAGCCGATTGGCGAGGACGGCGTACAAGATGTCGTTGATCAGTGTCGACTTGCCGGAGCCGGACACCCCCGTGACCGCGACGAACAGCCCGAGCGGCACGTCGACCGTGACGTCCCGCAGGTTGTGCTCCCGCGCACCGGTGATGGTGATCGCGCGCCCGGGCGTGCGCGGGCGGCGCTCGGCCGGCACCTCGATGGTGCGGCGGCGCGACAGGTAGGCGCCGGTGATGGAGCGCTCCGAGGCGAGCAGGTCCGCATAGGTCCCGGAGACGACGACCTCTCCCCCGTGCTCCCCCGCGCCGGGCCCGATGTCGACGACCCAGTCGGCCGCTTTGATCGTGTCCTCGTCGTGCTCGACGACGATGAGCGTGTTGCCGAGGTCGCGCAGACGGACGAGCGTGTCGATGAGGCGGCGGTTGTCGCGCTGGTGCAGGCCGATGGAGGGCTCGTCGAGGACATACAGCACGCCGACGAGCCCGGAGCCGATCTGCGTCGCCAACCGGATGCGCTGGGCTTCGCCGCCGGCGAGCGTGCCCGCGGCGCGGTCGAGGGTCAGGTAGTCGAGGCCGACGTCGAGCAGGAAGCCGAGGCGCGCATTGATCTCCTTGAGCACCCGCTCCGCGATGTGGGCGTCGCGCGCGTTGAGCTCGAGCGTCAGCAGGTATTTCGCGGACTCACCGATCGCCATGCCGGCGATGTCGGCGATCGACCGGTCGTCGATCGTGACGGCCAGCGAGACGGGCTTGAGCCGCGCGCCGTTGCACGTGGCGCACGGGATGTCGCGCATGAAGCCCTCGAGCCGCTCGCGACTCGTGTCGCTCTCGGACTCGGAGTGGCGGCGCTGCACCCACGGGATGACACCTTCGTACGCCGTCCAGTACGAGCGCTCGCGTCCGTAGCGGTTGCGGTATTTGACGTGCACCTGCAGGTCGTGGCCATACAGGATCGCCTTGCGCGCCTTGGCCGGCAGCTTGCCGAACGGCGTGTCCAGTGAGAACCCCAGCTCGGTCGCGAGGGCCTTCAGGATGCGGCCGAAGTAGTCGCCCAGCTGCGAGAGCGACCACGGCGCCAGGGCGCCCTCACTGAGTGACATCGAGGGGTCGGGCACGACGAGGTCGGGGTCGACCTCCATCTTGGTGCCGATGCCGGTGCACGCGGGACATGCGCCGTAGGGGGAGTTGAAGGAGAACGACCGCGGCTCGAGCTCGTCGAAGCTGAGGTCGTCGTCGAGGCAGGCCAGGTGCTCGGAGAACGTGCGGTCGCGGCCCGGATCGCCCTCCGGCAGGTCGACGAACTCGAGGATCACGAGGCCGCCGCCGAGACCGAGGGCGGTCTCGATGGAGTCGGTGATCCGTCGGCGCGCGCTGTCCTTCGCCGTCAACCGGTCGACCACGGCCTCGATCGTGTGCATCTCGTAGCGGGCGAGCTTGGGGGGCTCGTCGAGCATGACGACGGCGCCGTCGACCCGGGCGCGGCTGTAGCCCTTGATCGTCAGCTCCCGGAACAGCTCCGTGTATTCGCCCTTGCGGCTGCGCACCAGCGGGGCCAGGACCTGGAAGCGGGTGCCCTCCGGGAGTTCGAGGATGCGGTCCACGATTTGCTGGGGCGTCTGGCGCGCGATCGCCTTGCCACAGATCGGGCAGTGGGGCTTGCCGATGCGGGCGTAGAGCAGGCGCAGATAGTCGTACACCTCGGTGATCGTGCCGACCGTCGACCGTGGATTGCGGGAGGTCGACTTCTGGTCGATGGAGACGGCGGGCGAGAGGCCCTCGATGAAGTCGACGTCGGGCTTGTCGAGCTGTCCGAGGAATTGCCTGG
The DNA here is from genome assembly GCA_964236265.1 of uncultured bacterium. Classification (GTDB taxonomy): domain Bacteria; phylum Actinomycetota; class Actinomycetes; order JAVEEB01; family JAVEEB01; genus JAVEEB01. The sequence goes on from CAXSDE010000028.1 coordinate 37,504, forward strand.
CGTACGACGAGAGGGACTCGACGTACCGTCGCTGGCCCTCCGCGAAGATGGTGTCGAAGGCGAGACTCGACTTGCCGGATCCCGAGAGGCCAGTGAAGACGATCAGGGCATCGCGGGGCAGGTCGAGCGACACGTCGCGCAGATTGTGCTCGCGGGCGCCGCGGACGATCAATCGGTCGGACATACGGGGTCTGGGCCTCGCGATCACAGGTGGAAGGCCGACACAACGGGCCGGACTTCAGACTAACGGGGCCCTCCGACAGTTTCTTCCGGCGCGAAGTCGTCATCCGGCGTTCACCCGCCGTTGATCATCGCGGCCGATGCTGGAGGCATGGCATTCCAACCCGAATTCCCCGATGCGCTCGACACCTCCGTCCAGCGCATGCCCTCCCGCCGCCGCATCGCCCTCGTGGCCCACGACAACAAGAAGGCCGACCTGCTGGCCTGGGCGCGCTTCAACCGGCTCGAGCTGGCGAAGCACTCGCTCGTCGCCACCGGGACCACCGGCCAGCTCCTCGCCGACGCCCTCGGCCTGTCCGTCGACCGCCTGCTCAGCGGCCCACTCGGCGGCGACCTCCAGATCGGCGCCAAGATCGCGGAGGGCGAGATCGACCTGCTGGTCTTCTTCTGGGACCCGCTCCAGCCGCAGCCGCATGATCCCGACGTGAAAGCCCTTCTGCGCGTGGCGGTCGTGTGGAACGTCCCGATAGCCAACAACCGCGCGAGCGCCGACTTCCTCATCTCGTCCCCCTTGATGCGCAAGCACTACGACCGGCTCGCTCCTGACTACAGCGCCCACAGCAGGCGGCTCGCGGCCGGCTGATCAGGCCGCCCGCGGCAGCCTCCGCGACGCCCGGGGACAACGGCGCCCGTTCGATGGCGCCGATCGATGGCGCCGTTCGATGGCGCCGATCGATGGCGCCGATCGATGGCGTCGGCGTCGCGATGGTGCCCCTCGACCGAATGATCCGGTGGGCGAAGACGCACGCCAACAGGTCGTACGACGACCCGACGTGGGTGCCCGGTCCGTCCGACCCGCTCATCGAGCTCTTCGCGCCGGCTCTCCGACGGAAGCGGGAGGTCGTGGCCGAGAAGGAAGCCGCCGGCGACCACGCCAAGGCCGACGGCGCTCGGCCGGAGCCCGGTGCCGGTCCGAGGCCTTCCGGTCCCACCGCATCCGAGCGTGTCCGCGCCGGGTCGGGTAGTGCAGTCGGGGCACTATGCCCTGACGACGTGGACGTCGTCAGAGGCAAGTCGTCCGTGTCCTCAGAGCAGCAGCCGTGCTCTGACGACGACTGCGTCGTCGCCCTGAGGACGGCCGGGTCCTCACGGCATAGTGCCCGCGGGGTGACCCTGTTTCCCTCGCGCAGTGCACGCGCGGGCGAGGGTGGTGACCGAGAACTTGGATTCCAGCGAACGACGCAACAGTGATCTACTCGTGCGGCGAGAGTGGCGCGGCCAGTCGCTTCGGCGGGGATTGCCCAGTTGGGCGGCGACCGGGGGGCGGGGTCGCCCGAGGCCGCCTTCGCGCCGGGCCTCGCCCCCGGGCCGCCACGGCCTCGCCCCCGGGCCGCCACGGCCTCGCCCCCGGGCCGCCACGGCCTCGCCGCCGACTACTTCGTCGCCGCGTACATCTGGCGGAGCTCCTTCTTCAGCTCCCCGACCTCGTCACGGAGCCGGGCCGCCAGCTCGAACTGCAACTCCTTCGCCGCCTCGTGCATCTGGTCCTCGAGCTGGCGAATGAGCGACGTCAGCTCGCTCGCGGGCATCCCGGCCAGGTCCTTGGCGTGCCGGCCGGCCAACCCGCCGTCCTTGCTCGTCATGCCGGGCACCGGGGTCTTGCCACGGGACTGCTGCCGCCCCCCGCCGCCGATCATCTCCTCGTTGCGCACGATGTCGTCGAGGATGTCGGCCACCTTCTTGCGCAGCGGCTGCGGGTCGACGCCCTTCTCGAGGTTGTAGGCCACCTGC
>CAXSDE010000029.1:0-13444 GCA_964236265.1 uncultured bacterium
ATGTCCTTGGCCATGGCGACGACCATCTTGCGGATGGTCTCGGCCTCGGCCGTCTCACCGTATTTCACCTTGTCCAGCTTGGTGACCCCGTCGACCAGCAGCGCCACTTCCTCGCCGAACTCCTGGCGGATGTCACCGAGCTTGAGGGAGGTGTCCTCGACCGTGTCGTGCAGCAACGCGGCGATGACCGTCGACGGGCTCATGCCGAGCTCGGCGAGGATCGTCGCCACCGCAAGCGGGTGGGTGATGTAGGAGTCGCCGCTCTTGCGGAACTGCCCGGTGTGGCTCTCGTCCGCCACCTCGTAGGCCCGCTGCACCATCCGCAGGTCGGCCTTCGGGTGGTGGGAGCGCAGGGTGCGCAACACCGGCTCGAGCGGGTTGGGCGCCGTGCGGCTCTGCCCGAGACGGGTGAGGCGGGCGCGGACACCGCGGGGTGAGGGCGCCTCGTCGGCGAGCGCGACTTGCGTATCGCCACCCGCGAGCGGCTCGACGGCGGTGGACGAGAGGGGGATACCGGCGGCGGTCAGGGGCTCGTCGGGCATCAGCCGCCTCCGTTCCTCCGGTGTGGAGGTCCATCCTACGGGCGCCGGGACGCGCGGCGCGGCGAACCCGTCTAGAACGTCAGCAACGCGTGCGTGGGCACGTCGCGGAGGGGCTCGCGGCCGTGCAGGAACGACAGCTCCAGCAGCACGGCGACGCCGACCACCGTCGCACCGGCCCGCTCGATGAGGCGCGCGGCCGCCGCTGCCGTGCCGCCGGTCGCGAGCACGTCGTCGACGATGAGGACGCGGGCGCCGGGCAAGAAGGCGTCCTTGTGCAGTTGGATGGTCGCCGTGCCGTACTCGAGGGAGTAGTTCTCGTCGTACGTCGCCCCGGGCAGCTTGCCGGCCTTGCGCACGGGGACGAACCCGGCGTGCAGGTGATGCGCGACGGGCGCCGCGAGGATGAAACCGCGTGCCTCGATGCCGACGACGACGTCGACGTGACCGAGCGCCTCGAACGGCTCGCTCAACGCCACGACAGTCTGCGCGAACGCGTCGGCGTCGGCGAGAAGCGGCGTGATGTCCTTGAACAGGATGCCCGGCGACGGATAGTCCGGGACGTCCCGGATGAACGGCGCGATGCGCTCCCCCACGCCGCCGCCCGCGTCCGCCACCGCTGTCATTTGCGCTTCGGGCGCGGACCCGTCGGCTTGCGCCGGCCCGACGTGACCGGGCGACCCGGCGTGTTGCCGGCCGCGGCCGTGCGAACGACGGTCGCACCGGATCCGGGAGCGGTCGACAACGCACCGGCCAGCGTCGGCTGGGCGACCCGCGGGCCGGCGGCGACCCGCTTGGCGAGCGCCTTCATGCCCGGCTCGCGTTCCTTCAGGTCACACAGGAGCGGAACGGCGATGAAGATCGACGAGTAGGTGCCCGCGGCGAGGCCGATGAGGAGCGGCAGCGACAGGTCCTTGAGCGATCCGGCGCCGAGCAGCCCGGCCCCGATGATGAGCAGGCCGGCAACGGGCAACAGGCCGATGATCGAGGTGTTGATGGAACGCATCAGGGTCTGGTTGACGGCCAGGTTGGCCGCGCTGCTGAACGTGTATTTGTTGCTCGTCGTGAGGTTGCGGGTGTTCTCGCGGACCTTGTCGAAGACGACGACGGTGTCGTACAGCGAGAAACCCAGAATGGTGAGTGACGCGATGACGGTCGCGGGACTGACCTCGAACCGCGACAGCGAATAGACACCCGCGGCGATGATGAGGTCGTGGATGAGCGCCACGATCGCCGCCGCCGCCATTTTCCACTCGTAGCGGATCGCAAGGTAGGCCGAGACGAAGACCAAGAAGATGATCAGGCCCTGGATCGCCTTGTTGGAGATGTCACTCCCCCAGCTGGGCCCGACCTCGCTGACGTCGACCGCCGGCGCGCCGTTGACGGACTGCGCCCCGACAAATGTTGCGAGCGCGTTCGCGGTGTCGGTCACCTTGTTGGTGTCCTCCGACTCGGTTTCGAGCCGGATGAACGTGCCGCCCTTGGTGTCCTTCTGCGTCGTCGTGACGATCTGCTTGGCGCCGGACTTGTCTCCCACGATCTGCTTGAGGTCCGCCTCGCTGTGGCCGTTCGCCGGCACGACGTAGGCGACGCCGCCGCGGAATTCAATGCTCGTGTGCAGTCCGATCGTCAGCAGGCTGATGATGCTGATCAGCACCGCGGCGCCGGACGCCAGATACCAGATCTTGCGCTTGCCGACGAAGTCGACCTTGACGCTGCCCGTGTAGAGGCGATGTGCGAGTGACCCGGCCATCAGGCCTCCGATCCAGCGGTAGCGGCGGTGGTCACCGCGGGCGCGGGTTCCTTGTCGACGCGGTCGGCGAGGCCGGAGACGCGGGGATGGGTGGCAAAGTATTTGCTGCGGACCATCAACGTGATGAGCGGCTTGGTGAACAGGAACACGATGATGAGGTCGCTGATCGTCGACAGGCCGAGCGTGAACGCGAAGCCGCGCACGTCGCCGATCGAGACGAAGTAGAGGACGCCGGCCGCCAGCAGCGAGACGAAGTCGGCGGACAGGATGGTGCGCCGCGCGCGTTCCCAGCCCCGCTCGACCGCGACGCGCGGCGTGCGCCCGTCCCGGATCTCGTCACGGAGTCGTTCGAAGTAGACGACGAACGAGTCGGCGGTGATGCCGACCGCGATGATGAAACCGGCGATGCCGGCCAGGGTCAGCGTGTAGCCGATCGAGTGCCCCAGCAGGACGAGCGTGGCGTACAGCAGCGCACCGGATGCCAGCAGGCTCGCCACAGTCACGAGGCCGAGCGCGCGGTAGTAGAGCAGCGAGTAGAGGATCACGAGCACCAGGGCGATCCCACCGGCGATGAGACCGGCGCGCAGCTGGTCGGACCCTAGGGTCGGTGAGACCGTGGCGACCGTGTCGACGGAGAACGCGACCGGCAGCGCACCGAAGTTGAGGATCTTCGAGAGGTCGTTGGCCGTCTGCTCGGTGAAGTTGCCGCTGATCTGCGCGTTGCCGTCCGTGATCGCACTCTGGATGACGGGCGCCGACTCGACGACGCCGTCGAGCACGACGGCGATCTGGTTGAACGGCGTGGCATAGCTGACGACCGCCTTCGTCGCCTTGCCGAAGATGCTGGCGCCTGCGCCCTTGAGTTCGAGGTTGACCTGCCAGTCGTTGGCTGACTGCGTCAGGAAGCCCGCGGTCGCCTTGCGGATCTCGTCACCGGGAAACAGCTGTGGGCCGAGCAGATACTTCGCGCCGTTACGCCCACAGGCCGTGATGACCGTGTCCTTGTTGGCGTCAGTGTCGTCAACGACCGGCTTGAGTTTGTCGAGGGCCGGGCACTGATAGGCGCCGAAGTCGCCGAGCGTCTTGGCGTCGACACCCTGCAGCGTCTGCCGTAACGGAAGGCCATCGACGGGCGGCGGCGGAGTGTCGGCGGCGGCGGACGGCGCTGCCGACGGCGAGGAATTCGTCGAACCGCTGACGCTCGGGGCCGGGGTGACTGTCGGGCTGGTCGACGCCGACGCGGACGCGGACGCCGTCGACGCGGTGGCGGACGCCGTCGACGCGGTGGCGGACGCCGTCGACGCGGTGGCGGACGCCGTCGACGCGGTGGCGGACGCCGCTGAGGTTGCGGCCACGAACTGCTGCGGCAGCGCGCGGCCGTTGCTCGTGGCACTCGCTGAGCCGGACGGGCCGGCGCTCGCCGAGCCGGTCGCGCTCGGGGCGGCCGAGGAGGATGGAGTCGCGGACGCGGAGCCGGTCGCGGACGACGTGGCGGTGGGCGTGGCACCGGAGGACGGCGCGTCACTGACGGTGGCGTCGGGCGTGGCGGGCGTGGTGCCGTTGGTCTCGATGAGCACCTGACGGAAGCGCACGAGCGCCGTCTGCTTGACCTTCTCCACGACAGCGCGGCCCTCCCCGGGCACGTTGATGCGGATCCGGTTGCCCCCTTCGACGACCACCTCCGCGTTGCTCACGCCGTTGGCGTTGACGCGCTGCTGGAGGATCTGCCGGGAGCGGGACATCTGGTCGGCGCTGAGGCTGCCCTGGCCGGCGACGAGGTTGGTCGGCTTCAGGAGGACGGTGGTGCCGCCACGGAGGTCGAGGCCCAGCGCGGGGCTGTGCGTCTTGCCGAAGGCCACGCCTGCGTAGAGCGCGATCATCGCCACGAGGACGACGGCGAGCGGGCGCCACGGATTGGACGCGCGCTTGGGGGCTGCCACGAGTGTGTCTCCTGAATTCCGGTCGTGCGCCCGTTGCGGGGCAGGCGGGCACGGTGCGCCCAGCCGTCGATTATCGCTCTTGCGTCAGGTCGATGCGGGAGGTTCGTCGGTCTGGACGCTCGCGTCACCGCCGGCCACCACGGGATCTATGGGGCGAGCGATGGCCGCGCGAGCGATCCGGATGGGCACACCGGGCGCGATCTCGAGCAACACCGAGTCGTCGTCGTTGTCGCCGACGATACGCCCGTAGACGCCTGCGGTGGTGATGACCTCGGATCCCACGGTCAGGCTGGATTGCACCTGCCGCATCTTCTGCGCGCGAGCACGCTGCGGACGGATCATGAGGAAATACATAGCCAGCAGCATCACGGGCACGATGGCGTATGAGGCGAGGCCCCCGCCCTGCTGCTGAGTGGCGGGGTCTGCGAACACGATCGAGAACACACGAGGCCTTCCTGGAGCCTGAAATGCTGGCGACGCCGCAGTCTAGAGAGCGCGCCCAACAGAACCAAACGAAACTGCCCCGCGATCCGTGCCCAGCTCAGCCCGCGGCGTCCTCCCCGGGGTCGAACAACGAGGCCTCGGCCATCCGCGCGGCGGGCGGCGGGGTAAGGCCCAGATGTCGCCATGCTGCCGGGGTGGCGACGCGGCCGCGGGGCGTGCGCATGAGAAAACCGGCCCGCACGAGGAAGGGCTCGGCGACCTCCTCGACGGTCTCCCGCTCCTCGGCAACGGCGACGGCGAGCGTGGACAGGCCGACCGGCCCGCCCCCGAACCGCCGCAGCAGCGCGTCGAGCACCGACCGGTCGAGGCGGTCCAGCCCGATTTCGTCCACCTCGTAGAGCTCGAGGGCCCGATGGGCGGTCTCGGCGTCGACCACACCGCTCCCCCGCACCTCGGCGAAGTCGCGCACGCGGCGCAGCAGCCGGTTGGCGATGCGGGGCGTGCCGCGGGATCGGCCCGCGATCTCGGCCAGCCCGGCCGCGACCGCCCGGCAACCGAGCAGTTGGGCGGACCGGGTCACGACCTGCTCGAGCTCGAACGGTTCATAGAAATCGAGGTGGGCGACGTACCCGAACCTGTCCCGCAGCGGGCCCGGAAGCAGCCCGGTCCGGGTGGTGGCGCCGACCAGCGTGAACGGCGCGATGTCCAGCGGGATGGCGGTGGCGCCGGGCCCCTTTCCGACGACGACATCGACGCGGAAGTCTTCCATGGCCACGTAGAGCAACTCCTCGGCCGGCCGGGCCATCCGGTGAATCTCGTCGATGAAGACCACGTCGCCGGGGCCGAGGCTGGTGAGCAGGGCGACGAGGTCGCCGGCGCGTTCGATGGCCGGGCCACTCGACACGCGGATTGCTGCGCCCAGCTCCGCCGCGATGATCATCGCCATCGTCGTCTTTCCCAGTCCAGGCGGTCCCGAGAGCAGCACGTGGTCGGGTGGTCGCTGGCGTTGGCGCGCAGCGTCGAGCATGAGCGAGAGCTGCTCTCGCACGCGCTGCTGCCCGACGAACTCGTCCAGACTGCGTGGGCGCAGCGCGTTGTCGAGCTGGCGGTCGTCGACATCCGCATACGGCGAGACGCCGCCGCCGTCCTCGCTCATCCGCCCGCCAGGGCGCTCAGGGCGAGGCGCAGTGCGCTGGACGCGTCGATGGTGTCGTCGGCCGCTGCGTCGGCGGCGACCCGCGCCACCGACTCGTCGGCTTCCCGTGGGGAGTAGCCGAGGCTGACGAGCGCACTGCGGACGTGGTCCTGCCAGGCGGGTCCACTGCCGGCCCGCGCCGCCGGTCGAGCCTCGGGGACGCCCGCAAGGTGTGGGAGCGCCCCGACGCGTTCGGCGAGCTCCAGGACGAGCCGCTGGGCACCCTTCCTGCCAACGCCCGAGACGCGCATCAACGCGGGCAGATCCTCGGTGAGGATCGCGTGCCGCAGCTCTCCCGGGGTGAGCGTCGCGAGAACGGCCTGCGCCAGCCTGGGCCCGACCCCGGACGCCGTCTGGAGCAGCTCGAACGTCGTGCGCTCCGCCTCGTCAGCAAACCCGAAGAGCGTCAGGGAGTCTTCGCGTACGACGAGAGACGTGGCCAACCGCATCTGTTCCCCCACCCGCATCTTGCTGAGCGTGGGCACCGTGCAGAGCACAGCGATGCCGAACCCACCGACCTCGATGACGGCCGCGTCGGTCGTGACCGCCGTGACCATCCCGCTCACACTGGCGATCATCGACGACTCCCGATAGTGGTGGTGGGCGCGGCGCCGTCGGTGACGGCGGTCCGGCGCGGGGCAGCGCCGTCGGTAACGGTGGACCGCTGAAGGGCGGCGGTGGGCACGGCGGACCGGTGAAGGGCGGCGGTGGGCACGGCGTTGGGCACGGGGGTGGTCACGGCGGCCGCCAGTCTCGCTGCGGCCGCGCGCGCGATCTGCTCGTCGATGGCTCGGCGTGCGGTGGCCAGCCGAGCCTGCGCCCCGCCGCGCCAGAGGTGGCAGATCGCGAGGGCGAGCGCGTCGGCAGCGTCGGCGGGTCTGGGCGCCACGGCCAGCCTGAGCAGCCTCGTCACCATGGCCGTGACCTGCGCCTTGTCGGCGTTGCCGAATCCGGTCACCGCCGCCTTGACCTCGCTCGGCGTGTGGGTGGCGACGGGGATGCCGCGGCGCCCCGCGACGAGAATGGCCACCGCGGCTGCCTGCGCCGTGCCCATGACGGTCCGGACGTTGTGCTGCATGAACATCCGCTCGACGGCCATCGCGTCCGGCGAGGTGCTCTCGACCCACTCCTCGATCCCGCGCTCGAGCGATGTCAGCCGGAGCGCGATGTCGTCGGTGGCCGGCGTGCGGACGACGTCGACGGCCACGAGCGTCAGCGGGGAGCCGAGACCGCCGTCGACCACACCCACCCCACACCGGGTGAGGCCAGGATCGATGGCCAGGACACGCACGCGCACTCCGATCGTCCGAACAGGTGTTCGGGTCGCACGCTACCGGCGCCCACCGTCAGACGGTCGGACCTCGGCCCCGGCGCGCCGCACCCCTCTCCGCCGTGCGGACTTCGGCCGCGGCGCACCACGTCCTTCTTGCGGTGCGGACCTCTGCCGCGGCGCCGCACCCGTCTCCGCGGTGCGGGCCTCTGCCGCGGCGCGCCACACCCTTCTTGCTGTTCGCATCGTTGGGGCCCCATCTCTGTTGAGCGACTTGGGCCGTCACAAGAGGCCGTCGCGATCCGTCCGCCTGGGAACCGCTCGCCGGCCGCTGGTTAACCAGGGCGGGAAAGCCAAATGGTCAGTCGTACGGGGGTCCACCCTCCAGATCGGGCAACGCGGGGCGGTCGAACGTCCACTCGGGCCGGCGCCGGATGTACGGCGCGATCGGAGCGGGGTCGAGCCACCAGGACCCCCACTCCTTCGTCGACCTCAGGTCGACATGTGCGGGGTAGTGCCGCTCCGCCTCGTCCAACTCGTCGTCATGGGCCATCGGCTGCAGCGCAGCGCCGTCGGGACCGAGGATCTCGAGGTGGCAATCGGCGGCAGCCAAGAGGACGGCGGCTATCCGGAGCTGTGGGCGCGCCTCGCCGGTCTCGAGGCGGCAGATCTGACGCTGTGACACCCCCGAGGCCGCAGCGAGGTCGCGTTGGGACATCCGCGCCACGTGCCGTGCGGCGCGCAGGAGTGGGCCGAAGTCGAGCGGCTGCAACCAAGGGGATGACACGTGTACGAATGTCCTGCACAGCTACGTGTCGGCGCCGGACTCACGGGTCGGCTGTGGAGGAAACCGGCTGGGGGTCGCCCGCGGCCCGAACTGTGGACAGGGCGGCGCCGCGGTCTCTGGACAGGCTGGCGCCGTTCGACCTGTGGACTCGGCGGCGCCGGAGCCTGTCGACACGAGGTGGCGACGGAGTGTGTTGCACGAGGTGCGACGGAGTCTGTTGACACAGGGTGGCGCCGAGGCCGTCGGGCAGGCGCGCGTGGCTGGACGGGAGTCGTACTGCGGGCACTATGCCCTGAAGACGCCGACGTCCTCAGCGCGACGACGTCCTAGTCATCACTGCGTGGATGCTGCGGTGAGGACTTGGACGTCGTCTGCTTGAAGGCGTGGACGTCGTCAGGGCATAGCGTTCGCAAAGGGACACCCGACCCCGTCGCGGCACGCGCACTCCGCTGGCGGACCGGAGACCGGGCGGACAGGAAAACCCGGAGACCGGGCGGACAGGAAAACCCGGAGACCGGGCGGACAGGGAAACCCGATACGGGGCAGGCCGGAGACCGGGCGGACAGGAGACCGGGCACATCAGAGACTCGATCACCGGGCAGACACGCAACCCGGACGACGGCTAGAGCCGGCTAGAGCGACTCCAGCAGTTCGTCGCTGACGTCGAAGTTGGCCCAGACACTCTGTACGTCGTCGGAGTCCTCGAGCGTGTCGACGAGCTTGAGCACCTTGCGCCCGTTGTCATCGTCAAGGTCCACCGTCATGCTCGCGCGGAACTCGACGTCGGCCGACTCGACCGCGATGCCCTCCAGCTCGAGCGCCGTGCGCACCGCGTGAGTGTCCGTCGCCTCGCACACGACCTCGAACATGTCATCGCGATCGTTGACCTCCTCGGCACCGGCGTCGAGGACGGCCATCAGCACGTGGTCCTCGGTCAACTCGCCCTTCGGGACGAGCACGATGCCCTTGCGCGCAAAGAGGTACGCGACAGATCCAGGGTCCGCGAGCGAACCGCCGTTGCGGCTGAACGCCACCCGGACCTCGGAGGCCGCGCGGTTGCGGTTGTCCGTCAGGCACTCGACCAGGATGGCCGTGCCGCCCGGACCGTAGCCCTCGTAGGTGATGGAGTCGTAGTTGACGCCGCCGGCCTCCGCGCCGGACCCGCGCTTGATGGCCCGGTCGATGTTGTCGTTGGGCACCGAGGACTTCTTCGCCTTCGACACCGCGTCGAACAGCGTCGGGTTGCCGGCCATGTCGCCCCCGCCGGTGCGCGCCGCGACCTCGATGTTCTTGATCATCTTCGCGAAGAGCTTGCCCCGCTTGGCATCGACGACCGCCTTCTTGTGCTTGGTCGTCGCCCACTTGGAATGGCCGCTCATCGCTGCTCCTCGTCGCCGCTCACGTCATCGCTGTGCCCAGCCCTGTCATCGCCCCTTGCCAGCTCGATCAGCAGGCGGTGCACGCGAGTGTCGCCGGTGAGCTCGGGGTGGAACGCGGTCGCGAGCAGGTTGCCCTGCCGCACCGCGACGATCCTACCGACGTGCCCCGCAGCGTCCACGTGCCTGACCGCGTCGACGCGGCCGATGACGCGCACCTCCGGTCCCACGCTCTCGACCGCAGGCGCTCGGATGAACACCGCCCGCACGGCTTCCCCGTCCATCCCATCGATCGGGACGTCCGCCTCGAACGAGTCGACCTGGCGGCCGAACGCATTTCGTCGTACGACCACATCGAGCCCGCCGATCGTCGGCTGACCGGCCAGACCGTCCAGGACCGAGTCGGCCAGCAGAATCATTCCCGCGCACGACCCGTACGCCGGCAATCCCGCCCGGATCGCCCGCTGCACCGGGTCGAGGAGCTCGAAGGTGACGAGCAACTTGCCCATCGTCGTCGACTCGCCGCCGGGCAGAACCAACCCGTCGAGGCCATCGAGCTCACGTGGCCGGCGCACCGGCACCGCCCGCGCCCCCGACGACTCCAGCGCCCGCACGTGCTCGCGCACGTCGCCCTGTAGAGCCAGCACTCCGACGACCGGCTGCCTCACGCCGGCACCTCGGCGGCGAGACCTGCAGGGTCAGGGTCAGGGTCAGGAGCAGGGTCAGGAGCAGGGCCAGGAGCACCCGACAGCACCCCCGCGGCCTGCACCGCCGTCAGCGCGATCGTGTAGACGATGTCCTCGACCAGGGCGCCGCGCGAGAGGTCGTTGACCGGCTTCGCCAGCCCCTGCAGCATCGGGCCGACGCTCACCACGTCCGCGCCCCGCTGCACCGCCTTGTAGGTCGTGTTGCCGGTGTTGAGGTCCGGGAAGACGAAGACCGTCGCCCGTCCCGCCACCGGTGAGTCCGGCCGCTTGGACCTGGCGACCGACGCGATGGCGGCGGCGTCGTACTGCAACGGCCCGTCGATGGCGAGCGACGGCCGCAACTCGCGCGCGATCCGCGTCGCCTCCGCGACCTTCACGACATCGGAGCCCTCACCGGAGGTCCCCGTCGAGTAGGAGAGCATCGCGACGCGCGGCTCGATCCCGAACAGTTCGGCCGACGCCGCGCTCTGCAACGCGATGTCGGCCAGCTGCTCTGCGGTCGGGTCGGGGTTGACGGCGCAGTCGCCGTACACGACGACCTGGTCGGGAAGGCACATGAAGAACACGCTCGACACCAGAGCGGCCCCGGGCGCCGTCTTGATCAGCTGCAACGCCGGCCGCACCGTGTGGGCCGTCGTGTGCACCGCACCGGAGACCAGCCCGTCGACCTCGCCGCCGTGCAGCATGAGCGTGCCGAGCATCACCGTGTCGCCGAGCTGCTCGCGCGCCATGCCCTCGGTCATCCCCTTGTGGGATCGCAGCGCGACGAGCCGCGCCACGTAGCTCTCGGCCACCTCGGCGGGGTCCACCACCGTCAAGCCGTCCACCAGCGACAGCCCCAGTGCGCGCAGCCCGCGGTCGACCTCCGCGGGCGCGGCGAGCAGCACGCACTCCGCGATGCCCCGCCGGACGCACTCGACCGCCGCCTGCAGCGTGCGAGGCTCGGCGCCCTCCGGCAGCACGATCCGCTTCCGGACGGCCGAAGCCATCGACACGACGCGGTAGCGGAACGCCGCGGGCGACAGACGGCGGTGCGTCGACTCCCCGCCGAGCAGCCGCACCCACTCCGCGTCCAAGGCGTCGGCCACGGCCACGGCCACGTCCTCGGCCCGCTCCGCGTCGTCGACGGCGACCTCCGGGTTGACCGTCAGCACCTCGGCGGTCGCATCGAACGTCATCTCGTCGACCAGCAACACCGGCAGCCCCGTGTCCAGCGCAGGGCGCATCAACTCCCACACCTGGGCGTCGGGGCGCACCCCCGCCGTCAGTAGCAGGGCAGCGATGCGCGTGCCACCGACGGCGGCGAGCGCTGCCGCCATCAGGGCGTCCGACCGGTCACCCGGGAAGACCAGGAGCTTCCCGTCGCCGACCGCGGACAGCAGCCCCGGCACCGAACGCGCCAGGATCGCCGTGCCCGCGATGCGCCGGGTCGCCCAGTCGCCCTCGGCCAGCGCCGTCGCGCCGAGCGCCCGCGCCAGGTCGAGCACGCGCGGCTGGGACAGCAACTCGTTGAGCGGGACGGCGCCGACGAGCGCCAGGCCGCGCGCGGTCAACGCCGCGGAGTATGCGTCCGCCACGGCGCGGGACGGCAGCCGGTTGACCACGACCCCTACGACGCGCACGTCCTCCCCGGCCCGGTACGTCCCCGCGACGATCGCCGCGTCAGCCGCGACCTCGTCGGCGCGCTCCTCCCCCACGGCCGCGACGAGCACCACGTCCGCGTCGAGCGCCTTGGCCAGGGCGAGGTTGACCCGCTGCGAATAGACCTGGTCCGGTCCCGGCACGAGACCCTCGACGATCACGACGTCCCGCGCGGCGAGCACGACCGACACCGCGGCGACGACGCGTTCCATCAGCTCGTCGATCCGATCCAGACCGAGCGCTCCGTCGAGCTCCGACTGCGGCAGCGGGTCAGGGGGGTCGAGGTCGCTGATCAGCCGGATCAGCGCGGTCGACCCGTCGGGTCCGGTGCCGTGCCACGGTTGCGCGAACGGCTTGTAGAACCCAGCCGGCACCTCGATGCGGTCGAGGGCGCGGACGAGGCCGAGACAGACGGATGTCAGTCCGACGCCGTGCCCGGTGGGCACGACGAGCACGGTGCGGGGCACGAGTTCCCTTTCGTCGTACGACGCAAGAAAACCCTTACCAGCCACGCTCGGCGAGCCGGTGCGGCACCGCCATGTCCTCGACGTTGATGCCGACCATCGCCTCACCGAGACCGCGGGAGACCTTCGCGATGACGTCGGGGTCGTCGAAGAATGTGGTGGCCTTGACGATCGCCTCGGCGCGCTTGGCCGGGTCGCCGGACTTGAAGATGCCGGAGCCGACGAACACGCCCTCGGCCCCGAGTTGCATCATCATCGCCGCGTCGGCGGGCGTCGCGATGCCACCGGCGGTGAACAGGACAACGGGAAGCGCGCCGTTGTCGGCAACTTCCTTCACCAGCTCGTACGGCGCCTGCAGGTCCTTGGCGGCCGCATACAGCTCGGTCTCGTCCATGACCGCGAGCCGCCGGATGCCCTGCCGCAGGGCACGCATGTGGCGGGTGGCCTCGATGACGTTGCCGGTGCCGGCCTCCCCCTTGGAACGGATCATCGCGGCGCCCTCGCTGATGCGTCGCAGCGCCTCGCCGAGGTTGGTCGCGCCGCACACGAACGGCACCGTGAAATTCCACTTGTCGATGTGGTGCGCCTCGTCGGCGGGGCTGAGCACCTCCGACTCGTCGACGTAGTCGACGCCGAGCGACTGCAGCACCTGCGCCTCGACGAAGTGGCCGATGCGGGCCTTGGCCATCACCGGGATCGACACGGCGGCGATGATGCCCTCGATCATGTCGGGGTCGCTCATCCGCGAGATGCCGCCCTGCGCGCGGATGTCGGCGGGGACCCGCTCGAGGGCCATGACGGCGACGGCGCCGGCGTCCTCGGCGATCTTCGCCTGCTCGACGTTGATGACGTCCATGATGACGCCGCCCTTGAGCATCTCGGCCATGCCGCGCTTGACGCGGGACGTGCCGATCTCAGGCGTGGAATCTGGCTCGTGCGGGGACTCGCTGGACACGGCGTGCCTTCCTCGGATCTGCGCTGGACGTCAGGTCCATCCTACGTCGGGAGCCCCCATCACCGCGCGCCGTCAGTGCGCGACGACCGAGTTGCCCTTCTTCACCAGCAGGATCCAGGTGCGGCCGGGGCTGAAGGTGATCTCGTGGCCGTGCGCGTCCTTGTAGACGGTCGGTGATTTCTTGTCCCTGCGCGACCACGTGCCGGTCAGCATCGTGCCGTCGGGCCGCAGGACGCGGAACCGGCCGCTGCCGACGGTGCGCGACAGCGGGGTGTTCTGCCGGTTGACGTCGCGGAAGCGGCTCGGGACGACCGACACCTCCTGCACCAGCACGTTGGTCGTCCACACGCGCTGGTGTCCGGCGACGTAGATC
>CAXSDE010000029.1:13454-38545 GCA_964236265.1 uncultured bacterium
GCGAAGCGTCGTAGCTGAACGTGAGCGTCACCGACCGCGACATGCGTGCGGTCAACGTCGTCACGGATCGGGCGGGCGCGCCGATCGGCGGCACGGAGAAGTGCAGACCGATGTCGGTCGCCGTCGTGACCTTCTTGTGCTGCTTGAGGAAAGTCGAGGTGTTGACAAACAAATTGTACGGCGCGCGCCGGCTGTGATCACGCGTGAACAGGCCCGTGAAGTCCTCTTCGACGGTGACCTGCGGCGACGCGTGGATGAGGCGGTTGACCTGCGGTTGCGCGCCCGAGTAGGCGAGACCGACCCTGCCGTATGCGGCGAGGATCTCGAGGTCCGATTCCCGGCCCGACCGGACCGGCCCGACGCGCTTCGGCATCGTCGACTGGTAGACGGCCATGAGCCGGGTGATGCCGGCCTCGACCTGCTCGACGTACACGATGTCGGCGTCGTTGAGACCAGCCTGCGGGCGGCCGGCGGAGGTGTTGTCGATCTTGACCGCGATGACGCGTTTGCCGGCAGAGCCGGGCAGCCCGGACAGCGACAGCACGGACGGGGCGGGCGTCGGGGGCGCCGGGGGCGTCGTGGGCGCGGGAGGGGGCGGGCTCGTGCTGACGGACGGGCTCGGCTGCGCACTCGTCGCGGGCGCGCTGCCCGCGGGAGGCGCCGTGGCGACGACCGGCTTCGCGCCACCGGTGCAGGCCGCCAGGGCGGCGAGCGAAACGGCGGTGGCGGTGACAGCAGTCATCCGTCGCAGGTGCATCAAGCGGTCCTCCCGGGACTACGGCCGTCGCCCGGCCGCGTCAGACCCTACGGGAGGTCTGCGCGGGAAGCCGGTTGTTCGGCCATCTCCGGGAATGTCGTGTCGTCCAAGTCCACGAATGCCGGGAGAGCCGCCCGGCCGGCGAGGTGGAGCAGGCGCGGTGCCAAGCGCGCCCGGTGCTCACGAGCGTCGCGCACCGCCTGGTTGTAGAACGAGCGGGCAAGCTCCACCCGATGAGACGCCGATGCGACATCGGCCAGCACCGCCGCCGCTGCGGGCGACGTGTGCGCGCCGGAGTGCCGCAGCGCCGCGGTGGCCTCGAGGAGACGCGCCGTCAAGGCGTTCTCGGTGGCCCAGCGGTCCCCGGGGCCCGTGTGCGTCTCGCTGGCGCGCGCAGCCGCGGCGACGGCACGCAGGTCCGCCAGCTGAGGCGCCGCCAGCACCGCGGCGACGGCCGGGACGCCGGTGAGCGTCTCGACGGCCGCGGAGCGGCGGACCAACTGGGCGTCGAGGGACGCGTCGGCGCGATCCACCCGAAGGTTGAGCCGGTCGATGCGCTCAGCCGTCCACGTCAGATACGTCGCCAGCACGGCGACGACGGCGACGACCGCCGCGACTGTGCTCACGCGCGGATGCTACCGGCGCACGAGCGCCACGACCCAGCGGGCAGTCTCAGCCCCAGGCGCGCGCCGTCCATGCGTTGCTCCCCGCAGCCCAGCGCCTGCAGGCGAGACTGCGGTATCGGCGCCTCTCGATCCGTTGCGCCGAACGGCGCAACCTCGCGTGTCCGGATCAGTCATGGCCGGCTGCCGGCCGACAGGCGCGGCCCAGGATCCGGACGGCGTGTGTGGTTTTCCCCGTTCGAGGGCTCGGAACCGGGAGTCACCAGGCGGCTAATCGAGGCCGACGGTGTCCCCGTGGGTCACGGTGTCGTAGACGGCCAGCACCTGCTGGGCGATGACCGACCAGTCGAAGCGGCGTGCAACGGCCCCGCCGGCGACGACGAGCTGCTCCCGCCGGACCGCATTCCCGAGAAGTGCGTCGAGCGCGTCCGCGAGGGCGCCGGCGTCCTCGACCGGCACGAGCTCGCCGGCGTCCCCGTCGTCCAGCACCGCGCGGAACGCGGCGAGGTCGCTCGCGACGATCGGTGTCGATGCGGCGGCCGCCTCCAGCAGGATGATGCCGAAACTCTCCCCACCGGTGTTGGGCGCCACATAGACATCGAGTGAGTGGAAGAAGCGCGCCTTGTCCGTGTCGGCGAGCATCCCGAGGAACGTCACCCGGTCGCGCACGGCGTCGGGGAACTGATCGAGTGCGTCGTCGGCGTCACCGCGACCCGCGACGAGCAGCCGCACGCCGGGGCGCCGGGCGACCAGCTCGACGAACGCCTCACGCAGCACCGGGAAACCCTTGCGGGGCTCGTCGTACCGGCCGAGAAAACCGATCGTGAGCCCATCCCTGCCGTAACCGTCGAGCGGCTCGGTGCCGTCGAAGTCCCCGACGTGCACCCCGTTGGGCACCACGACCACGTCGCCGCCCCCGTGGTCGAGCACCGTCCGCCGCGCCGCCTCGGACACGGCGATGCGGGCACCGATCTTCTCGAGCGCCGGTTGCAACGGCGTCTGCAGCACCTGCAGCAACCGTGACTTGATGACCGAGGAGTGGAAGGTGCCGACGATGGGTCCGCTCGCCGAGTAGAGCGCCAGCAAGGACAGGCTCGGGGTCGCCGGCTCGTGCACGTGCAGCACGTCGAACGCGCCCTCGCGCAGCCAGCGCCGGACCCGCGCGTTGGACAGCGGGCCGAAGTTGAGGCGGGCCACGGATCCGTTGTAGGGCAGGGGAATGGCACGACCGGCGGGCACGACGTACGAAGGGAACTCATCGTCGTCATCTGCCGGCGCGATGACCGAGACCTCGTGACCCAACGCGAGCAACTCCTCGGCGAAGTCCTTGATGTGCGCCTGCACGCCACCGGGGACGTACCACGCGTAGGGACACACCAGGCCGACCTTCACACCGGGCCGCCCGTCGCGGCCGTCGTCGCCGGTGCAGACCCGCCCTCAACCGCGACCCGTCGCTCCGGCGAGAGGTCCGCCACCCAGAACTTCTGCAGCATGTGCCAATCCTGCGGATGTGCGGCGATCGTGACGGCAAAGGCGTCGGCCATGCTCTGGGTCATCGCCGTCACCTTCTCGCGGCGGGTGCCTTCCGACGGCACGAGGATCTCCTCGTGAAAACGCCCGCGGATCAAGGGACCCTCGAACCAGAGGGTGACGGGGATGAGCGCGGCGCCCGTCGCGATCGCGAGCATCGCGGGGCCCGCCGGCATGCGCGCCGTCTCGCCGAAGAACTGGACCGGGATGCCCGTCGCGGACAGGTCCCGATCAGCAACCAGGCACGTCACACCACCGCTCTTCATGCGGGCACGCAGCACCTCGTACGGCGACCGCTCGCCACCGGAGAGCGCGAGCACCTCCATCCCGAGCGACTCACGGAACGCGACGAACCGGTCGAACAGGGACTCGGGTTCGAGTCGCTCCGCGACGGTCGTGAACGGGTGGCCGCTCTTCACCAGCCAGGCTCCGCCCGCGTCCCAGTTGGCCAGGTGCGGGAGGGCGAGGCACACCGGCCGGCCCGCCGCACGCATCTGCACAAATGCCTCAGTGCCGGCGAAGCCCGTCGTGGTCAGGATCCGGTCGGTCGACCACGTGGGCAGGCGAAACAGGTCGAGCCAGTAGCGGGCGTACGAGCGCATGCCGGCGCGGCTCGTCGCCCGGAGCACCGCCTCGTCCTTTCCGACGATGCGGGCGAGGTTTGCCTCGAGGCGCTGCACAGCCGGTCCGCGTCGCCGCCACGCGACGTCGGCCAGCGCCCGGAAGAGCAGCGCCATCAGGCCCTCGGGGCCGCGGCGGACGACCGCCCAGCCCGCGGCGTAGAGGCCGTCGTCGGCCCGTTCCCGGAGGGTGCTCACCGCGGCGGTTCGCCCGTCGCCGCGTCCGCCGCGTCCGCCGCGGGCGCCGCGGGCGCCGCGGGCGCCGCGGGCGCCGCGGGCGCCGTGGTCGCCGCGCCCGTCGCCGGATCTGTTGCCGTGGCCTGTCTGCGCACCTCGACCAACCGCTGCGCGATCGTGATCACGCTGGCCGCGGCGAGCACCCACAAACCGGTGATGTGAATCCACGGTGCGTTGAAGATGCCGGACAGACCAGTCGAGATCAGCACGATAAGCAGCCGTTCCGGCCGTTCGGCGAAACCGACGTTGCAGGTCATGCCGAGGCCTTCGGCGCGCGCCTTCACATACGAAACCAGGGACCCGCTGATGAGGCAGAACAGCACGAGCGACCCGAGGAGCACGTCGGCATGTCGGATGTAGTAGATGGCGAGCCCCGCGAAGATCGCGGCATCGCCGACGCGGTCGAGGGACGAGTCGAGGAACGCACCCCACCGCCCGCCGCCGCCGCGCGCGCGGGCGACCGCGCCGTCGAGCATGTCGTTGAAGATGAAGCAGGTGATGAAGAAACTGCCGCCGAGGAAGGCCCCGTGCGGGTAGTAGACGAGGGCGCCTGCCACGACCCCGGCGGTGCCGAACAGCGTCACCATGTCGGGGCTGACGCCGTGCCGGTGGAGAAAACTGCCGGCCGGGTCGAGGAGGCGACGCAGCGGGACGCGTACGTGGAGGCTGAGCATCCGATCCCTGCGTGAGTCGTCGAGGCGTCCAGGCAGGGCGCTTCCGAGCAGCCTACTTCGCCCCGGCCGCCTTCCCCCGCAGTCGGCCCGCGCGGTCTCGCACTAGAGTCGGCGCCCAGGCAGGCGGACCGGGGTCATCGTGAGCGTGCAGAAACGGACGGCAGCTGTGATCGATGTCCCGCGGCCGCCCGCGGCCGCGGTCGCCGGGCTGCGCAATGTGGTGCTGATCGGTCCCGCGGGCGGCGGCAAGTCCACGCTCGTCGAGGCATTGGGGGGGCGAGCGCGGGGTGACGGGCCGACCCGCGGCCTGCTCCCGTCCACCGTGGAGATCGACGGGGTCACCGTCTGGCTCCTCGATACGCCCGGTGACCCGGACTTCGGCGGGTGGGTGGCGGCCGGGCTCCGGGCGGCCGACGCGGCGTTGTTCGTCCTGCCCGCGAGCCGCGGCATTCCCCCGATGACGCAACGGGTGTGGCAGCACTGTGCCGACGCGGACATCCCACGCGCCGTCGTGCTCACGCACCTCGACGACGCGGATGCGGACTTCGATGACTCGGTGGCACTCGTGGAGCGAATTTTCGGGGAGAGCTGCCTACCGACCCATCTTCCCTTGTACGGCGGGGAACCCGGCCTTCCCGACGCCCCGGCCGGAATCATCGATGTGCTGCTCGGCACGCTGAGCGACCATTCCGAGGGTGCGCACACGGTGCGGCCCGCCGACGCGGAGCACCTGCGCCTGCTGAAGGACGTTCGCGCGACGCTCGTGGAGACCGTCATCGCGCACAGCGAGGACGACGCGCTCGTGGACAGCCACCTCGCCGGGCGGCGGGCCGACGCGCAGACTCTCGTCGCGGAACTGGGCGCGGCTGTTCGCCACGGCATGCTGCACCCGATCCTGGCGGCCGTCCCCGCCGCCGGGATCGGCTGCGCCGAAGTCGGGCGCCTGTTGACGCGCGCTTTCCCGTCGCCGCTCGAGCGGACCGCGCCGTCGGTGGAGCACCGCGACGGGTCGCCGCCCGCCCCCCTGGCCGCCGATCCACGCGGACCGCTCGTCGGCGAAGTCATCACCCGGCTCGATGCCCCGCTCTCGCTCGTCCGCCTCTATTCGGGCACCCTGACCGAGGGCACGGAGCTGTCCGTGGCGGGAATGACCGTGTACGTGAGCCTCCCGCACCACGCCCCGGCTGCCGTCGCCGGCGAGCTCGTCGCCGTGCCGGGCCTGGGTCGGGTGCCCGTCGGCGCCACGGTCACGGCCGCGGGTGACGACCGGGTGCTCGAGCCATGGCGGTTGCCACCCAGGTCGGTGCGCACGATGGTCGTGTCCGTCGGGCCGGAGCCGTTGAGCGACCTCACGGACGTTCTCGCCGCGGATGACCCGGCTATCGCTTTCGAACCGATCCAGGGGTCCGCCGGCGTCGCGCTCTGGACGGTCGGGGTGCGTCAGGCCGAGGAGACGCTCGCCCGACTCGTCGAGCTCGCCGAACGCGCGCAGTGGCCGCAACCGCCCTCGACGTGGGACGACCGCGACGACGCGTCCGGACCGCCGGAGCGGCTGGACCCGCCGGAGCGGCTGGAGCCGCCGACCGTGACTACGTGGCAACAACTGGAGGTGACCCTGCCCGACTCACTGGTCGGCGCCCTGCTGCGGCACCTACCGTCCTGGCAGGGCCGAAAGTTGAGCGCGCTGGCCGGTGTCGACGGCCTCGCCACCATCGCGGTCGAGTTGCCTGGGCACCGGGTGTCCTCCTCCATCGCGGAGTTACGCGAGATCACCGACGGGACGGCGGCCGTCGCGCGCGGCGCCCGCCGGCTCAGCCCGGATGACGGCGGCGTGTCGGGCTGACGGTTGCGGCGTACAAGTTGCGGCGCTGGCGACGTACCAGATCCTGCGTGCTCATCCTTCCCGCCGGAACGCCCGCATCATGCGCGTCGCGACCCGCCCGTCAGGGCTTTCCGGCGAGTGCATTGTCGATCCATTCATACAGGATGTCCTCGGCGCCGGGGTTGCCCATGTGCCCGCGATCCCCCCGCGCAATCAGGTCCTTCTTGCCCCCTTCGGTCGCCACGATGAAGCTGTCCTCGATCGGGAAGATGGAGTCAATCCATGCCATTGATGACGAGCAGCTTGCACGCGGGTGTGCTCACCACGCCGGAGGTGACCAGGCTGAACCGGTGCCCCTCGGCCGCGTACTGAGCAAGCGCTGTCGCGCGGTCGGCGTCCCGGTATCCGAACTTGTAGGCCAGGGAGTCGGCCAGGGCGAAGGGATACTCCATCTGGTTCTGGGCGCCGATCCAGTCGGCGTTGAACATGTGATGACAGCCGCCGCCCTGCGCCACGGCCGCGAAGAGCCGGTCGGCGTGGGTGTGAGCGACCCGGAAGGCGTAGTAGCCGCCGGTGCTGATCCCGCGGGCCATGATCCTGGTCGGATCCAGGTGGTATGTGGGAGCGTTCGCGGCCACCCAGTCGAGGACGCTGCTCATCAACCGATCGGGCGAGGTCGGGTCGGCCGGAGCCGCGGGACAGTCACCCGTCCCGGGAATCTCGAAGGTGAGCGTTGCGCAACCGTGGGCCGCGTGCAACTGCGTACGCGGGGTGTGGTCCGTCTTGTAGGCGTCCAGGCCGCAGATGAACAGCACGATCGGCCAGCCGTTCTCCGGTCTGTCGCCGGCGGGCACGCGAAGGTAGGCCTGGATCGGAGCATCGAGGTCGCCGGCGGTCGTGTCTGCGTGCGTGAACGGAACGGCGACCGGACTGCTCGGGGGGTCCAGCAGGCTGCCACCGCGCTCGTACGCCGCCTTGCCCCGGTCCCACGCCTGCTGACCCAGCGGTGACCTGTTGACGGGGAACCGGGCAATTCTGTAAACCGCCGCCGCCCGGAGGAACAGGTCTCTCGCTTCAGCGCGGTTGCCCGCCGATAATGCCTTCTCCGCCGAGGCAACGAGCTGATCCGCCACCGGAAAGAACGGCTTCGCGTAGTCGTCCGACCGGAAGAGGAACATCGAGTCGTCGCCGGACAGCTGCACGAGCTCAGCGAAGATCGGGTCGAAGTCCTCCACTTTCCCGTCGGTGAACGGATAGATGCCCGCGGCACACGGCTCGCGCCACTTCTGGGACCAGAGCGCCGACACGGAGTCGTGGAACGGGAAGTACGGAAAGCCTGAGCGCAGCTGGGCGGCTGTCGACTGCACGTGGTAGCGGGGGGCGGAGCTGTCATTCGTCATGGCCATGGCTGCGGCTCGCTTTCGGCGTGTCTGCGCCCTCTTCGGTACGCGTCTCACCGGTGATCGGCCCGTCGAAACGTCTCGGTGTCGGGTACATCGGTTAGGGTTGCGACCCGGTACGGGGAGGCACCGAGCTGCGGGAGGACGCATGGCGCACGCAGCCGCGTCGGGCGTGCCGGGGAGCCGTCGTCCCTCGGCGGAGGCGGTCGCCCTCGATGACAGCGAGCACTCGGACCGGCGGTTCTGCAGCTGGCAGCAGAGCGGCTGGCGGTCGGTGCTGCTGCGCAGCGTCGACAACAACCCTGTGGTGGAGGAGGTCGAGATACCGGCGACGAGCGACCAGCTGCTGGTGCTGGTGACCCGCGGCCGGGCCGTCATGGAGGTCGCCGACGGTCGCCGGTGGCGGCGTGCCGACTACTCTCCGGGCAGGTTGGCGATGACGGCCCCCGGGCAGTCGACCCGGCTGCGCTGGCGCACGACCTCCGATGAGCGGCACCGCACCCTGCACCTCTACCTTCCCGGCGCGGCCATGCGTGAGATGGCCCAGCAGGTCTGGGACCGCGACGTCGACGTCCTCAGCCGTCTGGACGCGCTGGCGACGTACGACCCGGTGGTCGACGCGACAATGCGAGCGATGGCCGACGCCGCGGCGGCCGGCGCCGACGATCTGTACGCCGAGTCGGCGCTGCACTTTCTCAGCGTGCACCTGTGCAGCCGGCTGATCGCCGACCCCGCCCTGCGCGCCCCGGCTCCAGGCGACACGCGGGTGAGCCGGGCGATCGAGTTCATGCACGAGAACCTGGCGGTTCCCCTCTCCCTGGCAGACATGGCCGCGACGGTGGACCTGAGCGTCTATCACTTCGTACGGGTATTCAGGGCCGGTACGGGCGAGCCGCCGCGGCAGTTCCTGACCAGGCTTCGCATCGAGGCGGCCCGGCGGCACCTCGAGCGCGGCGATCTGCCGGTGAGCGACGTGGCCTACTTGTGCGGCTTCAGCAGCCCGTCGCATCTGGCAGCAGCGTTCCGCAGGCGCACCGGCTGCTCGCCCACCGCCTATCGTGCCGGCACCCGCTGAGCGAGCTCGGCGAGTGCCGCGAGGTCCTCGGGTGTGTCGAGGTCGTCCGGCGACCCCGTGCCGTCGCAGGCCACGGGGGAAACGGCGCCGGGGTGAGCGCGCAGCCAGCCACGGGCGCCGGTGTCGCCGACCGCTGCCCGGCTCACCGCGGACCACGTCGAGCGGTCGAGCAGGACCGGATTGCGGGGCCGGCCGCCGTAGGTCGCGACCGCCGCCGTCGCGCCGGCGGCGTAGGCGGCGCGAAGCCGGGTGATCGCCGCGGCCCCGACCAGCGGCTGGTCGACGAGAGCGACCACGCACGCGTCGATATCCGCGCCGGTCAGCGCGGCGTGCTCTGCGCCGGTCAGCGCGGCGTGCTCTGCGCCGGTCAGCTCGACGTGCTCCGCGCCGGTTACCGCGCCGTGCTCCGCGCCGGTTACCGCGCCGTGCTCCGCGCCGGCCAGCGCAGCCAGGCCCGCCCGTAGCGAGGCGCCCATGCCGGTGGCCCAGTCCTCGGCGACGACGACGATGGGGAGCTCGGCGACCGCCCGGACCCGCTCGGCCTGCGCGCCGAGCACGACCACGACGGGCGCACAGCCGCCGTCGCGCAGCAGGCGCACCCCCCGCTCGACGAGCAGCTCCCCGTCCAGGCGTACCAGGGCTTTCGGACCGCCGAACCGTCGTCCGGCGCCGCCCGCGAGGAGCAGTCCGGCAACCGTCACCGGGTCGGCCCCGGCCCGCCGTGGATGCTTCCCGACGTCGCCCCCAATGGCACGCCGCTGCCGCCCCACCTGCTCTGCACGACCTCGGCGACGATCGACACGGCGGTCTCTTCAGGCGTGCGCGCCCCCAGATCCAGGCCGATGGGCGAGCGAAGCCGGGCCAGGTGCCGGTCGGCCACCCCGCTCTGCCGGAGCCGCGCGAGCCGGTCCTCGTGGGTGCGCCGGCTTCCCATGGCGCCGACGTAGCCCGCCGCCGACCGCAGCGCCACCTCGAGGACGGGTACGTCGAACTTCGGGTCGTGCGTGAGAACCGTCACGACCGTGCGCTCGTCGACCCGTCCCTGCTCGAGCTCGGCCCGCAGGTAGCGATGCGGCCAGTCGCACACCACGGCGTGGGCCTCGGGAAAGCGGCGAGCGGTGGCGAACACGGGCCGGGCATCGCAGATCGTCACCTCGTAGCCGAGGAAGGCCCCCGCGCGGGCCACGGCACCCGCGAAGTCGGTCGCCCCGAAGACGATCATGCGCGGCGGCGGGGTGAAAGACTGCACGAATACCGACACGGAATCGACCCGGCGCTGCCCGTGGGGTCCGTAATGACGGGTGCCGGTTCGACCGGCCGCGAGCATCCCGCGGGCGTCGTCGACGGCCGCGACGTCCAGCCCGTTCGTGCCGAGCGAGCCGACCACGGCCGACGGCGACACCGCCAGCGTCGCGCCGAGCGTGGCCGGGCCGCCGACCACCGTCGCGAGCGCCACCGGCTGCTGATGGGTGACCCGATCGAGCACCTCGCGAAGCGCAAGCGCCTCCGGGGACCCGACCGCGCGGATCAGCACCTCGAGAGTCCCCCCGCAGGTGAGCCCGGCCGCAAACGCGGCGTCATCGCTGATGCCGTACCTCTCCAGGACGGGGGCCCCGTCCGCAAGCACCTGTACGGCGCTCTCGTAGACCGCGCCCTCGACGCATCCGCCCGACACGCTCCCCACGGCCAGTCCCTCCGCGTCGACAGCCAGCGAGGCCCCCGGGGGGCGCGGCGAGCTGCCGGTTACCCCGATGACCGTGGCCAGCCCGAAGGGTTGGCCGGCCAGCAGCAACCGTCCCAGCTCGTCGCGGATGTCAAGCACGCGCGGAGGGTGGCGCAAGAACGTCGGGGTCACCCGCGCGGACGCCGCACCCGCGCTGTGTGGGCGCCAGCCGTTCAGCCATCGCACACTCCCTGGGCTCGGTCCAGGAGCGTGGTGCAGATGCTCCCATGGTGGCAGGTTAGGCCCGTGTGCCGCGGTTTGTCATCGCGGCGGAGCGGATCCGCTGCGCGCTCGCAGGCACCGGGCGCCTCGTACGGCAAGAGATCGACGCAAAGGCCGCAAGACGGTGAAAGCCGGCGCGGGCCGGCCGTCCCTAGCGTCAACTGCATGACCCCGCCGTCCGACCCGCCTCGGCAAGATGGGCCGCCCGCGGACCAGTTCCAGCGCCACGTCGACATCGAGGTGAGCGTCAACGGCAGCCCCGTGTGGCTGGCCGTGGACCCCCGCGAGTCACTCCTGGACGTCCTGCGGGAACGGCTCGGCCTGACCGGCACCAAGAAGGGCTGCGACCACGGCCAGTGCGGCGCGTGCACCGTGCACATCGAGGGCCGTCGGGCGTTGTCCTGCCTCACGATGGCGGCGCAGGCGGACCGGGCCGAGGTGACGACCGTCGAGGGTCTGGCCGCGGCCGACGGCAGCCTGCACCCGCTGCAGGAGGCGTTCATCGAGCACGACGCTCTGCAGTGCGGCTACTGCACACCCGGCCAGCTGATGTCCGGGGTCGCCTGCATCGCCGAAGGCCACGCCGGGGACGACACCCAGATCGGGGAATACATGAGCGGCAACCTGTGCCGGTGCGGGGCCTACGCGGGGATCCGGGCTGCGATCGGCCACGTCGCCGCGGCCCGGACGGAGGGGTGAGGTGCAGGCCTTCCGCTACGCGGTAGCCCAAAGCGCCGACGACGCCGTACGACTGATCGGTATGGGCGGTCCGGCCACGAAGTTCCTGGCCGGCGGCACCACGCTGTACGACCTGATGAAGCTGGGCGTCGAGGCACCGCCGGCGGTGGTGGACGTGACCCGGATCCCAGGCTTCGCCGCTGTCGATACCGGCCGCGACGAAGAGCTCGTCCTCGGCGCGGGCGCACGGATGTGTGACGTCGCCGAGGATCCGGTGCTGCTTGCCGACTATCCGGTGCTGGCCGAGTCGCTGGCCAAGGCCGCCTCCCAGCAGCTGCGCACGATGGCGACGATCGGTGGCAACCTGCTGCAGCGCACCCGCTGCACCTACTTCCGTGGCGGGCCTGCATTTCCCTGCAACAAGCGGGCACCCGGATCGGGGTGCGCGGCGCTGGGCGGCGCCGACCGGGGGCTGGCGCTGCTCGGCACCAGCCCGTCCTGTATCGCGAACTACCCCGGCGACTGGGCGGTGGCGCTGGTGGCGTTCGACGCCGTGGTCGACGTGCTCGGGCCACAGGGTGAGCGAAGTGTCCCCCTGGCAGCGCTGCACCGGGAGCCTGGCGAGCGGCCCGACCTCGACCACACCCTCGCCCCGGACGAGTTGATCGTCCGTATCCGCATTCCCGTCACCGCAAGTGGCCGGGCGTCGACCTACCACAAGGTGCGGGACCGCGAGTCCTATGCGTTCGCTCTCGCCTCGGCCGCGGTCGGGCTGGAGGTCGTCGACGGCGTCGTCGCGCAGGCGCGCATCGCCATCGGGGGCGTGGCCAGCCGCCCGTGGCGAGCGCCCGCCGCCGAGGGGGCGCTGCTGGGCACCCGCCTCACCCCGCACGACGCCCGCCGGGCCGGGGAGGCCGCCATGACGGGTGCGCGCACCGGTCAGGAGAACGGCTTCCGGGTGGAGCTCGCGGTCCGCACCATTGCCGACGCAATCCTGATCGCCGCGGGAAGAGCCTCATGAGCGCACCGGCCCTCCGCCGGGTCGACGCCCGCGGGAAAGTCACCGGCTCTGTGCGCTACGGCGTCGACCGGGTGCCGCCGGGCCTGCTGTTCGGCGTCCTGTCCGTGTGCACCGTCGCCAAGGGACGGATCCTCTCCGTCGACACCGCAGCGGCCGAGGCGGCTGCCGGCGTACGGCTGGTGCTGACCGAGGTGAGCCCCGACGAGCTGACCTCCGGCGGGTTCCTGATGGGCGGCGGCTACGGCTTCCAGAGCTTCCAGCCGATGACCGGTGACGGGATCGCCTACCGCGGGCAGCCGGTCGCGCTCGTGGTCGCCGACACCCTGCACGAGGCCACCGAAGGCGCCCGGCTCGTCGCGGTGGAGTACGAGACCGAGCCCGCGTCGCTGACCCTGGACGCCGAGGGTGTCGAGGTCCTCGACCAGCAGGCCGCGATCCCGCTGCCGATGTTCGCCGACACCGTCGTCGGCGACGCGGACGCGGCGTTCGCCGGCGCCGAGGTGACGGTCGACCGGGCGTTCTCCTCACCACCGCAGCACCCCGCCCCGATCGAGCTGATCGGCTCGGTCGTGGAGTGGGCGGACGGCAACCTGACGATCCACGAAAGCACACAGAACGCCAACGCGGTCCGCTTCGGCGTGGCCAAGCAGCTCGGCCTGGACCCGTCCCGCGTCCAGGTGCTCTCGCCGACGGTCGGGGGCGCCTTCGGCAACAAGAACTCCCTGCAGCCGCACACCGCGCTGGCCGCGATCGCCGCCCGCCGCCTTGCCCGGCCGGTCAAGCTCGTACTGACCCGCAGCCAGATGTTCCTCGGCGCATCGTTCCGGCCCGCCAACACCCACCGGGTGCGGCTCGGCGCGACCCGGTCCGGCCGCCTCATCGCTGCGGTGCACGAGATCGACCAGCAGACGTCACGGTTCGACCTCTTCCCCGCCAACTACACCGAGACGACCTCCCGGCTCTACGGCATCGGCGACTTCCGCGGTCACCAGCGGCTCGTGCGCACCGACGTGCAGACCCCCGGCTACATGCGGGCGCCGCACGAGCACGCGGCCGCGTTCGCCTTCGAAAGTGCCATCGACGAGCTGGCGTACTCCTGCGGCCAGGACCCGGTGGCTTTCCGGCTGGCCAACGACACGCAGAGAGACCCGGTCACCGGTCACCCTCCGTATCCACCACGTCCCCGGCCCCGCCCCCCACCACCCCCTTTACGCGCAGCCAGCCCTCCCCGCCCACTCCCGAACCACGTTCCCTGACCGCCGCCGACGGGACGCAGATCGGGTTGGGGGTGGCAATCGGCGCCTATCCCTGCTCGACCGCCGCGTCGATCACTCGCTTGCGCGCCACGTCCGCCGGGGTGGTGACGGTCGCGGTCGGCGGGCACGAAATGGGACAGGGGTTGCGGACGGCCGTCACCGAGACCGTCGTGGCCGATTTTTCCGTGGCCCCGGAGGATGTCGTCGTGGACCTGGGTGACACCCGCGGGGTGCCGCAGCACCTGACGGCGGGAGCGTGGGGCACCGCGACGGTTCTGCCCGGCGTCCAGGAAGGGCTGGCCGCGTTGCGCCGGCGGCTCCTGCTCCCTGCGTCCGGCCCGGTGGATGTTGCCGCGGCCGTCGGCGCGCTCGCCCAGGGCGAGATCGAGGTGGAGGTCGAGGTGGAGGTCGACCACCTGGGGCCGGGGCAGCCGCCGGACGCGCTGGGGCAGCTGCGCTCCGGCGCTATGGCCATCGTCGGACCGGAGTACCCCGACTTCACCGCCTTCAGCTACGCCGCGCATTTCGTGGAGGTGCGGGTGGAGCCAACGACTCGGCGGGTCCGGGTCGGCCGGGTCGTGAGTGTCGCCGACTGCGGGCGGGTCGCCAGCCCGGTGACCGCGGCCAGTCAGCTGCGCGGCGGGGTCCTGTGGGGGATCGGCGCCGCGCTGCGCGAGGTCAGCGACGTCGACCCGCGCTACGGCGGTTTTCTCAACGCCGACCTGGAAGACTACGTGCTTCTGGTCAACGCCGACCTGCCGCCGATCGATGTCCACTTCGTCGGTGAGCCCGATCCGTTGCTCAACCCCCTTGGGGTCAAGACCCTGGGTGAGGTGTCCATGGTCGGCGTCGCGCCCGCCGTGACCAACGCCCTGTTCCACGCCACCGGGCGCCGGCACGCCCACCTACCCGTACGGCTCGAGGACATGCTGTGACCGCGCTGCCGTTCCGGCGGTGGGCGTCGCCGGTCGCGGCGACCGGCGGCGACCGGGACCTCAGCCGTCGTCCCGGGAGGCCGCGGTCAGCGTCGCGGTGCCTGGCAGCCCCAGGTCGAGCCACGCGCCGGCCAAGGTCTCGCGGACCTGTCCCAACAGGTGCGGGAGCACCTTCGTCTGCGCCACGACCGGCATGAAGTTGGTGTCACCGCCCCATCTCGGCACGACGTGCTGATGCAGATGCTCGGCGATGCCCGCACCGCCGGCCGAGCCCTGATTCATGCCGATGTTGTAGCCACCCGGCCGACTGGCGGCGGTGATGGCCCCGATGGCGTGCTGCGTGAAGGCGGAGAACTCGGCAAGCTCCGGCGCTGTCAGGTCCACGTAGGACGCCACGTGCCGGAAGGGGACCACGAGGACATGGCCGCCGTTGTAGGGAAAGAGATTGAGCACGACGTACACGGTCTCGCCGCGGGCCACGATCAGACCATCGACGTCGGACATCGCCGGGATGCGGCAGAACGGGCAGTCGTCCCGGCCGACCGGCTTGCCCGCCGCGCCGGTGATGTAGGCGATGCGGTGCGGTGTCCAGAGGCGGCCGAAGCCGTCCCCCGGTCCCGCGTCGATCGAGTCGTCGCCGGTCACTGCGCAGCGGCCGTCTCGGCGGCGGGCGCAGTGTCGATGAGCCGCTCGGCGATGACCCGCACGATCTCGTCGATCGCGTCGTCGACCGGCACACCGTTGCGCTGCTCGCCGTTGCGGTATCGGAAGCTGACCGCGCCGGCGTTGACGTCTTCCTCACCGGCGATGAGCATGAACGGCACCTTCTGCAGTTGCGCGTTGCGGATCTTCTTCTGGAAGCGGTCGTCGGACTCGTCGACCGTGACCCGCACGCCCCGCTCCTTGAGCTTGGCCGCGACGGCCTGCAGGTGCGCCACAAACGGTTCGGCGACGGGGATCGCGACGACCTGCACCGGAGACAGCCACGCGGGGAACGCGCCGGCGTAGTGCTCCAGGAGCACCGCGAAGAAGCGTTCCATCGACCCGAACAGCGCGCGGTGCAACATCACGGGGCGCTGTCGGGTGCCGTCCGATGCGGCATACTCGAGGTCGAACAGTTGCGGCAGATTGAAGTCGACCTGGATCGTCGACATCTGCCAGGTGCGCCCGATGGCATCGCGAGCCTGCACAGAGATTTTGGGGCCGTAGAAGGCCGCGCCACCGGGGTCGGGCACGAGCTCGAGGCCGGACTTCTCGGCGGTCTCCCGCAGGATGCGGGTGGCCTCCTCCCAGTCCGCGGGGTCGCCCACGAACTTGTCCGAGTCGTCACGGGTGGAGAGCTCGAGATAGAAGTCGTCGAGCCCGTAGTCACGGAGCAGGTCCAGCACGAACGTGAGCAGACTCTCGAGCTCGCCCGGCATCTGGTCCTTGGTGCAGTAGATGTGCGCGTCGTCCTGGGTGAAGCCACGCGCGCGGGTCAGCCCGTGCACGACGCCCGACTTCTCGTAGCGGTAGACGGTGCCGAACTCGAACAGGCGCAGGGGAAGCTCGCGGTAGGACCGGCCGCGCGCGTCGAAGATGAGGTTGTGCATCGGGCAGTTCATCGGCTTGAGATAGTAGGCGACACCCTGGCCTTCGGCGTCGAGGTCCAGGTGCATCGGCGGATACATGCCGTCGGAATACCACTGCAGGTGACCCGACACCTCGAACAGGGTGCCCTTGCTGATGTGCGGCGTGTTGACGAACTCGTAGCCGGCCGCCTCGTGCCGTTGGCGCGAGTAATTTTCCATCTCGCGCCGGACGATGCCGCCCTTGGGATGGAAGACGGCGAGCCCGCTGCCGATGGCCTCGGGAAAGCTGAACAGGTCGAGCTCGGCGCCCAGCTTGCGGTGGTCGCGCTTTTCGGCCTCTTCCAGCATCGTCAGGTACGACGCGAGCGCCTCCTTCGACTCCCACGCGGTCCCGTAGATGCGCTGCAACTGCGGGTTCTTCTCGCTGCCACGCCAGTAGGCCGCCGCACTGCGCGTCAGTTGGAACGCGGGAATGGCCTTCGTCGTCGGGACGTGCGGCCCTCGGCACAGGTCCTTCCAGACCACGCTGCCGTCGCGCTTGACGTTGTCGTAGATCGTCAACGTCGTGCCGCCGACCTCGACGGACTCGCCATCGCTGTCGGAGCTGCCGCCCTTGAGGCCGATGAGCTCCAGCTTGAAGGGCTCGAAGGCCATCTCGGCCCGGGCCTCATCCTCCGTGACGACGCGGCGTACGAAGCGCTGCCCCTCTTTCTGGATCTGCTGCATGCGCTTCTCGATGCGCTGCAGATCCTCCGGTGTGAACGGCCGTTCCGGGGCGAAGTCGTAGTAGAAGCCGTTCTCGACGGGCGGGCCGATGCCCAGCCGCGTGCCGGGGAAGAGCTCCTGCACCGCTTGGGCGAGGATGTGCGCCGTCGAGTGCCGGATGATCGACCGGCCGTCGTCCGTGTCCGCGCGGACCCCGGCCACCTCATCACCGTCGGCCACGATGTGCGCGAGGTCGCGCAGCTCGCCGTCGACACGGGCTGCGACCGCGTCGATGCCGGCCTCCCGGAGCACCCCACCCGCCGTGGCGCCGGCCTCCGCGGTGCGCGGCGAGCCATCGATGGTCAGGGCGATCGGTGACACGGTTCCTCCTGGGTGGTGGGCGGTTCCGATGCTATCGGCAGGCCCTTGCCGGCGCCCTGCGCTGACGGACGCGGACCAGGCCGGCGAGTCGGATGGGCACGCCGCCCGCCAGCAGGACGGAGCCGGACTCGTCAGCGGCAGCAGGCGGTCACGGGCCGCGGGCGCGGCGGTCCCAGCGCGGCCGTTCTCCCGCACCGGCACAGGCGCCGGCGCCGGCACAGGCCGCGGCGCCGTCCCCTATGCTCGGTCGGCCTCGACCAGACGTGGTCCCTCGATGCGATCAACCGGGCGCACCTGGCGCGTCGGTCGGCACGTGAGCCACAGGCACTGGCCTGCCGCCAGCACGATGATGATGTCTCCGACACTGAAGACGTTGGCGAGTGGCCAGCTTGCCGGCACGGCGAAGATGTCGCCCAGCCAGGGCAGTCGTGGGTGGTGCAGGACACCGGAATTCGTGAACCTCGTGGGCGCCTCCTGAATCCCGGCCAGGCGCAGGGCCTGCGCGCTCGCCGGGAGGGTGCCGCCGTTGAGCGCGATCGTCACGCCGTTGCTCAGTGCGCCCACGGCGAGCAGCGGCAGTCCCTGGATCCGCCGGTTGCGCCACAGGAAGACCGCGGCCAGCACGTAGCTGAGCAGGTGCCCCGCCACCAGCAGGCCCCGAGGGCCTCCGCTCACGACGTAGGTCACGAGGATCTGCAGCAGCAGCGCCCCGAACAGCAGCCCGACGCTGCTCAGCTTGACCTCACCGAGCCGGCGCAGGTTGCCTCCCGCGAGTGGCACCAGGGCCACGAACACGAGCACGCACAGTGCCATCAACATGGCAGTCCTTCGGCCTGTTGAGTCATCGGTGTTCGCCGGCAACTGTCCGAACCGTGGGGGCTGTGACGAGCTCGACGACCGGCCGGTCGTCGTCGTCGTTGGACGCCATCGCGGCACGCCACCGTGCGTGGCCATCGACCAACATCATCGGTATCTGGTCGGAGGGGCTGGGGCGTCCGACCAGGTAACCCTGAATCAGGTCGCAGCCCATGTCGGTGAGCTGTCGGAGCACATCGACAGATTCGACGCCCTCGGCGATGACCCGAAGGCCGAGGTTGTGACCGAGCTCGATGGTGCTGCGCACGATGGTGGCGTTGCCGGGCTCGTGCAGGGCCAGAATGAAGCTCTTGTCGATTTTCAATTCGTTGACACCCAGGCGCTGCAGGTGGGTCAGTGAGGAATAACCCGTCCCGAAGTCGTCGATGGAGATTTCGACGCCCGCGTCCTGCAGCTGCACCAGGATGCGGGCGCTGCGCTCGGGGTCGCTCATGAGCCGACTCTCGGTGACCTCGAGGACCAGACGCGACGGATGGATCCCGTGCTCTCCCAGCAGTTCGGCGACGGTGGCGCTCAGGCCGAGGTCGCTCAGCTGCCGCGCGGACAAGTTGACCGCGACCGACAGGTGCAGCCCTTCGCTGTCCCATTCCGCGAGTTGGGCAAGTGATGTGTCGAGCACGCGTCGCATCAGCGGGTGGATGAGCGACGTGCTCTCGGCCATCGGGATGAAGTTGTCCGGGAGCAGGCATCCGAGTTCCGGGTGGGCCCAGCGAACCAGAGCTTCCACGGTCACTATCCGCCCGTTGTCCAACGTGAGTTGCGGTTGGTAGACGACGTACAGCTGTTCGCTGTCGGGGTCTTCGAGGGCGGCACGAAGATCGGCCTGGAGACCGAGCAGCGCCGCGGAGTGCTGGTCGCTGCGCCGGTCGTACACGGTGACGGTGCCGCGCTCGGCTTTGGCGCTGTAGAGGGCGACGTCCGCGCAACGCAGCAGATCCTGCACGTTGTCGGCATGCTCGGGCGCCAGCCCGATGCCGATCGAGCACCCGACGGCAAGGCTGACGTCCTGGACCGTGTACGGCGCGTTGATGGCCTCGCGCAGCCGATGCGCGAGTGCGACGACGGAGTCCCTGTTGATGATCGTGCGCACCAGGACGATGAACTCGTCCCCACCGAGGCGCACGACGAGATCCGTCGTTGCTACTTCGTCGGTGATTCTCGAGGCGACGGACCTGAGTAGCTCGTCGCCCACGGCGTGGCCGAGGGTGTCGTTGACGTCTTTGAAGTGGTCCAGGTCGATCAACAGCATGGCGATCCCCGACGATGACTGCAGTGCCCGTTCAGCCGCGGTCGACAGCATGGTGCGGTTGGCGAGACCGGTGAGCGGGTCCCGCAGGGCCTCCTGCTCGCGCTTCATGGCTGTCCGGCCGCTCAGATACAGAGCGATCACCGGGATGAGCAGCAAGATGACCGACCACGGTGTCCACTGCGACGCCTGCGCTGCGAGCGGCCCGAGCCCCAGCAGCGGCACGGACGTCATGAGCTGCCACGTGAGGTTGTGGGACAGCACGGCCCACAACCTCGTGCGCAGGCGCAGGGCGACGGCCACAGCGACCAGCCCATTGTTGACGATCAGAAAGGCGATGCCGGCGGCGACGGCGCCCGGCAGATTCGGCGTACCTTCATTCATCGAGTAGTCGAAGGACAAGCCGGCGACTTGCGTGTAGACCGCGCGCGCAGCGGTGAACGCAAGGGCGTACTGCGCGATGTTGAACGGCAGTCGCTGCCACGAGCGTGGTCGGACCGCCCAGTCGATGATCAGGGCGATCGCCTGGGCAACGATGACGTAGTAGACCGGAGCGACCAGCATCAGCGCAAGGCCGAAGGTGCTCGAAACGGTGATCGCATCGGCGCTGTCCTCGCCGCGGGTGACGGGGATCGGCCACATCTCGCCCGCCACGAGGATGACACTGAGCAGCAGGACGGCGACGCCGGATCGACCGGTCAGCACGCTCAGACCAGTGCGTTTGGCAGAGATCGCCGTTGCGGCCACGACGGGCACCGCGATCGCAACGACAAGCCACATGTATGACAGGAGTCGCCGATGACCGTCATCCATCCTGCGACCTCCGATCCGGTGACCAGGAGGCCCGGGCACCCGCGTGGCGGGCCGCCCGGACCTCCCATTGGTGCCGACCGTCCGTGATCAAGCCCACGAAGGCGCTCGGTGACGAAAAATCAGCATGGTGAACTGCTAGCTGAACTTGACGCCGGCACCGGCGACCGTGACGAGCATGGTCAGCGTGGCTGCCACGCCTCCGATTCGGTAGATGATCTTCATGGCGCGACTCCCTCGTGGACGCCCCAGCGGCGACCTACTGCTGCATCGGCACCGCCGGCGCAGAGCCATACATCCGACCGGCGTAGCCATCAGGGGCACGGCGCCCGCCGAACGCCGCATCCGACGCCGCAGCATCCGACGCCGCAGCCGACGCCGCCGCATCCGACGCCGCACCCGACCGGACGGCCGTGCTTGGCCCGAGACGCTGCCCCTGACCAGCATTCTCGCAGGTCAGGGGCTGTCGTGTGGGCGATACTGGGATCGAACCAGTGACCCCTCGCGTGTGAAGCGAGTGCTCTCCCGCTGAGCTAATCGCCCGGGACGCGCTCGAATCGTACACGTTTCGTCCCTTCTGGCCGCCGCCTTCCCAGGAAACTGGTGCCAGGGGTCACGTTCACCCGATCCGGGTAGTTACTCAGAGCCCGGAAGGGGGGACAATCGACCCATCGATGTCTGTGCAGATGCACGCGGAAGGTCACCCCATGAGCGCGCGCCCTACCGCTGTCACCACCGGTCTCGAGCTGAGGCTCGTGATGTCCGGCGCCACCACGGTGCCCGTCCGTGCCGACTTCAGGTACGACGCCCAGGATCCCTACGCGGTGCACGTCTCCTTCCACACCGGCAGCGGCGAGGTCGTGGAGTGGACCTTCGCGCGCCAGCTGTTGACGGACGGCGTCACGCGGCCCACGGGCGAGGGTGACGTGCAGGTGTGGCCGTCCCACGGCGCGCAGTCGGTCGTCTGCCTGGCTCTGTCTTCCCCCTCCGGCCGGGCCCTGTTCGAGGCGCCACTCACCGAGCTGGTCGAGTTCCTCTCACGCACCTACGCAGCGGTCCCGACCGGCAGCGAGGGTGACCTCGTCGATGTGGACGCCGAGCTGGCGCTCCTTCTCTGGAGCGAGCCCGACATCTAGCCCGCCGGATAGGATCGGCGCAGTGACCGCCCTATCGCCCGATGGCAGAGCCGACTCGGCCGCTGACGCGAAGACTGCCGCGCACGTCCTGACCGAGGCGGCCCGTCGACGCACGTTCGCGGTTATCAGTCATCCGGACGCCGGCAAGTCAACGCTCACTGAAGCCCTGGTGCTTCATGCCCGCGTGATCGGCCGCGCCGGCGCCGTGCACGGCAAGGCGCGCCGCAAGTCCACCGTGTCCGACTGGATGGACATGGAGCAGGCGCGCGGCATCTCGATCACGTCCGCCGCCCTGCAGTTCTCGTACGACGACCACGTCATCAACCTCGTCGACACCCCGGGCCACGCCGACTTCTCCGAGGACACCTACCGTGTGCTGTCGGCCGTCGACGCCGCCGTGATGCTGCTCGACGCAGCCAAGGGCCTCGAGCCGCAGACGCTGAAACTCTTCGAGGTGTGCCGCCAGCGCCGGCTCCCGCTGATCACGATCATCAACAAGTGGGACCGCCCCGGCATGGACGCGCTCGCGCTCATGGATGAGATCGCTGTGCGCACCGGCCTGCGGCCGACCCCGCTCACCTGGCCCGTCGGGATCGCCGGTGACTTCCGGGGCGTGCTGGACCGTCGTACCGAATCGTTCATCCGCTTCACCCGCACGGCGGGCGGCGCCACCATCGCGCCCGAGGAGCACCTGTCCCCCGCCGCGGCGCTCGCCCGGGAGGGCGAGGCGTGGTCGACGGCGTTCGACGAGCACGAACTCCTGGCGGCGGACGGAGCGGAGCACGACCAGGCCACCTTCCTGGCCGGGGACACGACGCCGGTGCTGTTCGCGAGCGCCGTCCTCAACTTCGGCGTGGGGCAGCTGCTCAACTCGCTGATCGAGTTCGCGCCGGCGCCTCGGCCGCGCCTCGACGTCGACGGTGTCGGCCGGCGCGTGGACGCCCCGTTCTCCGCGTTCGTGTTCAAGATGCAGGCCGGTATGGACTCCGCGCACCGGGACCGGGTCGCGTTCGCCCGCGTCTGCTCCGGCGTCTTCGAGCGCGGCATGGTCGCGACGCACGAACCGAGCGGCAAGCCGTTCGCCACCAAGTACGCGCAGTCGATGCTCGGCCGGGAGCGCACCACCATCGACACCGCCTACCCCGGCGACGTCGTGGGCCTCGTCAACGCGACCATGCTGGCGATCGGCGACACGCTGTACGCCGACGACCGCGTCTGCTTCCCGCCGATCCCGAGCTTCGCCCCCGAGCACTTCCAGGTGTGCCGCTCGGTCGACTCGGGCCGCTACAAGCAGTTCCGGCGCGGCATCACGCAGCTCGAGCAGGAGGGAGTGGTGCAGGTCCTGCGCTCGGACCGGCGCGGCGACCAGGCGCCGGTGCTCGCTGCGGTCGGACCGATGCAGTTCGAGGTGTCCGCGCACCGGATGGCCGGCGAGTTCGGGGCGGCGGTCACGCTCGACCCGCTCCCCTACTCGATCGCCCGCCGCACCCGCGCCGAAGACATCCCGGTGCTCCACTCGGTGCGCGGCGTCGAGGTGCTCGCGCGCGGCGACGGCGCGCTCCTCGCGCTGTTCCCGGACGCGTGGCGCCTGTCGACGGTTATCCGCGACCACCCCGACGTGGTGCTCGAGCCGCTGGTTGCCGACATCACGCACTGAACTCGGGCGTCAAGCGTCGGACTGTGCGGCCGCCCGCTCGGCGAAGGCGGCACTCGCGGCAAGCGACAACGGCCCGCCGCTGTGTGGCAGAGCTCCCCCGTCGACGTGCGAGATCGGGTGTACGTCGCGCGTGGTGGACGCCAGGAACGCCTCGTCGGCCTCCGCCAGCGCCGACAGCGGCAGGTCGGCCTCCTCGGCGTCGGTCCACTCGAGCAGCAGGGCTCGGGTCACGCCGGCCAGGCAGCCCGCGCTCAGCGGCGGCGTCAGCAGCCGGCCGTCGATGCCGACGAAGACGTTGGTGCCGCTGCCCTCGCACAACTGCCCGACGGTGTTGGGGAAGATCGCCTCGTCACCGCCGCGGGCGTGTGCATAGGCCAGTGCCACCACATTGTCCGCGTACGACGTCGTCTTGATCCCTGCTGTTGCCGCCCGCTCGTTGCGCGGCCAGGGGACCGTGACCACGCGGGCGGGGCCGGAGTAGGCCGGCAGCTTCCCGGTCGTCACGATCAGCGTGGGAGCCGCGCTGCCGCGGGCCGACCCCATGGGCCCGGGGCCGCCCGTCACGGTGATGCGCAGCCGCGCGTCACCGCCGGGCAAGTCGGCGGCGTTCGCGGCCAGTGTCGCGGTGACCGCCGCGCGCAGGTCGTCGTCGGACGGCACCGCCAGGAACATGCCCTCCGCGGACCGTCGAAGGCGGTCCAGGTGGCGCGTCAGCGCGAACGGTGTCCCGCCCAGCACCTTCATCGTCTCGAACACGCCGTCACCGACGAGCAGCCCGCGGTCGTCCGCGCGGACCGCCGGCGCATCGGCCGCGACGAGCTCGCCGTCCACCCACGTCTTCATGGCGGACACGCTTTCTGTGGTCGCACTGTCATGGACGCCATCCTTCCGCGGAGGCGATCGCGAGCAACCGCTCCCCCTTCAGCTCCGTCTCGGCCCACTCGCGATCAGGGTCGCTCCCCCACGTGATGCCGGCGCCGGTGCCGAAGTGCAGGCCGGCGCCGTCCTGCCAGAACGTGCGGATGCCGACGGCCAGCTCGCCCCGATCGCCGTCGACCCAGCCGATCGCTCCGCAATAGGGGCCGCGAGCGACCGGTTCGAGCTCGCGGATGATGCCCAGCGCCGCGGCTTTCGGGGCGCCGCTGACCGACCCTGGCGGCATCGTGGCGGCGAGGATCTCGGCCCACGTGACGTGCGGGCGCAGGTGCGCCCGGATCGTGGAGACGAGGTGCACGAGCCCCGGATGTCGTTGCAGGACACAGATTTCCGGTACGTCGACCCCGCCGGTCACCGCCAGCGGCGAGACGTCGTGGCGGACAAGGTCGACGATCATCACGTTCTCGGCGCGGTCCTTGTCAGTGATGTCGGCCGCGGTCCGGCCGGTGCCCTTGATCGGGCTCGAAGTCAGTACGCGGCCGTCGCGCTTCACGAACAGCTCGGGCGAGGCCGTCACCAGGTCGGCACTCTCGACGCGCACCGCCCCGAGGTACGGCGACGGGTTGCCGCGCGCAAGTGCCGCCAGGAGGCCGCGCAGGTCTGTGGCGGGGTGCGGCGCCGACACGACCCGGCACAGATTGACCTGGTAGACGTCGCCGGCCGCGATGCGCCCGCGGATCGTGCGGACCCCGTCGGTGTAGGCGGCCTCGTCCATGGATGACCGCCACGAGGCGCGCGGCGGGCCGCGCCACGACGCGACCTCCGGCACCGGCCCGGGCTCGATGGAGGCGAACCGGGCGCACGCCCAGGCCCCCTCGAACGTGCCCACCACGACCCACGGACCGGGCCGCTCGAGGGCGGTGATGTCATCCGTGATCTCGATCAGCTCGCGGTGCAGCCGGCCGCCGATGAAGGCGTACGGCGCTGCGGTCCCGGTCACCGTGATCACGGTAGTCACCGGCCTGTCGAGGGGTCCCGTTTGTAGCGGACCGTGACGGTTGCTAGAGTCCGTTCCCGTGCACTCGCCCCTTGCGGGAGAGCGTCACGCGGACGTGGCTCAGTTGGTAGAGCATCACCTTGCCAAGGTGAGGGTCGCGGGTTCGAATCCCGTCGTCCGCTCGAAGAGGTGCCCTGACGGGCCTCACGGTGGAGTGGCCGAGAGGCGAGGCAACGGCCTGCAAAGCCGTCTACACGGGTTCA
>CAXSDE010000030.1:119-1462 GCA_964236265.1 uncultured bacterium
CGTGTCCGGGCGCAGCGTGTCCGGGCGCAGCGTGTCCGGGCGCAGCGTGTCCGGGCGCAGCGTGTCCGGGTGCAGCGTGTCCGGGTGCAGCGTGTCCGGGTGCAGCGTGTCCGGGTGCAGCGTCTCCGGTGGCCACCGGAGATGGGGCAGCGCACGGTTGGCCCGCCCGAGTAGCGGGGGCGTGAGGTCGCGGGCGGCCCGCGCCCGGGCGGAGACGGCGCCCGCCGTCGCGGCCGCTCCGAGCCCATGTACCCGCATGACGACGCGCACAGCAACGGAGGCGCCCACCACCGAGCACTGCGCCAGCTGCGCGCCGTTGCTCGCCGCGACCGCTGCGGCCCGCGCACAGACCGTCGCGCTAGGCGCGGGCCACGCGACCGCGCCGGCCACCGCCGCGAGGTCGGCCGCCGCCGCCGCGCGGTGGCGCGCGGCGGTGATGGCTCCGAGGGCCACGCCCGCAAACGTCAGCAGCACCACGACCGCGATCACCGCGACAAGGAGCACCGACGCGGAACCCGCATCGGTCCGTGCACGCCACCGCGTGCGCATCGTGACATGCAGCGACGTGCTCACCCGAGCCCTTCCGTCGTGGCCGCCGAGGTGGCCGTCACCGTCAGTGCGGGCAGCGGCGCAACCAGTCGCACCCTTTCGGTTACGGAGACGCTGGCGATGTCGCCCGCTCGTGCCACCGTCACCACGGCCCCCGACGGAGCCCGCTGTCGAGCGGCCGACAAGACAGCAATGTCCGGTTCGCCGCGAGCGGCCACTCGAGCCGCCGCTCGAGCCGAGTCAATGCACTGGAGTTGGGCCACGGCGACCCCCACGGCTCCGACGGCAACGGTCAGCACGAAACCGACGGCAACGAACGCGACGGCCAGCTCAGCCGTCACCGCTCCCTGCTCGCCGGCCCGGCGATGGACCCCGCGGCCACCGGCTCCCGCACTGACAGATCCGCCGCCCGTCGCGAGGACGCCGACCCGGCCCCTCACCGTCACGACGCCACCGACAGCGCCTTCGTAATGAGCGACCCCAGGAGGTTGCCGACCTTCGTGCTCGTCAGGATTTTGATCAGAACTCCTGCGAAGGCACAGGCGGCGAGCGTGCCGATCGCGTATTCGGCAGTCGTCATACCAGCGTCGGACAGTCTGCGGAGACGTCGCATTAGGTGCTCCTCGGTTGCGTGCCTCGGTCGCGACGATCGCCGCGCCATGCATCACGTTGCCGCCGACAGGGGCCCCGCCGGGCGTTCCCGACCTTCCCTGTGGACCCTCCCGGCCTGTGGACACTGTCTGCACGTTCACGCCGCCAAGCCCGTGGACAAGGCGGTGCGGGGGGTCAGCGCG
>CAXSDE010000030.1:1562-37591 GCA_964236265.1 uncultured bacterium
CACGGGTCAGCGCGCACGGGTCAGCGCGCACGGGTCAGCGCGCACGGGTCAGCGCGCACGGGTCAGCGCAACACGCCGTCGAGCAGGCCCGCCACGACGGGCACGACGCCGACGAGCACGAAGGCCGGCAGAAAGCACAGGGTCAGCGGGCCGACCGCCCAGATGCCGCTTCGCTTCGCGGCCGACTGCGCGGCCGCCCCCGCGGCTGCGCGGCCCTCGACCGCCAACGACGACAGCGCGGGCCCGAGTCCGGGGCCGCCGGTGTCGGCCGCCAGCAGGCAGCGGCCGAGCGCGTCCAGACCGCTGCCGTCGAGCACCCGGACGGCCTCAGCCACCGGCACCCCGCGCTCAAGGGCCTGAGCGAGGCGAACGAGGAGAGGAGAGATCGGCTCTCCGACTGAGGAGCCAACGACTCTGGCCGCGACCGCCAACGACAGACCGACACCCACGCACGCAGAGAGCAGATCGCACATGAGGGGCGCGGCGCGAAGGGTGGCCGCAACCCGCCTGCGTCGCACCCGCGCCGGCGCGTCCCGCTTCCACACCGCATGCGCGGTGGCAGCAGCCGCGAGCAGCAGCGCCCCCGCCGGCCCGACGACCACCGTCAAGCCCGCAACGAGGGCAGCGGCGGCGGGCCAGCGTCCGGCCCGCCGGCCCGGCCCGCCCGGGACTGCGGTGAGCAGCCGAGCCACCGGAGGTCTTTCCGGCAGCACCAGGGCGGCGGCGGCCGCGGCACAGCCGGCCGCGGCGAGCGCACTCATGGTGGTAACCGGCGACCCAGGGCCCGCATCCACAGGACTCCCAGACCGTCCAGGCATGCGGCCGCAACCAGGCAGGCTGTGCCGAGCGGCGTGCCGATCAGGATCGACAGCGATCTCGTGCCGATGGATGCCCCGACGGCCAGGCCGAAGATGGGCAACCCGGCAAGGAGCCAGCCGGTGAGGCGCGGGCCCGCGAGCTCGGTGTCGACGGCCCGCCGGTGCCCCCGCTCAGCGGCTAGCGCCGATCCGATACCACGAAGTGCAGGCCCAAGGGGGGCCCCGGCCGCGACCGTCGCGGCCCAGCTGGCGGCGAGGGGGGCCAGCAGTTGAGCGTAGGGACCGGGTCGCGCGAGCGCGTCAGCCGGCGATCCCCCGAGATCGCCCATCGCCGCCGCCTCGCGCAGGACGCCGGCCAAGGCAGCCGGCCCGACCTGCGCGGCGGCACGCAACGCGCCACCCGGCAGCTCCCCCGACAGCAGCTGGCGCGCGAGGTTGTCGCAAATGTCCGGGAGGGCGGCGACGGCCCGCGCATGGGTGGCCGCCGCCGAGTGGCGGCGTTTGACGTGCCACCCGGCGCCGAGTGCTGCGGCCACGACGACCGCTGGGACGGGCCCCACCAAGAAGGCCAGTGCCGCCGTGACAGCCACGATCAGCCGGACCTCCTCGCGCCCGATGCGGCGGCACGCCCCGCCGGCGACCGCTCGTTGCCCTGCTCGGCCGGGCCCGGCCGCACCTGCACCCGCCACCGCCGCCGCCGCCGCCGCCGCCGCCGCCACGGTCGCCGAGCGCACCACTTCCAGTCGATGCGGCCGGACGGGCCGGATGGCGAACCAGACGCTGGCTCCGGTCGCGAGCGCCGCACCCAGAACGAGGGTCATCCTCGCTGCACCGCACGCAGAAGCGGAGTCATCCTCGCCAGCAGCGCACGCAGAAGCGGAGTCATCCTCGCAACCGGCCCATGAGCTCGTCCCACGCCGGCCCGCGCTGCGCCTGTGCGCCGGCCGCCGAGACCGTCGTCGCCGCCTCGACGGACACCGTCCCCGCCGCCGCGGTCAGGAGGGCGAGAGCCGCGAGGTGGCGCCGGCCATGGCGGTCCCGCGCAACGTGGATGACGGCGTCGATGCCGGCCACCAGCTGACTCTGGATGGCGGCTGCGCCCACCCCCGCCATCGCCCCCAGCGCCGCGAACCGCGCGACGACATCACGCGGGTCGTTGGCATGCACCGTGGAGCACGAGCCCGCATGGCCCGTGTTGAGCGCGGCCAACAGGTCGACCACTTCGACTCCCCGCGCTTCGCCCACGACGATGCGGTCCGGCCGCATCCGCAGCGACTGGCGGACGAGGTCGGCCATCGTCACGACACCGGCGCCCTCGGCATTTGCCTGCCGGGACTGCAGGTGCACCGCGTGGGGGTGAGCGTGGGTCAGCTCGGCGGTGTCCTCGATCACGACGATCCGCTCGCGCGCATCCACGGCGCTCAGCAAGGACCCGAGCACGGTCGTCTTTCCCGCTCCTGTGCCGCCCGTGACGACGAAGGACAGCCGCGCACGGAGCAGGTCGGCGAGGAGCCCGGACAGCCCGGGGGCCAGCGCCCCCGTGGACTCGAGCTCCACCAGGCTGAATGCCCGTTTGCGCAGCAGGCGCAGGCTCATCGTCGTCCGGGTGGAGACAGGCGGCAGGACGACATGCAGGCGCACGCCGCCCGACAGGCGTGCGTCGGCGAAGGGATGGGCGAGGTCGACGCGCCGGCCCGCGGTTGCGAGAAGCCGCTGCGCGGTGCGCAGCACGGCCGCCTCGTCGGGAAACACGATCGTCGAGCGCCGCAGTCCATCCCCGTCATCTATCCACAC
This sequence comes from uncultured bacterium, assembly GCA_964236265.1. Lineage (GTDB taxonomy): Bacteria > Actinomycetota > Actinomycetes > JAVEEB01 > JAVEEB01 > JAVEEB01. The sequence continues at coordinate 4,175 of CAXSDE010000030.1, forward strand.
GTCGTCCGGCCCATTGACCAGGACATCGGTCAGCCCAGGTAGGCGGAGGAGGTCGTCGAGCGGTCCGAATCCACTCACGTCAGCGGCGACCACGCGCACGGCCGCAGCCACCTGCGTGTCACCGGCCAGGGCCGACTCGGCGCGCACCAGGCGGGCGACCTCGGCGGGCACGGGGGCCGGCGCGCCCTCGTCCGACAGCCGGCGCCGGACCCGCGCGAGCAGGTCGTCGGTCATGCCGCCGGGCGCCGGGCACCGGCCGCCACCTCGGCGACGACCGAGCTCGCGAACTGCGCGAGCGGGCTGCGTGGGCGCGTGCCGGGCGCCTCACCTCGCTCGTAGGCGGCCGACAGCCCCTGTTCGGGACGCAGATCAACGGCGAGCGGGAGCCCCAGGGCATCGGCGATCAGCGGTCCGTCGAGGCCGCCGGGCGATGGACCTCGTACGACGAGGCGCACGTCGGCGCAGCCCTGCAACTGGAAGCGCACGCGCGCGGCGGCCGCCGCCGCGCGCAACTCCGCGGGGATGACGAGAAACACTGTCGAGGCCTGCTCCGCCACCGACTGGGCGCCGAGGTCCAGCGCCCGCGGCAGGTCCGCAACGACCAGGTCGTGGCCGCGGCGACCGGCATCGACGGCCGCCTGGATGGCCACGACCGGAACAGACGCACACCCCGGCCTCGACCGTTCCCAGGTGAGCACCGTGAGCCCCTCGATCGAGGGCAGCACCTTGGCCACATCCGCACTCGCGAGCCGGCCGGAGACCGAGTCGAACGCGTCCCACCGCAGGCCGCCGGCACCCTCGCCGCCGAGGGCCAGGTCGATGCCGCCGCCGAGTGGGTCCGCGTCGAGCAGCATCGTGTCGCGACCCGCGCGGGCCCCGGCGACGGCGAGCGCCACCGCGAGCGTCGTCGCGCCCGCGCCGCCGCGGCCCCCGATCACCGCCACGAGCGGCGCCGGCTCCAGGCGGCGGTCTCCACCGGAGGCGAGGACGTCGATGAGCCATGCTTCGGCGTCCGGGAGCACGGCGACGTGTTCGGCGCCCACATGCATCGCGAGCTCCCACACGCCACCGTCGTCCTCGTCGTTGCCGACGAGGATCACGCCGAGCCGTCGCGGCGGTGGCGTGCGCACCCGGTCCGCCGCATCCGACCCGAGCAGCACCATCCGTGCCGACCGCCACAGGGCCCGCGCCGACCCCACGTCGGGGAGGACATCGACGTCGGTGCCGCTCACGGCGGCAAGTCGCAGTAGGTCGTCGAGCAGTTCATCGTCGTTCGTGATCACGAGGGGCCTGCTGTCAGGCATCGGCTGTCGCCTCCTTTGGGACAACCGCAGCCTCGCGTTCGCGGGGAGCCGTCGCGGCCGGCCTGCGCCCTCCTGTGGACGGCAGCGCGTTGTGGACGCAGCGCGTTGTGGACAGCAGCGCGTTGTGGAAAGCAGCGCGTTGTGGAAAGCAGCGCGTTGGACGGCAGAGCGCCGCGGACGAACGCCTGTGGTGGAAGCTTGCAGAACTCGCCGTACATAGTAAGCCTTTCGGACCCTTTCCAAACGGGACGCAGCGGCGTACAACGGACATACGGACCCCCGCCCGCGGCCGAGTGATGGACCCCGGGCAGAGGTGCGGACGCGAAAGCCGGGCACCCACGCGCTGTCAGCCACATGAGGCCGTCGCGACGGGCAACCGACCGACATCACAGGTGCACGCCTGGTATCTCGGCAGACGCGGACGAGCGGCGCCCATCTGCGGGCGCCGTTCGCATGTCGATGCCGCAATCGACGTTTCAGGCGGCGCGCCGCTCGGGTATCCGGCACCCATGACAATGCAGCAGGAAGACAAGAGCCTCGGCGAGCTGGTCGCGTCCGCCACCAAGGACCTCACCGAGCTGATGCGCACCGAGGTGGCCCTGGCCAAGGCCGAGGTGCGCCGTGAAGTGAAATCCATGGCCAAGGCCGGCGGGATGTTCGGCGCCGCCGGAGTATTGGGGCACGTGGCGTTGCTTTTCCTCTCGATAGCCCTGGCACTGGGCATCGGCGCGCTGATCGGCGACGGGTGGGGTTTCCTCATCGTCGGTGCGCTGTACGGCGTCGTTGCAGGCGTGCTCGCCCTCACGGGCAAGAAGTCGCTGACCTCGTTGGAGCCGCCGCGGCGCACCATCAGGACCGTCAAGGACGACCTCGCCTGGGCTCGTCACCCTACGCGGCCGACCGACTGACGTCCGCCCGTGCCCGTCGACCGCCCGCGGGATCTCGCCGGCCGACCGCGCAATTCGCGGGAGCGTGACGCGGCGGGCCGGCCACTGCCGCACGGGGTCGCGGGCGTCGACCGGGTCCCCGAGGATCTCGTGCTCCCGCCGCGCGAGGCGCTCACCGAGGCGCAGCGCCTTATCGACGCCGGTCAGCCCTTCTCGGCTCACGAGGTGCTCGAAGGCTCGTGGAAGGCCGCGCCGCCGGCGGAGAAGGCGTTGTGGCGCGCGCTCGCGCAGCTCGCCGTCGGCCTGACGCACGCCCAGCGCGGCAACCCGGTCGGGGCGGCAACCCTGCTCACCCGTGGCGCCGCCGGATTGCAGGCGCTCGCCGACGTGCCGACTGCCGCCGGGACATCCGCGGAGGTGGGCCGGACCCCGGCCGGCCCGGGCCCGTACGACATCGCTGTCGAACAGCTGGTCCGGGACGCGACCCGCCTGGCCGACCTCGCCGCGACGGGCCGGTCGTTCGCGCCGACACTGCGGCTCCTGTGCTGAGCGGCGACATCGAGGCCGCCGCAGTCCCGAGCTAGTCCGCCGCGCAGCCTGCCGTGGAGACGGCGGCCTTCGCCGCGGCGCCCGCCGCCAGGTCCGTGCCGAATTCGCCTGCGGTCACTGCGTAGCCGGTGTTGGGATCTTCGAGCGATTGGGCGAACACGATGCCCAGCACCGCGCCGTCGACCGAGAGGAACGGCCCCCCCGAGTTGCCCGGCCGGACCACGACGTTGAGGGAGTAGATCTCGCGCGTGGCCTGGTGCCGGTGGTAGATGTCGGGGCCGCGCACCTGGATCCGGTCGCGTACGCGGGCCGGCACGACGGTCAGCGGGTGGTTCTCGGGATAGCCGGCGACGACACCCTCGGTGGAGGTGCCGACCGCCGACCCGATCGGCAGCGGCGCCAGCGGCAACCCGCGCACGTAGAGAATCGCGATATCCCGTTGCGGGTCGAACAGGACGACCGTCGCCGGGTAGTCCTTACCGCCCGGCACGGTGACGACCGGCTTCGTCACACCGGCGACCACATGCGCGTTGGTCATCACGTGTTCGGGGGACACGGGAAACCCACTGCCCTGGACCGTCCGGTTGCACGAGGCGTCGCCGATGATCTCCACGGTCGTGTGCTGCGCGACCTGTCCCGCGCGGGTCTTGAGCACCGCGGGGTCAGGCGGGGCCACCTCGCGGATGCGTTCGAGACCGAGGCCGCCGAACACCTGCGGGACGCCGCTGCGGTCGAACATGCGTTGGAACGACGCGAACCAGCCGGCAGCGGCGGCGGGGATCGCGTCATCGACCCGCGTCAGGATCATGGAGTGCCGCACCTCGGAGCCGAGCGACCGCAGCGGCGAGTGGGCGACCGCGGTGCCGACGAGCCACGCGACGAGCACGAAGCCGACGACGGACGTCAGGCCGCCGAGGGCCGCGTCGGCGCGCTGCGCCGGCTGCCAGGTCAGTCGGTTGCGCAGCCTGCCACCCAGCCACGTGGCCAGGACTTGGCCGATCGACGCGAAGACGAACACCAGCACGATGCCGAAAAGCGGGACGAGCCGGTCGTTGCTGGTCACCAGGCCGACGAGGGTCGGGGCGACCGTGACGCCCAGCACGGCGCCGCCGAGAAAGCCGACGAAGGACAGCAACCCGACGACGAACCCCTGCCGGTAGCCGGAGATTGCGAACCCCACCGCCGCCACGACCAGCACGATGTCGAGCCAGTCGCCGGTCACCCCGCCACCCTAAGGCAGGTCCTCGACACGGCCGCCGTCCCACGGCACGGACCAGCCACCGGCGTCGAGGAGCCAGTCGAGAAGGCCGCCGGTGAAACCCCAGACCAGCAGCCCGTCGATCCGGAATGCCGGCCCCTGGTATCCCGACGGGTGACGGAGGCGGAGCCGCGCTGCCGGCTCGGCCAGTGCGGACAGGGGCGCGCGCACGATCGCGGCCACCTCCTCCGCCGACGGCGGGGCGACGGCATGCGGGGTGTGCCAGTGCGCGAGCACCGGCACGACGCCGAAACCGCTCGGCGCCACCCAGCGGGCAGGCAACTCGGCGACGACTGTCGCGCTCTCGGGGGCGAGGCCGACCTCCTCGGAGGCCTCGCGCAATGCGGCGGCGGCTGCGGACGCATCACCCGGGTCGCGGGCCCCGCCGGGGAACGACACCTGACCGGCGTGCGCACGGAGGTCGGCTGCCCGCTCGGTGAGGAGCACGTCGGGCCCACGGCTGCCGTCGGCGAGCAGGACCAGCACTGCCGCCTCGCGGGCTCCCGCGCCCGGCGCCGGCCAGCGGCTCGGGACGCCGCCGCCGCGGATGGCGGCGAGCAGCGGACCCCACCAGCCCGGCAGCTCGCGCTCCCCGGCGCCCGGCAACTCGCGCTGCCCGTCGCCTCGCGCTGTCACAGGACAGCGTCGACCTTCTCGTTGGGGACGACGAGCTTGGCGGCCTCAGCCTCATCGACCGGCCCCAGCCCGAACGACGGGCACGCGCGCGCCAGGACGCAGGCCCCGCACGCCGGCTTGCGCGAATGGCACACCCGCCGACCATGCCAGATGAGCCGGTGTGACAGGACGGTCCAGTCCGCCTTCGGGATCAGCTCCGCCACGGCGAACTCCACCTTCACCGGGTCGTCCTCCGCGGTCCACCCGAGCCGGCGCGACAGCCGCCCGAAGTGCGTGTCGACGGTCAGCCCGGGGATGCCGAACGCGTTGCCGAGGATCACGTTGGCCGTCTTGCGGCCGATGCCGGGGAGCGCGAACAGCTCTGCCATCGACCGCGGGACCTCGCCGCCGTGCTTGTCACACAACGCCTGCCCGAGACCGACGATCGACTTCGTTTTGTTGCGGAAGAAGCCGGTCGGATAGATCAGGGTTTCGAGCTCCTCGCGATCGGCGCCCGCGTAATCCGCGGCGGTGACGTAGCGGGCGAAGACCGCCGGCGTGACCTCGTTGACCCTCTTGTCCGTGCATTGCGCCGACAGGATCGTGGCGACGGCGAGCTCCAGCGGGGTGGTGAAGTCGAGCTCGCAGTGCGCACCTGGGTAGAGCGCGGCGAGCTCGGCGTTGATGCGCCGCGCGCGCCGCTTCAACGCAAGGGGGGTCTCCAGCGCCGTTGACATGCCTCGCAGAGTACGGCGGGCCGGGGACAGCGGCACCTGTAGGCCGAACGTGTGAGCGCGTTAGCCCAGTCGTGGCGACGCGCCGCAGATGCTGCGTCCGTAAGGGTGAAGTCCTTCAAGCGATCTTGGAACGAGGCCGATCGGGGCTGCAGAAGGTAAGGACGACGTATCCCGGTAGGAAGAGGCACCACGTGACCGCAATCGGCGAACAGCACGCAGTCGACACCGCTGCGGTGCCGGAGCAGTCGGGGCAGGCCGTGACGGTACCCGCGCAGACCCGCGGACCGGCGAGCAGGAAACCGGCGCCGCTGCGCCGGCCGGAGCTGACCCGCCTCACGCTGGCAGGCCTGCGCGAATACCGCACGATCCTGACCGACGAGGAGGGCCGCGTGTCGTACTGGCGTCGGGTCATCCAAGCCCGGCTCGACCTGGTGCGCGCGTTCGCGGGCGGCGGCGCTCCTTCCGACAACCTGCGCGACGTGCTGTCCGGCATGAACGTCTGGAGCAGCCGGACGGCGCTCGCGACCTTGGTGGGCGATGTCGACCTCCCGGCGTTGCCGGACCTCGCCGACCTGTGGTCCCGTGACCCGCGCCGCGGCGACGCCGAGCACAACGCCGCGCTCGAGCTGGACCTCGCGGCTGCCGAGGAGCAGCTCTCGACGTACCGGACGATCCTGCACGAGCAGCTCGCCGCGGCGACCGAGGATCTGATCGCGCGCTACCACGACGAGCCGGCCCTGTGCCTGATCGCGTTGCCGCTCGGCGAGCGCGCGCGGGCCTGAGCACCCGCCAGGGACGATCGCCGACGACGGAGGGCGGGCAGCACGGATGGCGATGTTCGTCGTGGTGCTGATCTCGCCGCTGGTCCTCCTGGGCCTCATGCTCGGAATGGAGCGCGTGGAGCGCCCGCTGCGGCACAAGTCCGTCGCGGATGAGTTGGAGGCGTTCCTCGACTCGGCGCGACCGGAAGAGGTCGAGACATTCGTGAGCCACGGCTTCGCGCCCGCCATCGAGGCCTACTGGGCCAGGCGACGCCCGGGCGTGTCCCGCCGCTCCGCCTGACCGCCGCGCGTTCGGTCCCAATCCGTCGCCAGCCCGCGCCGCTTGCGTCACACTGGGACCGTGCCGACCGCCGACGACGCCGTGAGCCTGCTGGCCCAGGTGCCGTTGTTCTCCTCCCTGACCGGCGACGAGGCCCAGACGCTGGCCACCGCGCTGACCCGTGCACGCGTGGACCGCGGCGAGTGCATCTTCAGCGAAGGCGACCCCGGCAACCAGCTGTATGTGATCCGCCAGGGCAAGGTCAAGATCTCGCTCTCGGGCCCGGAAGGCCGCGAAAACATGCTGGCCGTCCTCGGGCCGGGGGAGATGTTCGGCGAGCTGTCCCTGTTCGACCCGAGCCCGCGCACCGCCAACGCCACGGCGATCACCGACACCGAGGTGCTCTGCCTCCCCCACGACGCGCTCCGGGGCTGGCTCACGTCCAGCCCGACCGTCGCCCCGCAGCTCCTGCAGGCGCTCGCCCAGCGGCTGCGCCGCACCAACGAGCAGTTGGCCGACCTCGTCTTCAGCGACGTGCCCGGGCGGGTCGCGAAGACACTGTTGACCCTCGCCGACCGCTTCGGGACGCCCGACGCCCAGGGCGTGCGCGTGACCCACGACCTCACGCAGGAGGAGATGGCCCAGCTGGTCGGCAGCTCCCGCGAGTCGGTCAACAAGGCCCTCGCCGATTTCTCCTCCCGCGGGTGGATCCGCCTGGAGGGCCGCACGACCATCCTGCTGCTGGAGCCGGACCGGCTGAGCCGCCGCGCGGGCTGACCGTCGTACAGGAGGATTTGGTACGACGAACTGGCTCAACGTTCGCTGCGGGAGTCCGACATTCACCGGGTGAGCTTGATCCCGCCGTCGCAGCGCAACCGGCAGCCACTGCTGACGCGCGAAGCGATCGCCGGCGCCCTGGCGGAGGGGATCGACCCCGCCCTGGTCGTCGCCGCACTGGACAACCGGGAGAACGCGCCGCGCCGCCGGCGCATCGGCGAGGTGCTCGTGCAGCGGCGCACCATCAGCCAGGGCCAGCTCGACGACTGCCTCGCCGAGCAGGCCAAGACCCCACCCGGTGGGGTCCGGCCACGCCTGGGCACGATCATCATCGAGAAGCGCTACGCCTCCGACACGCAGGTCGCGGAGGCTCTCGCGGCCGCGTTGGTCCTCGACCTCGTCGACCTGTCGCGCACCACGATCTCCCCCGACATCGCCCGGTTGCTCCCGCGGGAGATGGCCGAACGCGACTGCCTGCTGGTCCTCGCCAAGGACGGAAAGCGTGTCACCGTCGCAGCCGGCGACCCGACCAACGTCGTCGCGCTCGACGACGTGCGGTTCCACACCGGTGCCTCGTCGATGCACGTCGTCGTCGCGACCGAGTCCCAGATCCGCAACCAGCTACGGCGCGTCTGGAGCCTCACCCAGTCGAACGAGGTCGCGTCCCTGTTCGAGGCGGCCGCCGAGGTCGCGAGCGTGCCCGAGAACGACCTCACCGGCGCGGAGACGGCGCCGATCGTGCGCCTCGTCGACATGATCTTCCGCGATGCCGCGGCCGGCGGGGCCAGTGACATCCACCTCGAGTCGCAGGCCAAGGAGCTCCGCATCCGCTTCCGCATCGACGGTGTCCTCCGGGACGTGATGACGATGCCGAAGAGCGCGGCCCCGTCCGTGATCAGCCGCATCAAGGTGGTCTCCGGCCTCGACATCGCCGAACGCCGGCGCCCCCAGGACGGCCGGACGCGCGTGCAGGTCGACGGGCGGGTCCTCGACGCGCGAGTCAGCACGCTGCCGGCGCTGCACGGGGAGAAGGTCGTCATCCGGCTGCTCTCCCGCGGCGAGGACGTGCCCACGATCGACCGCCTCGGCCTCGCCGACCGCGAGCTCGAACTCCTCCGGCACGCGCTGAGCACACCCCAGGGTCTGGTGCTCATCACCGGCCCGACCGGGTCGGGAAAGACCAACACCCTGTACGGCGCCATCCAGGACGTCGCCACCCCCGAACGCAACGTCATCACCCTCGAGGACCCCATCGAGGTGCAGTTTCCCGGCATCACGCAGGTGCAGATGCACGAGAAGGCGGGTCTGACGTTCGCGGCCGGCCTGCGGTCCGTGCTGCGCCAGGACCCCGATGTCGTGCTCGTCGGCGAGGCCCGCGACAAGGAGACGGCCGAGCTCGCCGTCCAGGCGTCGATGACCGGTCACCTCGTGCTGACGACCCTGCACACCAACGACACCGTGAAGGCCATCACGCGCCTCGTCGACATGGGCATCGAGCCGTTCCTGCTCGCCTCCGCGCTCACCCTCGTGGTGGCGCAGCGACTCGTCCGCAAGCCGTGCCCGATGTGCGTGGCGCCGTACGTCCCGGACGAGGAGATCCTCTCCCAGCTCGGGCTGTCCGCGGCCGACCTCCGGTCGCACTCGCCGCGCAAGGGCCGTGGGTGCTCCTCATGTGCCACCAGCGGTTACAGCGGCCGGCGCGGCGTGTTCGAGATGCTGCCGATCACGGCGGAGCTGCGCACCGTGATGCTCGAATCCCCGACGGAGAGTGCCATCGCCGCCGCGGCGCGTGAAGGCGGGCTCCGCACCCTGCGGATGAACGCCCTCGACATGGCCCACCGGGGCGACACGACCTACGAGGAAGTGCTGCGCGTCACCCAGGTCGACGCCGTCAGCGGCTCGGCGGGCACCCACTGCCGGACGTGCACCAGACCGATCGAGGGTGAGATGCACTTCTGCCCGTGGTGCGGCACCGGCATCGACAAACCGGCCTGCGCCGCGTGCGCGACCCCGATGCTCAGCGCCTGGACGCACTGCCCGGCGTGCGGCGCCCCCGCCACGCCGGCCGGCGTCTCGCAGGTCCCGGGCCGCGTCGCGCTCGACATGCCCAACGGTCGCCCCACCGACGCCTACGCCGACTAGCTCCGCTCAGGCAGAGAGCTCGGCGATGATCTCGACCTCGACGGGCGAGTCCATCGGCAGCACTGCCATCCCGAGCGTGCTGCGGGCGTGCTTGCCGGCGTCCCCGAAGATGTCGACGAGGACGTCGCTGGCACCGTTGGCGACGGCGGACTGGGTGATGAAGTCGGGGTCGCTCGCGACGAAGACGGTCACCCTGACGATGCGCGCGATGTTGTCGATGCCGCCGGCCTCCGCGGCGACGACGGCGACCGCGTTGAGCGCCGCGATGCGTGCCAGCCCGGTCGCCTCGGCCGCGCTGACGGTGACGCCGACCTTGCCGGTGGTCGGCAACGCCCCGTCGACGAAAGGCAGTTGCCCGGCGGTGAAGACGAGGAGCCCGCTGCGCACGGCAGGCAGGTAGGCGGCGACCGGCGCGGGCAGCGGCGGCAGCGCGATCTGGAGGGTCGCGAGTTGCTCGGACGGCGTCGGCATGTCGATCAGCCCTTCGGGCGCTTGAGGTAGGCGACGAGCTGCTCCGGGTTGGGCCCGGGGATGACGGACACCAGCTCCCACCCGTCGGCGCCCCAGTTGTCCAGGATCTGCTTGGTCGCGTGCGTCAGCAATGGCACGGTGGAGTATTCCCAGGTCTGCATGCGGACAGCCTACGAGGCGTCGCGGGACGGCCGCACGGGGCGTCGTGAGACCGTGGACGGCATGCCCCGTTCCCCCGACGCGCGACTGCATGTCGTCACGGGCAAGGGCGGCACCGGCAAGACCACGGTCGCGGCGGCCCTCGCGCTGGCTCTCGCCGCCGGCGGCAAGCGCGTCCTGCTCGCCGAGGTGGAAGGCCGCCAGGGGCTCTCCCGCCTCTTCGACGCCCCCGCGCTGACCTACGAGGAGCGCCGCATCGCCCGCGCCGCCGACGGTGGCGAGGTCTACGCGATCGCCATCGACCCCGAGCCCGCCCTCGTCGACTACCTGGCGATGTTCTACCGGGCGGGCGTCGCCGGCGGCATCATGAAACGCCTCGGCCTCGTCGAGTTCGCGACGACGATCGCGCCGGGCATCCGCGATGTCCTGCTGACGGGCAAGGTGCGGGAGGCGACGGACCGCCGTCGCTCGACGGGGATTCCCGTGTACGACGCTGTCGTCCTCGACGCGCCGCCGACCGGTCGGATCGGCCGTTTCCTCGGGGTGACCGAACAACTGTCCAGCCTCACGCGCACGGGCCCGATCCGCCGCCACGCGGACACGGTCGCCGCCCTCCTGCGGTCGACGGCCACGTCGGTGCATCTGGTGACCCTGCTCGAGGACATGCCGGTGCAGGAGACGCTCGACGCCGCGCACGAGCTGCTCACGGGACGGGTGCCCATCGGCACGATCTTCGTCAACCAGTCACTGGCGGCCGTCACCGGCGGCGGGGCGGGCGTGACCGGCGGCGGGGCGAGCGTGCCGAGCGTCGAGCGGGTCGAGCAGTCGCTCGCGGCCGCCGGCATGACCACAACGGAGCTCGCCGGCGCGTTGCGGACGCTGGCGCGCAACCGTCAGGCACTGCTGGGCAGGCAGGGGGAGCTGCGCGCCCGGCTGGCCGAGACCGGCCTGCCGGTCGTGGCGCTCCCTGCCATCCCCGACGCAGCAGAACTGTCGGGGGTCTACGAGCTGTCCGAGCTGATCCGCGAGGAATGGCGATGACGGCAGCCCACGCGGCGATGACAGCCCTCGACGTCGACGAGCTGCTGCGCACGCGCCGCGTCATCGTGTGCTGCGGGTCCGGCGGCGTCGGCAAGACGACGATGGCGGCCGCCCTCGCCCTGCGGGCCGCGGAGCAGGGTCGGCGCACCGTCGTGCTCACGATCGACCCGGCCCGCCGGCTGGCGACGGCGATGGGACTGCAGGAGCTCGACAACGTCGCGCGCCGGGTGCAGGACGTCGACGAATCCGCCGGCGGCTCGCTCGACGCGCTCATGCTCGACATGAAGGGCACCTTCGACGACATCGTCCGGCGCACGACCGACCCGGAACGGGCTGCCGGCATCCTCGAGAACCCCTTCTATGAGTCGCTGTCCGGGCACTTCGCCGGCACGCAGGAATACATGGCGATGGAGAAGCTGGGTGAGCTCGACGAGAGCCACCGGTGGGACCTCATCGTCGTCGACACGCCTCCCTCGCGGTCGGCGCTCGACTTCCTCGACGCCCCCCAGCGCCTGGCGTCCTTCCTCGACGGCCGGCTCGCCCGGATGCTCGGCGGCACGGCGCGCGCCGGCGGGCGCATGGGCAAGGTCGCGCTGGGCGTCATGGGCAGCGCCGCGTCGAAGGTTCTCGGCACGCAGCTGTTCGCCGACCTGAGCCGTTTCGTCACCGCCCTCGAGGCGACGTTCGGCGGCTTCCGCGTGCGGGCGGAGGCCACCTACCAACGGCTCCAGCACGATGACGTCAGCTTCGTCGTCGTCGCTACGCCCGAGCCCGACGCGCTGCGTGAGGCGTCGTTCTTCACCGGTCGCCTCGCGGACCGGCGGATGCCGTTCGCGGGCCTGGTCCTCAACCGGGTCCACGACGTGGACGTCGAGTTGCCGCCCGATCGGGTCGACGCGGCCGCCGAGGCGGTCGCGCACAGCGATGCCGAGGTTGCCGAGCTGCTGCACGCCTATGCCGCCGGCCTGCGCCTGCGGGCCCGCGAGCGGCGTCTCCTCGCCCGGTTCGTCGGCGCCCACACACCGGTCGCGGTGCGGGAGGTCGCCGCCCTCCCGGAGGACGTGCACGACCTCGCCGGGCTCCGCCGCATCGGGCAGCTGCTCGGTGGCGCGGCGGTCTGACGCACCACCGGTTGCGCGGAACGGCCGCTGGGCCGCTGGGCCGGTCGACGATGCCGCCGCGCCAATCGGCCCCTCATCCGCCGTGCCCGAGCGTCGATAGGAGCAGATGGCCGCGACGCCGCGGGCCGGGAGAAGGGACGAAGCTGTCGTGCTCACGTCCTCGCATGCTGGCAGCAGACAGCGGCTCACCGGCACGCTCACGGGCACGCTCACGGGCACGCTCACGGGCACGCTCACGGGCGCACTCATCGGCATTCTGACCGCGGCGTTCGTCGTTGCGACGCTCGGCGCCGTGGCGTTCGATCTCGGCGGCCGCGCGGCACAGGTGTCCCTGGCGTGGGGCGCCCAGGCCGTCATGTACGTCGGTTTCCAGTGGCAGATCGTGCGACTCGCCCGCGTGGTCGGCTTGTCACCGGAGACCCGCCGGTTCTGGCGCACCCTGCGCGTCACCGGCCTGTGCACGGCCCTGTGCTACGTGTACGGCACCCTCCACAGCCTGTCCATGGCGAACGACCTCGGCGCGGCGACGACGGCGGTCACCGCGGGCATCGGCTCGGTGGGCATCGCTTTCCTCGTGCACGCGTGCGTGACCTATCGCCGGGACGTGCGCACCACCGGCTCGCAGCTGCGGCGCTGGATCGACCTCGTCACGACGATGGTGGCCGCCCTCGGTGCGCTCTGGTACGTCGAAGCACAGTCCCTGCTCGCCAACGGCGTCAGCCCGGTGTCCATCGCGTTCGCCATCCTCGTCGAAGCGCTGGCACTCGTCACGGTCCTGGCGCTCGTGCAGCCCACCGGCACGACGGTCCGGCCGATCTCGATGCGCGGCGCGGCGCTGGGCATCGCCGCGATCGCCGCCGCGGTTCTCGTGGAGGCGCTCATCCCGCACGCGATCGGGCACCCGTGGTTGCGACTGGTCCTGGCCGCCCGCCTCGTCACCCCGGCGCTCGCCACCGTCGCGATCTGGCTGGAGCGGGTGCGGCCGGCAGCGGCGCGCGAGCCGCGCGCCGCCAGCCGCTACACGCGCACGCCGTACGCGGCCGTCGTCCTGACGTACGCACTGCTGGCGCTCGCGTTATGGGCCGGCGACCCGCACCGCACCTGGGGCATGTTCGCCGCCGCGTCGATCGTGACGACGCTGGTCGTCGTACGCCAGAATCTGGCCTTCCGGGACAACGCGACGCTCGTCCGCGACCTGCAGCAAGCCGTGACGGCCGCCTCCGCGCTGAGCGAGCAGCTCCACAGTCACGCGTTCTACGACAGCCTCACGCTGCTGCCCAACCGCGCGTTGTTCGCGGACCGTTTGCAGCACGCGCTGACGCACAGCGACCGGTCACTCGGCCAGGTCGGCGTGATGGTCGTCGACCTCGACGACTTCAAACTCGTCAACGACCGGTCCGGCCACGCCGCCGGCGACGCGGTGCTCCGCGAGGCGGCTCGGCGGCTGCAGGCCTGCGTCCGCGCCGCCGACCCTGTCGGCAGGCTCGGCGGCGACGAGTTCGCCGTCGTCCTCGTCGACACCGACCGGGAGTCACTGGCGGCGGCCGCCGCGCGGATCGTGGCGGCGTTCGCCGAGCCGTTCCTGCTCCGGGAGGGGGTGGCGCGCGTCGGTGTCAGCGTCGGGACATCGCTGTCGACCGGGTCGAGCGGGTCGAGCGGGTCCACGGAGGACGCTGACACGATGCTCCGGCACGCCGACATCGCCATGTACGACGCGAAGGCATCCGGAAAGAGCCGCCACGAGACGTTCCACAGCTCGATGCTCGAACTGTTGATGGAGCGCCACGACACCCGCGACGCCCTGATCCGCGCGCTGGCGTCGGACGAGGTGGTCGTCCACTACCAGCCCATCGTCGACGCGCGCACCAACGCCATCGTCGGGGTGGAGGCCCTCGCCCGCTGGCAGCGGCCGGGCCACGGGCTGCTCACGCCCGACGCATTCCTGCCGCTCGCCGAGGAGATGGGGGTCATCTCCACAATCGACCTGATGGTGCTGCGCAAGGCGTGCGAACAGGTGCGCGCGTGGAACGCCGTCGAGGACACGCTCGGGGTGCACGTCAACATGTCCGCGATCACTCTGGCCAAGCCCAACCTCGTGCCGACCGTCCTTGAGATCATCTCCGCGACGGGCCTGCGCGCCGACCTGCTGACCCTCGAACTGACCGAGACTGCGCTCATGGTGCACCCGGCCTCGATCATCGCGACGATGCACGCGCTGCGCGCGATGGGCGTCCGGGTGGCGATCGACGACTTCGGGACGGGGTATTCCTCCCTCGCCTACCTGCGCGACCTGCCCCTCGACGCCGTGAAGATGGACCGCTCGTTCGTCGAGAGCATCGCCGACAGCGAGACGGACCGGGAACTCGTGCGGATGATCATCGCGCTCGCGGAGACCCTCGGCCTCGACACGGTCGCCGAAGGAGTCGAGACAGCGGCGCAGGCCGAGTTCCTCATCGAGATCGGCTGTCGGCACATGCAAGGCCACCTGTTCTCTCCTGCGGTCGCGGCCGCCGGCGTCACCGCCTCCTGGCTGTCGGCCCGCCCGATGCGGTAGGCCGCTCAGGTGCGCGCATCGACAGCCTTGATCGCGTCCTCGATCCCACGGTGGAACGTCGGATACGCGTAGATCATCCCGCGCAGCTGCGTCAGCGTGACCTTGGCATGCACGGCGACCGACAGGGCGCCGAGCACCTCGCCGCCCCACGGCCCGGCCGAGGTGGCTCCGATGAGCACGTCGGTCGCGTCGTCGACCACGAGCTTGATGAACCCGGCGTTGCCCACCTTGTGGATCCACCCACGCGTGGAGGTGGCGTTGTCGGCGCAGCCGACACGGATGGCGATCCCCTTGTCGCGCGCCTGCTTCTCGGTGAGCCCCGTCGCGCCGATCTCCGGTTCGGTGAACGTCACCCGAGGCAGGGCGGAGTAGTCCGCGGGCGGGTGGTCCCTGCCGAGGATGTCCGCCACGGCGATCCCGCCCTGGTAGACGGCGACGTGGGTGAACAGGCCCTTGCCGGTGATGTCGCCGACCGCGTAGAGGCCGTCCATCACCCGCAGGTTGTCGTCCGTGTCGAGGAAGCGCGCGGACGGGTCGAGACCGATCGCGTCGACGCCGAGACCGGCGAGATCGGTCCGGCGCCCGACGGCCACCAGCAGCTGGTCGGCGGAGACGGTGTCACCGCCGTCGAGCGTGACGGTGAAGCTGCCGTCGTACGAGACTGTCGTCGCCTTTGCCCCGGTCCGGATGTCGAGGCCCTCGGCGGTCAACACGACCGTGAGCAGGTCCCCCGCCTCCGGCTCCTCCGTCGCGAGCAGGCGCGGGCCCGCCTCGACGACGGTCACGCGGGCACCGAAACGCGCGAAGACCAGCGCCAACTCCACGCCGATGGCACCGCCGCCGAGCACGATGAGGCTCCCGGGGACCTCGAGCGTCTCGATCGCCTCCCGGTTGGTCCAATAGGGGGTGCCGGCCAGCCCGACGATCGGCGGGACGAGCGGCGCGGTCCCGGTGCCCACCACGACCGCCTTCGCGGCCCGGAACTGGCGGTCGCCGACGGCGACGAGCCGGTGCCCGGTGAGCCGACCGGAGCCGCGGACGAGGGTGCCGCCGGCGTCCGTCAGCCGCTTGACCGCGACGGCGTCGTCCCAGTCGTCGGTCGCCTCCGCGCGGATGCGCGTTGCCACCGTCCCCCAGTCGGGGACGTCGGTCGCGGTGCCGGCGAGCACCTTCACTCGGCGGGACTCGGCGAGGCTCGAGGCGGCCCGGATCATCATCTTGCTCGGCACACACCCCCAGTACGGGCACTCGCCGCCCACCAACCGCGACTCGATCCCCACGACGCGCAGGCCCGCCGAGGAGCATTCGTCCGCGACACGCTCCCCGCCCGGGCCCAGACCGATGACCACGACGTCGACGTCTTCGATTGCCACGGCGATACCTCCATTGCACAGGGCGACAACCAGGGGTTCGTACGACGACCTCGCGGCGGACTCCCGCGCCATCCTGGCGCGCCACGCGTGCGGGGCGCCATGCGTGCGGGGCGCCATGCGTGCGGGGCGCCATGCGTGCGGGGCGCCATGCGTGGGGGGCGCGATGCGTGGGGGGCGCGATGCGTGGGGGGCGCCATGCGTGGGGGGCATGCGTGCGGGGCATGCGCCGGGCGCGTCAGTCGCGGCCGGCCAGAGCCCGCCAGCGCGCGACGAAGGCGGCCGGGTCGGCCACCGTGATGGTGCACGCCTCGTGGGCGTAGAAGACCCGCACCGGCTCGGCGAACAGGATGCAGACGCCGGGGCCGGCGGAGGTGCCGAAAGTGATCCCGCTGTCCCGCTGGGACAGCCGCGGACCCACGGAGCGCCAGCTCTTGTAGGGGCCGGTCACCCGGGCATCGAGCACGTTGGCGAACGGCGTCTCGAGCTTCAGCAGCCCGTAGCGCACGAGCAGCCGGGAGCGGCTCAGTCGCACCCCGCTGGTGTGCGCGCTGATGCCCGCGAGGGCCAGCGGGAGACGCACCCGGGGGTCGAAGCCGAACGCGAACACGTCACCCGCCACGGGGCCTCCTCGACTGGCCGGTCGGCACCGGCCCATCGTGCACCACGCGGGCGGATCCGGTGCGGGCAGCCGGCAGCCGGCAGCGCCCGGTCGGTCAGGCGATCGCGGACAGGATGGGCGCCTTGCCTGTCGCCACGTGCTCGCGTTTGGCCGCCTCGAGCAGGACGCGCCAGGAGGTGACGTTGGGCCGGCGGCGGAGCAGCGCGCGGCGCTCGCGCTCGGTCATCCCACCCCAGACGCCGAACTCCACGCGGTTGTCGAGGGCGTCGGCGAGGCACTCGGACCTGACCGGGCAGCCGCTGCAGACGGACTTCGCCCGGTTCTG
The DNA here is from genome assembly GCA_964236265.1 of uncultured bacterium. Taxonomy (GTDB): domain Bacteria; phylum Actinomycetota; class Actinomycetes; order JAVEEB01; family JAVEEB01; genus JAVEEB01. The sequence continues at coordinate 21,148 of CAXSDE010000030.1, forward strand.
CGCGGCGCCCTGGACGAAGAGCTCGTCGGGGTCGCGGCGCTTGCACGCGGCGTACGACGTCCAGTCCGGGACCCAGCCCATCGGTGTCGTCATCGCGCACTCCTGCCGTCGTCGTACCCTGGTTACGGACCGTGACTGTCCGGCCACAGCCCGACACGTAGAACGTACGAATCGGACTCCATGGACGACAACCCCCATTCGGCCCATCTTTGACGTAGTCACCATTAGCCATTCGGACCAGTCCCGGACGGCTACCATGCGCCGATTCGTGCCTGGAGCCCTACTCTGGGACCACAGCGACCCGCGCCGCCGCGGGCACGTGGAAGGAGTGTGTCCGTGCGCGCGTCCGATGTGCCCACATCGAAGACGGCTGCCGTCGGGCTGCTGCTGATCGTCAGCGTGCTGACGGGGGTGCTCGTCGCCGGGCTGATCGCGCCACTCGTGGGCGGTCTGGGGATCGGCGAGCGGGCCCTCGCCGCCACGATCACGATCCCCGTGCAGGTCGAGCAGGGACAGCTCTCCCAGCGCACGCGGATCCTCGCCAAGGACGGCAGTCTCATCGCCGACTTCTACGACGAGAACCGCACCGAGGTCACACTGTCGCAGGTCAACACCGTCACGATCGACGCCCTCCTCGCGGTCGAGGACTCCCGCTTCTACGACCATCACGGCATCGACGTCCAGGGCGTCCTGCGGGCCTTGGTGAAAAACTCCGCCTCCGGAGATGTGCAGGGCGGCGGGTCGACACTGACGCAGCAATACATCAAGAACGTGCTCCTCAACAGTGCGACGACCGACGCCGAACGCCAGGCGGCGACCGGCCAGTCGCTCAAGCGCAAGATCAACGAAGCCCGCGCGGCCCTCGCCCTCGAGAAGGTCCTGACAAAAAACCAGATCCTCGAGCGCTATCTCAACATCGCCTACTTCGGGGCCGGCGCGTACGGCGTCGGCACCGCCGCCCAACGCTACTTCTCCAAGCCTGTCTCGCAGCTGACACTCAGCGAGAGCGCCCTGCTGATGGGTCTCGTGAAGAATCCGTTCGGCCTCGACCCCATCAGGCGCCCCGCCCGGGCACTCGACCGGCGCAACGTGGTCCTCAAGCGCATGCGCGACGTCAACTTCATCGACGACGTGCAGTTCGCGGCGGCGAGGGCGGAGCCGCTCGGCCTCAAGCCGAAGACGATCCCCAACGGCTGCAGTCACTCCAGATACGCCGGATTCTGCCACTACGTCGAGGAGACGATCCTCAACGATCCGCAGTTCGGCGCGACGCGCGACGAGCGCCAGAATCTGCTGCGCAGCGGCGGCGTGACGATCCGCACGACGCTCGACCCCAAGGTGCAAAACGCCGCGCAGGACGCGATCGACCAGACCGTCGCCGCCCAGACGACCTCGAAGGGGGGGCGCATCGGCGCCGCGCTCGCGACGGTGGAGCCGGGCACGGGGCGCGTGCTCGCGCTCGCCCAGAACCAGCCGTACGGGCAGGACAAGGGCCAGACGACGATCCTCTACTCCACCGGCACCGGTGCGAAGAACGGTAACGGCAGCCAGGGCGTCGGCAACCAGCCGGGCTCGACGTTCAAGATGTTCACGCTCGTCGCCGCACTCAAGGCCGGGCTGCCGCTCTCGACGACGTTCGACGCGCCCGCGCGTTACACGCCCGACCCCGACATCTGCGATGCCCCGCACCACTCCGACGGCGATTACTTCCAGAACGCGGGCGACAGCGAAACGGGCAGGTTCGACATGTGGACAGGCACGGCCAAGTCGGTCAACACCTACTACGTCCAGCTCGAGCAGGCCCTCGGCGGTATCAGCCCGATCGTGCAGGTCGCGAAAGACATGGGTGTGCCGTTCCGGGGCCAGTTGACGAAGCTGAGTCACAAGAGCTGCTCGTTCACGCTCGGCATCACCGGCGAGTGGCCACTCGACATCGCCGGCGCCTACGCGACGCTCGCGGCGCACGGCAAATACTGCAAGCCGCGCGTGGTCGAGTCGATGCAGTTCGCGAGCGGCGAGACACGCCAGGTCGCACCGCCGCAGTGCACCCAGGCCATTCCCACCGAGGTCGCCGACACCGCCACCGCCGTCCTCGAGGGGCCCTTGCAAACGGGCGGCACGGCCGTGAAGGAAGGCCAGCTCGGCCGGCCCGCCGCCGGCAAGACCGGCACGACCAACGGCAACTCCGACGCCTGGTTCACCGGCTTCGTCCCGCAGCTGGCCACGTCCGTGTGGCTCGGGCACACCGAGGGCCTGTCCGACCTCGACGGCTTCCGCACGCTCGACCCCGACGCGGCGTGGGGCCCGAGCGCCCATCATGCCGTCTACGGCGGCGGCATCCCGACGATCATCTGGCGACGCATGATGACGGCAGCGCTCCTCGACGTCCCGGTCGTCGACCTGCCACCTGCCGACCCGGTCCTCTCACACGGTCTGACGGTCGAGGTGCCGGCCGTCAGCGGTCTGCAGCCCGACCAGGCGACGGCCGTGCTGGACCAGGAGGGCTTGTCGGTCACGGTCTCCGCGACACGGGTCGCCTCCGCCCTGCCGCAGGGAACCGTCGTCACGACGACCCCGGGCGCCGGCGCCAAGGTGCCGACCGGCTCGCTCATCACCCTGATCCTCAGCAGCGGGGTGCCTCCCGTGGTCGTGTCGCCCCCGCCGGTGTCGTCGGCACCGGTCGTGTCTCCCACGACGCCGGTCACCCCGCCGAGCACGCCGCCGCCGCCGCCGCCTGCATCGTCGACGCCGTCCACCGCGCCGTCGACATCTGCCGGCACGTCGACATCGAACGCGACGGCGACAGTCACGGCCACAGCGGGAGCCACAGCGGGCGCGTCTGCGGGCGCCACGGGCTGAGCGCCGCAGCCGCGGGCGGGCTCTGCGACGATGCTCGGCATGCGCCCGCTTCCTGCCGCCCCTACCACCCTCGGGGCCGTGGCGGCCGCCGGCCTGTCGTACGCGCTGTGGGAGGCGCGGTCCTTCCGGCTGCGCCGGGTCGACGTGCCGTGCCTGCGGGCGGGGTCACCGCCGTTGCGCGTCCTGCACTTCTCGGACGCGCATCTCACGCCGGCGCAGCACAAGAAGCAGGACTGGATCCGCCGGCTCGACGAGCTGGAGCCCGATCTCGTCGTGCAGACCGGCGACAACCTGGCCCACCTGCAGGCGGTGCCGTCCGTCCTCGACGCCTACGCCCCACTCCTACAGCGGCCCGGGGTCTTCGTCTTCGGCTCCAACGACTACTACGCGCCCAAGCCGAAGAACCCCGTCAACTACCTGCGCAAGGATTCGGGCAAGCGCGTTATCGGCGCCCCCCTCCCGTGGCTGACACTGCGCGACGCGTTCACGGCAGCGGGCTGGCTCGACCTGACCAACCGCCGCGAGCTCCTGACAGTCAAGGGCGTCTCGCTGACCTTCGCCGGCGTGGACGATCCGCACGTCAATCGGGACCGGTACGAGTCGGCGCCCGCCCCGTCAGCGGACCTCGCCATCGGCGTCACTCATTCCCCGGAACCGCGCGTCCTCGACCCGATGGCCGCTGACGGCTATCAGTTGCTGCTCGCCGGCCACACCCACGGCGGCCAACTGTGCATCCCCGGCTACGGCGCCCTCGTGACCAACTGTCAGTTGCCCACGGCGATGGCGAAGGGGCTCCACCGCTGGCCCGGGCCCGCGCCGGGCGCGCCGTGGCTGCACGTCTCGGCGGGCCTCGGCTGCTCGCCGTACACGCCGGTGCGGTTTGCCTGCCCGCCCGAAGCGACCCTGCTCACGCTGCTCCCGGGATGAACATGTGGCGGTCGACCCGCTAGACTCCGTGAGCGTTCGGGATGTGGCGCAGCTTGGTAGCGCGCGCCGTTCGGGTCGGCGAGGTCGTGGGTTCGAATCCCGCCATCCCGACCATTTTGGCCGGCGGTCCCCCCAGGGGGCCGCCGGCCTTCGCCAGCTAAAAGTGCGAACGATCGCGACTACGCCGAATGGCGCTCTGTAGTTCTCGCGATTTTGGTCGATCCATCAAGGGTCACCCCGCCAACGGAGGGCCCGCAATGCCCGGTCTGCCCACGCACTACTACTTCGCCATCGGCGGAGTGCTGCTGCTCCTCGTCCTGCTGCTCATCAAGCGCGCCGAGAAGTCGAAGGTGACGGACAGCAGCGAAGGCCTCGTCGGTGGCTTCCCCGTCGCCGAAGGCTGGGCAGCGGCAGGCATCTGGGTGCCCGGAGCCGGCGCCGAGGGAGCCGCCCGTGCGCTCGCCCCGGTCAACGAGTCGAAGCGCGCGGCCCGCGCCCGCGCACGAGCCGACGCGAAGGCCGCCGGCGCGGCAGCAACCGCCGCCAAGAACGCCGCGAAGGCGCACGCCGCCGCCGTCAAGAAGGCCGTGAAGAGTGGCGCACCGATCCCCGAGCTGTCCGCCGCCGCTCCGGGCGGTGCTGCCGCTCCAGGCGGCGCTGCACCAGGCGGCGCTGCGCAGGCCCCGGCCAAGGGTCACCGCCGCCGGAAGGGCTCGGCGACTCCCGTCAGTGCTCCTGTCCCCCTGGGCGCCCAGCCGCTGGTCGAGCAGGACGGCTGGCTGACGAGCGCTGCGGAGCCGCGTGTTGGTGCCGAGGCGCAGCCGGTCGGTGCCGAGGCGCAGCCTGTCGAGCTCTCCCCGGCGTCCGCGGCCGCCTACGACGTGCCGCAGCAGTACATCCCGGCCGGGGCCTCGTCCCAGTTCGCGGCCCCGCAGTCCGCGCCGCCCCAGTTCGCGGCCCCGCAGTCCGCACCGCCCCAGTTCGCGGCCCCGCAGTCCGCACCGCCCCAGTTCGCGGCCCCGCAGTCCGCACCGCCCCAGTTCGCGCCGCCCGCGCCCCAGTACGCCATGGCAGGCGCACCGCAGCTCCTGGCAGAGGCCGCCGCACTGGCCCACACCCCGCCCGCGCCGACCACCAGCTTCACGGAGCTCGCCGGCAACGCCGCGCCACCGGCGGCGCAGCCCGCCGTACAGGATCTTCCTGTCGGTCCTTATACCTACGGCGCGCGCACGATCGTCCCCGCCAAGTAGCCGTCTCCGGCGCGGGACACCGGGCAGGGCAAGATGGTCGCATGCGAATCAGTACGGCGTTGCTCTGCGACGCGGCCACAGTCAGGGAAGGGCTGCTCCACGTCCTCGGCGGCGGGGTCACCCGGCTCGGTCGCGGTGAGTTTCCCGCCGCGATGGACATCGAGCTCGCGCTGATGGTGCAGCAGCACCCGACCGAGTTCCTCGGCCAGCACACGCTGCGCGTCCTGCTCCAGGACACCGACGGGCAGGAGCTTGCGGAGGCGGAGATGACGTGGGGTCCGCTGCAGGTCCTCGACGGCATGCACACCGACGCGTGGCAGCCGGTCGTCATCCCGCTGCGCGGCGTGCTGCTGCCCGGGCCCGGCGACTACAGCATCGAGGTGCTGATCGACGGCATCCACCAGGTCTCCATCGATTTCGTGGCGCTCCTGCCGCCGGACACCGCCGCGCTGTAGCGCGCCCGACAGGGTGAATCTCCTGCGGGACGGCTGCGCAATCGCAATACTGGTATGTCCCGTTCCGGCCCCAGGAGTTCCGTGTCGACTGACGAGCTCGCCCTCGAGCAGAGGTTTGTCAGCACGCTCTATGCCCGGCTCGACGAGCTCCGCGCCCGCGCCGGCGAATCCCTGCGCCGCATCCGCCTGACCCCGGCCACCGGCACCCACGCCAACCGCTCCGAGCGCGACTCGTTCGCCGCGCTGCACGAGAACCGGCTCGAGCAGCTGCTCGCGGTCGAGGACCGCCTCTGCTTCGGCCGGCTCGATCTGCTCGGCGGGGAGGCGCGGTACGTGGGGCGCATCGGCCTGTCCGACGACGCGCAGACGCAGCTGCTCGTCGACTAGCGGGCACCGGCCGCCGAAACGTTCTACCAAGCGACGGCGGCCGACCCGAGAGGCGTCGTACGGCGCCGCCATCTCACGACGCGCGGCCGCGCGGTCACCGGTGTCGAGGACGAAGTGCTCGACATGGACGGCATCGAGGGCATCACCGGTCTGTCCGGTGAAGGCGCCCTGCTCGCGGCGCTCAACGCCAACCGCACCGGCCGCATGCGCGACATCGTGGCCACGATCCAGGCCGAGCAGGACCGCATCATCCGCGCGCCGCTCGACGGTGTCCTGGTCGTGCAGGGCGGCCCGGGCACGGGCAAGACGGCGGTCGCGCTGCACCGCGCCGCCTTCCTGCTCTACACGCACCGCGACCGCATCGCCGACCGCGGCGTGCTCATCGTGGGTCCCAACCGCGCGTTCCTCCGCTACATCGAGCAGGTGCTGCCCTCACTCGGCGAGACCGGCGTCGTGATGGCGTCGGCCGGTGAGCTGTATCCCGGGGTGACAGCACTGCACGAGGACGAGCCGGACGTCGTCCGCATCAAGGGCGACCGGCGGATGGCGGACGTTCTCGCGGCCGCGGTCCGCGCGCGGCAGCGGCCGCCCGCGGCGGACGTGCGGATCGACGTCGACGGCTCGACGATCGTCCTGCGGCGGGCGTCCGTCGAGGGCGCGATCGCCCGCACGCAGCGCACCCGCAAGCCGCACAACGTCGCCCGCGCCAGCTTCGTCAAGGACGTGCTCAACGACCTCGCCCAGCAGCTCGCCCGCGCGCATCGCGTCGAGCTCGACCAGGACAACCGCGACGAGCTCATCGCGGAGCTGCGCGAGTCACCCGGTGTCCGAAAGGCCGTCAACCTCTGCTGGATGCCCACCAGCCCGGCCGCCCTCCTCGCCGCGCTGTACGCCGATCCGGCGAGGCTCGCGGCCGCCGCGCCGCAGCTGCGCGCCGCGGAGCGCGCGCTGCTACGGCGCCCGGTCGCCGGCGAGTGGACGATCGCGGACGTGCCCCTCCTCGACGAGGCGGCCGAGCTCCTCGGCGAGGACCCCTCGGGTGATCTCGCCGCACACGCCCTGGCGGAGGCGCAGCGCCGCGCGGAGGTCGAGTATGCCCACGGCGTTCTCGCCATGTCCGGGGCCGGCGAGACGCTCACGGCGGAGGACCTCGTCGACCGCTATTCGGGCGGCGGCGGGACGGTGCCACTGAGCGAGCGCGCCTCCGCGGATCGGTCGTGGGCCTTCGGCCACGTCGTCGTCGACGAGGCGCAGGAGCTGTCCGCGATGGCGTGGCGCGTGCTGATGCGCCGGTGCCCGTCCCGGTCCATGACCATCGTCGGCGACATCGCCCAGACGTCGTCGGCGGCCGGAGCCCGGTCGTGGCGGGAGATGCTCGACCCGTTCGTCGCGGGGCGCTGGCGGATGTCGGAGCTGACGATTAACTACCGCACCCCGCGCCAGGTCATGGACGTGGCGGCGGGCGTGCTGCGCGCGGCCGGTGTCGAGACGCGGGCGCCGGAGTCCCCGCGGGTCGGCGACTGGGAGCCGACGGCGTCCGTCATCCCTGCCGGGGACACGTCCGCGGTGGTGGACGCGGTCCTGCGCGAGCTGGCGCTGGCCGGCGAGGGCAGCCTCGCCGTCATCGTTCCACGCGCGCTCCGGGTGTCGACCTGGGACGCCCTGCGGGTCGCGCTGCCCGCCGGGGTCCTCGCGGCCGCGGACGACGACGTCGACCGGCCAGTGTCGGTGCTGTCGGTCCGGGAGGCGAAGGGCCTCGAATTCGACGCGGTGGTGCTTCTCGAGCCTGCGCAGATCCTGGCGGAGTCACCCACCGGTATCGCCGACGTGTACGTCGCGCTCACGCGACCGACGCAGCGCCTACGGGTGCTCTCGAGCGGCGCGCTGCCGCCGGCGCTGGCGCCCATCCGGGCGCTCGGCGACTGGTAGCCGGCCTCCCCACGCGTGGCGCAACATCCGTGAAACGTGCGGCGGTTACCGTCGTCCTCCCGACACGAGAGGATGCGTCATGCCCGAGGCCCTGCCGTCACTCGCCTTCCTCACCGGGTTGCCGAAGTGCGAGTTGCACCTGCACCTCGAAGGCACGCTCGAGCCCGACCTGAAGCTCGCGCTCGCCCGGCGCAACGGCGTCGACATCGGCCAGTCCACGGTCGAGGAGGTGACGGCGACCTACCGATTCGACTCGCTGGCCAGTTTCCTCGGCGTCTACTACCCGGCGATGAACGTTCTCGTGCGGGAGCAGGACTTCTACGACCTCGCCACGGCGTATTTCGGCCGGGCCGCCGCGAACGGTGTCCGCCGGGTGGAAGCCTTCTTCGACCCCCAGGCCCACACATCGCGCGGCGTGCCGATCGAGACGGTCATCAACGGCTACTCCCGCGCCGCCCGGGATGCCGCGACGCTGGGAATCTCCGCCGACCTCATCCTGTGTTTCCTGCGCGACCTCAGTGCCGACAGTGCGATGGATACGCTGCGCGATGCCCTTCCGTACAAGGAAAAGTTCATCGGCGTCGGCCTCGACTCGGACGAGCGCGGCAACCCGCCGTCGAAGTTTGCGGAGGTCTTCGCGCTCGCGCGCAGCGAGGGCCTGATGCTGACGATGCACTGCGACATCGACCAGGTGGGCAGCATCGACAACATCCGGCAGGCGCTCGAGGAGATCGGCGTGGACCGCATCGACCATGGCACCAACATTGTCGAGAACGACGAGCTCGTGGCCCTGGTCGCCGAGCGCGGGATCGGGCTGACGTGCTGCCCCGTCTCCAACAGCTTCGTGACGGCCGATATGAAGGCCGCCGAGATGGTCACGTTGCTGTGCCGCGGCGTGAAGGTCACCGTCAACTCGGACGACCCGGCCTACTTCGGTGCGTACGTCGCGGGCAACTACGCGGCGCTCGTCGACAAGGCCGGGCTGTCGACGCACGACGTCGTGCAACTGGCGAAGAATTCCTTCGAGGTCTCGTGGTTGCCGGCTGACGACAAGGCGCGCTACGTCGCGGAGATCGACGAGTACGTTCTCTCCGTCGGTTAGCTTGCGCCCATGGCAGTTCAGCCGACCTGCCCCGAGACCGGGCTCGCAGTCAGGAGCACCTCGAATCCCGGAGCTGCGCATCACAACTCTGGCTGCCCCTTGATGAAGCGCGCCATCCCTGGAACTGGAAACGCGACGACACCGTGATCCGGTGCATAGATGAGGCCTTTCGCGATGAGTTTGGCGCGTGTCGGTCCAAGGCTTGTCGCGTCCCGCCCCATCCGGGTCGCGACTTCGCCTGATGGGCTGCCCGCGTCGCCATCCTGGGCCATGACACGGAGATATTTCTTCTCCGAGCGGGTCGCCCTGTCCCACCGCGCGCGAAAGAACCCACTGTCGAGAGCTGCGCGTCCGATGGTGGCGCCGAGCACGGCGTCCGTCACCGTGATTTCTGGCCCGCCGGCGCTGTTCCACGTGTCCTGCCCGAACTGCTGCAGGAAGTATGGGTAACCTTCTGCCTCGCCGACGACGTGCGCCACGGCGGCGTCGTGCCATCGGACACCCTCCGCTGCGGCCGGCTCGACCAGTGCACTCCGAGCCAGGTCGGGCGCGAGTTGCTCGATCCGTTCGAATACGAACAGCCGCTCGGAATAGGACTTGGCCCCGGCCAGCACGCGCCGCAAGCTGGGGAGTCCGGCGAGACCGAACAAGACCGGCCAGCTGTGCTGTCCCGCGCTATGCGCCGCTGAGCAGACGGCTGTCAGCTCTTCCGCAGTCAAGTCCTGCGCCTCATCGATCAAGATGGCGAGTCCGACGCCCTCTTCCTGTGCCGCGGCGCCCAAGTCCCGCACCAACTTCGAGAGGTCGGAGTCGAGTGACCCGGAGTCGGCGCCGCCTCCTGACGTCGCGTCAAGGTCGATCCCAAAGCTCCAGCTTCCGGGCGGGTCATACGAAGCCTTGAAACTGAGAGCCGTCTTGAGTGCGCGTTTCAGGCGCGCTCCCGCAGACGGCTTGGCGAGGTTGGACAGTGGCCCGTACAGAGTTTCGCCCAGTGACTCTCGAAGTGTCTTTCCGGGCCCGGCTATAACTGGCCAAAGCTGCAATCCCTGTGATCAACGAGCCGCGGCGATCAGCTCCGCGATCTGCACCGTGTTGAGCGCCGCGCCCTTGCGCAGGTTGTCGTTGCTGATAAACAGCACGAGGCCCTTGCCGTCGTCGGCCGACTGGTCCTGGCGGATGCGCCCGACGTAGGACGGGTCTCGGCCGGCCGCGTCGAGCGGGTTGGGCACGTCGACGAGCTCGACGCCTGGGGCGGTGCGCAACAGCTCCTGCGCGCGCTCGACCGAGAGCGCCGACGCGAACTCGGCGTGGATCGACAGCGAGTGGCCGGCGAAGACCGGCACGCGCACGCAGGTGCCGGCGACGCGCAGCGACGGGATGCCGAGGATCTTGCGGCTCTCGTTGCGCAGCTTCTGCTCTTCGTCGGTCTCCAGCGAGCCGTCGTCCACGATCGACCCCGCGAGCGGGATGACGTTGAAGGCGATCGGCTTCACATACCTCTGCGGCTCCGGGAAGGTGACCGCCGCGCCGTCGTGGACAAGCGCGGTTGCCTTGTCCCCCGCGGCGAGGATCTGCGAGTTGAGTTCCTCGACGCCGGCAACGCCAGAACCTGACACTGCCTGGTACGACGAGACGACGAGCCGCACGAGCTCGGCCTCGTCGTGGAGCACCTTCAACACCGGCATCGCGGCCATGGTCGTGCAGTTGGGGTTGGCGATGATCCCCTTGCGGGCCTCGGAAATCGCGCCCGGGTTGACCTCGCTGACGACCAACGGCACGTCGGGGTCCATGCGCCACGCGGACGAGTTGTCCACCACCGTGACACCGGCCGCCGCGAAGCGCGGGGCCTGCGCGCGCGAGGTGGTCGCACCCGCGGAGAACAGCGCGATGTCGAGGCCGCTCGGGTCGGCGGTGGCTGCGTCCTCGACGACGATGTCGTCGCCCTGCCACGGCAGCGTCCTGCCCACGGATCGCGCGGACGCGAAGAAACGCATGGACGCGACCGGGAAGTCGCGCTCGACGAGGATCGAACGCAGCAGTTCGCCGACCTGGCCGGTCGCGCCGACAATGCCGACGTGCAGCCCGGCGGAGTCGGCGCTCATCGGCCGGTCCCTCCGTAGATGACGGCCTGCGGACCTGCCTCGGGATCGGCGTCGAGGTCGAATTTGCTGTGCAGCGCCCGCACCGCGGCGGGAACGTCCGTGTCGCGGCAGACGACCGAGATGCGGATCTCCGAGGTGGAGATGACCTCGACGTTGACCCCGGCCTCGGCGAGGGCCTCGAAGAAGGTCGCGGAGACCCCCGGGTGGGACTTCATCCCGGCTCCCACGAGCGAGACCTTGCCGACGTGCTCGTCGTACAGGGTGGAATCGAAGCCGATCGCCGACTGCGCCTTCTGCAGCGCGGACAGCGCCGCCTGGCCCTCGGCGATCGGGACGGTGAACGAGATGTCCGTGCGGCCGGTGGCCGCGGCCGAGACGTTCTGCACGATCATGTCGAGGTTGATCTCGGCGTCGGCGAGCGCGCGGAAGATGGCCGCCGCCTCGCCGGGCTTGTCGGGCACGCCGACGACCGTGATCTTTGCCTCGCTGACATCGTGCGCGACGCCGGCGATGATCGGCTGTTCCACGGCTTCCTCCGGGGGAATTCGGGTGACGAAAGTGCCGACGAGCTGCGAGAACGAGGAACGTACGTGGATCGGCATGCCATACCGGCGCGCGTACTCGACGCAGCGCAGGTGCAGGATCTTGGCGCCTGAGGCGGCGAGCTCGAGCATCTCCTCGTACGCGATCTTCGGGATCTTGCGGGCCGCCGGCACGATGCGCGGGTCGGCGGTGAAGACCCCGTCGACGTCGGTGTAGATCTCACACACGTCGGCGCGCAGCGCGGCAGCCAAGGCGACGGCGGTCGTGTCGGAGCCGCCGCGGCCGAGTGTGGTGATGTCCTTGGTGTCCTGGCTGACGCCCTGGAAGCCGGCGACGATCGCCACGGAGCCCTCGTCGAGCGCGCTGCGGATGCGGCCGGGGGTGACGTCGATGATGCGCGCCTTGCCGTGGGTCGAGTCGGTGACGACGCCGGCCTGGGACCCGGTGAACGAGCGTGCCTGCAGGCCGAGGTTGGCGACCGCCATCGCGAGAAGAGCCATCGAGATGCGCTCGCCGGAGGTCAGGAGCATGTCGAGCTCGCGGGGCGGCGGCAGGACAGCGACCTGCTTGGCGAGGTCGAGGAGCTCGTCGGTGGTGTCGCCCATCGCCGAGACCACGACGACGACGTCGTTGCCGGCCTTCTTGGTGGCGACGATGCGCTCCGCGACGCGCTTGATGCGCTCGGCGTCGGCGACCGAGGAGCCGCCGTACTTCTGGACCACGAGTCCCACGGCGTCGTCACTCCTGGTGTCGTCTGAGGGGGCGGGCGAGCGTGGGAAGTCTACCGGGCGCGCCAGGACGGCCGTAGCCGCTTTCAGCGGCCGGTCAACCGGCGGCCGTGCCAGGATGGCCGGCATGTCATTCGCGCGCCGCCTCCCGTCCGTGGCTGCGACTGTGCCTGCGGCACTGTGTGCGGCGACGATGTGCCTGCTCGTGAGCGCCTGCACGTCCCCGGCGGCTACCACGTCGGTCGAGGCGACGAGTGCGAGCGCGGCGCCGTCCGCCTCGGCCGGATCGACGCCCGCATCGACGCCCGCTTCGACGCCCGCTTCGACGCCCGCTTCGACGCCCGCTTCGACATTGACCGCGATGTCGACACCGACCGCGAGCCCGGCGTCCGTGACCGCCACCCCGAGCGCGACGCCGACTGCCACCACCTCCGCCTCCCCCTCCGCGCCCGCGTCCGCGACTGCGACCGGCGCGCCGCCCACTGCCGCAGCGGCCCTCGCGGCACTGGCCGGCCGGGCGCCCGTCGCGATGTCAGCGACCTACCGGCTCGCCTCGGCGGGCGCCGGCACCGCGCAGGTGCGGATCGACGTCGTCGCGGCGGGCTACCGGGTCGGCGTGACGCGCGGTCGCAGCACCGCGACCTTGATCGTGCGCCGCGACGGCGACAGCACGTCCTGCTCGGGCGGGAAGTGTTTCACCGTGGCGACCCGCGGCGACGGCGTGCCCACTGCATTCGACCCGCAGGTGCAGCACGCGATCACGGACTACCTGCCGATCTTCGCCGGCGCACCCGACGAGCTGACCGTCGCCGGCGCCTCCGATAACCCGGGCAAGGGCACGTGCTTCGACGTGAAACCGTCCGGCACCGGCCCGACCCCGGTCATCGCCGGCACCTATTGCCTCGACGCGACGGGCCACGTGACGGCCGTCGACTATCCGACCGGCGTCCTCACCTTGGTGTCGATCAACGCCGACCCGACGGCCGCCGTCCTCACACCGCCGGCGCTCCCCGTGCCCGTGGTCACCGCGACCACGACCCATGAGCCGACCGACTGACGTGCCGACGCCCGCCCCGCAGCCGGGAATCCTCGCGCTGGGCACCGCCTCCCAGTGCTACCGCGAGTTCGACGCGCTGCCGCCGCGACGCCGCTGAGCTGGTGTCTGCGTTCGCCAATCTCGACGAGCCAGGTGCGTCCATCGGCGGCGCCACCCCTCGTCATCGGTTTCCGGCCGCAACTGTGGCAGCGCGTCGGCGCGGCTCCCGACGGGGCGCGGGTTCGACGCACCGCTCACCGGTCCGGACGGTTTTACGTTGCCGGCGACGCAGCACGACGCGTGGGCTGGGTGACGGCGTCCGGAGGCCTTGACGCGCTTCAACGATCCGCTGACCGGCGCCTACTACGTCGTGCCGGCGCTCGAGACACTGCGGGCCTTCCGCGGCCGCGCGAGCACTGAGGCGGGCTCGCTGTCACACCTCGAGGACGCGTCGGCCCTCGAACGCCCGGCCGAGCGTCACCTCATCCGCGTACTCGAGGTCGCCGCCCACCGGCAGGCCGCTCGCCAGGCGGCTGATGCTCAGGCCCATTCCTTTGAGCAGCCGCGCCAGATACGTCGCCGTCGCCTCGCCCTCCAGGTTGGGGTCCGTGGCGAGAATGACCTCGGTGACCACACCATCCGCGAGGCGCGGCAACAACTCCTTGATGCGCAGGTCATCGGGCCCGACACCGTCGATCGGGCTGATCGCGCCGCCGAGAATGTGGTAGCGGCCGCGGAACTCGCGGGTCTTCTCGATCGCGAGGACGTCCTTGGGCTCCTCTACGACGCAGATGATGGTGTCGTCCCGGCGCACATCGGCGCAGATGCGGCACTGCTGCGCCTCAGCGACGTTGCCGCACGTCGTACAGAAGCGGACCTTGTCCTTCACCTCGGTGAGCACGTGCGCAAGCCGCCGCACGTCGGTGGAGTCCGCGGCGAGCAGGTGGAACGCGATGCGCTGCGCGCTCTTCGGCCCGACGCCCGGCAGCCGGCCGAGCTCGTCGATGAGGTCTTGGACGATGCCTTCATACATGGGGCAGGCCTCAGAAGTCCGGCAGCCCGAGGCCGCCGCCCACGCCGCCGAGACCGGCCGTGAGCGGACCCACGGTCTCGGCCGCCCGCTCGTCGACCGCGCGCGTCGCAGCACGGAAGGCAACGAGGAGGAGGTCCTGCAACGTCTCGATGTCGTCCGGGTCGACCACGGACGCAGCGACCGTGACCGCCTGGACGTCCTTCGTCCCGTTCATCGTCACCGTGACGAGGCCACCACCGGCCTGGCCCGTGACGACGGATGCGGCGAGCTCCTCCTGTGCGGCCACCATTTCCTGCTGCAACTGCTGGGCCTGCTTCATGAGCTGCTGCAGGTTGGGCTGGCCACCGGATGTCACGCTTGCTCCTCGCGGGCGTCGATGCCGTCAGCGTACGTCGCCTCGGAACGCTTTCCCGGGTGCGACATGGTCACCCGCCGGTCCGTCGCCTCACGCCGCGCACCCGGAGCAACCCCGACTGCTCCGGCAGGCTCAACCCCCGCCGCTCGCCTCCGCCGAGAGTTCAGCTGACCACCCGTCGTCGGCAGGTTTCCCGACTGACATCCAGACCACGGTGACGGCTGAACGACCGCGCCCCCACGCCGGCCGCGCCGTCTCCGGCCGCACCGCCGACACTGCCCTGGCCGCCTCGCGACCGGGGGGATTGTCACACATGCCAACCCTCTCCGTAACCGATTGCCTGCGTCGTGTAACGGATTACGTGGCGTGTCGATAACAGGGGACAGCACACACTTGGAGGAACGATGCGGGTATCGACGTCACGCGAGAGCGGCGGCAAGCTCGGCACTGCGGTCAAGGCCGGAATGGTCACGGCGGCGCTCGTGGTGAGCGTCTCCACCGGCGCCACGTTCGCGTTCGCGAGCCCCGGCCACAGCCACGACAAGGGCGGCGTCATCTCGACATCTGCCACCACGCACAGCAAGGGTCACGAGGATGGCGAAGGGGCCTCCCACCCGTCGCTCAAGCAGCTCCGCAAGCAGATCTCGGAGCTGCGTCACACCCAGCACAAGGCTGAGTCTGCGCTGCGCCACTCGCAGAACCAGGCGCGTCACGCGCTCCTGCGCACGCAACACGCGGCCATGAAGGCCCTCCACGCGTCATGTGAGAGCACCGAACCGAGCGACGACCCGACCGCGACCGGAACCCCCACCGCGACCGGAACCCCCACCGCGACCGGAACCCCCACCGCGACGGCTACTACGCCCCCGACCGCCGTCCTTTCGTGTGCCGACGCCACGCATGCATTGCGCCTCACTCAGCGCGCCGCCATGGCTGACCTCATCAAGAGCCAGCGCGCTGAGCTACTGAAGCTGGTGCAGGCGGATCGCGCAGCCGTGAAGGCGCTCATCGCCGCTTGGCGTGCGGCGCACAGCACGGTGACCAGCGCACCGACCACCACTTCGACACCGACCACCACTTCGACACCGACGGCCACGGCTACCCCGACGGCGACGAGCACGACGGCGGCGACGAGCACGACGATCGTGACCGCTACGGCGACCGCGACGTCCTGATCGCGCCGGTACGACGATGCCCCGCCCGTCTCTGCGCGCGGGGCATCGTCATGTCATGGGTCGGCTCAGGCGGTGTCGATCTCGGTGATGACCGTGGCTCCGAGGCTGCGGCTCACCAGCTGCACCGCATCCGAGCCACTGTCGTCGCGGACCTCTTCATCGCGCGCCACATCGACGCCCTCCTCGTACGACGGGGGCGGCTCGGGCGCGTCGACCTGGGAGGCGGGCACCCGGGGCGGGGCCTCGTTTCCGTTGCCGACGCTCGTGATGTGCCAGTCGACCCCCAGGATCTGCCGCAGGGACTCCTTGAGAATGTCTTCGTTGGTGCCACCGGCAAACTGGCGACGGATCGGATCCGTCGAAAACTCCAGGGTGAGCGCTCTGCCGTTGACCGCGACGACCTGTGCGTACTGCGCAAGGAGCGCCCAGGTCGTGCGCTTGCGGTCCTTGACGGCTTCGAGCACGTCCGGCCACACGCGCCGTAGACCTGCCGCGTCGATCTCCCCGGCTGCCGTCGGGGTGCCTGCCGTCGGGGTGCCTGCCGTCGGGGTGCCTGCCGTCGG
>CAXSDE010000031.1:0-7560 GCA_964236265.1 uncultured bacterium
GGTGCGGCGTGCATCGGCGGGGCGGGCGGTGCGGCGTGCATCGGCGGGGCGGGCGACGGCCCGGATGGCGGGGTGGGCGGCGCCGGGTACGCGCCGTACACCGGCTCGAGAGGGCTGTGGTCGGAAGCCGGTGAACCGTAGGCCGGCGCGGCGGTCTGCTCGCTCGAGGGTTCGCTCGTCCGGTCGGTCGGACTTTGCCACCATGCGGAATCGTTCACGTCGAGGTCCTCGCGATCGTTGCGTGCGGCTGTTGGGACGAGCCTGCGATCTGGACCTGTTGCCGCGCTGTGAACGACCTGGGTAGTAGCTGCGGGAACGTCCGATGGTCGGCCCGGACAACGCGACCGATCTTTGCGTCACCACACGTTCGTCACGACACGAAGGTGTAAAGCGGGCTGCCCGGCTGGAGATGCTGGACGATCAGCGGACTCGCCTCGATGCGGGCGAGGAGGGGACCGAGGTCGGCGGCGCGCGCCAGTTCGACGCCGACCAGCGCGGGGCCCGATTCACGGTTGTTGCGCTTGACGTACTCGAATCGCGTGATGTCGTCATCGGGCCCGAGCACCTCGTCGAGGAAGCGCCGCAAGGCACCAGGTTCTTGCGGGAACTCCACGAGGAAGTAGTGCTTGAGACCCTCGAAGACCAATGAACGTTCGAGAATCTCGCCGTACCGGCTGACGTCGTTGTTGCCTCCCGAGACAACGCACACGATCGTGGAGCCGGGCGTCACCTCGACGCAGTCGCCCAAGGCAGCGCTCGCGAGCGCGCCCGCGGGCTCCGCGATGATGCCGTCGGACTGGTAGAGGGCGAGGATCTCGCTGCACAGACGGCCTTCGTCGACGGTGACGACGGCGGCGCCCGAGCGCTGGATCAGCGCATACGGCAGTTCGCCGACGCGCCGGACTGCGGCCCCGTCGACGAACCCGTCGAAGGAGGGCAGCGTCGTTGGCCGCCCCGCCGTGAGCGCCGCGCGCATGCTCGGAGCCCCAGCCGGCTCCACCCCGACCACGGCGACCTGGGGCGCGCGGTCGGCAAGCCACGTCGAGCAGCCGGCGAGCAACCCGCCCCCGCCGACGGGAACGACGAGCTGGTCCGGCGGTTCGTCCAACTGCTGCAGAATTTCAATCGCCACCGTGCCCTGGCCCGCGATGACGTCGCCGGAGTCGAAGGCGGGGATGAGCGTTGCGCCCGTTGCCGCGGCGTCGGCCAGCGCGGCAGCGGCCGCCTCGTCGTAGGTGTCACCGACGAGGCGCACGTCGACCCAGTCGCCGCCGAGCCACGCGATGCGGTCGCGCTTCTGGCGTGGGGTCGTGCCCGGCAGATACACCCGCGCGGTGACACGGAGCCGGGCGCAGGCGAAGGCGACTCCTTGCGCGTGGTTGCCGGCGCTGGCACACACGACGCCGCGCGGGCGCTGCTCGGCGGGGAGTTGCACGAGGAAGTTGTAGGCCCCGCGCAGCTTGTACGACCGGACGGGCTGCAGGTCTTCGCGTTTGAGCCACACGTGCGCGTCGAACCGGGCCGACAACCGGTCGCTCAGATGCAGCGGAGTGCGCACCGCGACCCCGTCGAGGCGGCCGGCCGCGGCGTCGATGTCAGCGGCGGAGATCACTCGACCAGTCTCGCAGAACCGCGGCCGGTGAAGCCGAGCACCCGACGGCGCCGCCGTTGTCGGCGAGCATGTCCGCCATCGCCGCTCGCACATCGATGTCGGCGCCCGGGTGCCCCACCGGACCAGCTCGGTGCACGCGCGATGGCGGCTGCCGACGACACCTTCCCGGACCAGGGGCGCCCACGCTGCCGGCACTGATGTCGACGCCGGCGCAACCGGCGACGTTCTCTGACGTACGCAACAGTGCCCTTTCGTCGCCTGCGGGGAAGTTCAGGCGAGGACTTCCGCCAAGAAGTCGACCATGGCGGTCCACGAACGCCGGTCCGCCGCCGCCTGGTATTGCGCTCCGTGCTCCGGTGCGTCGGTCCCGACGACCGTGAACGCGTGCATCGCGCCGCTGTAGGTCACCCATTGCCAATCGACGTCCGTCCCGCGCACGGACTCCTTGAAGGCGAGCACCGCGTCATCGTCGATCATCGGGTCGGCGTCGCCGGCAAGGACCAGGAGGCGGGCGTTGACCGTGGCGGCATCCGACAGTGGCGCGATCGTCGGGTGGAAGGCGACCGCTGCGGCAAGTGTGGGCTCCACCTGCGCGAGTTCGAGCGCGCCGCGCCCACCGAAGCAGAAGCCGATCGCCGCGATCCGGTCCGGGTCGACGGCGGGGTGCGCCCGGAGCTGCGCGAAACCGGCGGCGACGCGGGCCCGCCACAGCGGCACGTTGCCGTAGTATTCGCCCGCGACGACCGGCGCTTGGGAGTCGTCGGGCCGCACGTCGCTGCCGTACACGTCGGCGGCCAGCACGACGTAGCCGAGGCGGGCAAGCATCTGCGCGCGGGCCTCCTCGTAACCGCCGAGACCGGTCCAGGCGTGGAAGAGCACGATGCCCGGCCGACGGCCCGTGGCCGCGGCGTCGGCAGCGAGGAAACCGCGCAGCGCGGTGCCGTCGAGCGCGTAGTCGACCGTCGCCGTCTCGATCGAGGAGCCCGCGGGCTCGGGCACTGTCGCGAGCAGGTCGGCGAAGGTCGTCGGGGCGTCGGTTGTCGGCATGCGTTGTCCTCGCGTCGGTCGGGCCGCCCAGGGTGTGGCCGGCTTCGCCGCCCCTACCCGCGGCCGACGTCAGCCAACGAGCGGGGCACCGAGCAATCGGTGCAAAACCACCAATGGCGGTCCTTTGCTTGCGTGTCACGCCCGCTACCGGCGATCTGATAGCGGACCTCGGCGCGGACGGGGTCCTCGTCGCGAGTGTGGGCACCGTCTACCCGCTCCTGGCGAGCCGGCGGCCGGACGGTCTGGTGGACTCGACGTGGCGCGAGTCGACGGCCGGCCGACCCCGCCGCTATTACCAACTCACCAGGCTGGGCGAACTCGCCGTCCGCAACTCGATCGCCCGGGCGGCCTCCCGCCCGACCGCCGCGGCGAAATCCTGGGCGAGATCCAGCCTCACATCGAAGCGGCACTCGTCGCCAGGCCAGACGGACCCGGTGCCTCCGGCTGACCGTCGGAGCGCGGACGCCAAAGCGCAGGAGCCCGCAGACCTGGGTCGGCGCGCCCGGCACCTCGTCCGGCACGACGACCAACCCCGCGGCGGTCCCGATTGCCGCGCGGATGAGTACGTCCACCGCCGCCGCCTCACCCGCGACGGCGGCACCAGCAGCCGCGAGTTCCTCGGCAGTGGCGGCGAGTTGCGTGAGGTCGTCGCCGAACACGAGCCGCCTGCCGCCACCGCCGGACGAGGGGATGAGCAACGACGCGCCCGTTGCCGTCGCCCAGTTCCCCGCGAGCGGACAGCGCGGCCTGGACGGTCGCGGCGTCCGCGCCGTCCTGGCGCAGGGTGCGTGCGGCGTCCCGCCAGTGCATGTCGTGGACGTGCGCCGCGTTGTCTATCGACGCCGTGGCGTCCAGATACAGCGAGACGAACGGACCGGAGACTTCAAAGACCGTGCGGAGGTTGTCGGCCATGGGGATTCTCGTGCCCTTCCGTACGCCGCGCATACCTGGCCGACCGTCTGCAACCGAAGGACACGCCCGGACGTGTGACGAAGTAAGCCGAAAGCTCCCGCCCACGGTCCCGATGACCGTAAGGTGCCGGGATGGCACCAAGGGGACGGACCGGGACATTGCGCATCACACGACGATGGCTGGTCGGCGCCGCCCTGCTCGGGGCGACGATGAGCTCGACGTTGGCCGCGAGCGCCGCCCCGCACGGCGTCGTGCCGGTCCCGGTCCCGGTCCCGGTCAGCGGTCCCGACGTCTCGCGCTGGAACCACCCCAACGGCGTGTGCATCGACTGGCGGGCGGTGGCGGTCGGCGATCCGGCGGTCGGGGTGCCGCCGCGACAGTTTGCCTTCATCAAGGCGACCGAGGGGTCGTCGTACACGAATCCGTATTTTGCTTCCTGCGCAGGTCATGCCGCGAGGGGCGACTGGACGGCGACGGCGACGGCCGGCCTGGCCCACGCGGCCTACCACTACGCGAAGCCCAACTGGCCGCTCTCCGACGCCGTCGACGAGGCGACCTTCTTCGTCTCCCAGATCGGCGACCAGCAGCAGCCGGGGACCCTCGCGCCCGTCCTGGACCTCGAGGAAAACAAGTCGGGGCTCTCGCAGTCGCAGCTCATCCAGTGGACGCAGACATGGCTCGACACGGTGCGCCGGCAGACCGGCCGCATCCCGATCATCTACACGTATCCCAACTTCTGGGCGACGAGCATGGCCGGCAGTCAGGCGTTCCACGCGTACCCGATCTGGATGGCTGACTATCGGATCCCGTGCAGCGTGTCGGACATCGGCTGCTACGCCGCGTCCGGTCCGCAGGTGCCCGTGCAGGGCAAGTGGCAGCAGTGGTCTTTCTGGCAGTTCACGTCCAGCTCACCGCAGCCGGGAATCAAGGGCCGAGTCGACATGTCGCTGTTCGGCGGGGATGCGGCGGCCCTGTCGGTCCTCGCCGACGGTACGCAGCCGCTCGTGTGGACACCTGTCGCGCCGGCACCGCCGGTCAAGATCGCCGTCACCGCGGGTGTGGGCAGCGCCAGGGTGACGTGGTTGCCGGGCGACAACGGCGGCGACCTCGTCACGTCGTACGTCGTCACCGCCAGCGACGGCCACTCCGTTTCCGTCGGCGGGACGGCGTCCTCGGCGACCGTCAAGAGACTGACCAACGGCTCGCCCTACACGTTCACCGTCAGGGCGGTCAGTGACATCGGGGTGGGAGTCGCGTCCCCGACGTCGAAGGTCGTCGTGCCCCAGGTCCCGACCGGCATCACAGCCGCACTGAGCAAGAGCACGATCGTGTACGGCGACCAGACCGTGATGACCGGCACCCTGATTCGCACGGACACCGGCGCCGCGCTGTCGGGCCAGAACGTCGTCGTGTGGCAGCGGCCCACCGGCATGACCGCGTGGACGCGGGTTTCGACCGTCGTCACGGACGCGAGGGGCCTCGCGCGCTGGCCGTTCACGCCGCTGGTCGGAACGGACACTCGCATGACCTTCCGCCCCCCGGCCGGCACCGGGTTCAAGCCCGCCACCGCTGCCACCCGCGCGGTGATCGTCACCGACGTCCCGGTGGCCCTGACCGTCACGCCCGCGCAGTCGACGGTGCGGCCGGGGACGGCCGTCACGCTGTCGGTGCGACTCGCGCGCACAGACACTGCGGCGCCCCTGCCCGGTGCTGCCGTGGTCATCTCGACCCTGCCCGCCGGCACGACCACATGGGTGCCGGCCGCGACCGTGCTCACGGACGCGACGGGCATGGCGACGTGGACCTACCCCGCGGATGTCACGACGGTGGTCCAGCTCTCGTGGGCGCCGACGACGCCGCACTGGGCGCCGGCCACTGCGACGACGACGCTGGCCGTGAAGCCGGCGGTCACCGCCTCGCTGAGTGCCCCGACGGTACGGATGACGCACGCGGTGACGCTGGCCGGCCATGCCAGCACGGTGCTGGCCGGCCGCCGGATCTATGAGCAGCGCTGGTATCGCGGCGCGTGGAAGAACGTGGCCTCGCAGGTGCTGACGGACACCGCGTCGTACAGCTTCGTGGTGACGCCGATGACCCGCGGCACGTATCGCTACCGGGTGGTCGTGCCCGCGCGGGCCGCCTATCTCGTCGCGACGTCGCGGGTGCGCGTGCTCGTCTCCCGCTGAGTTCGGCAGCGAGGTGGTTGGCTGCGTGAAAGTCCTCGATGCGTGCGCAGGGCGGCGAAGAGCGCGTCCCGCGCCGCGAAAAACGCGCCGACTCGATGAAACTGTGGGCGCTGTCGACTACATAGGCCGCTCGAGTCTCGCCGACGGGCCGGCCGCCGCCGTCCGCCACGTCTGAGTACATGGGCGGATACGGCGCGGGGCGTCGCGCGGCGAAAGTGAGGACTGGCACTGGCACCGGACGCCCCGGAGAGGACCACATGAAGCTCCCACGATCGTCGCTGGTGTCGATAGGGGATTCGTCACCGGCGCGCGTACAAGAGCGGCGTCGGAATGGGCTTTCGCGAGGCCGACGACCGTGGGGTCCCGGACGTGGACGGCTATGACCGTCCTCTACGCCGCCGCTGTCGTCGCCTCCGCCGTCTTCGAGGCGCAGTGGCTCATGCACTTTGAACCGGACGACGGGGCTCCCATCCCGGTGCTGACCGTGCTCGTCACCGCACCGGCCGGATGGCTCGGCTGGGCTCTGGGGGCACCCCGTATCCCGAGAACTGGGCTTGGGGGGCAACGCAGAGATAGGACTTGTCTGGACGGTCATGGGCGCCTTCGGACTCTTGCAGGCCTGGATAGTCTGGAGGATCGGCATGGCGCTGAGCCGACCACGACGTCGAATGACATGAGCACCTTCAACAACCCTGAGTAGTCGGACGCAGGGCCCGTGGAAGACCGGGTCGAGGTGGTCGGCGGGGTCGAGGTGGTCGAGGTGGTCGGCGGGGTCAGATGCGGAAGTCCGGCATCCGCCGCGTGTCGGTGGCCGGGGCGCTCGAGCGCACATGTGCGAGGCCAGACAAGCCGGGCCACCACTTGTTGCCCAGTCCGTCTCCCGCCCGCTCCGTAGTTGGTCGGCATCAGCCGTTGAAGCCGGTGCCGGTCTCGAGCACTGTCTTGAGGTCGCTGAGGATCCACGCCCACCCGCCGCCGGCGCCGTTCTGCTCCCAGGCGCCGCTGAGGATCTGCGCCATTGTCGGCGCTCCCGTGAAGTCGTGCGTCACCGTGAGGGAGCACACGCCGGGCGCGGTCTCCTTGATCTCGTACGTGAGTGTCGTCGGCGCCTCCGCTGACGTGCCGGGGTCCATCATCATGTGGAACGTCTGCACGAGCCGGTGCGGCGCCGTCGCCTCGAGCACCTGCCCGTCGATGACGACCTCGGGCAGGTCGTTGCCCTGCGCCGCACTCGCCGCGCGGAACAGCTCGGACGGCCGCGCGCGGAAGTGCCCGCCGGGGCGCAGGTCGTAGTCGACGGAGCCGCCGAAGCCGTAACGCTGGCTCCATTCCGGTGTCGTGATCGCCTCCCAGATCGCCTGCGGTGCCGCCTTGATGTAGATGCGGTAGACCTGCGTGGTGGTCGTGTTGGTCGTGGTGTCCGCGGTCGTTTCCGTGGTCGAGGTCATGCGTCGTTCTCCAGTTCTGCTTTGAGGTCGAGGAGCGCCGAGACACGGCGCTCCGTGAACTTGTCGATCCACCGGTCGTGCAGCTGGCGGATCGGGACGGGGTTGAGGAAGTGCAACTTCTCCCGGCCTGATTTGCGGGTGACGACGAGGCCCGCCTCCTCGAGGAGGCGCAGGTGCTTCATGACCCCGAACCGCGTCATCTCGATCTCGGTCTCGAGCTCGGTCAATGTGCGGCCGTCGCGCTCGTGGAGCCGGTCGAGCAGGAGCCGCCGCGTGGGGTCCGCGAGTGCTTTGAAGACGAGGTCGTCGGGTGTCACCGAGGCAAAATAGGTGACCAAAGTGTCACATGTCAAGC
>CAXSDE010000031.1:7660-36637 GCA_964236265.1 uncultured bacterium
GCGTCCCGGTCCAGTCGTACCGCGAACTTGCGGCCCTTGAGCGTCGTTGACCGCAGCGCGTCGATGACCTCTTCCGCGGCGTCGGAGGGCACCTCGACGAGCGCGAACCGGTCCGCGATCTGGATCGCGCCGATGTCGCGGCCGGACAGGCGCGACTCGTTGGCGATCGCTCCGACGATGTCCTGCGGCCTGATGCCCGCAGCACGGCCCGCCTGGATGAACAGGCGCGTCATCCCTGTCGATGGCCCGCTCGTGCGCTTGTAGCGCACTGGCTCGCCGTTCTCGTCGATCGGCCGGACGCGTGGCGGGCGACCGTCCGCGCGCGATCGGTCATCGTTACCGGAGTTGCCACCGCCGCCAACCGGGTAGCTGCCGGCGCCGACACCCGCATAGCCGGCGCCGACACCCGCGTAGCCGCCGCGGCCACCGGCATGGCTGCCGCGGCCACCGGCATTGCCACCGCGCGCCTCATAGCCCCCACCACCGTCGGCACCACCCGCATTGCCACCGGCATTGCCACCGGCATTGCCACTGGCATTGCCACCGCGGGCCGCATAGCCACCACCACCGTCGGCGCCACTCGCATACTCCCCAGCGCCGAAGCCCTGCTGCGATCGGGCCGGGCGGTCCTCGCGGGGTCGGTGCACGACCTCGGGGATGTCGTCGTCCTCGTCGTTGGGCCCGGTCGCCTCATGCGCGAGCTTGACGGCGGCCAGGGCGATCTCCATCAGGTCGAATTCGTCGGTCAGCGTCTCGACGACCACCCGGAAGTGCTCGAGGTCATCTTCCAGCAGGCTCTCGTGCAGTGCGGCGCGCGTCATCTCCATGCGCTTGGCGCGCAGGTCCGCGACTGTCGGCACCTTCTCGATGTCGATCTGCTGCCCTGTGACGCGCTCGATCACCTTGAGCATGCGGTGTTCACGCGGCTCGGCGAGGGTGATGGCGACGCCTTCGCGCCCGGCGCGCCCGACGCGGCCGATGCGGTGCACGTACGCGGCCGGCGCCGACGGCACGTTGTAGTTGACGACGTGTGTCAGGTGGTCGATGTCGAGACCGCGCGCGGCGACGTCGGTCGCCACGAGCAGGTCGGCCGTCTGGTTGCGCAGACGGCCCATGACGCGGTCGCGCTGCTCCTGCGTCATGCCGCCGTGGAGGGCTTCGGCGCGGTATCCGCGGCCGTTGAGCGTCTCGGCGAGGCTGTCGACTTCTTCGCGGGTTCGGCAGAAGACGATCGCCGCTGTCGGCGCTTCGAGGTCGAGCACGCGGCCGAGGGCGGCGGCCTTGGAAGCACGGGGCACGACGTACGCGGTCTGCCGGACGAGCGGCGTGTCGCCGGCGGCCGGCTCGTCGCGGCCGATCTCGATCCGGACGGCGTCACGCAGATATTGGCGAGCCATCCCCGCGATGCGCGGCGGCAACGTCGCGGAGAAGAGCACCGTCTGGCGCTCCTTCGGGGCAGCATCGAGGATCGCCTCGATGTCGTCGGCGAAGCCCATGTCGAGCATCTCGTCGGCCTCGTCCAGCACCACGGTGCGGACTGTTTCGAGCCGCAGCGTCTTGCGCGCCAAGTGGTCGAGTGCCCGTCCCGGCGTGGCGACGACGACATCGACACCCTGCTCCAGCGCGCGCAGCTGGCGGCCGATCGGCTGGCCGCCGTAGATCGGGACGACCCGGATGCCGATTCCGGAGCCGTAGCGGTGGAAGGCTTCGGAGACTTGCACCGCGAGCTCACGGGTTGGCACGAGGATCAGCGCGCTGGGATTTCCGCGACGGCCGTCCTCGGCGACGTGCTGCAGGATCGGCAGCGCGAATGCCGCCGTCTTGCCCGTGCCGGTGGCCGCCTGACCCACCAAGTCGCGCCCGGCGAGCAGCTGCGGGATCGTTTCGCGCTGGATCGGGGTCGGCTCCTCGTACCCCATGGCGGTCAGGGGCCCGAGCAGCTCCGCACGCAGGTCCAGATCCGCGAACGTCGTCGTTTCTTCGTCAGTCGAGTCGTCACTCATAGACTCCAGGGTGACGCATCGGTCGGGATTCGGACGAATCCAGGCGCCAGCGCCCGCCGTTGCGACGCACCTCGTCGAGGAGCACACCCCGGGCCGGGCTGCTATCTGCAGCACAGCATGGCCAGCACTGCTATGGCAGGACGGCCAGAGCAGCATCGCTACGGGCAGGTCAGCTCGACCGTGTCCAGCCACCGAGCTGGCGGCACGTTGATCCGCCGGAGCGCCGAGGCGCCAGCAGTGGAAACTGGATCGGCGACCCGGGTGCTACCCCAGTCCCGAGCCATCGAGGGCGGCAGAACGATCCACCCAGTGCCGTCGCGAATGCACACCCAGCCCTCGTCGTGGACGAGGGTGTGATGTCGGCGGCAGAGGAGGCAGAGCATGTCGAAATCAGTCAGACCGCCATGAGACCAGTGCACCACGTGATGAACGTCCGTCCACACCGGCGGCCGATCGCATTCGTAGCCGACACAGCCGCCGTCACGGATCGCGAGCCCACGGCGCTGAGCCGGGGTGGCGAGTCGGGAGGCTCGGCCGACGTCAAGGACCTCACTGGCCCCGCGGGTGACGACCCGGCTGATCGAGGCGTCGCACAGGATCCGCTCCACCGTGGAACCGACCAGGGTGAGGCCGGATGCCGTCCGGGCGACCGGGATGCCACTGCCGCCCGGGAGAAACGGGCCCGCGTCGACAGTCATCGCCACCTGTGGCAACACGCCGCCCGTTGCCGGCAACTCGCCGGCCCGCAGCCCGACCGCGATGACCTCGACGAGCGCGTCATGGCGGCGTTGCGCCGCCGTGCGCGTGTCGTCCGGCCCGGTGGGGGTCGCCAGCGCGTTGACTGCCGCGGATAGTTGCGCGCCGCCCTCGGGGTCGAGCATGCCGTCGATCGCGACTCTTCCGTCGATCGTCCGTGAAACGTTGACATATCGCCGTTCGTGGGCGGACTCCGCGTCCTCGACCAGCAACTCCGGCGCAAGGGTCTCGCGGATCGTGTCGCCGACCTGCTTGAGCGTGCCCGGATCCATGCCCGGCGCTGCCTCGACGAGCAACTGCTCCGCCGCTGTGTGCGCTGCGGGCGGCAGCTTGTCCACGGCGCGGCTGATCGTGACGGCATGCTCATAAGAGATGCCGCCGGCGGTCATCGCTGCGTGGAGCGAGTGCTCATGGAGCGCCAGCCCTTGCAATGATTGCGCCCGCAGGCGCCGCGCGAGGATGACGCGACCATGCGCGGTCGTTGCCGACACCCGGCAGTTGTGGCGCACCCATGCCTGGGTGCTCAAGAAGTGGTCTGCGGCGGCCCCGCCACGCGCGTCGAAGGCGCCGAGGCGGCGCAGCATCTCGGCATCCACAATGTTGCGCAACACCTGCAGTGTGCGAATATCTTCGGCGAGCAGTTGGTCGGACAAATCGTTGACATCGGTGGACAGCAACCGACGTGCCGACGCAAGAACGTCCGTCGCAGTGACAATTGTCGCGATGCCCATACGAGAAATGTAGTCCACGCCGACGACAAAAACACTCGTCAGAAACCGTGTGTGCACAACTCAATAGGTGCCGGGAGCCTGTGGACAAGCCCGCCGTGCGGTCGCATGCCCGCCGTGCGGTCGCATGCCCGCCGTGCGGTCGCATGCCCGCCGTGCCGGCACGTCCGTCGTGGCGTCGTGAGGTCAGGACGATGACGCGGCCAGCAGCGCTTCGTCTTGCGGCGACAGCCGTACGTCCGCAGCGGCGAGGTTCTCCTCGAGGTGAGCCACGTTGCTGGTGCCGGGGATCGGCAGCAGGGCGGGGGAGCGACCGAGCAGCCACGCGAGGGCCACCTGGAGGGGGGTCGCACCACACCGTTCGGCGACCTGGCGCACCGCGTCGTTGCGGGCGGCGCCCGCCTCCGCCGACACGTTGGACGCGCCGAGCGGGAAGAACGGCAGGTAGGCGATCCCGGCACGCGCGCACCGCTCGACCATCGCGTCGTCCGCCCGGTCGATAACGCTGTAGGTGTTGGAGATCGAGACGACATCAGTGACGGCGAGCGCACGATCGAGTTGGCGCACGGTGACGTTCGACAGGCCGATGCGCTGGACCTTGCCCGCCGCTTTCAACTCGACCAGCGCCCCGAGAGCGTCGTCGAACGTCGCGTCGCTTCCCGGCATCATCCGCAGGTGCACGACGGGAACGCTCTCGAGGCCCAGCAGCCGAAGGTCGTGCTCGCAAGCTTCGCGCAACTCCGCCGGTGACAATGCGGCATACCAGGAGGAGTCGTCCCGGCGCGCCCCGCCGAGTTTGGTGATGATCACGAGATCCTCCGGGTACGGGCGCAGCGCCTCCGCGAGGATCTCGTTGGCGACGTCAGGCCCGTAGTACCAGGCGGTGTCGATGACGCGCACCCCCAGCTCCACCGCGCGCCTGAGCACGCGCACGGCCTCTGGACGATCGGCGGGCGGACCGAAAATGCGCGGCCCGGTCAGGCGCATCGTCCCGTAGCCGAGCCGCAGCACGGTCAGGTCGCCGATCGCAATGGTGCCGGCATGGTCGAGGGTCATGGCTGTCCTTCCGGTGCACGGATTCTGGTACAACAGGATTCCCTGGTACAACAGGATTCCCTGGCACAACAGGATTCCCTGGTACAACAGGATTCCCTGGCACAACAGGATTCCTGGTACGACGGAGTGCCCTTCGTACCACGGACTTCTTTTCGTACAAATCGATTCCTTCGTACAAACGATTCCTTCGTACGACAGAATTCTCTCGTACGCCAGGTAGTTGCTGTGCTGTTCACGCCGCCAGGTGTCCCCAGGACGCGGCAAGCTGAGCCCATGGGCCGGACGCCACGACGCGCCCGTCCTCGAGGACGACCACGAGGTCGGCGCGGGCGAGTGCCGCCCGCTTGGAGCTCGTTCCCACGACGGTGACCCCGCGTTCGCGCAGCCCGTCCCAGAGTTCAAGCTCCGTGCGCGCGTCGAGCGCCGACGACACGTCGTCGGCGACGAGCAGCTCGGCGTCGGTGGCGAGCGCCCGGGCCAGGGCGAGCCGCTGCACCTGGCCACCGGACAGCCGCACGCCGCGATGGCCGACGAGTGCTCCGTCGCCGCCGGCGTGTTCGACGTCGATGTGCAACCGGGCCGCGAGCAGGGCGCCGCCGACCTCGCGGGAGTGGTCGAGGCTGACGTTGTCGTGGAACGTGCCGGACAACACGCGCGGCACCTGGGCCACGTACGCGACCTGGCCGGGTCGCAGGAACTGCTGCGGCTCGTCGATGACGCGCCCGTTCCACGTCATCGTGCCTTCGTGGTCGACGAGCCCGACGAGGCTGCGCAGCAGGCTGGACTTGCCGGAGCCGACGCGGCCCGCGAGCAGGACGATGTCGCCGCGGGAGATGGTGAGGTCGACGTCCTCGACCCCCACCGTGCCGTCGTCGTGCACGGCGGTGACGTGGCGCAGGCGCAGCTGCTCGAGGGGCACCCGGCCGCTCGCGTCCGGCGGGGGAGCGAGGCCGGCAACGAGGTCGACCCCGGGCGGCAACGTCGTGAGGTCGGCCGTGCCGGCGAGGTCGGCGGAGGCCTGCAACCAGCGGCGCGCGACCGGCGCCTCCGTCACCGCCGCAGCGGCGACCGTCCCGAACCAGCCGAACCCGCTGACCGCCGTCGACACGAGCAGGGCAGTGGACAGCCCCCACACACCGGCCGCGTACGCCGCCCACGCCGCGACGATGCCTGCCTGGACGAGGACCCCCGGCACGCCGGAAAGGACGCTGCGCACGCGGTGCTCGCGCAGGTGCGCGCGGACGCGCTGGGCGTCGACTGCGCGTAGGTGGCGTTCGACGGTGGCCGTCGCGCCGGACAGCTTGACGGTGCGGACGGCGTCGAGTGCGGAGGCGAACGAGCGGCCGAAGAGTGCCCGCTGGTCGCCGGCTTCCCGCGCGGACCGCCCGGCCAGCGGGGCCCCGCCCGCGGAAACGGCGGCGGCGAGGATCAGCACGCTGGCGCAGACCACCCCGGCCAGCCAGCTCCGGCCGAGCACCGCAATGACGAGCACCGAGAGCATGCTCGTGACGACGTCGACCCACCGGTCGACATAGAACACGAGACGGTCCGAATCCAGGGCTCGGGCGGTGACCTCGCCGGGCGGGGTGCGTTCGAGCCGTCGCTGCATGGTCTGCCCGCGCAGCACCGACAGCCGCAATCGCAACGTGCACGCGTTCCACCACAAGGGATACACGCGCACGGCGTACGAGACGGCCAGCGGCGAGACCATGAGGCACGCCGCGAGCGCGATGCACCGCGCCCACGGTGTCTGCCCAGCGGCGAGTGCAGCGACGACGCCGCCCCACAGCCAGCCGGTGATCGGTCCGTACGCGTTGATGAGCGCCGAGACGGTGAAGGCGGCCGCGCCGGCGAAACCCCAGCGTGGATAGGCTTTCGCGAGCTGCCAGATCGCCGAGGCCAAGTGTGGTTCGGGGGCGGCCACGGTGCGCGCATCCCGGCGGCGGTCGGTGCGGGTGAGGGCCGTCGTCTGCCGCGCGGCCGGCCCGGACGGCCCCGACAGCCCTGCCGCGCGGAGGAGCTCGCGGAACGGTCCGGCCGCGGCGGCGACCTCGGCGCGCGGGCCGTTCTGGACGACCCGGCCGTTGTCCAGCACGGCGACCGCTTCACAGCGCTCGGTCGTCGCGAGCCGGTGCGCCACCACGATGCCGGTGCGGCCGCGCAGCAGCCTCGCCGCCGCCCGATTGACCCTCTGCTCGGTCTCGGGGTCCATGCGGGCCGTCGCCTCGTCCAGCACGACGACCCGCACGTCGCGCACGAGCAACCGCGCGAATGCGACGAGCTGCTCCTCACCGGCCGACAAGGTCACGCCGGTCAGGCCCAGCTGCGTGTCGAGACCGTCCGGCAGGGCACCGACCCAGTCGCCGAGGTCGAGCGCGGCGAACGCGGCCGCCACGTCGGCGCGCGGGACGTCCGCAAACAACGTGACGTTGTCGAGCAGCGAGGCCACGAGGATCTCGGTGCGCTGTGTCACGACACCCACGGCGCGGCGCAGCTCCTCGACCGAGGTGTCCCGGACGTCCTGGCCGGCGACGAAGACCGCACCGCGCGGCGGTTCGAGAGCGCGCGAGAGGAAAGCGGCGAGCGTGGACTTGCCCGAGCCGGTACGGCCGACGAGAGCGCACGTCGTCCCGGCGGGGATCAGCAGCGTGACGGCGTCGAGCGAGAAGCCCTCGTCGTACGAGAAGCGCAGGTCGCGGAACTCGACGGCCGCGGGACCCGCCGGGAGCCCGGTGCCACCGCCGGCCTCGCGCGGAGCGGTGAGCAGCAGCCGGATGCGGGCGAGGGCGCCGAGGCCCGACTGGAGGTCGGGAAGATGGTGCGCGACCTGGGTCAGTGACCCGACGAACGTCGTGGTGAGGATCCACACCGTCACCAGGGCGGTGCGCGACAGGGCCCCGGACGTCACGAGCGCCACGCCCACGACCGCGACGCCCGCGAGCATGCTGTGCAGGACCAGACCGCTGCGACGCAGGACGGACGCGGACGCCGATGTCGTCGCGCCGACGCGGCGGAGCACCTCGGCGGCCCGAAGCGCGTATTGGCGGACGACGTGCGGCTGCCCGAGCGAGGAGCGGACGTCGTCGCGACCGGCGACGGCCTCCTCGAGCTGGGCCGCGTGCTCCGACCACGCACCCTCCTCGGCCAGTTTGCGGCTCGCGACGACACCCGCGAGCGGCCACGCCACGAGCAGCACCAGCGAGGCCACGACGGGGAAGGCCACCCACGCGCCCCACCACGTCAGTCCCGCGACGACCCATGCCAGGACCGAGCGCAGGATGGAGCGGGCCATCTCCCAGCCCGTCCCGCGCAGCAGGCGGCCGACCTGGGTGACATCGTCATCGACCCGGTCGAGGATCTCGCCGACCGCCTGTTCCTGCAGGACCGGCAGCGGCTGCGACAGCGCCGAGTGCAACAGGTCGCCGCGCAGCCTGCCCTCCGCCCGCGCCACGATGCCCGACGCGATCGTGCGCGCCGACGTGTCGAGCACCGCCGAGCCGATCAGGGCGACAGCGAGCAGCACGACGAGTCCCGCCTTCGCGGCGGGGCTGCCGGAGAGCCGACCCGCGACGACCGCGCCGAGCGTCTCGCCTGCCGCCGCGAGGATCGCGACGACGAGGGCCACCGTGCCGGCGACTCCCCGGACCCGGCGCCAGCCGAGGGGCGCTGGCCGGTCCGCGTCCGTGCGGGGGCGCTCGCTGCGCACTCCGTCGGGCCTCATCGCTCGCAGTGTCCCGCACGGGGCCGTTCGCCGTCGAAGGAGATTGGTGTCCCGTTGGCGCGGCCGCCGGTGGGAGAGCGCACTGACCCCGCCACCCCTCGCGATCTCAGGCTTGGCGACCGAGAATGGCGTTGCGTGTCGGCCGCCGGTCGATCTCCATGAAACGGCCCGCGCCTTCCAGCACCTCGAACCCGGACCGCCGGTAGACGTCGTGCGCGTCCTTCGTCGCGAGCAGCAGCCGCAGGATGCCCTCGCTGGTGAGATCAGCGACGATGGTGTCGACCAGCCACGTGCCGAGCCCGCGTCCCCGATGGGGGGCATCGACGAACACGTCGCAGATCCACGCGAACGTCGCCCCGTCGGTGATCACGCGGGCGAAGGCGACCTGGCTGCCGTGCTCGTGCACGCAGTACGGGCGGGACCCGGCGATGGAGCGCTCCACGACCTCGCGCTCCCGGCCTTTGGCCCAGTAGGAGTCGGCAAGCCACGAGTAGACCCGGTCCCCGTCGACGAGCGTCGCGTCGGAGGTCAGCACCCAGCTCCCACGTCTGCGCTCGAGCATCCGGTCGTCCCTTCATCTCGTCGCGGACCACGAGCATGGGCCACGCCGCAAGATCTCCCTAATGACTGACGGCACTTCTGCCGACTGGTCTTGCAGGCGTCGTCGCCGAGGCGCCCGCACCCAGCGGCGTGCGCACGCGCGCCGGCCCGACCGTCAGGGAGACATGTGCCGTGACAACGATGCTCGCGAACGCGGAGTCGACACCTCACGCGGTGTCAGCAACTCGCTCCCGCGGTCGTTCCTCCGTGGGTGTCGAGACCGCGCTCCTCGCGGCTGCTGCGGTCGGCGCCGCGGTGATCGGCGCCTGGACGGGCAGCCGCCATGGCATGGCCATCATCGTCGGCGTGGCACTCCTCGTCGCCTGGGTCGGACTGGCGGTCGTCGCCGCGGCCTCGGTGCGCCGGTCACGGGTGGCCCGCGTGCGTTCCGCCATCGAGGGCCTCGACGCCATCGCTGACGGCCGGCTCGCCCGCACGGCGCGCTCCGGCGGCGCCCCGGACGACGAGGGCGCCCCGGGCTCCGAGGGTGCCCCGGACGACGAGGCCGCCGCCATCGACGCGGCCGCCGACCGGGTCGCCGCCCGGCTACGTACAGAGATCGGCGAGCTGGAGGTCACTGCAGCCCGGCTCAAGGCCGGCTGGACGAGCGTTTACGAGCTCGGCATCTCGATGCTCCAGATGTGCGAGGGCACCGTCCACGACGCGGCACAGGCAGCCAGCTCGGCCGAGCACGTCTCCCGCAACATGCAGCACATCGCGGCCGCCACCGTCGAGATGGCCACGACGGTGCGCGACATCGCGGGGCACGCCTCCTCCGCCTCGTCGATCGCGAACGCGGGCGCCCAGCAGGTGCTGCAGGCCAGTGGGACGATGACGCAGCTCGAAGAAGCGTCGCAGCAGGTGCAGGACGTCGTGGAGGTCATCTCCTCGATCGCCAGCCAGACGCGGGTGCTCGCGCTGAACGCGACCATCGAGGCCGGCCGGGCGGGAGAGGCGGGCCGCGGGTTCGTCGTCGTCGCCGACAGCGTCAAGGGACTTGCGAAGAAGACGGCGGACGCGACCGACCAGGTCACCAGCACCGTGCGCGGCATCAAGTCCGGCTCCACGAGTGCCGTGGAGGTGATGCGACAGATCACGGAGATGATCCGTCACGTCAGCGACAATCAGACGGCCATCGCCTCCGCTGTCGAGCAGCAGACCGCCACCACCTCCGAGGTGGGGCAGAGCACGTCCGTTGTCGCGGACAGCGCCACCGACCTCGCCCGCAGCGTGCAGTCACTGACGCATGCGCTGCGCCTCACCGCCTACGTCGGAGCGCACGCCAAGACGGTCGCGGCGGAGCTCACCGAGCTCGAGGTGAGCATGAACGAGATTTCCAGCCACTACGTCTTCGAACGCGAGAAGCCACCGGCCACCGTCGAGGACGTTCACCGGTCGAGCGGCATCTCGGTCGCGGGCGGCACGACGACGATCCAGGACTTCGTCATCGGCACCGGCATCAACCAATTCGACTACCGGGGTCGCTGGGAGCACGGAGCCGGCAACGTCGAGGCCGACGGCTCGGACTCCTATTGCAGCATCCCCGGCGATACGGCGACGGTCCGCTTCGTGGGCACGCGCATCCGCTTCTACGGGGTCGGCGCGCAGAACCACGGCTTGGCGGAGGTTTCCGTCGACGGTGGGCCCGTCACGGTCGTCGACGAATACGCGCCGCACCGCATGCCGCGCACCTTGTTCTACGAGACGCCCGTCCTCCCGCGCGACGAGCATGTGATGACCGTTACGGTCACGGGAAACACCAACCCGCATTCGAAGTACTACTGGATCACCGTCGACTGCGTCGAGATCGACGACTGACGGTGCACTGACCGACGTTGGCTGCTCCATGAGCCACCTCGTGGGCACGCCCCGGGTCTCGAGGCCTCGCCGTAGTTTGGGGGTCCTGCTGGATGACGCGTCGGTCAATGGCGAGGTGCGGGTCCTCGTTCGCCGTTCGTGGGCGGCCCTGTCCATTCATTCGTCGTACGACGAAAGGCGCCCGCCTGGGGCATCGCGTCGGTGTCGTCGTTGACGTCGAGGCCGCAGTGGCGGGTCTCTCGTGCTCTGCGTGCTCGCTCCACCGCAGTCCAGGAAGGGCCGAGGCGCCGCGCGTGTTGAGCCGGTCATGACGGATCCGCGCCGCGCACGGCTCGAGGCTTCCCTGGCCGACAACGCGCAGCAGCAGGCGGATCTGCGGCGCCAGCACGACGACTTCGTCGCAGCGTCCCAGGAGTCGAACGCCGACGACGAGCACGATCCCGAGGGAGCCACGATCGCCTTCGAACGCCAGCAGATCACGGCGCTGTTGCGGCAGGTGCAGCGGTCACACGCCGACATCGTGCGGGGAATCGCGGCGCTGGAGGACGGCGCGTACGGGGCGTGCGAGACGTGCGGCGAGCCGATCGGCGAGGAGCGTCTCGAGGCTCGGCCCAATGCCCGCACCTGCATCGGGTGCGCCCGCGGAACTCCGCGCGGCAACCCGCGGGGCACCTGCAACTGACGGCTCGACGGCTGTCGGTGGCCCGTGGTTGTGTGACCTCGCAGACGCCGCGCGGCCGGCGCAGAGGAGTGGATCATGTCTTTCGTTCTCGCGATCGGCACGCGCAAGGGCCTGTGGCTCGCCCGCAGCGACGACCGCGTGACCTGGACCGTCGACGGCCCGCACCTGTTGATGCGGGAGGTCGCGTCCGTCGCGATCGACATCCGCCGCTCGCCGGCCCGGTTGCTCGTCGGGACCATGAGCGAGCACTGGGGGCCGACGGTGCTGTGGTCGGACGACCTGGGCACCACGTGGGAGGAGACGGAGCGCGGGGCCATCCAGTTCCCCGCCGACTCGGGCGGGACGCTCAAGCGGGTCTGGCAGTTGCAGCCGGACAGTGCCGCGCGGCCGGACGTCGTGTGGGCCGGCTGCGAACCGATCTCGTTGTGGCGCAGCGAGGATGCCGGGCGCACCTTCACGCTGGTCGACGACCTGTGGCAGCACCCGCACGCGACGCAGTGGGGTTCCGGGTTCGGCGGCGCTGCGATCCACACGGTGCTGCCGGACCCGGAGTCCGACAGGGTGCTCGTCGCCATGAGCACGGGCGGCGTCTACGTCAGCGACGACGGCGCGACCGGCTGGGCCCCGCACAACCGCGGCATCGCCGCCTACTTCTGCCCCGACCCGCTGCCCGAGTTCGGCCAGTGCGTGCACAAGGTCGCCGCCGACGCGAGTGGTCACCAGCGGCTCTACGCGCAGAATCATCACGGCGTCTACCGCTCCGACAACGGCGCCAAATCCTGGGAGTCGATCGCCGACGGGCTGCCCACCGACTTCGGCTTCTCGATCGTCGCGTCCCCGCACACGCCGGGCACCGCGTGGGTCGTCCCGGTGAAGGCGGACGGCGAGCGCATCCCGCCGGAGGGCAAGCTCCGGGTGCACCGCACGGCGGACGCGGGGGAGACCTGGCAGCCGTCGACGAGCGGCCTGCCGGACGACTGTTTCGCGCCGGTGCTGCGCGACGCCGTGTGCGTCGACCACGCGGAGCCGACCGGCGTCTACCTCGGCACGCGCGACGGATGCGTCTACGCCAGCGCCGACGGCGGGGAGACCTTCCAGACGGTGGCGGCGCACCTGCCGGATGTGCTCGTCGTACGAGCCGTGGAGCTGCCGTGACGCCGGCCGGCACCGCCGTGCCCACGACGCCGTCAGCCGGGGTGCGTTGACCATCACCCTCGAGTTGCCTCGGGCGCTGGCGGATGCGGCCGGAGGCGTGCGCACCCTGGCGCTCGAGGCACCCGCCGGCACGGTGCGATCCGCGCTCGACACGCTCGCCGCCTCGCACCCGCTCCTGCACCGTCGATTGCGCGACGAGGCCGGGGCACTGCGTCGCTACGTCAATGTCTACGTCGACGGTGCGGATGTGCGCCGCGACAGGGGCCTGGACACGGTCCTCGCCGACGGCGCGACGGTCACCGTTCTGCCGTCGGTCGCGGGTGGCTGACCGCCGGCTCGCGGGCGGCTGGCCGCCGGGTCGCGGGTGGCTGGCCGCCGGGTCGTTGGGGCCCGGCTGGCCGGGTAGGGGCACCGCAGGGCACGCGCAAGGCCGCTGCCCGAAGACAACCGTCGCACCAGGTGGAGGACCGTCGATGAAGAACCGCAGTATCGGTGACCGGACAGTCAGCGCGGTCGGGCTGGGCGGGATGCCCATGTCGATCGAGGGTCGCCCCGACGAGGCCCAGTCCGTCGCGACGATCCATGCCGCCCTCGATTCCGGGGTGACGTTGATCGACACCGCCGACGCCTATCATCTCGACGCCGGCGATGTCGGCCACAACGAGTCACTCATCGCGAAAGCCCTCGCCTCCTATGACGGCGACACCTCAGAAGTGCTCGTCGCGACGAAGGGCGGCCATGAGCGGCCGGGTGGGGGTGCGTGGACGCTGGACGGTTCGCCGCAGCACCTGCGCGAGGCGTGCGAGGCGTCCCTCAAACGGCTCGGCGTCGATGCGATCGGGCTCTACCAGTTCCACCGACCGGACCCCAAGGTGCCGTACGCGGACTCGGTCGGGGCGATCCGCGACCTCCTGGACGAAGGCAAGATCCGGCTGGCCGGGATCTCCAACGCCGATCCCGACCAGATCCGCCTGGCGCAGGAGATCCTCGGCGGGCGTCTGGCGTCCGTGCAGAACCAGTTCTCGCTCACGTTCCGCAGCAGCCAGCCTGAGCTCGACTTGTGCACCGAGCTAGGCATCGCCTTCCTGCCGTGGAGCCCGCTCGGTGGCATGTCGAACGCCGCCGGCCTCGCGTCGCGCAGTGCTGCCTTCAAGGAGGTGGCCGACGCACGTGGCGTGAGCGCGCAGCAGGTCTGCCTCGCCTGGATGCTGGCTCTCTCGCCGATCGTCATCCCGATCCCGGGGTCCAGCCGGCCGGCGACAATCCGGGACTCGGCCGCCGCGGCCGAGCTCGAGCTCACGAGCGACGAGCTGGTGCGTCTCAACGCGGCCTGAATCCCCGGCCCGACGTTGCGGGTCAGGCGCAACCGCACGCAGCCACCAGGGCATCGGCGATCAGCCGGTGCCCTGCTGCGTTGGGGTGATCACCGTCCGCGGCCAGCAGAGACGTGCGGTCGTTGCCGGCGCCGGCGGCTGTGGTGAACGTCGCGTCCAGGTCGACGTACGTGGCGCCGCCGGCCGCTGCCGCCGCGCGGAGGCCGTCGTTGGCCTGCACGGTGACCGCTCGGGCCGCCGTGACATACGCGGATCCTCGGCCGGGCGCCACCGCCCCGTCGACCAACACCGCCCAGTAGCCGGTGACGAAGACCCGGGCGCGGCCGTCCGAGCTTCGCGATCCGCGTGAGGATGGCCGTGACGTTGCGCTGCACGGTGTCTGCGACGCGGGGATCGCACACCTCGGCGGCCGGACATGTCACGGCCGGGTCGGTGTCGAAATCGTTGGCTCCGACGGTGAGGAAGACGGTTGTCGCCCGCCGCAGCGCGCCGGCGACAGCGCTGTCGTCGTCGCGCACGGACGCAAGCACGACAGCGCTGGTGACGCCACCGGCTGCGGCGGTCATCAAGTAGGCGTCCCCGCGACTGGCGGCCGACGCGGCGACTCGCACCAGCTCGGGGAACGGGGTGCACCCGCACGCCGGCCCCGCCGGCACGCCGGCCCCGCCGGCACGGAGTCGCCGAGGGCCACGAACGTGCCGGCCGGTCCACCGGCGACGCCGCGCTCGTGTGCGGCGGAGCGCGACGCGCCGACGCCCCAGCTGATGAGAGCAACGGCGACCGCGGCCAAGGCGACCACGGCCAGCGCGACAAGGGCGGCTGTGCGAGATCGGCTCATGGCACTGACGAGTGTGCTCCTCGCCGCCTATAGTCGGCGCAGTGAGCGATGACCACAGTCTCGAGATGCGTGCGACGGACGCCGACCGCGACGCGACGAGCGTCATCGTCGCCGCCGCCACGTCTGACGGTCGCCTCACGATCGAGGAGATGCACGAACGGCTCGAGCGCGTCTTCGCGGCCCGCACCCACGGGGACCTCGCGGCCCTGACTCGTGACCTGGTCCGCGAGGCGCCGTACCAAGCGCCGACCGCGCCGTACCAACCGCCGGCCACGCCGTACCAAGCGCCGGCCACGCCGTACCAAGCGCCGACCGCGCCGTACCAAGCGCCGGCCTCGCCGTACCAACCGCCCACCTCGGCATTCCAGCGACCGGCTCCGGCGTATCCGACGCCGGTCTCGCCGTATCAGCCGTTCTCGGGTATCGCCGGACGGACGACCGCAATTGCCATCTTCGGCGGCGTCGAGCGCAGTGGCGCCTGGTCCGTCCCGGGCCGACTGCAGGTCGTCGCCGTGATGGGGGGCGCGCAGATCGACCTGACCAGCGCGGTGTTCGAGCAGCCCTACACGACGATCAATGTGGTGACGATCATGGGCGGTGTCGAGATCATCGCGCCGCCACATGTCCGGGTGGTGTCCAACGTCGTCGCCATTCTCGGCGGGTGCAGCAACCGCGCCGACGATGGCGCGGGCGCTTACGTCGTTCATGTGACAGGGACGGCCCTTTTCGGCGGGGTCGACGTCCGGCGACCCGGCGCCGGCACAATGCCGGGCCTCCCTGGCCAGCCTTCCGGGCCGTCGGCTCCGCCGCTCCCGCCCCCCGGTTTCCGGCGCTGACCCCCGGCGAGACCAACCGCCGATGATCCGCGCGACACGACGCGAGCCACCGTCGAGGCGGTCGACACGCCGAGGGAGCGTGAAATGCCGCACGGGCGGGCACGAGGCGCGCAAGATCACCGATTGGGTATTGCGGTCCCGACCCCGTAATCTCGGTGGATCCCGACCGAGAGGACTCATCGTGTTCCGGAGCGCCGCCGAGCGCGTGAGCCGCATCGACTGGCTGCGGCGCGGTTTCCAGGTCCTCATCGCGACGGGGTCGGCGGTCACCCTGGTCTACTCCGTGATCGGCGACAGCGCCGCCCACTCGATCGTCGATTCACCCGCTCCCGTTGCCGGCGCGACCGGCATGTCCAGGCATCCGGACGTCACCAAAGGCATCCCGACCGAGTCCCGCGCCACAGCCGTCAAGCTCGACGCGATGAACGTGCTGGTGCTCGGCACCGACTCCCGCGAGGGGCTCGCGCCCGGGGAAAAGCAGAAATACCACCTGGGCGATGTCGGGAGCGGTGGCAGCGACACGATCATGTTGATCCACCTGTCGAGCGACCGGAAGCACGCGACGGTGGTCAGCTTTCCCCGTGACCTGTGGGTCGAGATCCCCGCGTTCGAGGGAAAGTCGGCGGTGCACATGAAGATCAACGCGGCGTACGCGCGCGGTGGGGATCACGGCCCCAACCTCGCGCTCTACACGATCGAGCAGCTCACCGGCATCCACGTCGACCACTACATGTCCATCAACGTGCCGAGCCTGGGCCGCATGGTCGACGCCCTGGGCGGTGTCGATGTGTGCCTGCCGCAGGCGGTCGACGACACCATGTTCCAGGGAAAGAAAGGCGGCTCGGGTCTCAAGTTGCCCGCCGGCCGCAGCCACCTCGACGGCGTCCAGGCAGTCGCCTACGTGCGCACGCGGCACAAGGACACCGGCGACGGCCCGGAAGACTTCGGCCGCATCCGGCGCCAGCAGAAATTCGTCGCGTCCATCCTCACGAAGGCGATGGACTCCGGGATGTTCACCGACCTGTCGAAGCTCAACGAGGTCGTCCAGACGATCGCCGGCGCGCTGACACTCGACAGCACGCTGGACGGAAAGGCGTTGTTTGACATCGCCTCGGGCCTGCAAGGCCTCAACACCGGCCGGGTCACCTTCGTCACTGTGCCGGTGGCCAACTCCGAGTACGTGATCGACGGCCAGGACGCCATGAAGATGGACGACAAGGCGGCGCGAAAACTGTTCGACGAAGTGATCAACGACAAGCCGATCACGACGCCCAAGCCCGCGACCCCGAGCGCGTCCGCCAGTCCGACCGCGTCAGCGACCGCGGACCCCAACCACGTGCACACCGCGGCGGATGACCCGTGCGCCCCCAGCGCGAAGGGCTGACGGGTCCCGCGTCCTGCCACAGGAAACGCCGTAAGAAAGAGCGTTTGTCGTACGAAGAAAGTGTGACGCACAACAACAATCTCGTCGTACGACAACTCCGGTGGTGCCGTCGGGGGGAATCGAACCTCCCGCCTCGCCCATGCTCGACTGCCACGCACAAGGCGTCGTCTGTCGGCGGTTGCCCGCCAGCGCATCCAGGGACGGCAGCCGCAACAACGCCGCCCCCGCGTTCCTTCTTCCCACGCCTCAGGAAACGGCGGGCAGCCAGACGCTGAAGCACGCGCCACCCTCGGGGGCGCGCGACGCGCGCGCCGCGCCGCCGAGGCGCGCCGCGAGGCCGCCGACCAGCGCGAGACCCAGGCCGGTGCCGACCTGGCGGATGCCGCGGTAGCGGTTGTAGAGCTCCGACCGGTCGAAGGCGACGGCCAGGTCATCGTCGGTCAGGCCGGGGCCGCCGTCTCGGATCTCGACAACGCACCAACCGTCGACCGGGTAGGCGGTCAGCACGATCGGCCGGCCGCTCGGTGTGACGCGCAGGGCGTTCTCGGCGAGCCCGTCCACGATCTGGCGCACCCGCGTCGGGTCGGTGTGCGCGAGGAGTGGGGCAACGGGGGCGTCGAGGCGAAAGTCGACACCTTCCGCGGCGCAGCGGGCACCCCAGACGGCGCCCGCCGCCTCGATGAGAGCCGTGAGGTCGACGTCCGCTTGGTCGAGCCGGAAATCCTGCGCACCCAGCCGTGCGAGATCGAGCAGGTCGGACACGAGGCGCTGCAGACGCTGGGCTTCCGCGAGCATCACCCGCCCGGTGTGCGGCACGTCGGCCGGCGCGGTCACGTCGTCGCTGAGCGCCTCGGCGAAGCCGCGCAGGGCGGTCAGTGGTGTGCGCAGCTCATGCGAGACGGACAGGAGGAACTCCCGCTGGCGCCCTTCGCTGCTGGTCAACGCTCCCACCAG
This sequence comes from uncultured bacterium, assembly GCA_964236265.1. Classification (GTDB taxonomy): domain Bacteria; phylum Actinomycetota; class Actinomycetes; order JAVEEB01; family JAVEEB01; genus JAVEEB01. The sequence goes on from CAXSDE010000031.1 coordinate 25,526, forward strand.
CCCGTTGAGCGCCTCGGCGACGTCCGTCACCTCCGGTGAGCCGGAGACGGGCACGTGGACGTCGCGGCGCCCGGCCGCGAGCTCGTGCGCCGCGGACGCGACCTGCTGCAAGGGCCGGGTCAGCCGCCGGCCGAGAAACACACCGGCCCCCGCGGCGAGGACGAGCCCGACCAGCAGCGGCAGGAGCGTCTGGCGTAAGGATCGGGCATACGGGTCGGCCGCCTGACGGACCGGTTGCACCAGCACGATGGCGGCGTCCGCGGCGCCGACGGCGGGCCGCGCCTCGAAAAACACGTCGCGGCCCTCGACGGAGCGTACGTCGCTGACGTCCTGACCGTTCTGCGCCGCCACGATGTCTTCCGGGCGGATGCTCGCCCTGGCGAGCGGGTCCGGGCCGAAGACGTTGCCGTTGCCGGCGCGGATCCAGGCGAGCTTGACGTTGGCCAGGCCGGCCTGGTTCTTCAGGCGGTCGACGGCCTGCGTGCCGCGGCCCGCCGCGGTGGCCAGGGCAAACTTGTCGGCGCGCAGCGCGAGCGCCCCGCGTTTGGCGTCGGTTTGCGACGAGCGCGCCGAGAACGAGGCCAGCAAGGCAATCACCGTGACGGTCAGAGCGACGACGACCATGGTCACGGCCGACACCTGCCACGCGAGCGAGGGCCGGCGGCTGCGACGGGGGGCCCCCGTCGCAGGGCTGACAGGCGCGGCGTCCCACGGCGCCTGTGTCACTCGTCCACCGAATAACCCACGCCGCGCACCGTGCGGATAGGGCTCGCCTCGCCCAGCTTCGCCCGCAGCTGGCCCACGTGAACATCGACGGTGCGGCTCCCCGCGGCCGCCTCATAACCCCAGACCGTCGACAGCAGTTGCTCGCGGCCGTAGACGCGGCCGGGTTTGCGCATGAGATGCGCCAGCAGGTCGAACTCCGTGGACGTCAGCGCGACCTTCGTGCCGTCCACCTCGACGCGCCGCCGGCCCGTGTCGACGGTGACCGAGCCGACCCGCAACACGACCGGGGCGTCGGCGTCGGCGCCGCCGCGGCGCAGCACCGCCTTGACCCGGGCGACGAGCTCGCGCGGGCTGAACGGTTTCGTCACGTAGTCGTCGGCACCCAGCTCCAGGCCGAGGACCCGGTCGATCTCATCGTCGCGAGCCGTGACGAACAGCACCGGGGTCCAGTCGCCGTCCTGCCGCAGCAGACGGCACACCTCGGTGCCGTCGAGGACGGGCAGGCCGACGTCGAGCACGACGGCGACCGGGCGCAGGGAGCGGACAGCGGCGAGTCCGCCGCGGCCGTCGCGTTCGATGTGGACGCCGAAGCCGTCGCGGCTGAGATAGAGCCGGATCAGTTCGGCGATGGCCGAGTCGTCCTCGACGACGACGACGAGGCCGCGGGCCCATTCGGTCATGCGACGCCTCCTCGACGGCGGGCAGTGGCGGCACCCGCACCCGGATGCCACCACTGTCGACGGTCATGCTGGCAATGCCGCGACACCGCGCCTACGGGGTCGCGGTCGGGGTGGGCGTCGGCGTCGGGGTGGTCGTCGGCGTCGGCGTCGGGGTGGTCGTCGGCGTCGGCCTCGGGGTCGGCTTCGGCGTCACGCGCTCGGACCGGCGGACCGTGAACGGGACATGCGCCGGGTGCACCTTGTGCGCCCCGAGGTAGACATGGCCGCGCGCGATCCGGCTGCCACCCGCACGCAGCGCGAACGTGAGCGCATGCGAGCAGTCGGTCGTGAAATCGACACCGTCGATATAGCCGTAGTTGGCGAACCGGAACGTCAGCGTCTTACGGTCCGCGCTCAGGGTGACGGAGTCCGTCGACTCGAGGGCGACGGGCTCCTTCGTCATCGCGTTCGTGGAATGGATGACGCCGGTGTAGATGCGCTTGTCGTTGCTGGCGTGCGTCACCCGAAGGTGCCAGCCTTTCGCGTCATGCCAGAGATAGTCGCCGCCGCGGGCGCCCGCCTTCACGCCGGTAGGGGCGCCCTGGACCCGGGAGGGCAGGGCGTCGCAGTCGCTCGCGGGCGCCGGACTCGCTCCGGTCGGGGCTCCGGTCGGGGCGGGGGTGGGGGCCGGGGCCGTAGCGTCGGCCATGGCGGTCCCCGGGAGGAGGAGGCCCGACAAGGCGAGGGCGGCGAGGGTCGCGGTCGTCGCTGTGCGTCGTACACGCATCGTGGTGCTCCTTGGATTCAGTGACGGGCGGGGTGCCCGACTGAAAGGGACAGTGCGCTGCCGCTGTACGACGACCTTGCGCCGCTTGTCAGCATTGCGTAAGGCTCGGTGAGCTAGCCTGGGTGCAATGGATGAGACCCGGGCGCGGACCGTCACCGACCTGTTGCGCGGGCGTGGCGTGGACGCGCGGATCGCGAAGGTCGGCGTCTACCAGTTCGGCATCAAGGTCGTGGTGCCCGGCGGCCGCGAGGCGATCTGGGACACCGACGGCACGGCCGGCCTCGAGGCGCAGGTCATGGCCAACGGGATGCTCGTCGGTTATGTGCCGCACATTGACGGCTCGGAGTCCTTCGGGGTGGACGAGGTCGTCGACGCCATCGTCCGCACCGACTACGACACCCCGATCGCGCGCCAGCGGTCCGTGGCGCCGCCGCCGGACCCGCCGCTCCCGCTCGAGGGCGGCGTTTTCCGTCGCTTCTTCGACGGCTTCCGCTACCGCTGACGGGTGCCGCACGCGGCCGGCTGACCGGCGTGGTGCGCCGCGCCACGGCGGCGCGGGAGAATGGCGGCATGACCGACCTCCCGTCCCCGCCGGCCGGTGACCCGCCGGCCGGTGACCCGCCGGCCGGTGACCCGCCGGCCGGTGACCCGCCGGCCGCTGACCCGCCGGCCGCTGACCCACCGGCCGACCAGTCGGCCGGTGACCCGCCCGTTGGCCCCGGGCACGTGCCCGTCCGGGCGAGCTCCCGGCCGGTGCGGCCGCACTGGGCGAGCCGCGCGGAGGACGTCGTCTTCCGGGCGGTGACGCCCTGGCTCGTCGCGCGCGGCTGGGCGCCGCGGGTGCTCGGCTACACCGGCTACGGCGCGTCCGGCTGGGTGCGCATCCTCGGCCGCGTCGTGTTGGCGCCCCGCGGTCGCCGGGGGGCGTCGCCGGCCGAGCGTCCCAACCCCGAGCGCGGGTGGCGGGCCTTCCTGTCGGTGCCCGTCACCTCCCACCCCGTCCGCGTGGAGATCGGTGGCGAGGTGCACGAGGTCACCACCGATCGCGGCGGTTACGTCGATGTGCGTGTGCCGGCGACGCTCGACGCGGGGTGGCATCCCGTCACGCTGCGCACCGCCGGTGACTATGCCGCGTCGTGCGACGTGCGTGTCATCGCCGCGGGTGCGCGGCTCGGGGTCGTCTGCGACATCGACGACACGGTGATGGTGACCCACCTCCCGCGGCCGCTGCTCGCCGCGTGGAACAGCTTCGTGCTGAAGGAACATGCGCGCCGGCCCGTCGCCGGCATGGCGGGGCTGCTGCAGACCGTCCAGGCCGCCGACGAGGGGGCTCCCGTCATCTACCTGTCGACGGGCGCTTGGAACGTGGCCCCGACCATCGAGCGGTTCCTGGCGCGGCACGCGTTCCCGCCGGGGCCGTTGCTTCTCACGGACTGGGGACCGACGAACACCGGCTGGTTCCGCAGCGGCAGCGCTCACAAGTGCTCCGCGTTGCGGCGGCTCGCCGACGAGCTCCCGCAGATCCAGTGGCTCCTCGTCGGCGACGACGGCCAGCACGATCCGCAGATCTACGCCGACTTCGCCTCCGAGCGGGTGGCCGCCGTCCGGGGAGTGGCCATCCGCCAGCTGACGCCGGTCGAGCAGGTCCTGTCCAGTGGCACGCCGACGCCGGCTGCCGAGGCTGACGGCAGCACCGCCCCGCCCGCGGTGCCGTGGGTCACGGGGCCGGACGGACAGGCGCTGCTCGCCGGTCTGCACGGCCAGCAGCTGCTCTGACCCCCGCGCCCGACCCCGCGCCGACCCCGCGCCGACCCCGCGCCCGACCCCGCGCCGACCCCGCGCCGACCCCGTGCCCGACCCCGTGCCCGACCCCGCGCCGACCCCGCGCCGGGCCTCAGAGGAACTCGAGCGGGTTGAACTGGTCGATCGGGATGATCCGCACGCGGGGCAGTGCGCTCGAGAAGGCGTTGAGGTCGTACTCGAGGTCGAAGAACTCCAGCCCTGCCTCGCGAAGTTCGGAGAACTGCGCGTTGACGTACTCGCGGAAGCCGAGGATGCCGACCCGGCGCCCCGCGACGAGCAGGCCCTTCACCTGCGGCAGGAAGTCGCCGTCGTGGCTCGCCAGCAGCACGTCGCCGCCGCGCGCCTCGATCGCCTCGAGAGTGCGCTGGATGCCCATGTCGACGACCTTCTCGCCGACGTCTCCGGAGAGCGGGATCGGGCGGTAGTCGAGCGCCAGGAGAGCCTGCACGAAGGTCATCGGCATGTGGCCGGCGCTGGCGTTGAGGAAGAACAACGGCTTGACCGGTTGCGACCAGACGTCGCCGGCGAACCCGCGCACGCGCTCCCAGCGGGGCCGCTCCTCCGGGTTGGGTCGGCGGCCGAGCACGCTCACACCGAGCGTCGCGTCGACGTTCTCGCCGTCGACCAGCAGGTACGTGATGCGCACGGGGTCGGCCATGCGCGACAGCCTAGGCCCGCGCGTGCCCCCGCGCGCACGTGCCGCGTTTCGCAACTCCCTGGCGTTGCCAACTTCGGAACGTCGGGTCGGCCGCGACCGTAACGGAGCGAGTCGGTGGCCGGCGGGTCGGCCCCGGTGAGAGAGTGGCCGGCATGCTGCGTGTTGCGATCATCGGCTCGGGCCCCGCCGGCATCTACGCCGCGGCCGCGCTGGTCAAGGCCGGCAATGCCGAGGTGGACGTGCTCGACCGGCTGCCGTGCCCGTTCGGTCTCGTCCGCTACGGCGTCGCCCCCGATCACCCGAAAATCAAGTCGATCGCCGCAGCGCTGCACACCGTGCTGGACGACCCGGCGGTGCGGTTCCTCGGCAATGTCGCGGTCGGCACGGACGTCACCGTGGCCGAGTTGCACGAGCACTACGACGCGGTGCTGTTCGCCAACGGCGCCGCGGTCGATCGGCGCCTCGGCGTTCCCGGTGAGGACCTGCCGGGCAGCGTCTCCGCCACCGATTTCGTGAACTGGTACAACGGCCACCCCGACGCCCCGATCGACCGCTACACCCTCGACGCGCGCACGGTCGCGGTCATCGGTGTGGGCAACGTCGCGGTCGATGTCGCGCGGGTGCTCGCGAAGACGAGCGAGGAACTGCGCAGCACCGACGTGCCAGGCCATGTCCTGGACGTGCTTGCGGCCAGTGCCATCACCGACATCCACGTCCTCGGCCGGCGCGGGCCCGTCCAGGCCAAATGGACGACGCACGAGCTCCGCGAGCTGGGCGGGCTGACCAATGCGGACATCGTCGTACGACCTGACGAACTGGTCCTCGACGAGGCCAGCGCCGAGCACTTGGCCCACGACGCCGGTGCTCGGCGCAACCTCGCGGCGCTGCAGGGCTGGGCGGAGCGTCCGCTGGAGGGCAGGGCCCGGCGCGTGCACCTGCGGTTTCTGCTGCGGCCCGCGGCGCTGCTCGGCGCCGAGGCGGTCGACGGGGTGCGACTGGTGCGCACCGAGTTGGACGGCGCCGCCGGTGCCCGCGACACGACGGAGCAGTGCGTGCTGGCTGCGCAGCTCGTCGTGCGATCTGTCGGCTACCGCGGGGTCGCCATCCCGGGGCTGCCGTTCGACGAGCAGGCGGGGGTCATCCCGAACGCCGCCGGCCGGGTTCTGCGGAACGGCGTGCCGGTCGCGGGGCAGTTCGTGGCCGGCTGGATCAAGCGGGGCCCGACAGGGGTCGTCGGCACCAACAAGCACGACGCCAACGAGACGGTCGAGTCGCTGCTGCACGATGCCGCGGACGGGATCGTGCCCGCCGCCCCGGCCCGCGGCAGCGACGCCCTTCCGGCACTCCTGGAGGCCCGCGGCGTGACGGCGGTCTCGTGGCAGGGCTGGGCGTCGATCGAGCAGGCCGAGCGCGACCTCGGGGGGGCGAACGGCCGGGATCGCGAGAAGATCGCGGACCGCCAGGCGTTGCTGCGGGCGGCCGATTCGCGTTGACGGCCATGGCCCCACCGGCCGAGCATGCAGTGACGAGCCGCCGATCGTCACATTCGCGCGACAATTCTCCGCCGCTGCCCCGGGGCGCGACCGCCGCGCCGGGGCGGCGCCTATCGTTCGGGTGGCGGAGGCCGATGTGCGGGAGATGGTCGACCTCGTTCCGCGTGCGCGCGGCAGGCTGACACAGGGAGTTAGGCATGAGCGAGTCGGATCCGTGGGGACGCGTCGCCGAGGACGGCACCGTCTACCTGCGCACGGCTGACGGGGAGCGCGCGGTCGGTTCGTGGCAGGCGGGCGATCCCGAGTCGGGCCTCGCGCACTACACGCGCCGGTACGACGAACTGCTCACGCGGGCGCGCCTGGTGCGCGACCGGTTGGCCGCAAAAACGGCGACCGTCGCCGAGAGCAAGAAGGCCGTCGCCGAGATTCGCGAGTCGCTGCCGGCCGCTTCGGTGGTCGGGGACCTCGACGCCGTGGCCAAGCTGCTCGACGAGGTCGAAGGGATCGCCGCGCAGCGCCGCGTCGAGGACGCCCACCACCGCGGCGTCGCCACCGCCAAGCGACGGGGGCTGGTCACTGAGGCGGAGACGCTGGTCACCTCGACCGACTGGGGGCCGTCGAGTGAGCGGTTCCGCGCGATCGTCGAGGAGTGGAAGACCGCCGGTGACGGCGACCGAAACGCCGAGAACGCCCTGTGGCGGCGATTGTCGGCCGCCCGCACCGCGTTCACTCACAACCGCACGCAGGCGTTCGCCGAGCGCGAGGCGGAGCGCGAGGCGGCGAAAGAACGCAAGGAAGCACTGATCAAGGAGGCGGAGTCGCTCGCGGAGTCGTCCGAATGGACGGACACCGCCCGCCGCTATCGCGACCTCATGGACTCCTGGAAGGCGGCCGGACGCGGGCCGAAGGCCGTCGAGGAGTCGCTGTGGCAGCGGTTCCGCGCCGCGCAGGACACGTTCTTCGCGCGCCGGTCGCAGGCATTCTCCGTCATGGACCTCGAACAGGGCGACAACGAGCGCAAGAAGGAGGCACTGCTGACCCGCGCCGAGGCGCTCGACCCGGCCGCCGACCTCGCCGGCGCGACCGCCGCCCTCCGGCAGATCCAGACCGAGTGGGAAGCGGTCGGCAAGGTCCCCCGCGCGTCGATGCAGACACTGGAGCACCGCCTGCAGGAGGTCGAGGAACGCTTCCGCGACGCATCCGACGCGAAGTGGACCGTTGCGGCGCCGGCCAACCCGCTCGTCGACAGCCTGCGCCGGTCCGTGACCGAGCTCGAGGACAAGCTCACCCGCGCCACCGCCCGCGGTGACGCGAAGGCGGTCGCCAAGGCGGAGCAGCAGCTCGGCACCAAGCGCATGCTGCTCGAGTCGGCCGAGGCATCCGTCTCGGCGTCGTGAGCCCGCCATGACAGACGGCGCGCTTCCGACCCCGGAGGTTGGACCGGTGACCGCGGCGGGGGCCCCACCGGCCGGCGAGTGGACGGGCCCGGCCGGCCACGGTGACGGCCACGGTGACGGCCACGGTGACGGCCGCGGTGACGGTCGCGTTCCGGGTGCTCCCGCGCTGCGGGCGGCCGGCCTGTGGAAGCGGTTCGGCGCGACGATCGCGGTGGCGGGCGTCGATCTCGTCGTACCGGCTGGCAGTTTCTTCGGCCTCGTCGGACCGAACGGCGCCGGCAAGACCACCACCATGCTGATGCTCACCGGGCTGCTGCGCCCTGACGCCGGGACGGCGGAGGTGCTCGGCGCCGACGTGTGGCGCGATCCGGTGGCGGCCAAGCGGGTGATCGGCGTGCTGCCCGAGGGCCTGCGCCTTTTCGAAAGGCTGTCCGGGCGGGAGTTGCTGCAGTACGTCGGACGCCTGCACGGGCTCGCCCCGCGCGACGCCGACACGCGAGCCGAAGAATTGCTCGCGGTCCTCGGTCTCAGCGACTCGGCGCGCACACTCGTCGTCGACTACTCCACCGGTATGCGCAAGAAGGTCGCGCTGGCGAGCGCGCTCATCCACAACCCGCGCGTGCTGTTTCTGGACGAGCCGTTCGAGGCGGTTGACCCGGTGTCCGCGCACACGATCCGCGAGGTGCTGCAGCGCTACACGGCGTCCGGCTCGTCGGTCATCTTCTCCAGTCACGCCATGGATCTCGTCGAGCGATTGTGTGATTCGGTGGCTGTCATGCACGCCGGCCGCATCGTCGCGACGGGCCCGCTCGACGCGGTGCGTGGTGGCCGGTCACTCGAGGAGGCGTTCCTCGCTTACGTCGGCGCGCCGCTCAGCGGGGAGGGGCTGACGTGGTTGGGATCTTCGTCCGGCTGAAGCTGCGGCTGCTCGGCAACGGGCTGCGGATGGGGCCCGCGTACGTCACCGGTTTCGTCCTGATCAGCACTTTCGGTGTCATCGGGGCGCTGCTGGCGGCGACCACGCTGGCGGCGGCCGACAACTCCGCCGCGGTCGTGCTGTTCACCGCGATGCTGCTCGGGTGGCTCGTGCTGCCCATCGTCTTGTCGGCCGCCGATGAGACCCTCGAGCCCGGTCGACTGCTGGTGTTTCCGCTCAGCCGGCGCGACACGATGCGCGGCCTGGTGACGGCCGCATTCGTCGGTGTCGGTCCGATCGTCTCAGCCGTGGCCCTCAGCGGCGCCGTCGTCGCTTCGGCCTCCCTCGTCGGCCTGGGAGGCGCGGTCCTGCAGCTGATGCTGTGCGTCACCGCGTCGCGCGCCTTGACCACGTCGTTGTCGGCCGTCCTGCGCAGTCGCCGTGGCCGGGACCTGGCGGCCGGTGCGGTCGTCCTGGTCGGATTTGTGCCGCTGGCGTTCAACGTCCTGCTGCGCAAGGTTCTGCACGGGACGGCGCCGAGCGAGGCGACGGCCCGCCTCGCCGGAGTGCTGCGCTGGACCCCGCCGGGCATGGCGGCGCGCGCCCCCGCCGACGCGGCCGCCGGCCATTACGGGGCCGCCGCGCTCGAGCTCGCCGCCGTCGCCGGCTGCGTGGCGCTGTTGGTGCTGGTCTGGTCACGGGCAGTGTCGCGGATTTCGGTGCAGCACGACGCGTCCTCGTCGTCGGTGCGCACGGGCGGTGGTCTGCTCACGTGGCTCGGCGACCACGGCCGGGCCGGTGCCGTCGCGGCCCGCGACCTGCGCTACCAGTGGCGCGACCCGCGCCGGCGCGTGTTGTGGGTGCAGGTCGTGGTGCTGCTGATCTTCGTGCTGGGGCCCGCCGCCCGCGCGTCGGGCCGTCTGATGGTGGCGGGCGTCGCGTTCGTGGCGTCGGTGCTGGCGATGCAGGCGGCGCAGCAGTTCGGGTACGACGGGGCCGCGTTCTGGATGCACCTGTCCGCCACCGGGACCCGCGCCGACCTGCGCAGTGACCTGCTCGGCAAAGCAATCGCCTCCTCGGCGGTCACGATGCCGCTCCTTGTGACGGCCACTGTCATCGGCGCGGCCCTGAGCGGCCGGATGGCAATCCTCGCGACCGCCGTCGTCGTCGAGGTGTCCGCGTTCGGCATCGGGCTCGCCGGCTCCACGCTGCTCAGCGTGTGGTTCCCCGTGCCGCTGCCCGACTCGGCGCGCAACGTCTTCGGCAGCGTCGACCCGGGCCGCGGCTGCCTGGCCGGGCTGGCCGGGCTCGGCATGACGTTCGCCAGCCTGGCTGTCGTCGCGGGTTTCGCGCTCCCGTTGCTCCGGTTCGCGCACGGTGCGGTCGCCGTCGCTTTGTGCGTTGCGATGCTCGCGGTCGCGGTCGCGCTCGGGATCGCTGCGCGAGCCGCCGCGGCCCGGATCGCCTTTGCCAGACTGCCGGAGTTGTTGGCTGCCGTCACCCCGCGCGGCGGCTGAGGGCCGGGGCGCCGGCCGAGCCCGCTCCCGGGGCTCGTCGGAAGTGGCCGGCGCCTGGCCGCAGCCCGTATTCCGCGCTTCGTCACGCTCGGCTGGACCGGACGTCGCCGACTGCTTGGCGCGCGTGTGTGCCCCGCTTCGTCACGTTGGGCTTAGAGCAGACCGCGGGCCGCTTTGGCCGCGAGAATCCGCCGAACGGCCGTATCGACCTGCACGGCGAACGTCGCGTCGGTGAGCGCACGTGCGCTCACCGCGTGCACCATCGCGGGCAGCAGGTCGGGATTGACCGTGAGCACCATGTCGCCGCCGGCCGCGAGGAACTGGACGGCGCGCGACCCGGGAGACCAGGCGGCGACCTGCTTGGCATTGCCGAGGTCGTCGGAGATGACGACGCCGGTGAAGCCGAGGTCGCCGCGGACCATGCCGGTCAGCACGGTGGGGGAGAACGCGGCGGGGCGTTCCGGATCGAGCTGCGTGTAGTAGGCGGTCGACATCATGAGGAAACCGGCTCCGGCGTCGACCGCAGCCTGGAACGGCGCCAGGTAGGCGTCGTGGCGGCTGGTCATCGTGTCGGTCACGCGGGCGGTGTTGTCCGGGTTGCCGGAGACGCGGCCGAGTCCCGGGAAATGCTTGACGGAGCCATCGACGCCGGCGTCGGCCAGCCCGCGGAGGAAGGCCACACCGTGTGCACTGACCACCCGGGGCGAGTAGCCGAACTCCCGGCGAAAGGCGCCGATGGGCGGGTTGAGCCGTGCGCTTGCCGCGGACGGCACAGTGTCCAGGACAGGAGCGAGGTCGAGGTTGATCCCCGCCGCGCGGAGCTGACCACCCCACCGATGGGCACGCATCCGGACCAGCGACGCGGACCAGGTGCCCTGGGTGAGTGCGCTCGGGATGACGTCGAACCCGGGTCCGCGCAGGACCCGCACCGCGCCGCCCTCCTGGTCCGTCGCGACGAACAGGCGCACGGAGCCGGTCGATGACGCCGTGACGTGGGCGGCCAGCGCGGCGCTGACCCGCGCCGTCGCGGCCACCCCGCGTGAGCTGCGTCCGCGCAGCATGACGTTGCCGACGTGATAGCGCGCGATCGCGCTCAGCGTCGTGCCGGATACCGCACCGGCGTCGTTGCCGACCATGAACAGCTGCCCGATCCGTT
>CAXSDE010000032.1:0-36090 GCA_964236265.1 uncultured bacterium
ACTGTGCCGTGCCCGACTGTGCCGTGCCCGAATGTCGCCGGCCGAGTGTCCTTGGCCGAGTGTCCCTGCTGGGGTGTCCGTCCCCGTTCTCTCGTCCGAATGTCTGTTCGGTTGCCAGATGGGTGACTCCTGTGAGGCAATAGCACGGGAGTGACCAGTGTGACTGCTGTTACTCCTGTGTCGCGTGTGACAGATGTACGGAGAGTGTGCAGTGGGAAATCATCGGGTGGACCGTTACGTGCCTCGCCATGCCCGGCGCCGCAGGCTGCTCGGCCCGCGCGGCGCCGGGATGGTGGCGGCGGCGGTGCTGGCGTCCACGGCCACCGCCGGCGACGCGTTCGCGCAGGCCCGCGTGCCTGCGGTGCCCTGGGGACTGCCCGCGGGGATCGAGCCGTTCGCGCCGTACCAGCCGCAGGAAATCTGCTGGCCCGAGGCTCAGCCCGGCGTCCTCGCCTTCCGCGACCTCGTGCTGCGCACGTATCCGCGGACGGCGTCGGACGGCATCGTCCGGGCGTGCAGCGCACCCGGGCAGAGTGAGCACAAGGACGGCCGGGCGTGGGACTGGCTCGTCCGCGCCGATGTCCCGCGCGAACGGGCCGAGGCCGGCGCACTGCTGCATTGGTTGCTGAAGGCGGACGCCGCCGGCTATCCGGCCGCGAACGCCCGACGGCTGGGCATCATGTACATCGTCTGGCACGGCCGGATCTGGAAGTCCTACCACGCCGAGCGTGGCTGGCAGGTCTACGGCGGCCACGATGGTCACTCGGGCCATGTGCACTTCTCATTCAGCTGGGCGGGCGCACTCGCCCGCACGTCCTTTTACTCGAAGCACGTCGCCCCTCCCGTGCTCGCGCCGCGGCTGCCGCTGCTCGGAGCCGGCAGCGCCGGTCCGGCGGTGCACGACCTTCAGCGGATGCTGGGTGTGTCGAACGCGAACGGCGTCTTCGGCGCGCAGACCCGTCGGGCGGTCGCGACGTTCCAGCGCACGCACCGGCTCCCCGCCAACGGCCTGCTGACCCGAGCCACCTGGGCCGCACTCCTACCGCCGGCGACCGCGGTCCCAGCCGCGGTCCCGGTCCGGCGGGTCGTCGCCTCGCCCGTGCTCCGGTCCGGCGCGCGTGGGGCGTCCGTGGCTGCGCTGCAACGCCTGCTTTCCATCGGCCGGGACGGTCGTTTCGGAGCGGCGACGCAGGTGGCGCTGCGCCGATTCCAGCACCGGGCCCACCTGGTGGCGGACGGCGTCGCCGGGTCGCGCACCTGGAAGGCCCTCCGGGCGGCGTACGCGAGGGCCCACCCCCGGCCCGTCGCCATCCCGACGCTTGAGTCGCCGTTGCGCGTGGGCGCCGCGGGGGCGGCCGTCCGGGATCTGCAGCGCCGGCTCCACATCGCTCGCGACGGCGTGTTCGGCCAGGCAACGGAACGCGCCGTCCTGGCGTACCAGAAATCCCACCGGCTGTCCGTCGATGGCGTCGTCGGCCGGCGAACATGGGCGGGGCTCCACGGTGCCTCTCCCCGCCCGGCGCCCGCCGCCGCCAAGCGCACCGCCGCCAAGCGGACTGCCGCCAAGCGGACTGCCGCCAAGCGCACCGCCGCCAAGCGGACCGCCCACGCGCATCGCCGCTAGGAAGCGGCGACCCGGCTGTCGAGCGAGGCGATGATCTCGGCGGTGATGACATCGACGGGCTGCGCCGCGTCGAGCGCGATCAGGAGGCCGCGGCCCGAGTAGAACTCGACCAGGGGGTGCGTGCGCTGCTCGAAGACACGGAGCCGGTGCTCGATGACCGAGGCCACGTCGTCACTGCGGTCGGCAGCGCGCGCCAGGGTGCGCTGCAGCAGGACCTCGCGGTCGGCCTCCAGATAGACGACCGCGTCGGCGCCGATGTGATCGCGCTCGGCGGCCGCGTACGCCATCTCCGCCTGCTGCAACGTGCGGGGGAAGCCGTCGAGGACGTAGCCGCCCTCGGCGGCGGACTCGAGGATCAGCGGCCAGACGACGCCCAGCACGACGTCATCACCGACGAGGTCCCCGCGCGTCAACTGGTCGTGGATCTGCTGACCGACGGACGAGCCGTCCCGGACCGCCTGCCGCAGCACGTCGCCCACGCCGATGTGGCGAATGCCGTAGTGCTCGGACAACATCTTTGCCTGAGTTCCTTTGCCCGACCCGGGCGCCCCAAGGAGCACGATGCGCATCCGCAGACGATCCCAGGGCTGTAACGGCCGGTCGACGCGGGGGTCCGGAACGGGCGGTGACCACACCGCGTCGGGTGGGCGGGCCGGGCAGCACATCCGCGCGGTGACCGGCCCGGCAGTGGCGGGGGGCATCCGCCGGGTCGCGACGTCCCGACCTTAGGGTTGGGCCGTGAATGCTCTCGTCATCCTGTCCACCGCGGCTCTCGTGCTCCTCGCCGAACTCCCCGACAAGAGCATGTTCGTCGTCCTCGTCCTGGGCACGCGCTTCTCCCGCATTCCGGTGATGGCCGGGGCGGCCGCCGCGTTCGCGGTGCACGTCGTCATCGCCGTCCTCGGCGGCCGCCTCCTGTCGCTGCTCCCGCACCGGGTCACCGCCGCGATCGTGACGCTGCTGTTCATCGTCGGCGCGATCTACATGTTCCGTGCGCATCCGGAGGCGGACGGGGACCTCCACGACGAGGAGCGGGCCGCCGAGGAAAAAGTCGGCAACCACCGCGGCGCCTGGCGCGTCGCCGCCGTGACCTTCGGGTTCGTGTTCATCGGCGAGTGGGGCGACATCACCCAGTTGCTCATCGCCAACCTCGCTGCGCGGTACGACGGGCTGTCCGTGGGGATCGGCGGGGTCGTCGGTCTCTGGGCAGCCGTCGTGCTGGCGGTGACGCTGGGCGCGGCTCTGCTTCGGCGGCTCCCGCCCCAGCTGTTCCAGCGCATCGCGGCGTTCGCCCTCGCCGTGTTCGCCGTGCTGTCGCTCGCCTCCCTCATCCGCGGGTGACCGCTCACGGCGGCCGGCCGGGCATCTGACGACACCCTCGTGAACGCCTGTCCCGACGCCCGCGGCTCCGGCCGTGATGGGCAGGACACCCCGCGGCAACCTCCCCGAAACGCGTTGTAACTACCCTGCGGTCATGGCGGATGTCTTCGACGACTACGTCCTCGCGGAAGCGTGGGACGAGATGTTCGAACGCCCGGGCGTGCCGCGCCCGGCGTACGAGCCGCTGTTCGCTGCCCTCCAACCGCTCGCCGCCGGCGACCTCGCCTTCCGTGCCGAGCAGCTGGGGCGCGTCTACACCGACCGCGGGGTCACGTTCGCCTACGCCGGCGAGGAACGCCCGTTCCCGCTGGACCTCGTTCCGCGTCTCATCAGCGCGGCCGAATGGGACGTGATCCACCGCGGCGTCGCCCAACGGGTGCGGGCCCTGGAGGCCTTCCTGGCCGACGTCTACGGGAGCGGCGAGGTCTTCGCCGACGAGGTCGTCCCGCGGCGCCTCGTCACCTCGTGCGGCGGTTTCATCCGCGAGGCGCACGGCCTCGAGCCGACCAACGGCGTGCGGATCCACGTGGGCGGCATCGACCTGGTCCGCGACGAGCTCGGTGCCTTCCGCGTTCTCGAGGACAACGTCCGCGTGCCCAGTGGGATCAGCTACGTCATCGAAAACCGCAAGGCGATGACGCAGGTCTTCCCGGCCGTCTTCGCAGAGCACCGCGTGCACCCGGTCGACGACTATCCCCGGCGGCTGCTGGGAGCCCTGCGCAACGCGGCGCCGTCCGGTGTGCGGGACCCCCATGTCGTCGTCCTTACACCCGGCACCTACAACGCCGCCTATTTCGAGCACGCCCTCCTGGCGCGACTGATGGGCGTGGAGCTCGTGGAGGGCCGAGACCTCATCTGCTCGGGCAACAGGGTGCGGATGCGCACGACACAGGGCGAGCGCCCCGTGCACGTGGTGTATCGCCGCATCGACGACGACTTCCTCGACCCACTGCACGCGCGCCCCGAGAGTGTCCTCGGATGCCCCGGCATCCTCAACGCCGCCCGCGCGGGCACGGTGACCATCGCCAACGCGGTCGGCAACGGCGTCGCCGACGACAAGCTCCTGTATACGTACGTGCCCGAGCTCATCCGCTACTACCTGTCCGAAGAGCCGGTGATCGACAATGTCGAGACCTACCGGCTCGATGATGCGGACACGGTGGAATGGGTCGCGGACCACGTGGCCGACCTCGTGGTGAAGCCGGTGGACGGCAGCGGCGGCAAGGGGATCGTCATCGGGCACCTGTCCGACGAGGTCACGCATGCGGCGACCGCGGCGGCGATCCGGGCCAACCCGCGCGGCTGGATCGCGCAGCGCCCCGTCGCGCTCTCGACGTCCCCGACTCTGATCGGCGACCGGCTCGTGCCGCGGCACATCGACCTGCGTCCCTTCGCGGTCAACGACGGCAACGGCATCTGGGTCGTGCCCGGTGGACTGACGCGCGTGGCCCTTCCCGAGGGCGCGCTCGTCGTCAACTCCAGCCAGGGCGGCGGGTCGAAGGACACGTGGGTGCTCGCGGATGACTCGGGCGGCGCGACGCACCTGGGCGAGTCGGCGACACCCGTCCTCGGTGCCGCGCCGTTCTCCGGCCCGGTCCCGGACCGCGACGCCGGCCCCCGGTATGCGGCGCAACAGCAACAAGAGCAGCAGTGAGGTCCGGGATGCTCAGTCGGATCGCGGAGTCACTGTTCTGGATCGGCCGGTACGTCGAGCGCGCCGACGACACGGCGCGCCTCCTCGATGCGTTCGTGCACCGGGCTCTGGAAGACCCATGGGCTGACGAGGACAGCGCCTGCCGGACACTGCTCGCGATCCTCGGCGTCGATCCCGAGAAGGTGGACGGGCCGCTCGACAGCATGGTCGCCATGCGCCTGCTGGCGTTCGACGACACCAACCCGACGTCGATCGCCGGGGCCCTCGCGCACGCACGGGACAATGCGCGCGGCGCCCGCGAGACGCTGTCGAGCGAGCTCTGGGAATGCCTCAACGTGACGTGGCAGCAACTGCCGCACCAGCGACGGGAGGCCGGGCGGCTCGGGCCCTACACGTTCCTGCGCTTCGTCCGTGAACGGTGCGCGATGCTCTCCGGCCTGGCCGACGCGACCCTCTCGCGCGACGACGGCTGGCGTTTCCTGGTGCTCGGGCGCAGTCTCGAACGCGCCGACATGACCGCCCGGCTCCTCACGGTGCGGCTGCAGAGCGGCGAGGGGGCGCCCGAGTGGTCGACGCTGCTCACGGCGTGCGGCGCGCACGAGTCGTTCCTGCGCATGCACGGCGCGGCGATCGAGCCGGCGCTGGTCGCCGAGTTCCTGTTGCTGGACAGGCAGTTTCCGCGGTCGGTCGTCCACGCGCTGCAGACAGCAGAGGACCGCCTCCTGGAGTTGGCCGCTGCCCGCGAACGGTCCGGCACAGCCGAGGAGGGCCTGCGGGCGATCGGCGGGGTGCGGCCCACCCTCGAGTACGCCGATACGACGACGTTGCTCGACGAGCTCCCGGGCCACGTGCACCGCGTGGAGGCCGCGTGCGGCATCGCAAGCCAGGCCATCGCCAAGCGCTATTTCACCTACTCCGCGCCGATGGCGTGGGAACACGAAGAGGGCTGAGCAATGGGCTGGCGGCTCCGGATCGAACACGTCACGCGCTTCACCTACACGAGCCCCGCGATGGCGTCGTACAACGAAGCACGGATGACGCCGCTCACGACGGCGGGCCAGATGACCCTGGACGCCCGGATCACCGTGACACCGGCCGTCTCCGTCTACCGCTACTGGGATTACTGGGGGGCGCAGGTCGTCGCCTTCGACGTCCACGAACCACACGACGTGCTGTCGGTGACGGCTCGCTCGCTCATCGAGACGACCACGGTGCCGCTCCCGGACGCCGGCGCTTCCTTGACATGGGCCGAACTGGCCGCAGCCGCTGCCGACGGGCCGATCGCCGAGATGACGGCGCTGACTCCGCGGACGACGGTCGCACCGCAGCTCGTCGCTCGCGTCGCTGCTGAGGTGCGGCAGCCCACCCCATCGGAGACGGCGTACGCCGTTGCGGAGTGGGTGCGCGACCGGTTGACCTACATGCGCGGTACGACAACCGTGCGGTCCAACGCGCAGCAGGTCTGGGACGCCGGCAGCGGCGTGTGCCAGGACCTCGCGCACCTGACGATCGCCCTCCTCCGCGGGCTCGGCATTCCCTGCCGCTACGTGTCCGGCTATCTGCACCCGCAGAAGGACGCCGGCGTCGGACAGACCGTCCGCGGCGAGTCTCACGCATGGGTGGAGTGGTGGGTGGGCGAGTGGTTCGCCTTCGACCCGACGAACGGGACGGTGCCGGGGGAGCGGCACATCGTGGTCGCCCGTGGCCGCGATTACGGCGACGTGACGCCGTTCAAGGGCGTCTATCGGGGCGGGGCGAGTTCACTCGAGGTGCTCGTCGATGTGACGCGCCTCGCGTAGCGGTTATCATTGGTCCTCTTGCAGAGCCCAGTCGTGCTCGAGCTCGTCCCCGACCGCGGCCCAGGCGGCGGCAAGGTCTTCGCCGGTGGGGAGCGGTGCGGCGCGCACGGCGAACAGCCCGCCCATGAGCCGCGTCAGGTCGCGTGCCTGCACGACATCCGGCCCGGGCACCGCGAGGTAGGCCTCCGTGAAGATGTCCTCTGCGTGCGTCAGCCCGTGCTCGTCGCAGCGGAACGAGAAGGTTGTCTCGAGGTCGTCGTCGTCGCGGAACAGCGCGGTCGCCGTCGTTGCCGACTGGATGTCGATGCGGATCAAAGTGAGCGCCATGCGGCGACTATCTCCGCGCGATTGGATTTCATGCAGTGGATGCGTCGCGAAGCCGTCGACGACATCTTGATCACGGTGCGTGAGCTTGATTCGGCAGGCGAACCGGCTTGATAACCGGCTCGCGCGGGCACTCGACCAGATGGCGTAGTCGCGGTGGGTGAGACTGTCAATGCGCACAGCAACATAGTCACGCTCTGTAGCCCACGTTTCGCATAGGGTGTCCGATTCGCGGCCGATTGATGGGCCAACGGGGTGAAACTCGGAACGGAGGGCGTATGAACGACCTCACTGAGGGTAGTCTGCGGTTGCCGATCTAGGAGGACCCCCTTGTACAACTTCTCGCTCAAGCGAGCAACAGCCGCCGCAGGCTCCGCAGGCCTTGTTGCCGCCACATTTGGCCTCATCGCCCTGGCGCCCAACGCGAACGCCGCAGACTCCACCGCCACCGCCACCGCCACCGCCTCCACCGGCGCCGCGGCCAGCGGCTCTGCCTCCACCAGCACGGCCAGCGCGTCGTCAGGCGACGCGACGACCGCTGCCTCGATGTCCAGCGGGCCGACGAGCACCGGGGCGACATCGCCGTCCAACTCGGCCACGGCGGCTTCGTGCCTGCGGACCGACGCCGAGATCCGCGCCGCCCTGTCGTACACGTTCAATGCCTCGGCGGGCACGGGTGTCATCACCCTGGCCGGCAGCAAGCCGTTGTGCTCGCCCCTGTTCGTGCGCCCGACATCGTGGCAGTTCGTCAGCGGCTCGAGCATCTGGCCGCAGAATCTGGTCGGCTTCACGGACCTCACCGTCCAGGCGGCCAAGTCCTACTCCTTCTCCGTCCCGGCGCGTGGCTGTGGCCAGTCGGACATCTACGCGAGCTTCATCTTCAACGACGTGACGAATCTGCCGGCCGTCCTGACCGGGCCCGGTTCTCCGTCGGAGCCCACGTTCATCGGCCAGTGGACGACCGTCTTCGGCATACCGTGGTCGCAGGACACCGTCCCCTGCGGTGGCACCGCGACGCCGACGGGCACGGTCACCGCGACGCCGACCGGCGATGTCACCTCGACGCCGACGGGCACCGTCACCGCGACGCCGACGGGCACGGGCACCGCGCCGTCCACGGTCACCGCGACGCCGACGGGCACCGCGACGCCGACGGGCACGGTCACCGCGACGCCGACCGGCACCGTCACCTCTCCCGGGACATCAGTCTCCGGCACCACGACCGTGAGCACCCCGCCGGTCACCGTCGTCACGACCGTGAGCACCCCGCCGGTCACCGTCGTCACGACCCCGGTTTCCACGCCTCCCTCCGACACCGCCACGACCCCGGTGCCGCAGGTGTCGGGCACCACGGCCGTCAACACGCCGACCAGCACCGCGACGAGCCCGGGCGCCACCGTGAGTGGTGTCTCGGAGACCAACGTCCCGGCGGCGTCCGCGACGCCCGTCACCCTGACGGATGTCCTTCCGTTCACCGGCAGCAACACAGGGTCGATCGCCCTGTTCGGTGCCCTCGGCATCCTGGCGGGTCTGACCTTGATGATCGCGACCCGCAAGCCGCGTCGTCAGTAGCCAACCGACCATCGGCGTCCACCTCGCATGGCAATGAAAGGGCCGGTCCCTCCGGGGCCGGCCCTTTCGGCTGCTCACGCCGTGCGCGGCTAGCCCAACGGCTAGCCGCGGCTGGCCCTCGACTAGCCCTCGGCTAGCCCCAAAACCACGACCTGCCAGGCAAGCGGTCGGCACGGTCAGCGCCGCGGCAACGCGGGCTCACTCGCATCGGCATGGGTGGGACCGCCTTCGCAGCCGCGCGCCGCGGCGCGCCTCGCTCCCACGGGCCGTTCGCGGCATAAAGAAAGGCCTCTGGCCGCATTCCCGCAGGTCGAGCCCGGGTTGATTGGTTACTTGTGTCGAAGGGGGGACTTGAACCCCCACGCCCGCTAAGGGCACTAGCACCTCAAGCTAGCGCGTCTGCCATTCCGCCACTTCGACGTGGAGCACTCGACCGCTCGGGTCGGGCGCCGCGCGCCAGCTTACAACATGAGCACCGCGCAGCCCGGGCGGCTCGGAAACGGCACTGCTCGGGCTAGCCTCGTCCTATCCACCCGAGGTCGGACAGGGGAACACGATGGCAACGGACGAGTCGGACGTCGTCGACATCTGTCGGGATCTCATCCGCATCGACACCTCCAATCCCGACAAGCCCGAGCGGCCGGCGGCCGAATACGTCGCCGCCAAGCTCAGCGAGGCAGGGCTGGAGCCGCGCATCGTCGAGTCCGAACGCGGCCGGGCCAGCGTCATCGCGCGCTGGCCGGGGGAGGACCGGTCCCGCTCGGGTCTGCTCATCCACGGTCACCTGGACGTCGTGCCGGCCGCCGCCGCCGACTGGTCGGTCGACCCGTTCGCCGGCGAGATCAAGGACGGGTGTCTGTGGGGCCGCGGGGCCGTGGACATGAAGGACATGGACGCGATGGTGCTCGCCCTCCTGGGCCGCTGGACGGCCGCGGGGAAGCGGCCCCCGCGCGATGTCGTCCTGGCCTTTCTCGCGGATGAGGAGATGGGCGGCGGGCTCGGCTCGCAGTTCCTCGCCCGCGCGCACGCCGACCTGTTCGAGGGGTGCACCGAGGCGATCAGCGAGGTGGGCGGCTTCAGCGTCACCGTCGCCGACGACGTCCGCGTCTATCTCGTCGAGACGGCGCAGAAAGGAATGGCTTGGCTGAAGCTGATCGCGTCCGGCAAGGCCGGCCACGGCTCGTTCGTCCACGATGACAACGCGGTGACGCTGCTCGCGCAAGCGGTCGCCGCGATCGGCACCCACGAGTTTGCGCTGACGATGACGCCGACCGTCCGAGAACTGTTGCAGGGACTGGCAGAAACGCTCGATCTCCCGTACGACGAGAGCGACCCGTCCGACCTCGTCGCGCGTCTCGGGTCGGTGGCGCGCATCGTCGGGGCGACGCTGCACAACACCGCCAACCCGACGATGCTGACCGCGGGCTACAAGCAGAACGTCATTCCCAGCGTCGCGGAGGCGCGCATCGATGGCCGTTTCCTGCCCGGGTTCGAGAACGAGCTGCTCGCCGACATCGACAAGCTCCTACCGCCCGGTGTGCGGCGCGAGATGGTGCACCGCGACATCGCCGTCGACACGACGTGGGACGGCGCGCTCGTCGACGCGATGGTGAGCTCGATCCTGGCGGAGGACCCGACGGCGCACGTCCTGCCCTACATGCTCTCAGGCGGGACGGATGCCAAGGCGTTCAGCCGGCTCGGCATGCGCTGCTTCGGCTTTTCCCCCTTGAAGTTGCCGCCCGGCACCGACTTCGCGGGCATGTTCCACGGCATCGACGAGCGCGTGCCGCTCGACGCGCTGCAGTTCGGCGTACGGGTGCTGGATCGGTTCCTGTCAGCCTCCTGACGGGGCGCCGCAGCGCATCGGTTACGTCGGCAGGACGGGAGCCACGTCGTCGCGGCGCTGGCGAATGATGGTGCGGCGCAACCGCACGTGTCGCGTGCCGTCGGGGAAGAGCCGCAACCGCTCGAGCTCCCAGTGGCCATACTCGGCATACTCCGTCAGCAGACGCCACGCAGCGTTGCGGCTGGTGCCGCGCGGGAGCTGCAGCTGACGGTATTCGTAGTCCATGGCGACCATGGTGCCCGTCACAGGGCTGGCTGTCCCGTCGATACGCCGGACGTGTCGGGGGTGTCGCCGCGCAACAACGACGTGAGTCGTGTACGGCGGGGACGCACGTCGCGCGCTTGCACCGCCCGTCCGAGTGCGGCGCCGGCCGCGTGCACCACCGACAAGTGCCGGGCCGCCCGGGTGAAGGCCGTGTAGACGAGCGGGCGGGTCAAGAGCCCCCCGGCCTCCGGCGGCAGGACCGCAACGACCGCGGGCCACTCTGAGCCCTGCGCCCGGTGCACGGTGATGGCCCACCCGTGCATGAGGTCACCGATCGACTTGCCCGAGATCGGGACCGGGTCGCCCCCGGAGAAGGCGACGACCACCGTGCCGCTCGCCGCAGAGACGACGGTGCCGACGTCGCCGTTGGCCCAGCCGTCGTCGAGATGGTTGGCCGTCGCGACGACCCGGTCGCCGACGTCGAAGCCGCCGACGGTGCCCGAGCCGGGATTGAGTCGCGCTTTCAGGACCGCGTTGAGGGCCGCGGTGCCGGCCGGACCGCGGTGGACGGGGGTGACGACCTGGATGTCTTCCGGCGTGAGCCCGAAGACGCGCGGGATCGAGTCGGTGACCAGCTGGACGGCGCGATGGGCGGCCTCGACGGACCCCTTGGGGCAGCGGACGACGAAGACCTCGTGCGTCGGATCGTCCACCGGCGGCAGGACGCCAACCCGGATCTCGGCGGCCAGCCGCGCGATGGTGCCGCCCTCGGCCTGCCGGTGCAGGGTCGTCAGCTCGATGACCGGGACGGCGCCGCTGGCGATGAGGTCGCCGAGCACGTGGCCGGCGCCGATGGAGGGAAGCTGCGCGGCGTCGCCGACGATCAGCAGGTGCGTGCCGTCGTCGCACGCCTCGAGCAGGGCGGCCGCCAGCTCCACGTCGAGCATCGACGCCTCGTCGACCACGATGATGTCGTGCTCCAGCGGCCACGACTCCCCGCGCGCGAACTGCCCCGTGCGGCCCTGCGCGCCGAGCAGCCGGTGCAGCGTGGACGCCGGCGCGTCGGTCAGCTCCTCCAGCCGCTTCGCCGCCCGCCCCGTGGGCGCGGCGAGGGCGACGTCGAGGCCCATCTTGTCGGCGAGCGCGACAACGGCGGCGACAGTCCGGCTCTTGCCGGTGCCGGGCCCCCCGGTCAGCACGACGACGCCTGACGCGGCCATCGCGGCGACGGCCGCGACCTGGGCGTCGTCGAGCCCTCCGGTCACCGCCTCGACGTGGGCCGGTGTCCCCAGACGGTCGGCCGCCGCGAGGAGGCGACCGATGCCGTCGGCGACCGCTTCCTCGGCCATGGCATAGCGGCTCAGGCTGGCGATCTCCTCGTCGAACACGACGAGGCGGTCGTCGGCCGCCGCCCGTTCGAGGGCGCCCGCCACGTCGGCGATATCGAGGGAGGCAAGGCCGTCGGCGAGCACCGACAACGGCTGAGCCGTGTGCCCGTCCCGCGCGGCACGGATCAACAGATGAGTGGCCAGGCCGGCACCGCGCCGCGGGTCGGCGCGCAGCTCCCGCAGCGACTGCCCCAGCGTGGCGACCGCGAAGGCGTCCGCCTGCTCCGCACTGATCGGGCCGAGCTCGACGATGCGCCATGGGTCGGTCTGGAGGAAGCCCGCGGCGCCGCGGCCCAACGTCTCGAGCGCCGCGGCCGCGAGCCGGGCCGGCAGACCGGCCGCGACGAGGAGCCGGACGACCGCGTATGCATCGGAGGCCTTCGCGGCGGCCGTGAGGATGTCGTCGAGCTTCTTCGCGGCCATGCCGGTGAGTGACTCGAGCGTCGTCCGGGTGATGCGGCCGGGGTCGGTGACGCCCCCGGCGGCCAGCTTGCGGGCGGTGGTCGCCGTCACGCCGGTCCACAGGCCGGCCTGGCAGAGCGCCTCGAGCGGCGTCTGCGCGGGGGAGTCGAGGCCGGTCGTCATCGCCGCCCACTGTAACGACGCCGCCCGCCGCTGCACGGGCAGCGACGGGCGGGTGGGGACAACAGACGGTGCTAGACGTTGAGCATGGTGCGAAGCGGGGCGATCGCGAAGTAGACGACGAACAGGATGGCCGTGACCCAGAGCAGCGGATGGACGTCGCGCCCGCGACCGCGGGTGAGCTTCAGCAGCGCATACGCCACGAAAGCCGCGCCGATGCCGTTCGTGATCGAGAACGAGAACGGCATCACGACCATCCCGAGGAATGCGGGCAAGGCGATATCCCAGTCCTCCCAGTCGATGTGACGCACCTGCGTCATGAGCAGGAAGCCGACGACGACGAGCACGGGGGCCGCCGCCTCCGCCGGCACGACCTGCGACAACGGGGACACAAAGATGGTGACGAGAAACAGCAGGCCGGTCACGACGCTCGCCAGTCCCGTGCGTGCCCCTTCACTGACGCCCGACGCCGACTCGATGTACGTCGTGTTGGACGAGACGCCACCGGCGCCGCCGGCGGCCGCCGCGAGCGAGTCGACCAGCAGGACGTTGCGCAGGCCGGGCAACCTGCCGTCGCTCGTCATCGCGCCGGCTTCGCTGCCGACGGCCACGACCGTGCCCATCGTGTCGAAGAAGTCCGCCAGCATGAGCGTGAAGATGAACAGGATGCCGAGCAGGACGCCCGCGTGGAACGCGCCCCCGATGCTGAAGTGACCGATTGCGCTGACATCGGGGCTCGTGAACACGGCTCTGCCGGCGAAGGACGGCGTCGTCAGCTGCCACCCCTTGGGGTCCGCGTTCACCGGAGCGTTCGCGCCGCCCAGCTTCGCAACAGCCTGAGTGATGAACGCGAGGACCGTCGACACGACGATCCCGATGATGATGGCCCCGCGCACCCGGCGGACGACGAGAACGGCCGTGAGCAGCAAGCTGACGACGAACACCAGCATCGGCCAGGACGAGACCCCGGCGCCGTAGCCGGTCTGCACCGGCACGCTGGTGTGCGCCGCATCGGGGATGCGTCGGATGAAGCCGCCGTCGACGAAGCCGATGAACGCCAGGAACAAGCCGATGCCAACCGCAATGGCCTGCTTCAAGGCCAATGGGATCGCGTCGAACAGCATCTCGCGGACGCCCGTCAGCACCAGCACCGTGATGAGGAGGCCTTCGAGGACGACAACACCCATCGCACCGGCGTAGCCGATCGACGGGGCCAGTTGGAACGCGACGACCGCGTTGATGCCGAGGCCGGCCGCCAGCGCGAATGGATAGCGGCCCACGACGCCCATGACGAGCGTCATCACACCCGCTACGAGGGCGGTCGTCCCGGCGATCGCCACGAACGTCGGCTGGTCCTTCGCCGGCGAGCTCGACAGGATGATCGGGTTGAGCACGACGATGTAGACCATCGTGAAGAACGTCGCCACGCCGCCGCGGATCTCCCGCCCGACCGTCGATCCGCGTTGCGTGATGGAGAAGAAGCCGTCGAGGCCGGACGCCGCCGGCGCCGGGGCGGCCGGGGTCGCGGCAGCGGTCGCGGCAGCCGAAGTGGCAGCCGCGCGACGGGTCGGCACTTTCGCGCCTGAGCGCGCCGGCGGCCGCCCGCTCGGACCCTTCTTCGGCGGTGGTGGGCTCATGCGTGGCTCCCTTTCGCGGGTGGGCGTGTCGGCAGCAGGGTGACAGAGGAGTTCCCGGAAGTGCGGGAGGCACGGCATCATGTCTTGCGTGACCCAGACGACGACGGAACAGACCACCGAGAAGACCACCGTGCCGCTGACCACGGAGGGTGGTGACCACGAGAAGTTCGCGCACTACGTCGCGAAGGACAAGATCGTGGAGTCCGCTATCGGCGGCACGCCGCTGGTGGCCCTGTGCGGCAAGGTGTGGGTGCCGAGCCGGGACCCGTCCAAGTTTCCGGTCTGCCCCGAATGCCAGGAGATCTACAACTCGCTGCCCAAGGGCGAGTGATCCAGCCGCCGCACTGGCGGGATTCGTGCCGAGCCGCCCCGCGCGAGCGGCTCCCCGTCAGCCCGCGCTGACGTCGTTGAGCGCGCTCAGGATCTCCGCCGGCAACTCGAGCTCCTCGGAGGCCAGGGCAGCGGTCAGCTGGCCCGCGGTGCGGGCGCCGACGACGGCAGCCGCGACGCCCGGGCGGTCGCGCACCCACGTCAGCGCGACCTCGATCGGGGCGGCACCGAGACCGTCAGCCGCCGTACACAGGGCTTCGACGACCTGGCGGCTCCAGTCGTCGAGGTAGGAACGCACCCCCTCCCGCTCGTCGCCGGACGCCGCCCCCCGGGAGTCGGCGGGGACGCCGCCGCGGTATTTGCCGCTCAGCACCCCGCGGGCCAGGGGAGCGGCCGCGAGCACACCGACGCCGCACGCCCGGGCGGCGGGCAGCAGCTCGTCGTCGACAGCGCGGTCGAGCAGGCTGTACGGCGCGAGCGCGGACACCATGGGCGTGCGACCGGGAAACGCGCTCTGCCAGGTAGACGCCGCCGCCAGCTGCCAGCCGGCGAAGCCCGCGACCCCGGCGTAGCGGGCGCGACCCGACGACACGGCCAGGTCCAGGGCCGAGAGCGTCTCCTCGAGGGGGACCGCACTGTCCCAGCCCGACACCTGCCAGACGTCGAGGTAGTCGGTGCCGAGTCGGCTCAAGGCCGCGTCGAGGGCGGCGAGCAGGTCTTTGCGGCCGCCGCCGGCGGACTCGGAACGGCTGAGGACGACCAGCTCGTCGCGGCCGCCGTCGGCCAGCAGCTCACCGAGGACGAACTCCGCTGCGCCGTCGCCGTAGCCCTCCGCGGACTCGACGAGCGTCCCGCCGGCGTCGCGGAAGACCTTCAGCTGCATCGCTGCCTCGTCCTCGTCGACGTCGCGCCCCCAGCCGGAGATGCCGAGGCCGAGGCGGGACACGGCGAGGCCACTGCGGCCGAGGAGACGGAGCTGCATGCCTGCAAGGTAAGCGACGCGGCGGCGCAACGAGTGGTGCCGCGCCCGCTCGATAGGGTCGGGTCAACGCCACCCGATGACAGGAGTCGATTTCGTGGGTCCGTTAGAAGCGACCGTGCTCGGCGTCGTGCAAGGGCTGACGGAGTTTCTGCCCGTCTCCTCGTCCGGTCACCTGCGCATCGTCCCGGCCCTGTTCACGTGGGACGACCCGGGGGCCGCGTTCACGGCGGTGATCCAGCTCGGCACGACCCTGGCGCTGTTGATCTACTTCCGCAAGGACATCTGGCTGATCCTGTCGACCTGGGTGCGGAGCCTGACCAACAAGGAGCTGCGCAGCGACCAGGCGGCGCGCATGGGCTGGTTCGTGATCGCGGGCACGATCCCGATCGGCCTGCTCGGCGTCGCCTTCAAGCACCAGATCGAGACCGGCGCACGCAACCTGTGGCTCATCGCGGTGATGCTCATCGTCCTCGGTCTGGTCCTGCTGCTCGCCGAGAAGCTCGGCAAGCGCGACCGGATGGTGTCGGACCTCACCATGAAGGACGCTCTGGTCATCGGAGGTGCGCAGGCTCTGGCGCTGATCCCGGGAAGTTCCCGATCGGGTACGACGATCTCCGCCGGAATGTTCCTCGGCCTCACCCGGGAGGCGGCGGCGCGTTTTTCCTTCCTGCTATCGATTCCGGCGGTGCTCGCAAGCGGCCTGTTTACTCTGAGCGACATCGGCAAGACCGACGCGGCGGGTCACCCCGCCGTCGGCTGGACGCCGACGCTCATTGCGGCAGTCGTGGCGTTCGTCGTCGGCTACGCGTCGATCGCGTGGTTGCTCCGGTGGCTCACGAGTCACTCGACGGTCGTGTTCAGCACCTACCGCGTCATCGTCGGCCTCGTCGTTATCGGCCTCCTGGCCGGCAATGTCATCAGCGCGACGAAATAATGGCGACCGTCCTTCTCGCGCGCCACGGCCTGACCGCCGTGACCGGCGACGTCCTCGCGGGTCAGGCTGCGGGGCTGCACCTGGATGAGCGCGGGCAGGCGCAGGCCGCGCGGCTGGCGGAGCGGGTGGCCGCGCTGCCCCTCGCCGCCGTCGTATCGAGCCCCCTCGAACGGTGCCAGGAGACGGTCGCCCCGATCGGACGCCCGATCGAGACGGACCCGCGCCTCATCGAGGCCGGCTACGGCGACTGGACGGGGCAGACGCTCAAGAGCCTCGGCAAGGAGCCGCTGTGGAAGGTGGTGCAGGCGCACCCGTCGGCGGTCACCTTCCCCGGCGGCGAGGCGATGCGGGCGATGGCCGAACGCGCCGTGGCGGCGGTGCGCGAGTGGGACGCCACGGTCGGCGACGACGCGGTGTGGCTCGCGTGCAGCCACGGTGACGTCATCAAGGCGATCGTGGCCGACGCGCTCGGGCTCCACCTGGACCTGTTCCAGCGCATCGTGATCGACCCCGCGTCGGTGACGGTCATCCGCTACACGGCGACGCGGCCCTTCGTGGTCCGCGTCAACGACACCAGCGGCGACCTCAGCTCGCTCGTGCCACCGAAGAAGAAGCGCTCGACCCGAGCCCGCCGGTCGTCGGACGCCGTCGTCGGCGGCGGCTCCGGCAGCTGACAGCTCCCGCCGCACCCGGCGCGACGCCCGTACGCTGGGCCGGAACGCACAACACCCAGGAGGATCGCGTTGGTGCGCCAGCTGTTCGAATTCAACCCGCCCGAGCGGTTCGTCGCGGGCACCGTCGGCCTGCCGGGGGACCGGCAGTTCTACCTGCAGGCACGCGGCGGTGGCCGCGTCGTGAATGTGGCCGTCGAAAAGGGTCAGGTCTCCGCCCTCGCGGACCGGGTCGACGAGGTGCTCCTCGAGCTCCGCCGGCGCGGCACGCCGGTGTCGGACCCGATCCCCGCCGGCCTCATCGACAACGCACCCCTGGACGTGCCGATCGAGCCCGATTTCCGCTGCGGGACGCTCGCCATCGCCTGGGAGCCGGACACCGAGCGCATCGTGATCGAGGCCATCGCGATCGGCGAAACCGACGCGGAGGTCCAGCCCCTCAGCGACGTCGAGGACGGGCCCGACACGTTGCGTGTCCATCTCTCGGCCGCAGTCGCGAAGGCGTTCAGCACGCGCGCGGGTCAGGTCGTCTCCGCCGGCCGTCCGGACTGCGTCCTCTGCGGGCAGCCGATGGACCCGAACGGGCACGTCTGCCCGCGGTCCAACGGGCACCACTGAGACCGGCATGCGGGCTGACCCCGCGGTCCTGACCCTCCTGGCCGAGGGTGAGATCGCCATCGAGGGTCAACTGGTCGACGCGTCCAACCTGGCGCTCTACTGTGAGGTGCGTGCCGGCGGGGAGGCGCTCACCTGCATCTACAAGCCGGTCAACGGGGAGCGCCCGCTGTGGGACTTCCCCGATGGCACCCTCGCCGCCCGCGAGACGGCGGCGTTCCTCGTCAGTGAAGCGCTCGGCTGGTCGATCGTGCCGCCGACGGTCCTGCGCGACGGCCCCGTCGGGACGGGCATGGTGCAGGCGTGGGTCGACGTCGACGAGACGATGGACCTGATCGACCTGCTGCACAGCGTCGACGATGTGCGCCTGCGCCGGCTGGCGGTGTATGACGCCATCGTCAACAATGCCGACCGCAAAGGCGGCCACCTCCTCCCAACACCGGACGGCAATCTCTACGGGATCGACCACGGGGTGTGTTTCTCCTCCGAAGACAAGCTGCGCACGGTGTTGTGGCAGTGGCGCGGTCTGCCACTGCCGGTGGAGCTGTGCCCGGACATCGTGCGGCTGCGGGCGGACCTCGACGGGCCACTCGGTGCGGCGCTGCGGCCGCTGCTGACGCGGGCGGAACTGCGCGCGACGCGGCGCCGGGTCGACGAGCTCCTCGCGACGCGCATCTTCCCGCAACCGAACGGCAACTGGCCGGCGGTGCCGTGGCCGCCGATCTGAGCTGCGCCGGTCGGTAGGCTCGCGGCATGGAGTCGTGGCCCGCGTGTGAGATCCCTTCACTTCCCGGGCGGGGCCTCGTTCCCGTCGTGCACGACACGGCCAGCAACGGCCCCGTGGTCAGCGCGTCCGCGCCGTCCGCGTCGTCCGCGCGGTCCGCGCCGTCCGCGCCGTCCGCGCCGTCCGCGTCGCTCTACGTGTGCGGCATCACGCCGTACGACGCGACCCATCTCGGGCACGCCGCGACCTACCTCGCCTTCGACCTACTGCACCGCGCGTGGCTCGATGCCGGACTCGCCGTGTCGTACACCCAGAACTCCACCGACGTCGACGACCCGCTGCTGGAGCGCGCAGCGGCGACGGGCGTCGACTGGGTGACCCTCGCGGCGCGCGAGACGCGGCTGTTCTTCGACGACATGACGGCGCTGCGCGTCGTCCCGCCGGCGCATTACGTGCCGGTCACCGAGGCGATGGAGCTAGTCGTCGGCCTGATCGGGCGGCTGGATGAGGCTGGAGCGACGTACGCGCTGGGCGACGACGTGTATTTCTCGGTCGCCGCCGCGAAGCACTTCGGTCAGGTCTCCGGGTACGACGCGGCACTGATGCGCACGCTGGCCGCCGAGCGTGGCGGCGATCCGGACCGCCCCGGAAAGCTCGACCCGCAGGACTGCCTCGTGTGGCTCGCGCAGCGGCCGGGCGAGCCGGGCTGGCCGTCGCCGTACGGTCCCGGCCGGCCCGGGTGGCACGTGGAGTGCGCCGCGATCGCCCTGGACACGCTGGGCGCGACGATCGACGTGCAGGGCGGTGGCAGCGACCTCATCTTTCCGCACCACGAGCTCTCGGCCGCGGAGGCGGAGGTCGCGACGGGGGACTGGCCGTTCGCCAGGGCCTACCTGCACACCGGCATGGTCGCCTTCGAGGGCGAGAAGATGTCGAAGTCTCGCGGCAACCTCGTCTTCGTCTCCGAGCTGCTCGCCGGCGGCGCCGACCCCGGGGCGATCCGGCTCGCGCTGCTGGCGCACCACTATCGCAGCGACTGGGAGTGGACGCCCGACCAGCTGACCGCGGCGGACGCCCGGTTGGCCCGGTGGCGGGCGGCCGCGGCCGCTCCGTCGGCGCCCGCCGCGGCACCCGTGCTGCAAGCGATGCGCGAGCGGCTGGCGGATGACCTCGACGCGGCCGGTGCGGCGGATGTCGTCGACGCGTGGGCGGCCGCCGCGCTCGGTGGGTCAGGTGCGGGCGATGGGTCCTCTGTTGGCGCTGGCTCCGCTGCGGGCGCTGGCTCCGCTGCGGACGATCGGTCAGGTGCAGGCCGGGTGTCCGCGGCGGGCGATGGGTCAGCTGCGGGCGGTGGGTCAGGTGCAGGCCGGGTGTCCGCGGCGGGCGATGGGTCCGCTGCGGGCGATCCGCCGGCTCGCGGGGAGGCGCACGCGTCCTCCCTGGTGGCGGACGCGGTCGACGCGCTGCTCGGCGTCGACCTCCGGCGGGGTGGAACGCCCGCGTGACGGTCGATGCAGCGCAGCGGTTGCCGGCTCCGGCCCACGGCGCGTCCCCGATGCCCCGCTCACGCCGGGTCATCGCCTGGGTGCTCGGGCTCACGGTGCTGGCGGGCGCCTCGGCCGGCGCGGCTGCCGCCACCGAGCGCTATCAGCGCTCGCAGGTCAGCCACCTCGTCGCCGCGCGCGCCCAGGTCGAGCGGTTCGGCGCTCACGACACCTACCTACTCGTCTGGAACGACCGGATTTTCGCCAACCTGGTGCCCGTCAGTGAAGGCATGTTGGCGCAGTATCCGGAGGGCGCGCGGGTGCGGGTCTTCTACCAGCCCGTCACGCAACAGGTCGTCCTGCGTTCGCGCCGCTACGACGCCCCGCAGCTGCTGCTGGTGCTCGCGACGGCGTTTCTCCTCGCCGCGCTGACCCTGCTGCTGAGGGGTCGGCGCTGGCATCTCGCCGCCCGCTTCCCGGCCGCCTCCGCACGGCTCGCGCGGATGTTCCCCGACCCGTGACGTGCACCTCGCCCCACGGCCCACGGCGCTCGGCCAGTCAATCGGCCCACGCCCACAGCCCCCCATCGACGGGCGGAAAGGCGCCGTAGGCCGGCGCATCTTCGCCCTTCGATCCGCGGGTGTCGGGGTGTCGGTTCGGCCCACGCCCACAGCCCGCCATCGACGGGCGGAAAGGGGCCGTAGGCCGGCGCATCTTCGCCCCCCGATCCGGGGCCGCCGTCGGGGTGTCGGTTCGGCCCACGCCCACAGCCCGCCATCGACGGGCGGAAAGGCGCCGTAGGCCGGCGCATCTTCGCCCCCCGATCCGGGGCCGTCGGAGTGACGGGGCGATCCGAGGCGTCGGGGCGTCGGGGCGTCGGGGCGTCGGGGCGATCCGAGGCGTCGGGGTGACGGGGCGATCCGAGGCATCGGGGCGACGGCCGACGGCTCCGTCCATCGACGGGCGGAAAGGCGCCGTCGGGCGGCGCATCTTCGCCCCTCGATCCGGGGGTGTTCGGTTCGGCCCACGGCCCACTCGCCAGTGCGGCGAGCGCCTCGTGCTTAGTCCTCCGGGTCGCCGCGGTGCCGCAGATAGCGTTCGAACTCGCGGGCGATGGCATCCCCGCTGGCCTCGGGCAGCTCCGCCTCCGGCTCACGGTCCTCGAGGGCGCGGACGTAGTCGGCGACCTCCGTGTCCTCGCGGGCCAGCTCGTCGACCCCGTGCTCCCAGGCGCGCGCCTCCTCCGGCAACTCTCCCAGGGCGATGGGGATGTCGAGGAAGTCCTCGACGCGGTGCAGCAACGCGATGGTCGCCTTCGGGCACGGTGGCTGCGCGGCGTAGTGGGGGACGTGCGCCCAAAACGACGCGGCGGGCCAGCCCACCTGCGTGCACGCGTCCGCGAAGACGCCGACGATGCCGGTGGGCCCTTCGTACCGTGACTGCTCGACACCCAGCGCCGTCGCCGTGGCCTCGTCCGGGGCATTGCCCGTCACGCGGACCGGCCGGGAGTGGGGCGTGTCGGACAGCAGCGCGCCCAACGTGACCACGGTGGTGATCTTGAGAGCGTGGCCCAGCGCGACGATCTCCTCGCAGAACGCCCGCCACCGCATGTTGGGCTCGATGCCCCGCACCAGGACGACGTCTCGCTCCCCGTGCTCGAGGCGCGCGATCGACACGCGCGTCGTCGGCCACGTGATCCGGCGCACCCCGTCCTCGTCCACGCTGACCATCGGCCGGTTGACCTGGAAGTCGTAATAGTCGTCGGGGTCGACGGCCGCGAACGGTTGCGCGTCCCAGACGTCCTCGAGGTGTTCGACGGCGTCGCTGGCCGCGTCCGCCGCGTCGTTCCAGCCCTCGAACGCCGCGATCAGGACAGGGTTGCGCAGCACCGGCACACCGTCGAGCTCCGTCACATGGCCTCCAGGCCTGCCAGTCCAGTCCGCGCGCGGGGGAGAGCGCACGGGCTCCTACTCTACGTCGCGCGCCCCGGGCGACCCCCACGGCGCGTGTGCAGGCGCGGAATAACGTTTGGCGCTATCGTGCTGGCAGGTCGAGAGGCGCTGCGACGGGCGGACCAGCCCGCCACGCTCGGCCCCCCGTTCCTCAAGGGCGCCTCCGGTTCCCGGAGGTCTTCGATGTCGTCGCCCGCTCCCCAGCATCGCCCCGATGCCACGGACGCCCTGACGCGGCTGCTGTCCTCGCGCGTGCTGATCCTCGACGGCGCGATGGGCACGATGATCCAGCGCAGCACGTTCAGCGAGGCTGAATACCGCGGCGAGAGATTCGCCGACTGGCACCGCGACGTCCAGGGCAACAACGACCTCCTGTCGCTTACGCAACCCGCGACGATCAGCGCCATCCACCGCGAATACCTCGCCGCCGGGTCCGACCTCGTCGAGACCAACACGTTCAACGCGCAGCGCATCTCCCTCGCCGATTACGGCATGGAGGCCCTCGCCTACGAGCTCAACCTCACCTCGGCGCGGCTGGCCCGCGCCGCCTGCGACGAGGCGGAGGCCGCCGACCCGAGCCGGCCGCGGTTCGTCGCGGGTGCCCTCGGCCCGACCAACCGCACCGCGTCCATCTCCCCGGACGTCAACGACCCCGGGGCGCGCAACACGTCGTACGAAGAACTGGTCGAGGCCTATCTCGAGCAGGCGCGCGGTCTCGTCGATGGCGGCGCCGACCTGCTCCTCATCGAGACCATCTTCGACACCCTCAACGCCAAGGCCGCGATCTTCGCGCTGGAAACGCTGTTCGCTGAGCTGGGCCGGCGGTGGCCGATCATGATCTCGGGGACGATCACGGACGCGTCCGGCCGCACGTTGTCGGGGCAGGTGACCGAGGCGTTCTGGAATTCGGTACGCCATGCCAAGCCGCTGCTCGTCGGCCTCAACTGCGCGCTCGGTGCGGCGGAGATGCGGCCGTATCTGGCCGAGATCGCCCGCGTCGCCGACTGCTTCGTGTCCTGCTATCCCAATGCCGGCTTGCCGAACGCCTTTGGCGAGTACGACGAGGCGCCCGAGCAGACCGCGGCGATCGTGCGCGAGTTCGCCGAGGCGGGGCTGCTCAACCTCCTCGGTGGTTGCTGCGGCACGACTCCCGACCACATCCGCGCGATGGCCGCCTCCGTCGCCGGGGTGACGCCACGCGTGCCACCGGCGCGTCCCGCAGCGTTGCGACTGAGCGGCCTCGAGCCGCTGAACGTCACCGAGGACTCGCTGTTCGTCAACGTCGGCGAGCGCACCAACATCACGGGCTCGGCGAAGTTCCGCAACCTGATCCGCGACGGCGACTACAACGCCGCGCTGGCTGTCGCCCGCCAGCAGGTCGAGAACGGCGCGCAGGTCATCGACATCAACATGGACGAAGGCATGATCGACGGCGTCGCGGCCATGGACCGCTTCGTCAAGCTGATCGCGAGCGAGCCCGACATCAGCCGGGTGCCGCTGATGATCGACTCGTCGCGCTTCGAGGTCATCGAGGCCGGGCTGCGCTGCGTGCAGGGCAAGCCGATCGTCAACTCCATCTCGATGAAGGAGGGCGAGGACAAGTTTCGCCGGGAGGCGACGCTGTGCCGCAAGTACGGCGCGGCGGTCGTCGTCATGGCCTTCGACGAGGACGGTCAGGCCGACAATCTCGAACGCCGCAAGGCGATCTGCGAGCGGGCCTACCGCATCCTCGTCGACGAGGTCGGCTTCCCCGCCGAGGACATCATCTTCGACCCCAACATCTTCGCGGTGGCCACGGGTATCGAGGAGCACGCGAACTACGGCGTCGACTTCATCGAGGCGACGCGCTGGATCAAGCACAACCTGCCGGGTGCCCTCGTGTCGGGCGGCGTGTCCAACGTGTCGTTCTCGTTCCGCGGCAACAACGCGGTGCGCGAGGCGATCCACGCCGTGTTTCTGTTCCACGCGATCGCCGCGGGGATGGACATGGGCATCGTCAACGCGGGCGCCCTCGTCGTCTACGACCAGGTCGACGTGCGACTGCGCGACGCCATCGAGGACGTCATCCTCAACCGGCGCGCGGACGCGACGGAACGCCTGCTCGAGATCGCGGTCGAGTTCGCCGGCGACGGCCAAAAGCAGCAGGCCGCCGACGAGGAGTGGCGCGCGCTGCCCGTGGGTGAGCGCATCACCTACGCGCTGGTGAAGGGCATCGATGCCTACGCGGAGACCGACACCGAAGAGTTGCGCGCGCTCATCGAGGCGCGCGGTGGGCTGCCGATCGAGGTCATCGAAGGCCCGCTGATGGCCGGCATGAACGTCGTCGGCGACCTGTTCGGCGCGGGCAAGATGTTCTTGCCGCAGGTGGTGAAATCGGCGCGTGTCATGAAGAAGGCCGTGGCCTATCTCATCCCGTTCATCGAGGCAGGCAAGTCGCCCGAGGACAACAGCCGCAGCAACGGCACCGTCGTCATGGCGACCGTGAAGGGCGACGTGCACGACATCGGCAAGAACATCGTCGGCGTGGTCCTGCAGTGCAACAACTACGACGTCATCGACCTCGGCGTCATGGTGCCCGCGCAGAAGGTGCTCGACGCCGCCAAGGAGCACGGCGCCGACATCATCGGCCTGTCCGGTCTCATCACTCCGTCGCTGGACGAGATGGTCAACTTCGCCGCGGAGATGGAACGGCAGGGCTTCGACATCCCGTTGCTCATCGGCGGTGCGACGACATCGCGGGCGCACACCGCCGTGAAGGTCGACCAGAAATATTCCGGACCGGTCGTCTGGGTGAAGGATGCCTCGCGGTCGGTGCCCGTCGTTGCGGCGCTCCTGTCCGACGAGCAGCGGCCGGCGTTGCTGGTCGACCTGCAGGTCGACTACGACTCGCTGCGGGAGCGCTACAGCGCGCGGCGCGACGCCAAGCCGATCCTGCCGATCGACAAGGCCCGGGCCAATCGCACGCCAATCGACTGGTCGACGTATCAGCCCCCGCAGCCCGCCATGCTCGCCGACGGGGGAGCGAACGTCGTCGTGTTCGACGACTACCCCCTCGCCGAGCTGCGGCCCTACATCGACTGGTCACCCTTCTTCAGCGCCTGGGAGCTCAAGGGCCGCTATCCCGACATCCTCAACAACCCCGTCTCCGGTGAGGCGGCTCGCAAGCTGTGGCAGGACGCGCAGGCGATGCTCGACCGCATCATCGACGAGAAGTGGCTGCGCGCGGCGGGGGTCTTCGGCTTGTTTCCGGCTAACGTGGTCGACGACGACGACATCGAGGTCTACACGGACGAATCGCGGTCACAGGTGCACACGGTGCTGCACCAGGTGCGTCAGCAGACCGAGCACCGTGCCGGCGTGCCGCACCGCTCCCTTGCCGACTTCGTCGCACCGCGGGAGAGCGGTCTCGCGGACCACGTCGGCGCCTTCGCGGTAACCGCCGGGATCGGCAGTGCGGAGAAGGTGCTGGAGTTCAAGGCCGAGCTCGACGACTTCAGCGCGATCCTGCTCGACTCGCTCGCCGACCGGTTGGCCGAGGCTTTCGCCGAACGGCTCCACGAACGGGTCCGCACCGAATTCTGGGGATATTCGCCGGACGAGCAGTGGGACAACGACGGCTTGCTCAAGGAGTTGTACGACGGGATCCGTCCCGCACCCGGCTATCCGGCGTGCCCCGAGCACACGGAGAAGAAGACGATCTGGGAGCTGCTCGACGTGGAGGCCAACACGGGCATGCAACTGACGGAGAGCATGGCGATGTGGCCGGGCGCGGCTGTCAGTGGTCTGTATTTCTCGCACCCGCAGTCGCAATACTTCGTGATCGGGCAGCTCGGGCGCGACCAGGTCGAGGACTACGCACGCCGTAAGGGCTGGCCGGTCGCCGAGGCCGAACGCTGGCTGTCACCGAACCTCGGCTACCGCACCGACCAGGAATGACGTTCGGCCGGTCATCGATCAGGGCCGGCCGGGTGCCCCTTGTAAACTCGACCCATGAGAATCCGGGTCGGCGCATGACCTCGCCCGCCGCCTGCCTGTTCGACATGGACGGCCTGCTGGTCGACTCCGAACCCCTGTGGACACAGGCGGAGCAGGAGCTCGCGACGTCCCTCGGCGGCACGTGGTCGGCCGACCTGAAGGTTGCCGTCATCGGCACGTCGATCACGACAGCAGTGCCGAAGATCCTGGACTGGTTCGGCGCGTCGGACCGGGACCCCGCCGACGTGCAGGCGTGGCTTCTGCAGCGCATGGTCGAGCTGTTTCGCGACCGGCTGCTCCTTCGGCCCGGAGCCCGGGGGCTGCTCAAGGAGCTGCGGGCGCAAGGCACCCCACTGGCGCTGGTGTCCTCGTCCTACCGGGTGCTGGTCGACGCCGGCCTCGACGTTGTCGGACACCAGCTCTTCTCCGTGACCGTCGCCGGTGACGAGGTGACGCATTCCAAGCCGCACCCCGAGCCTTATTTGAAGGCGTGCACCCTGCTCGGCGTCGCTCCCGCCGACGCGGTGGTGTTCGAGGACTCGCCGACCGGTGTCGCGTCGGGTCAGGCGGCAGGGTGCTTCGTCGTGGCGGTCCCGGACTACGTTCCCGTGGAGCCCGGCCCGCGCACGCGCGTCATCGACTCGCTGGGCGACATCGACGCGGCCGGCCTGCGCGAGCTCGTCGCCGGCTGACCCGTGGAGGTCTCGTCAATGGGCCCGCTGCGCACGGGCTGGTTACACTGCTGGCACCGCGACTGCCACTCGAAGTCGGCCGACCTTGCGGACGCGGTCCGCCGGGCGGACATCCTGGTGGCGGCCGTTGGCCGGCCCGCGCTGATCCGCTGCGACTGGATCACACCAGGAGCTGTCGTGATCGAAGGGGCTACAACGCCGGGACCATCGGCGACGTCGACTACGCAGGAGCCGCCACGCGCGCGGCAATGATCACCCCCGTGGCCGGCGGAGTCGGACCCATGACGATCGCGGTCCTGCTCAGTCAGACCGTCGACGCCGCGACGGGTCAGACCGTCGAGCACTGAGCGCACCCGCCTCGGTGTGAGCGCCCGCTGCCCGTCCATCGTCGGGAAGCGGCTCACACGGTGGCGACGGCGGAAGCCGTTGGACGCGCGTCACGATCCCCGCCCGCTGTCACAGCATGGGGCTGCCCTACCGCGTCGTCGGCCGCTCCGCCTATTTCATCGGCAGCACCTCTTACGACGAGTTCGACTCGCGATCCGCCGTCACGCTGTGCCGCACCCGCGACCTGGGGCGGACGTGGTCGGTCATCAGCCAGTTCGACGTTTACGGCGGCCCGAGCCGGTCGCGGTTTCTCGACTCGCGGCACGGTTGGCTTATCGCCGGGAGCGGCGGGGCAATGCACAGCGCGGGCAACACTTACCTCTATCGCACCACGGACGCCGGGCTCAGCTGGCGCGAGGTCGCCGCCCGCGTCGTGACGAGGCGGCCCGGGTTCGGGACCAGCATCGGCACGCTTCCCGTGGGTTGCACCATGGCGTTCTCGTTCGTCACGGCACTGACGGCCTGGGCCACCGACGGTTGCGGAAATGGCAGCGAGGCCGGCAGTGACGCCATCGCCTCGTACGTGGCCGAGACGACCGAAGGCGGCCACTCGTGGCGTCCGGTTACCCTGCCGCGCCGCACCTTTGCCGGCCGCCGGACGGGCTGCCTGGTCGGTTGGGCCTGCGGCGTCGGGGCCCTGGTGACCACTCGCAGTCGCGTCGTCCTCGTCGGCGGCGGAGCCGACGTGGTCGGGGCGCTTTACGTCTCCGCCGACGGCGGTCACACCTGGGCCGTGCGGCCGCTCCCCGAACGTATGCCGACGTGACGGTGCGTGGTCAGACGTTCTACGCGGCCAGCCAAAATCCCGACGGTGAGTGGGTCAGCACCGACGATGGCCGCAGCTGGCGGCCACGGACGCGCGACGCGGTGGTCATCGGCTCGACCGTCTCGCAGCGCGTCACCGCGCGCGTCGGATTTCGGATGGTGCCGACGGCCAACGGCGCCGAGCGGTTTCAGCGGACCGATGACGCGGGCCGCCACTGGGAGACACTGCACCCCGTGCTCGTCGGACGTTGACAACTGACCCGTCACTGACGTCCCCATCTCCCGGACCAGGCGCCGACCGTGTGTTGGCAAGTGCCGCATCACGGTGTGCCCCGTGAGCACGGTCACTCACGGGGGCTGCTTACCAGCTGCGGAGTGATCCTGCGTGCGGTCGCGGCCGGGGGAACGGTGCAAGTGACCAGCAAGGAACAGGTTGACGGTGATCTCGTCGCCTTCGAGTCGCTCGCGGACCGGGAGTTCGTCGCGCCGCGTCTGCTGCACACCGAACTGCACTGTGCCGCTGACCGCCACCCGGCCGACGGCGACAGAGGGCCGCTGTCAGGCGGTGGCGATCGCGCGCAGGACGTCCATCTTCGCGGCGCGCCGGGCCGGGATGATCGCCGCCAGGACGCCGATGACGGCAGCGAGCACGAAGCAGGCAACCATTGTCGTCCACGGCAGGGCCAGCGTGTCGATGCCCTGGTCCTTCAGTGCCCTGACCAGGGCGATGCCGAAACCGGTGCCGAGAGCCACGCCGAGGACGGCGCCGAACAGCGACACGATGACGGCCTCGACGCGGATCAGCGTGCGCACCTGGCGACGCGTCGTGCCGATGGCCCGCATCAGCCCGATCTCGCGCGTGCGTTCGATGACCGACAGAGCCAACGTGTTGACGATGCCGAGGGCCGCGATGATGATCGCCAGGGCCAGCAGCCCGTAGATGATCGCGAGGAACTGGCCGACCTGGTCACGTGCCTGCTGCTTGAACTCCGTCTGGTCGGCGGCGGTGACGGTCGGGACCGTCTTCGCCACGGCGTCGACAGCGGCGCGGACATCCGTCAGGTTGGCCGTGCTTGCGAAGTCCAGCGTGGCCAGTGCGTCGCTCTTGCTGTTGCTGTATTTGGTGAGCGAGTCGAGCCCGATGGTGTATTTGCCGGCGAACTGGTTGGTCGCGTAGACGCCGCCGACAACGACCGTCTGCTTGCCCCCCGCCTGCCACTGGATCGGCACCGACTGGCCGACCGCGAGGTGGTCGGCGGTCGCCGTCTTCTCATCGACCAGCAGCTTGCCCTCTGTCAGCGCCGCCCCGGTGCCCGCCAGCATGTCCAGGTGGAACGCCGCCGCGCCCGTCTCCGGCGTCACCCCGACGATCGGCGTGCCGCCGGTGCCGGTGCCCTCCCCGACGCGCCCGGTGCCGAACCGGACCTCGGTGACCGCCGCCACTCCCGGGACGGCGCGCAACTTGTCGGCGAGCGCGGGGCTGAAGCCCTGCTGACTGTTGGAGGAGATCACGACGTCCGCGGACACGCTGCGGTCGACGAGCTTGTTGATCGAGGCGACGGTCGAGGTGGCGACCACACCGACGGTGCTGACGAGCGACAGGCCGATCATCAGCGCCGATGCCGTCGATGCGGTCCGGCGCGGGTTGCGCAGGGCGTTCTGCTTGGCCAGGCGGCCGAGTGCCGTGTGGCTGAAGGGCGCGCTGACGACGCGGACGATCGGCCCGCTGAGCACCGGCGCCGACAGGGAGACCCCGACGAACATCAACGCGACACCGACACCGACGAGCGATGCACCGCCGCCTGTGAGACCGACGACGAGCGCGACAACACCTGCCGCCGTCAATCCTCCGCCGAGAAGGACTCGCCCGCGCAGCGACCGGGAGGGCAACACGAAGTCGTCGCGCATCGCCGCGACTGGCGGCACGCGAGAAGCCTTGAGCGCCGGAGCAAGCGCGGCGATGACGGTGACCACGACGGCGAGCACGATCGGCACCACGATCGACCGCGGCGCGATGACGAGCGTCCCCGTCGGAAGGTTGGCCCCACTGTTGAGCACCACCTGCAGCAGCGCCCCGATGCCGATACCCAACGCCACGCCGACAATGCCCGACGCAAGACCGACCACCACCGCTTCGGTGACCACCGTCCGGGTGACCTGCCCCCGCCGCGCGCCGATCGCACGCAGGAGCGCTAGCTCCTTGGCGCGTTGGGCGACCAGCATCGTGAACGTATTGACGATGAGGAACGTCGCCACGAACAGCGCGACGCCGGCGAAGATGAGCAACGCCGTGGACAGGAACGACAACCGGTCCTTCAGCTCGCTGGATGCCTTCACGGACGCCTCGTGGCCTGTGAGCGCTTCGTTGTCGGGCGGCAGCACGGCGGCGATCCGGGACTTGAGCTCCGCCGGGGACGTGCCGGCGGCGGCGAGCACGGCCAGCTGGGAGTAGGTGTCCGGCTGGCCGAGGTAACGCCCGACGGAGTCGGCGCTGAAGATGACGAGCGTCTCGCCGGCCAGCGAGTCCTGGGCGCCGGACGTGACGATGCCCGTCACCATCGCCTTCACATCGAGCTGGTTGTCCGTGATGACCGGCACCGTCTGGCCGACGCTGAGGTGATGGGTGCGCGCGGTCGCGCGGTCGATCGCGATCTGCGTTGCCGTCGTGGGCATCACGCCCTCGACCAGGGTGAGCGTCGAGATTTCGGGGTCCGGCACGCCGACGGCGATGGTGGGCGCGCCGCCGTTGACGATGGCCTTGTTGGTTTCCGGGTCGACGAGCGTGGCCGCCCCCTGCCGCAGGCCGACTGCCTTGCGTACGCCAGGAACGTGGCTGACGGCCGCCAGCGTGGCTGCGGAGATCTGCGCCCGGTCGGTCGTGCCCGGACCTTGCCGGCCAGGTGCCAGGGCACTGGTGCCTTGGACGGAGACATCGGTCTTGTCGTACACGTTGGCGAAGAGCCGGTCGAAGGTGCTATTGAGGGTGTCGGTCAGCACCAACGTCCCGGCGACGAACGCGACGCTGATCGCGATGGCGAACGTCGTGAGCAG
The DNA here is from genome assembly GCA_964236265.1 of uncultured bacterium. Classification (GTDB taxonomy): domain Bacteria; phylum Actinomycetota; class Actinomycetes; order JAVEEB01; family JAVEEB01; genus JAVEEB01. The sequence continues at coordinate 30,573 of CAXSDE010000032.1, forward strand.
CAAGCGGAACTTGCGGGCGAAAATGCTTTTGAGGGTGACGCGAAACATGGGTCAGCCCTCTTGGAACGCCGGCTCGAACGTTGCCATCTTCGCCAGCACGTCCGCCGCGGTCGGGGACAGGATGCTGTCGACGATGCGGCCGTCCGCGAGGAACAGCACCCGGTCGGCGAAGCTGGCGGCCACGGGATCGTGCGTCACCATGACGACGGTTTGGTGCATCGTGTGAGCAGCCTCACGCAGAAAGTCCAGCAGCTGCGAGCCGGAGCGCGAGTCGAGGTTTCCCGTCGGCTCGTCGGCGAAGATAATGTCGGGTTTCGTCGCCAGCGCACGCGCGCACGCCACGCGCTGCTGCTGACCGCCGGACAGCTCGCTCGGCTTGTGCCCCAACCGGTCCCGCAACCCGAGGGTGTCGACGACCGTGTCGATCCAGGCGCCGTCGGGCCGGGTGCCGGCGATGTCGAGCGGCAGCGTGATGTTTTCCATCGCCGTCAGCGGAGCCAGCAGGTTGAACTGCTGGAAGATGAAGCCCACGCGCGTGCGGCGGATCTCCGTCAGCTGCTTGTCATTGAGACTGGCCAGGGCGACGTCGCCGATCGACACCTCTCCGCTCGTGACGCTGTCGAGGCCGGCCATGCAGTGCATGAGCGTCGACTTGCCCGAGCCGGACGGACCCATGATGGCGGTGAACTCCCCGCGGGGAAAGGAAACGGACACTTCGTGGAGCGCGACGACGCGCGTCTCACCCTGCCCGTAGATCTTCGTGAGCGCGGAGGCGGACGCCGCCGTCGCGGCAGTGCTGCTGGTCATCTGTGCCCTTCGTCGGGAGCGCTGCCTCGTGCCCGTTCGTCGATCACGTTAGCTGCAGCATGCGCCCGACGTTATGCCGGACCCGGCGCCGATGGGTCCCCGGCACCGACGAGGACCGCGTCGCCGGCAACGAGGTCCGGGGGCGCGTCCCCAACCTGGATCGTTCGCGCCGGGGGCGCGTCCCCGATCTGGATCGTTCGCGGCGGGGGCAGCGGAGGGGTCTGTCCGCCGAACGCCGGGCACAGCGCCTGGTGGTTGCACCAGCCACACAGCTTGCTCGGCCGCGGCCGCCAGTCGCCCGACTCCATAGCTCGCTCGATCGCTGCCCACAGGGCGCGCACGGTGCGTTCGAACCCTTCGAGCTCGGCCTCGTCCGGGGCGTAGCGGAGCAGCTCGCCCTCGCCGAGGTAGATGAGACGCAACTCCTTCGGGACGACGCCCCGGGTCCGCCACAGCACCAAGGCGTAGAACTTCAGTTGGAATAGTGCCTTGCCCTCGAACGCCTCCTGCGGCGCGCGGCCGGTCTTGTAGTCGACGATCCGCAACTCGCCGGTCGGCGCCTCGTCGAGACGGTCGATATATCCCATGAGCCGCAGCCCGCCGTCGAGGTCGGCCTCCACGCGGACCTCGCGGGCGGCCGGGGTCAGCCGCCGGGGATCCTCGAGACGGAAATAGGTGGCCAGCAACTCCTCGACGGCCGCCGTCCACGAGCCGTCGGCCACCGCCTCCCCGGCTGCGGTCAGCAGCTCGGGCTCCTCGACGACCAGCCGCTCCCACTCGACGGTCGCCAGGCGCGTGGCCGTGTCGATCGTGCGCTCCAGCGGGGGTACGTCGAACAACCGCTCGAGCACCGCATGGACCAGGGTGCCCTTGGCGGTCGCCGCGGTGGGCGGCTCCAGCAGACGATCGATGACGCGGAACCGGTAACGCAGCGGGCACGTCATGAAGTCGAGCGCGCGCGACGGCGACAGCGACAGAAGGCCGGCGCGCGGAGCCGAGGCCGCGGAGCCCGCCGAGGCCGCGGAGCCCGCCGAGGCCGCGGAGCCCGCCGAGCCCGCGGCGATGTCGACCGCCATCGTCCGCGTATCGACCGGGGTCTGTGTCATGTGGCGAGACTAGGACAGGGCCACGACGAAATCGGCGACATCCAGCCGGCTGGGGAGTATTTCCTCAGCAGGATCGCGCCCCGCCCGCCCCTGTGGATGACCACCCGTTACAGATCCCGAGGTGACCGTGCGGCTCTATCTCAGCTCCACCGGGCTCGGGTCCCATCCCGCCGCGCTGCGGGACCTCGCTCCCGGTCCCCGGGTCGGCGTCGTCATCGACGCCGACGACGAGGAGCGCTTCTGGATCCGTCGACAGGCCCGGCGCCAAGAGTTCCAGGCCCTGGCCGCCGCCGGTTGCCGGCCGACGGAGATCGACCTGCGCGGCTTCCGCGACGGCCGTGGCGACCTCGCTGCGCAGCTCGCGGCGGTAGACGTGCTCTGGCTGGCCGGCGGCAACACGTTCGTCCTCGCCCGGGCGATGCGCCGGGCGCGCTTCGCGGCTGCCGCGCTGCCTCTCATCCGGTCGGGCAGCTTGCTGTACGCCGGCTATTCCGCGGGCGCGTGCGTGGCCGGACCCGACCTGAGCGGCGTGGAGCTGATGGACGACCCCGACGGACGATCCGCGGGGGAGCCGCTCGAGACCCTCGGCCTCGTCGGGTTCCGCATCGTGCCGCACTGGCGCTCCGACTCACGATTGTCGGCATCCGCGGAGCAGCTGGCCGACCACCTCCGCGCCGCGGGCCTGGAACACCGCTGCCTCAGTGACGGGCAGGTGCTGCTCGTCGAGGACGGGGTGCCGTCCCTCCTCTGAGACCGTCGGGGCCGGGCACGAGCGCCCGTAGGATCGCCTGGTGACAGCGGGCCGCGGTGCGACGACGCCTCCACCTCGCCGCGTGGGCCTGTCGCTGGGCTCGTGGTCGGGCGTGCCGGTGATGCTCGACCTCACCTGGCTGCTGGTCGCGGCCTACATCACCGTGTCGTTCGTCTCGTCCCAGGGCGACCGGCATACGGCCTCCGCACGCTACGCCGCGGGCGCCGCAACGGCGGTCCTCCTCGCCGCCTCGGTGCTGCTCCATGAGCTCGGCCACGCGCTGACGGCTCAGGCGCTCGGCATGCGGGTGCGCAGGATCACGCTGTATCTCCTCGGTGGCGTGTCCGAGATCGAGGGCGAAGCGCGCACCCCCGCCAACGAATACCTCATTGCCGTGTCCGGGCCGCTGGTCTCCGTCGTGCTCGCCGCGGCCGGCGGCGTGGCGAGCATCATGCTGCCGGACGGCATCGTGCTCGATGTCGTCGCCTTCATCACCGTGATGAACACGCTGCTGGCCGTCTTCAACCTGTTGCCCGGGTTGCCGCTGGACGGCGGTCGCATCGTCCGCGCGGCTGTGTGGCACGGGCGCGGGGATTCGTTCGCAGCCACGAAGGCCGCCGCCGTCGCCGGCCGGGTGCTCGGCGCGCTGCTCGTGACGGTGCCCTTCGCGGTCATCGCGATGGGCCATCGCGTGGGCCTCGACGCCGTGGTCCCCGCGGTGGTCGGCCTCTACATCGCGCTCGCCGCCAGTCACGCCCTGGTCCGCGCGCGGCTGCAGCAGGCGCTGCCGCGAGTCGTCGCAGGCGGATTGGCGCGCCCGCTCGCCTACCTCCCCGTGTCGGCGCCCGTCTCCGAGCTCGTGCGCCACGCGCAGGCTCTGCAGGCCACGGCCGTCGCCCTGGTGGACGTCTCCGGGCGCATCGTCGCGCTCGTCGACGAGGAACGGGTCCGCGCGATGCCCGAACAGCGGCGTCCGTGGGTCACCGCCGACCAGGTCTCCCAGCGCCTCGAGCGGTGGCACCTCCTCGACGCGCAGCTGAGCGGCGCGCCGCTGCTGGAAGCGCTGCGGGCGACCGGCGCTGCGATGTACCTCGTCATGGATGCCGGGGCGCCGCGCGGCCTGCTCGTCGCCCGTGACGTGGCGGCGGCCGTCCAGGCGGCGGCGCGCTGACCGTTAAGGTGCGCCCCATGACTTCCCCGACTGGCGCCGATCGCCGCCGTGGCCCATTCCGCGCCGGTGAGCAGGTGCAGCTGACCGATCCCAAGGGTCGCCAGCACCTGTTGCTCCTCAAGGACGGCGGCAACTTCCACACCCACCGCGGGCTCCTGACTCACGACGCGATCATCGGCTCGGACGAGGGCAACGTCGTCGTCAGCGCCGGCGGCACCCCTTACCTGGTCTTGCGGCCGCTGCTGCCCGACTACGTGCTGGCCATGCCGCGCGGCGCGGCCGTCGTGTATCCGAAGGATGCCGCCCAGATCGTCGGCATGGCCGACATCTACCCGGGCGCGCGGGTGGTGGAGGCGGGCGCCGGGTCGGGTGCGCTGAGCTGCGCCCTGCTCCAGGCGGTCGGCGATCAGGGGCAGGTGTCGTCGTACGAACGTCGGGAGGATTTTGCGGACGTCGCACGCGCCAACGTCGAGCGCTTCTTCGGCGGGCCGCACCCGGCGTGGACGTTGACGGTCGGCGACCTCAATCAGGCGATCGTCGAGACCGACGTCGACCGGGTGGTGCTCGACATGCTCGCGCCCTGGGACGTGCTGGACGCCGTCTCGAAGGCCCTGCGCCCGGGCGGCGTCGTCATCGCGTACGTAGCGACCACCACGCAGCTCTCGCGCACGGTCGAGGGGATGCGGGAGCACGGCACGTTCGCGGAGCCGTCCCCGTTCGAGACCCTCATCCGCGGGTGGCACGTCGAGGGGCTCGCCGTGCGCCCCGACCACCGGATGATCGGCCACACCGGTTTCCTGGTCACGGCCCGCAAGATGGCGGACGGCGTCGAGCCGCCGCCGCGTCGTCGCCGCCCGGCGAAGTCGGCGACCGACGACGGGACCGTCGAGGTCACCGAGGTCGCCGCGGGCCCGCACCGCCCGAAGCTGCCCTAGCTAGGGGTCAGCAGGCTCCTGACTGGCGGCGGAATCGCGTGCCCGTGCCGCGCGTTGGCGTGGGCATGGCTTCCGACCCTCAGCCCGGTGCGCGCATCCCCGTCGACTTCTGGTTCGACCCCATCTGTCCATGGGCGTGGGTGACCTCCCGCTGGGCGCTCGAGGCCGCATCGGTGCGTCCACTCGACATCCGCTGGCACGTGATCAGCCTCGGCCTGCTCAACGAGGACCAGGACCACCCGGCGCCGCGCAGCGGGTGGTCCTGGAAGCCGGTGCGCGTCATCACGGCGGCCCAGCACACGTACGGTGCCGGGGTCGTCCTGCCGCTCTACACCGCAATCGGCAACCGCCTGCACCTGCAGGTCTCCCCACGCGACCTGACGACGATCGAGGCGGCGCTCGTCGAGGTCGGGCTGCCGGCGGAGTTGGCGCAGACTGCGCTGTCCGACGACTACGACGAGGCGCTCCAGACCTCGCACGACGCGGGGGTCGAACGCTCCGGCCCCGACCTCGGGGTGCCGGTCATCGCCGTCGGCGAGCACGCGTTCTTCGGCCCCATCATCGCGCAGGCACCCAAGGGCGAGGCGGCCGGCCGGCTCTGGGACCTCACGTGGCAGCTCGCGGAGCTGGGCGTCTACGAGCTCAAGCGCACCCGCTCGCGCCCGCTGTCGTTCGGCTGAGCCGTCGCCGTCCGCTGAGCCGTCGCCGTCCGCTGAGCCGTCGCCGTCCGCTGAGCCGTCGCCGTCCG
>CAXSDE010000033.1:0-6951 GCA_964236265.1 uncultured bacterium
TGATGGCGTCCTGGTGCGAGCCCGAGAACGACGTGTAGACCAGGTCGCCGGCGTACGGGTGGCGTTCGTGGACCGGCAGCTGGTTGCAGTATTCGACCGTACGACGGATCTCGTCGACCTGGCTGAAGTCGATCTGCGGGTCGATCCCTTGGCTGAACAAGTTCATTCCGAGGGTCAGCAGGTCGACGTTTCCGGTGCGCTCCCCATTGCCGAACAGGCAGCCCTCCACGCGGTCGGCACCGGCCAGCATCGCGAGCTCCGAGGTCGCGACGGCGGTGCCACGGTCGTTGTGGTTGTGCACCGACAGGCAGACGGACTCGCGCCGGCTGAGATGCCGGCCGAACCACTCGATCATGTCGGCGTAGACGTTGGGGGTCGTGCGTTCGATCGTCGTCGGCAGGTTGAGCACGATCTCCCGGTCGGAAGTCGGCTCCCAGACATCCATGACGGCCTCGCAGACCTCGAGCGAGTAGTCGAGCTCCGTGTCGATGAAGATCTCGGGGGAGTATTCGTAACCGAAGGTGGTCTCCGCGCCGATCAGCTTGTCGGCGTAGGTCAGCACGTGGCGGGTCGCGTCGACGGCGATGACCTTCGTCTGCTCGCGGTCGGCGTTGAACACGACGCGGCGGAACGTCGGGGAGGTGGCGTTGTAGACGTGCACGGTTGCGAGCGGCGCCCCGACGAGCGACTCGACCGTGCGGGCGATGAGGTCTTCCCGGGCCTGCGTCAGCACCGAGATCGTGACGTCAGCGGGGAGGTGGCCGTCGGTCACCAGGGACCGGACGAAGTCGAAATCCGTCTGGCTCGCCGCGGGGAACCCGACCTCGATCTCCTTGTAGCCCATGGTGACGAGCAGCTGGAACATGCGCAGCTTGCGGCTGGCGCTCATCGGGTCGATGAGGGCCTGGTTGCCGTCGCGCAGGTCGGTCGAGAGCCAACGCGGCGCCACCGTGATGCGGTTGTCCGGCCACGTGCGGTCGCGGAGGTCGACGGGAACGAACGGCTGATATTTGTGGATCGGCATACCGGACGGTTGCTGGCGATTGACGGTCATGGTTGCGCTCCTTGCGAGACAGCCACTGGCGGCTGGGCCTGAAAGGCCGGCACGTAGCTCCGCGACGAGGGGCCGGCTGGGTCAGGCCTCGTCGCGGCGGCTAAGGAGCAGCTGCGTCCACATGATGGCGACACCCTACCAGCGTCGTGGGCGCGGCCGCACCGTTCGCCGCGGGGATCGCCCTCGCCGCGCGGGGGACCGCCCCCGCCAACCTCACAGGGCATCGGCGCCGTCGAGCGGTTGAGTTTTTTTGTCCGTCCCTTTTCGGAGACGGTCCGGAAACGTGCCGTTCCTACGGTTAACCGCAAGATCTCGGTTCTTACCCGGACCGGGACGGCGACCGAAGGGCTGTGGCCATGAGCCAGTCAGTGATCAGCGGAACGACGGAGGATTCCTCCTCGGGCACCGACCTCGAGATGGGACCCGGCCGGTGGATCCACCAGTGGAGGCCGGAGGACCCGCTGTTCTGGGACCGGACGGGTGCCAAGGTCGCGCGGCGCAACCTCGCGTTCTCCGTTTTCAGCGAGCACATCGGCTTCTCCGTCTGGGCGATGTGGTCGTCGCTCGTGCTGTTCCTCGGCCCCAAGTACGGTTTCACACCGGCCGACAAGTTCCTTCTCACCTCGACGCCCACTCTGGTCGGCGCCGTGTTGCGCGTCCCCTATACGTTCGCCGTCGCCCGATTCGGCGGCCGCAACTGGACGATCTTCAGCGCGCTCGTGCTCCTGGTCCCGATGGTGCTGGCGTTGATCGTGCTGAAGCCCGGCGTCACGCTCGGCACGCTGCTCGCGGTCGCCGCCGTCGCCGGGTTCGGCGGTGGCAACTTCGCCTCCTCGATGGCCAACATCAACGCCTACTACCCGGAACGCAAGAAGGGCTGGGCGCTCGGCCTCAACGCGGGCGCCGGCAACCTCGGCGTCGCCGCCGTGCAACTGGTCGCCCTGGCCGTGCTCGCCACCGCCGGCGCCGCGCACCCGCGCACGCTCGTCGCGATCTACATCCCGCTGGTCATCCTTGCCGCCGTCATGGCCGCGTTGAAGATGGACAACCTGGTCGCCGCCAAGAACGCCAAGCGTGGCATGCGCGACGTCGCCAAGGACCGGCACACCTGGGTCATGTCGCTCCTCTACATCGGCACGTTCGGCTCGTTCATCGGATTCGGCTTCGCGTTCGGGCAGGTGCTGACAGTGCAGTTCGCCTCCCACTTCAACACGCCGCTCAAGGCCGCCTATCTCACGTTCCTGGGCCCGCTGCTCGGTTCGCTCATCCGGCCTGTCGGCGGGATTCTCGCCGACAGGATCGGCGGCGCCCGCGTCACGTTCTTCAACTTCGTCGCCATGGCGGCCGCCGCGACGTTGGTCCTGGTCGCGTCGCTGCAGAAGTCCCTCGCGCTCTTCGTCACCGGCTTCGTGCTGTTGTTCGTGTTCAGCGGTCTCGGCAACGGGTCGACGTACAAGATGATCCCGGCGATCTTCCGCGCCAAGGCCCGTCTCCTGCAGGCGGACGGTGCCGACGAGCAGACGTCCGACACCGAAGCCCGCCGGCTGGGCAGCGCGCTCATCGGTCTCGCGGGAGCGATCGGCGCCGCCGGCGGCGTGCTGGTCAACCTCGCGTTCCGCCAGTCCTTCTTGACCTACAAGACCGGCAACGCCGCCTACATCGCCTTCATCGCCTTCTACGGCATCTGCTTCGTGGTCACCTGGTTCGTCTACCTGCGCCCGTCGAGCAAGAAGCTCGTCGGCGTCTGACCTCTCGACCGGCACGGCACTGCGCGGCGCGACAACGACGTCGCCCCGCGCAATGCCATGTTCATGGGAGCACGCGCCATGATCGCCGCGACTGCGACCGGCTCCATCAGCCTGAGACCGGCCCCATTAGGCTGGCGACCCATGACCGAGACCGCAGCACAGACCGCCAACCCCAGGACCGTGAGGCTGGCCGTCATCCCCGGGGACGGCATCGGCACCGAGGTCGTCGCCGAGGGCCTCAAGGTCCTCGACGCCGTCGCCGCCCAGCGCGGGCTGACGATCCAGCAGACGCCGTACGAGCTCGGCGCTGCGATGTGGCACCGCACCGGCGAGGCGCTGCCCGACTCCGTCCTCGAGGAGTTGCGCGGTCAGGACGCGATCCTGCTCGGCGCCGTCGGCGACCCCACCGTGCCCAGCGGCGTTCTCGAGCGGGGCTTGCTCCTACGGCTGCGGTTCGAGCTCGACCACTACGTCAACCTGCGTCCCGCGAAGCTCTTCCCCGGCGTCGCGTCCCCGCTCGCGGGCGAGCCGGCCATCGATTTCGTCGTCGTTCGCGAAGGCACGGAGGGCCCGTACGTGGGCAACGGCGGCGCCATCCGCAAGGGCACCAGGCACGAGGTCGCCAACGAGGTGTCGGTCAACACGGCGTACGGCGTCGAGCGCGTCGTCCGCGACGCGTTCACGCGGGCCGCCGCCCGCGACCGCAAGAAGCTCACGCTAGTGCACAAGCACAACGTGCTCGTGCACGCGGGCGGCATGTGGGCGCGCATCGTCGAGGAGGTCAACGCCGACTTCCCCGACGTGACGACGGACTACCTGCACGTCGATGCGGCGACCATCTTCATGGTGACCAATCCGGGCCGCTTCGACGTCGTCGTCACCGACAACCTGTTCGGCGACATCCTCACGGACATCGCGGCCGCGATCGCCGGCGGCATCGGCCTGGCGGCCAGCGGCAACATCAACCCGGATCGCACAGCGCCGTCCATGTTCGAGCCGGTGCACGGCTCGGCGCCCGACATCGCCGGTCACGGCAAGGCCGACCCGACGGCGACCGTGCTGTCCGTCGCGATGCTGCTCGAACACCTCGGTCACGCCGAAGCGGCGACGTCCGTCGAGGCGGCCGTTGCCGCGGATCTCGCCGAGCGTGGGTCGGCGCAGCGGTCCACGTCGCAGATCGGCGACGCGATCACCGCGAGGCTCGAGAGCTAGTCGCAGCTCCGCCCCGACGCCGGCGACGCGCGCCTACGCCATACTGGGCGGTGCGCCGCCGGCCAGGCGCGGCGCAGTCAGACCCGCCGCAGTCAGACCCGCCGCAGTCAGACCCGCTGACAGTCAAGCGCACTGCAGTCAGACGCACTGACAGTCAGACGCACTGACAGTCAGGCGACCGAGGAGGCCACCGCATGCCGCTCACGCCCACCAAGAAGATCTGGATGGACGGCGAGTTCGTCGACTGGGACGACGCCAAGATCCACATTCTCAACCCGACGCTGCACTACGGGTGGGGTGTCTTCGAGGGTGTGCGTGCCTACGAGACCGACCGCGGGCCGGCCGTGTTCCGGTTGTCGGACCACATCGCGCGCCTCTACCAGTCGGCGCACATCTACCTGATGAAGCCGGCGTTCACGGCTGAGCAGATGGTCGAGGCAACCAAGGACCTCGTGCGGATCAATGAGGTTCCCTCCTGCTACATCCGCCCGCTGTTCTACTTGGGCTACGGCGAAATGGGCCTCAATCCGCTCCCCTCGAAGACGGCTGCGTCGATCGCGTGCTGGCCGTGGGGCGCCTACCTGGGCGAGGAGGCGGCCCAAAAAGGTGTCCGGGCGGCGGTCTCGAGCTGGCAGCGCATCGGCAACAACGTGATCCCGCCGGCGGGCAAGGCCACCGGCCAATACATCAACTCGAGCCTTGCAAAGATCCAAGCCTTGAAGGCCGGGTACGACGAGGCGATCCTGCTGACGCCGGACGGGCGCATCGCCGAGGGCACGGGCGAAAACATCTTCGTCGTGTTCGGCAAGAAGATCGTGACGCCGCCGCTCGTCGACGGATCTCTGGCCGGGATCACCCGCGCGTCCGTCATGACGATGGCGCGTGACGAGGGCTACGAGGTCGTAGAGGCGACCCTCTCGCGCTCCGATCTCTACCTCGCCGACGAGGCCTGGTTCACCGGCACCGCGGCCGAGATGGTGCCGCTCGTCGAGGTCGACGACCGGGCGGTCGGAATGGGAGTGCCCGGCCCGATCACCAAGCACCTACTCGAGATGTACGGCCACGCGGTGCGCGGTCAACTCCCGCAGTACAAGGACTGGCTCGACTACATCAACGACTGACCATGTCCGTTCTCCCTTGACTTTCCATAGTGGAAAGTGAGAATGTCTTTCCATACCGGAAAGCCAACCCAGGGAACCGACATGACTGAGCTCGACCCCGCAGAAGCGCTCGCAAGCGTCCACGACACCCGGACCGCCCTGGCCGATCGCCTGGTCACGCCCGGGTGGTACAACCCCGTGCTGGGGCTCGCCATGGGCGTCCTGTTCATGTCGTACGCGAGTCATTCCGTCTGGGTGATCGTGCCGGCGGAGGTGGCGTTCGTCGCGACGATGACCGCGTTGGTCACCGCCTACCGGCGCATCAACGGTGTCTGGCTCAACGGCTACCGCAAGGGCCGCACCCGCCGCGCGACCGTGACCATGACACTCGCGCTGGCCGTGCTCGCGGCAGTCGCTGGCGCACTCGACGCCGGCCTGCACCAGCGGTGGGGGTGGATCGCGGCCGGCATGCTCACCGTGCCCCTTGTCACCGTTTGTGGCAGCTGGTTCGACCGGCTGCTGCGTGAGGAACTGGCCGACGGATCATGACGCCGTTGTTCGACGCCGTGGTGCATGCGCCCAACCGGCTGCAGATCTGCGCGATGCTCGCCCCCGTGGACGAGGTCGAGTTTGCCGCCGTCCGCGACACTCTCGCCGTCAGTGACTCGGTCGTGAGCAAGCACCTCGCAGTGCTCGAGGATGCCGGCTACGTCACGCTGCGCAAGGACAAGCTGGGGGCGCGGCAGCACACCTGGGTCTCGATGACGAAGGCAGGACGGCGGGCGTTCGAAGGGCACCTCGCCGAGCTCCAGCGGCTCGTCGCTGCCGCCCGACTGCCCCGTTAAGCGCCGAGAAGCAGCCAGGTCTTCGGGCCGAGCACCCCGCTGGCCGTGTAGCCCGCGCGCCGCTGGACGCGCACGACCGCGGCGGCCGTCGCCTTGCCGAAGACGCCGTCGGCGGGCAGGTGGAGCGCCCGCTGCGCGGCCACGACCGCCGCGCCCTTGCTCCGATAGCGGATCACCGTCGTGGCGAAGCGGGTCAGGCGGTTGTCCCGCACGGCGGGCACCATCGGCGCGTTCGTCAGCGGCGAGGCGAACATCAGCCGGACAGCGGAGGCGGCAACGGGGCAGATGGTGTCGTCGTCGATGTCGTACGCCTTGATCGCGCGGGTCGACTGCGTCATCCACACCGGTCCGTTGGAGAACCCCGGCTTCTTGCACCGCGCCACCCGCTCAGCGGCCAGATGGCCACCCGTCGGGATCCACTCCGGGTAGGACAGGGACCACGTGCCGACGATCTGCTTGTAGCCGTTGGGATAGGAGTAGACACCGATGCGGATGTGGTGCTCCCGCAGGTAGGCGAACACGCCGGACAGGACCAGCCGGTTGTTGGCGACGTTCTTGCTCCACATGCGCGTGCCGCCGAGGCGTGGCTGGTGCTCGATGTCCACCCAGATCATGGGCAGGGACACCCCGGCCGCCCCCAGTTGCGCCACGTCCCACTCCGCCTGGGCGTAGCCGGAGTTGAGCAACTCGCACTGCAGGGTCGCGCACGCGCCGTACCGCCCCGTGGCCGCCCCGGCGAGCATCTGCGCGTCCGGATAGTTGGGAAACAGGTAGCCGCCGAGCAGCGCGGACCGGTCGCGTCCCCATTGGTAGTGCTGCGCCAGGCACTGGTTCTGCACGAAGGCGAGCCCGGAGTTGAGCTCGGGCATCACGAAGGCGATGGCGGCGTCCGGCGGGAGCGGCTTGCCCCGACCGCCCAGTTCCTTCGGGCACATCGGCCACCCGATGTCCTGACCGGGCGCCATGACCGGTGCGGCCGCGTGCGCCTGCGC
>CAXSDE010000033.1:7051-31851 GCA_964236265.1 uncultured bacterium
CTGGGCCTGGGCCTGGGCCTGGGCCTGGGCCTGGGCCTGGGCCTGGGCCTGGGCCTGGGCCGCCTGCGCTGCCTGCGCCGTCGGCACCGCAAACGACCCGAGCAGTGTCACGGCCAGCGGCACGACGAGGCGGCGGGCGGTGCGGGAGCCGAGCAGCGCGCGAATCATCAGCGAGGTCCTTCGGAGAGTGCGGCGGATCGCCCATTGTGCGGCAGCGTGCAGTGCTCTGTCGGCATCCGCGCGGCCCCGCCTGACCAGTGGTGCACCTATTTTGCGTACTACTTTGCTGACACACGGGCTTACCGTCAGGTGAACCTTGACGCAAACGGCCCTTGGTGACCAGGCTCCGACCATCAGATCCATACTCAGGCCGTCCGGCAAAGCGTCGATACCGGACCCGATGGCCGAGACCGAGGAGTCAGGCGCCGAGCAGGAGCGGTCGATCCGCCATGTCCATGCCGGCTTGGTCGGTGCTGCCCATGTCCGAGCGTCCCTGGACGCGCTCACCGCCCATAACGTGCGCCCCGTGTCTGCGGCGCTGAGCCTGGTCTTCGCCGCGCACGCGGTTGTCTACGCCGTCCAGCCCACTCTCGTGGGTCACGCGCTGATGGAGTCCTACAGTGCCGTGTCGTCCGTCGCCTACGCGCTCATCTGGGCCTTGACGCGGCGGGTCCCCGAGGCGCCCGGCCGGGCCAACCCGACCGGGTTCGTCATCGGTGTCATCGCGGGCGCCAACTGCGTCGCCGGCGTCTTCTTGCACCACACGCAGCAGTCCGCCCTGCTCACGGTCCTCGCGATCATCGCTGTCGCGATCTTCGCCCGTTCGACAGTGCTCTTCGGGGTGCTCGTCGTCGCCATCGCCGGCTCCTGGTTCCTGGCGGCCGCGTGGGTGCTGCCGCTGACGCAGTGGGAGGACCAGATCCTGCCCATCGGGTCGGCGGTCGGCCTGTCCGCCGCTGCGCACCTCGTCTTCCGCCGGACGGAGCGTCGACTCCAGCAGACCAGGGCGCAACTGGCGCTCGCCGCGGCGGTCGACGAACTCACCGGCATCTACAACCGGCGCGGCTTCGTCATGGTGGGTCAGCAACTGCTCCGCCAGGCCATCCACGCACACGTGCCGGTCACGCTGCTCTTCCTCGATGTCGACCACATGAAGGTCATCAACGACTCCACCGGGCACGCCGCGGGCGACGAGACTCTCCGCGAACTCGGCGACGTCCTGCGCGCGACCTTCCGGGAGGCCGACGTCATCGGCCGCCTCGGCGGTGACGAGTTCAGCGTGCTGATGGTCGGGTCGCAAGAGCATCTCGCGGCACAGCGCCTGCGGGACGCCGTCGCCCAGCACAATGCCGGCACTCCCGCCAGACGGCTGATGATCTCCGTCGGCGAGGTGCACTACCTCGGCGACGCCCGCGAGACGCTGCAGATGCTCATCGCCCGCGGCGACGCCGAGATGTATGCCGACAAGGCCCGCCGCCGCAGTGCGTAGACGGCCGGCCCGGATCCCGTCTCGCTAGATTACGTCGTACGACCGCCGCCGCCACCCGTGGAGCCCGCATGCCCGACGACATCCTCGCCACCCTTCGCGCGGGCTACACGTTCGACGGGCCGGCCATCGATCTGGGAGCTGCGGTCATCGACGGCGCGGCGTCGGCGGACACGCAGGTGCGCCTGCCGCTCGCGATGATGACCCGTCACGGCCTCGTGGCCGGCGCCACGGGCACCGGCAAGACGAAGACCCTCCAGCTCATGGCGGAGCAGCTCTCGGCCGCGGGCGTGCCGGTGTTCCTGGCGGACGTCAAGGGTGACGTGTCCGGCATCGCGACGCCGGGCGAGCCGAGCGACCGCGTCACGAAGCGCGCCGCGGACGTCGGCGGCAACCCGTGGGTGCCGACCGGCTTCCCGGCGGAGTTCTACGCACTCGGCGGCATCGGGCCCGGCATCCCGTTGCGCGCCCGGATCACGTCGTTCGGGCCCACGCTGCTGAGTAAGGTCCTCGGGCTCAACGACGTGCAGACATCCTCCCTGGGCCTGGTCTTCCACTATGCGGACGGCGCGGGCCTCGACCTCGACGACGTGAAGGACCTGCGTGCCGTCATCAGCTACCTGGTCAGTGACGACGGCGTCAAGGACCTCGAGCTGCTCGGCGGCCTGTCGAAGGCGACCGCCGGCGTCCTGCTGCGCGAGCTGGTCACCTTCTCCGACCGTGGGGCGGACGCCTTCTTCGGGGAGCCCGAATTCGACTCGGCAGACCTGCTGCGGAGCGCCCCTGACGGCCGCGGCATGGTGTCCTGCCTCGAGTTGCCCGCTGTGCAGGACCGGCCGGCGCTCTTCTCCACGTTTTTGATGTGGCTGCTGGCCGACCTCTTCCACGACCTCCCGGAGGTCGGCGATGTCGACAAGCCGAAGCTGGTGTTCTTCTTCGATGAGGCGCACCTGCTCTTCCATGACGCGTCGAAAGACTTCCTCGACTCCATCGCGCAGACGGCTCGTCTCATCCGGTCCAAGGGGGTCGGCGTCTTCTTCGTCACCCAGACGCCGGCCGACGTGCCCGACGAGGTTCTCGCGCAGCTCGGCAACCGGGTGCAGCACGCGTTGCGCTCGTTCACCCCCGCTGACGCCAAGGCGCTGAAGGCCACTGTCTCGACCTTCCCCCGGTCGTCGTACGACCTGGAGACCGTGCTCACCCAGCTCGGCATCGGCGAAGCGGTCGTGACCGTGCTCTCGGAGAACGGCGCCCCCACGCCGGTCGCCTGGACGCGCCTGCGGCCACCGGCGTCCCGGATGGGCCCGCTGGAGCCGGCGACGTTGACCGCAGCCGTCAGCGCCAGTCCGCTCGCGGCGCGCTATTCGGCGGCCATCGACGACGAGTCCGCATTCGAGCAACTCCAGACACGAACGGCGGCGGCCGCCGCGGACCAAGCCTCCGCCCCGGCCCCTCCGCAGTCATCGGCCGTCCCGACCGAGTTGCAGTCACCGGCCGTCCCGACCGAGATGCCGGCGCGGGAGTCGCGCCGCGGAGTAGCGGGCGGAGTCGCGGGTGGCATTGCTGCCGCGGCGGGCGGGATTTTCGCCTCGCCGATGTTCCGATCGTTCGCGCGTTCGGCGGCGACGGTGGCTGGGAGGGAGATCGCGAGATCCATCTTCGGCACGGCACCACGGCGGCGGTCGACGACCCGCCGCCGCAGTTCCTGACGGGTCCTCGAGCGGCGATCCCGGCGCTGTGCGCGACCCCGTCGAAACACGGTTCACTTCCACGCCGTTCCTGCCGACGTACGACCGTGGCCAAAAGCTCTCTCGTCGATGCGGCTCAGTCCGGTCCCGGTGCGGCGTCCCAGCGACAGCCGTCAGCGGACGGGCGCGTGGCCGCGCCTCTGCTCCTCCTCGTTCAGGCCGACCGGCAGGACGCCGAACGCGTCAAGTCGATCATCAGTGTGGCGCCCGAGGGCTTCCGCGTCGTGCACGTGGAGCGGATCGACGACGCCGCACTGACGGTCGACCTGGCGATGTGCGTCCTCCTCGACCTGTCGCTAGCCGACGTGGAGGGGACGGGCCCGCTCCGCGCCTTGCGGGAAATGGCGCCGGACGTGCCGGTCGTCGTCCTGGTCGAGGACGACGCCGAGGCGGACGGCCTGCTCGCTCTGCATGAAGGCGCCCAGGACTATGTCCTCAAGTCCGAGATGGGTGCTGTCCGGCGGGCTGTCCGCTACGCCGTCGAGCGACGGCGCGCGGACGCCGTGCTGACGGACCGCGACCGCTTCCAACGGGACATCCTCGACGCTCTCGACGCGGCGACGGCCGTGCTCAACCGAGCCGGAGCCGTCGTCGGGGTCAACAAGGCCTGGAACGCGTTCATCCAGAGTGCCGGCGCCGACCCGTCCCGGTGCTGCGCCGGTGCCAGCTATTTCGCGGTGACCGACGAGATCGGCCGGGGCGACGCCGCCTGGGTCCGCAGTGTCGTGTCCGGCACGCGCGGGGTGCTCGGCGGCGACGGCACCTTCGAGGCCGCGACACTGACCTCGTCCGCGGGGACGGCGGTCCGCATCCGGGTCACCGGACTTGCCGGCGGCGGCGCCGTGGTCACCCACGACGATGTCACGGAGCTGACAGCAGCGCAGGAAGAGCTGTCGCGCACCGCGATCCACGACCGGCTGACGGGCCTGCCCAACCGGGTGCTGCTCCATAACCGGGTCGAGCACGCCATCGGTCGGATCAAGACGGGCGGCGCGCCGTTCTCGGTGCTGTTCCTCGACCTCGACCGATTCAAGCTCGTCAACGACTCGCTCGGGCACGACGCGGGGGACCGTCTTCTCGCGGCAGTCGCCCAGCGACTGACCCGCATGGTCACGGCCGCTGACACCCTGGCCCGATTCGGCGGTGACGAGTTCGTGATCCTCGCGGAGAACAGCTCCGCCGCCTCGGCGCAGATCCTCGCCGTCCGCACGCGGGACCTGTTGGTCGAGCCGTTCTCCCTCGACGGCCAGGAGATCGTCATCGGGGTCAGCATCGGCATCGTCAACTGCGCCGGTGGGGACCTCGACCCTGCCGGGGTGCTGCGGGACGCGAGCATCGCCATGTATGCCGCCAAGGAAGCCGGCCGGTCACGGCTCCGCGTCTCCACGGCCGAACTGCACGACGCCGCGATGCTCCGCCTCGACACCGAAGCCGGCCTGCGGAAGGCGATCGGCGATCAGCAGTTCGTGCTGCACTTCCAGCCGGAGGTCGATGCGCGCACGCGCGCACTCACATCGGTGGAAGCCCTCGTCCGATGGCATCACCCGGACCGCGGTCTGTTGACCCCCGACCAGTTTCTCCCGGTGGCGCACGAGACGGGTCTCATCGTCGAGCTCGGCACCTGGGTGCTGCGCAATGCGCTGGAGGAGGCGGCCAGATGGCGCCGTGACGTGCCGGACGCCGAGCATCTCGGCATCTCGGTCAACATGGCGAGCGCGCAGATTCGCGACCTCCGTCTCCTCGACTCCGTGATCGAAGCGCTGCGCCAGACCCACACACCGGCGCGGCTGCTCACGCTCGAGATCACTGAAGACGTGATGCTCAACGACTCCGAGGACATCCTCGATGCGCTCAATGCCCTGCGCTCGTACGGCGTCCACCTCGCCGTCGACGACTTCGGCACCGGCTTTTCGGCGATGGCCTACCTCTGCGCGTTGCCGGTCGAGACGGTCAAGCTCGATGGGGAGATTTCGCGACAGGCCGGCAACTCCGAGCGCGCCGACGCCGTCGTGCGCGGCCTCGTGACCATGTGCCATGACCTCGGCCTGTCGGTCACCGCCGAAGCGGTCGAAGACGCCGCGCACGCCACCAACCTGCAGCAGTTGGGCGTCGATCGTCTCCAGGGTTGGCACCTCGGGCGGCCGCTCGATGCGGCCGGCTTCCGCGCGGAGCTCCGCTCGCTTCTGTAACGGGGCTTGCCGCCGCCAGGGCAGTCTGGGAGACTTCCCGGCGATGAGCCTGTCCGCCAGCATTATTCCGTAGCGCGCCTGCCTGCACGACCTGGCAAGCGCGCAGACCTCTCGCACCCCGCGGGAGGTTTTTTGTTGTCCGGATCTCGACCGACCGCTAGGACGCCCCCGATGATGAACGACGACTTCCACGTCTACGACACGACGCTGCGAGACGGCGCCCAGCGGGAGGGGCTCGCCCTGACCGTGGGCGACAAGCTCACCATTGCGCGTCACCTCGACGATCTGGGAGTGGGGTTCATCGAGGGCGGCTGGCCCGGCGCCAACCCCAAGGACGCCGAGTTCTTCAAGCGCGCGCAGACGGAGCTGAAACTCACCAACGCCACGCTCACCGCCTTCGGCTCGACCCGCCGCGCCGGAGTGGTCGCCGCAGACGACCCGCAGGTCGCCCATCTGCGGGAGTCCGGCGCGCCGGTGGTCACTCTCGTGGCCAAGTCGCACATCCGTCACGTCACCGACGCACTCCGCACGACCGCCGAGGAAAACCTCGCGATGATCCGGGACACGATCACGCATCTCACGGCCGAAGGTCAGCGGGTGTTCCTCGACGCCGAGCACTTCTTCGACGGTTACAAGACCGACGCGGCGTATGCGATCGAGGTTCTGCGGGTCGCCGGCGAAGCGGGGGCCGACGTCATGGTGCTGTGCGACACCAACGGCGGCATGATGCCGGGCGAGCTCGCCGACATCGTGCACGAGGTGCTCCACGCCTCGCAGGCCCGCCTCGGCATTCACTGCCACAACGACACCGCGTGCGCCGTGGCCAACTCGCTGACGGCGATCGACGCCGGCGTGACCCATGTGCAGGGCACGGCCAACGGCTACGGCGAGCGGTGCGGCAACGCGGACCTGTTCAGCATCGTCGCCAACCTCGAAGTGAAGTACGGCCGCCAGGTGCTTCCCGATGGCAAGCTGGCGGAGCTCAAACGAGTGAGCCATGCCATCTCCGACGTGGCCAACATCGCGCCCGACGCGCATGCGCCCTACTACGGCCAGAGCGCGTTCGCGCACAAGGCGGGGCTCCATGTCAGCGCCATCAAGGTCAACCCCGATCTCTACCAGCACGTGGATCCATCGACCGTGGGGAACGACATGCGCCTGCTCGTCTCCGAGCTGGCCGGCCGCACGACCATCGAGCTCAAGGGACGCGAGCTCGGCATCGACCTCACCGGTCAGAAGGAAACGCTCGGCCGGATCGTGGAGCGGGTCAAGGATCTCGAGTCGGTCGGCTATTCATTCGAGGCTGCCGATGCCAGCTTCGAACTGCTGCTGCGCGACGAGGTGGCGGGGGAGCGCAAGCGCTTCTTCGAGTTGGAGTCATGGCGAGTCATCGTCGAACGACGGGCCGATGGTGTCGTCGTCAGCGAGGCGACGGTCAAGTTGCACGCGCGCGGGGAGCGCATCGTCGCGACGGGTGAGGGCAATGGCCCCGTGAACGCGCTCGACACCGCCCTGCGCTCGGCCTTGGCGCGGCTTTACCCAGGACTGTCGCAGCTCGAGCTTGTCGACTTCAAGGTGCGCATCCTCGAAGGCAAGCAGGGCACCGGTGCCATCACGCGGGTGCTCGTCGAGACCTCGGACGGCGTCAACGAGTACGACACGATCGGCGTCGACGAAAACATCATCAACGCGTCGTGGCAGGCGCTCGAGGACGCGGTGACCTACGGCCTGCTGAAGCAGGGCCACACCCCGGTCGCCTGACGTCGATCGCGCTCCGCGTTGCCGTCGCACCCCGCGTGAGTCCCTCAGCCGCTGGTGCGGACGTGTGACGCGGTGATCACGAGGAACGCCAGGGCGAGCAGGGCCACGGCTACGCCGGCGCGCCTCCACGTCGTGCGTTGCCGTGGCCAGCAGACGCCGTTGAGGGCCGTGCCGCCACCGGCGACGGCCGTGCCGCCACCGGCGACGGCCGTGCCGCCACCGGCGACGGCCGCCGCCCCGAGTTCCCAGAAACTGCGGGGTCATGGTCCGAATATCTGCGTGCACGGTCCCGTCCCGGCCGCCGTCGCGTACTCAACCGTGACGACGGGCTGCGCAGCCGCGGCTCCCGTCGGGCTGACGCACTGGACCGCAGGCCTCTTCAATCGCCGAGGTTCAGGCGCCGCGGCGCCTGCGGGGTAGCCTCGGGGCGGCAGACCCAACGCTAGGGAGCTTTCGTGCGCATCGCCCGGTTCTCGCTCGACGACGAGGTCGACTTCGGTGTCGTCGACGGCGACGAGGTGGCCCCCATCACCGGGCACCCCTTCGCGCCGTTCACCTTCACCGGTTACCGCTATCCGCTCGCCGACGTCAAGCTCCTCGCGCCGGTCATCCCGAGCAAGATCATTGCGGTGGGCAAGAACTACGCCGCCCACGCCGCGGAGCTTGCCAACGGTCCGGAGGCCGCCCCCGAAGCGCCGATCCTGTTCCTCAAGCCGTCGACAGCCGTCATCGGCTGCGGCGAGAAGATCGTGCTGCCGCCGTCGAGCGAGCGCGTCGACTTTGAGGGCGAGTTGGCGATCGTCATCGGGCGGTTGTGCAAGGACGTCCCCGCCGAGCGCGTGAAAGACGTGGTGCTGGGCTACACCGTCGCCAACGATGTGACCGCGCGCGACCAGCAGATGGCCGACCGGCAGTGGATGCGGTCCAAGAGCTACGACACGTTCTGCCCGCTCGGTCCCTGGCTCGAGACGGCCATCGATCCCGATGACGTGGGGATCACGACAACCCTCAACGGCGTCGTGAAGCAGCACGCGCGCACGAACGAGATGATTTTCAATGTACGGACGATCGTGGCGTACGTCAGCACCGTCATGACCCTGCTGCCGGGCGACGTCATCCTGACCGGCACCCCCGCGGGCGTCGGCCCGATGAACCACGGTGATGAGGTCAGCATCACGATCGAGGGCATCGGTTCGCTGGGCAACACGGTGATCGCCGGTGTCTGACGTGCGCCTACGCGTCGCCCCCTCGCCGACGGGTGACCCGCACGTCGGCACTGCATACATGTCGCTCTTCAATCTGTGCTTCGTCCGTCAGCAGGGTGGACAGTTCATCCTGCGCATCGAGGACACGGATCGAGCCCGGTACGTCGAAGACAGCGAGCAGCAGATCTACGACACGCTGCACTGGCTCGGCCTGGACTGGGATGAAGGGCCGGACAAGGGCGGTCCCTACGCCCCCTACCGGCAGTCGGAGCGGCTGGCGACCTATCGGCCCGTGGTCGACAAGCTCCTCGCCGACGGGCATGCCTATCACTGCTGGTGCTCGACCGAGCGGCTCGCTGAGATGCGCGAACAACAGCAGAAAGCAAAGCTGCCCACGGGATACGACCGCTTGTGCCTCGGCAAGACCCGCGAGGAGCGCGCGGCGTTGCCCGGTTTCAGTGAGACGCCCGTTGTCCGGATGCTCGTGCCGGACGACGCGCCTCTCGTGTTCACCGACCTCATCCGCGGTGAGGTCCACGCCCCGCGCCCGGACGACCAGGTGATCCTCAAGGGCGACGGCTTCCCGACGTACCACCTCGCCGTGGTGGTGGACGACCACGAGATGGGCATCACGCACGTCGTCCGCGGCGAGGAGTGGATCAGCTCCACGCCCAAGCATGTGCTGCTGTATTCGTGGCTGGGCTGGGAGATGCCGGCGTTTGCCCACATGCCGTTGCTTCGCAATACGGACAAGTCGAAGATTTCCAAGCGCAAGAACCCCGCGGCGCGGCTGTTGTGGTTTCGCGAACAGGGTTACCTGCCCGAGGCGCTGGTCAACTTCCTCGGTCTGGCCGGTTACTCGCTGCCCGATGGTCGGGAGACGTTTACGTTCGAGGACATGTCGGCGACGTTCGACTGGCACCGGGTCAACACCGTCGGCCCCGTCTTCGACGTCGACAAGCTCAACTGGCTCAACGGCACCTACATCCGGGCGCTGGCGCCGGCCGACCTGGCCCGACGCATCGTGCCCGTGCTGCAGGCAGCGGGGGTGCTCACCGCCGAGCCGACGCCCGAGCAGTTGACGACCCTGACTGCGGCGGTGCCCTTGGTGCAGGAGCGGATGAATCTGCTCACCGAAGCCGTGGGGATGCTCGGCTTCCTCTACGCGGGGGACCGGTTCGTCGTCGATCCCGACGCCGCGGCCAAGCACCTCGGACTCGACGCACGGCCGACGATCCAGGCTGCGCTCCGTGCCCTCGAGGCCGTGACCGGGTGGACGCACGACGCCGTCGAGGCGGCGCTGCGCGGTGCGCTGATCGACGGGCTCGGGCTGAAGCCGAAGCACGCGTTCGGCGCCGTGCGCGTCGCGGTGACCGGGCGCACAGTGTCGCCGCCGCTGTTCGAATCACTCGAGCTGCTCGGACGCGAGACGACCCTCGACCGTCTCGAGGCGGCGATCTCCGCCACTGGGTAGGAGCCGTCGGCGGACTAGTCGCGGCCCGGGTCAACGAGTCCTGCCTCGGGAAACGCGTGTCACGTGGTGCGGACGGCCGCTGCGATCGCTTCCCGGTGCTCGGCGATCCAGCTTGCATCGGTTGCGTGGCTGTCGGCCAGGCCGTGCTCGGCCCACATGCGGACGAATGCGGGCTCACCCGCCTCGACCTGTCGGCGCAGCCAGCGCTGCCCTTGCGCCGTGGCCTCGATCAGCGCGTCCGCAAACGCCGCCCCACCGGCCGTATCGACCCCGTAGCTGGACGTGAAGAGGCCGATCCGCGACAGTACGTCGATGTCGGCCGGCCACGCCGAGCCCGACCGTGGCGCACCGGCCGGTGCCCACATCCGCACCGTGCGCGCCACGTCCCACAGCGAACGACCCGGGGCGCCGTGGTCGAAGTCGAGCAGCGCGACGGGCTTGCCGTCCCGGAAGACGATGTTTTCCGGGCAGACATCGTTGTGGCAGAACGTGTCCCCGCCGGCCGGGTCGGCGAGCTCGCCGACCGCGAATCCGCCCGCGTCGAACCCCTGCATCGCCTGGTGGAAATCCCGAAGCAGGCGCGCCACGTCGGCCAGGACGCCAGGAGCGCACACCCACGGCGCGAACGGCGGCAACGGCACGTCTCCCTCCACGTATGTGAACACGTCCCGACCCTGCTCGTCGAGCCCGAGGTGGCGTTGCGCTCGATCGAAGCCGACCAGCTCGAGATGGCGGGTCACCGCGCGCGAGACCGCCGAGTGACCCCCCGCTGGTCGTCGTACGGTGTCGCCTATCCGGACGACCGCACCGCCGTTGCCGACACCGCCCGCCAGCGGCCCCTCGTCGCCGTCGGTCATCCCCACCAGAACGCGGTCGCGATCATGCAGTAGAGCCCGATGAGGATCGCGCCTTCCAGCCAGTTGGACTCACCGTCGTCGACCACCACCACCGTCACGAGGGAGCCGATGGTGAGCGCCGCCACGAGGATCGGGGGAAAGACGAGAGTGAGCGGGGTGGCGGCGATGAAGTAGGACGAGAGCACCAGCAAGGGGGCGACGACGAGAGCGATCTGCAGTGGGCTCTGGAGAATGACCGACAGGGCGTAGTCGGGCCGGTTTTTCAGCATGAGTTGGATCCCGACCACGTTCTCGACCGCGTTGCCGGCGATGGCCACGATGACGAGTCCGGCGAAACCGTCCGAGATGTGCATGGCCTGGATGGCCGGCTCCAACGACGAGACGAACCAGTCGGAGGCGACCGCCGCCAGGACGCCGGTGAGTGCCAGGACAACGATGGCGACCGGGAGCGGCCAGGACGTCGCGTGCTCGTCGTCGGCAACGGGGGCAACAACCTTCGTGGCTTTCGTGGCATTCGTGGCCTTCGTGGCCTTCGTGTTCTGCGTCGCCCGCGGGCCGCCCGCGACAGGCTGGGCACCCGGCGCGGCGGGGTCGGCCGCCACGGCATGGTCCTTCGTGCGCAGCGCGAACGGCAGGCTGAGGCCGAAGATGATCAGCAGCAGGATCGAGACGGCGACGCTGAGTGCGCCTTCGTGACTCGCGGCGGGGGTGTGGAGCACCGACGTGAGGCTCGGGACCAGCAGGGCCGCGACGGACAGCAGCAGCATCACGGACAGCATCCGGGCTTGTCCTTGACCGAAACGCTGCGTGCCGTGCTTGATTCCGCCGGCGACGAAGGCCATGCCGAGGATCAGCAACAAGTTGGCGAGGATCGACCCGACGAGCGCGGTGTGCACGACGTTGATCAGGCCGCCGTGCAGCGCGAAGCCGAGGATCAGCAGCTCGGGCAGGTTGCCGAGGGCGCTCTGCAGAATGCCCGTCGCTCCCGAGCCGAGGCGTTCCCCCAACGCCTCCACCGAGCGGCCCACAAGAGAGGCGAGCAACGCCAGGGCGGCGGCCGCCACGACGAACGGCACGACCGGTCCGGCCGCGACGTAGTGAAAGATGGCCGCCCCAATAGTGGCGAGAAGCGTCAACCCCATCAGGCGGACGTCACCGCGATTGAAAGGGCCCAATCGGCGGGCTGTGGTCGTCACGTGAAGCTCCTCATCAGGTGGATCGTGGACAGTCTGGTTGTGCGTCGTCCGAGGCACGTGGAAGGCCCCGGTTTGCCGTAGGCTAGACTCTCCGACGGCCCGCAAGGCCGCACCCATGGGGTATGGGGTAATTGGCAGCCCAACTGATTCTGGTTCAGTTAGTCTAGGTTCGAGTCCTGGTACCCCAGCGCAAGTTGCACGTGTGTTGCACCTAGGGCCCCGTCGTCTAGCGGCCTAGGACGCCGCCCTCTCACGGCGGTAGCGTGGGTTCGAATCCCATCGGGGCTACGACCGGTCTGACCTGCGGAAACGCGGGTCAGACTTTCTCGTTGGTCGTGCAGCTCGACGGGACGCTGTCGGCGCTACGCTCGGACGCGAGCACCGGTCAGGGGCAGATGACTGCAGACAGGGCACTGGAGCGGGTCCCACCGGGCCCGCCGGCGGTGCGCGGCGGTCGCGTGCGCTCCCTCGACGGCCTCAGAGGCCTCGCGGCGTTGGTCGTGGTGCTTCACCACGCGCTGCTCACCTCGGTGCAGTTGGCAACGCCGTACGAAATGCCGTTCGGGACGCCGGTCGCGCGCTGGGCGAGCTGGTTGATCTACTCGCCCCTGCACCTGCTCTGGGCCGGTCCGGAGGCCGTGCTGGTCTTCTTCGTCCTGTCGGGATTCGTGCTCGTGCTGCCGTTCGCCAATGGGTGCGGCGTGCCGTGGCGTGCCTACTACCCCTCCCGTCTCGTCCGGCTCTACCTCCCGGTGTGGGCGGCGATCGCCTTCACGCTCGTCACCGTCGCCGTCGCGCCGCGCATGTCGACATCGCCGATGAGTGGCTGGATGATGGTCCATCGCGAACGGGTGACGGCCGGGTATGTCGGCCACGACCTGCTGCTGATCGAGGGCGTCAACAACCTCGACACACCCCTGTGGACTCTGCAATGGGAGCTCATCTTTTCCTTGTTGCTCCCCGTTTATGTCATCATTGCCACGCGCACGCGACGACTCTGGCTGCTCGTCTTCGTGGCCCTGCTCGTCGTGTGCGACATAGGACTCAGGTCCGGACACAAGGCGCTGGTCTACCTCCCGGTGTTCGGGCTCGGTGCTGTGCTCGCCGCCAATCGCGCCAGGATCGGTGCGCTGATGTCGCGCTGGAGGACGCCGGCGTGGGTGGCGCTGGCTGTCACGGTCGCGCTCTTCCTCGTGGCCAACTGGACACCCATCGGCCATCGCCGCTCGGGGCTGTTGCCCATGCTCGGCGCCGCCCTCGCTGTCGTCGTGTTCCTCGAGTGGCCGGCCGCCCGACGGTGGGGTGAATCCCGGCCATTGCAGACGCTGGGTCGCTGGTCGTTCAGTCTGTATCTCGTCCACGAACCGATTGTGGTGACGACCGCCCTGCTCCTGCGTACGACGAACGCCGCGATCGTTCTCGCGATCAGCCTGCCGCTGTCGCTGGTGGCGGCGGCGGCCTTCTTCCGCGTCATCGAGGGGCCTGCCCACACGTTGTCCCAGCGCATCCGGTCACGGCTCGCGCCGCAGCGCGACTCACCTGTCCCAACCGTCCCGACGCAAGCCTGATTGTTCAGCGCGTGCGGCCGCTTGATAACAGCGGCGCGCGTGCCGAAGAACGACCATGACCGAGACCACGACCTGCCCGGACTGCGCCGCGCCCATGGTGCCCGGTGCCACGTGGTGCCTGTCCTGCCAGGTGCGCCGGCCTGCCGCCGCGCCGGTCCCCGACACTCGCGTCGGCAGTCAGGAGACGCCGCACGTCCCTGAGTATTCGCGGACGAAAGCCGGTGCTTCCTCGTTCGGTGTGACCGGCCGCATCATCATCACCGTCGCGACACTGCTGATGCTGGCGTTCCTGCTCGAGTTCAACACCCTCGGCGGGATCCTGTGGTCGCTGTCCCGCTGATCCTTCGGGACACGTGGAAGCGCACGCGCATCCGGTGATTGCCTGCGGCCTAGAGTCACGGGATGCGCATTTTGGTCGTCAACGCCGGTTCCAGCAGCCTCAAGGTCCGCCTGCTCGATGACGGTGACGCCGTGGTCGACGCCTTCGACCTCGACGCGGTCGCGGGGCAGTTCGAGCGTGACCGGCTCGACGCCGAGCTGAGCCGGATCGGGGGGTTCGACGCGGTCGGACACCGCGTGGTCCACGGCGGACCGGATTTCAGCGCGCCGGTCATCGTGACGCGTGACGTCATCGACGCGCTCGAGCGGTTGACCCCGCTTGCGCCGCTGCACCAACCTGCCGCCGTCGCCGGGATGCGGCTGTTTGCGCAGCTGCACCCGGACACGCCCGCGGTCGCGTGCTTCGACACCGCCTTCCACGCGAGCATTCCGGCCGCCGCGGCGACGTACCCGATCCCGGAGGAGTGGCGCACCCGCTTCGGCGTGAAGCGCTATGGGTTCCACGGGCTCTCGCATGCGTATGCGTCCCGCCGCGCCGGCGAGTTGCTGCACCGCGATATCGGCGAACAGCGGATCGTCACGTGCCATCTCGGCGCCGGCGCCTCCCTGGCGGCAGTTGCCGGCGGGGTCTGCGTCGACACGACCATGGGGTTCACGCCGATGGAGGGTGTCGTCATGGCGACACGGTCGGGATCGGTCGACCCGGGACTGCTGTTGTGGCTGCAGGACGAAGCCGGCCTGACACTCGCCGAGGTGAAGCACGGCGTGGAGCGGGCGGGCGGCCTCACCGCGCTCGCCGGCACGGCCGACATGCGAGCGATCCTCGCGGCGACCGACGAGCGGTCCCGGCTCGCCGTCGACATCTACGTGCACCGTCTGCGCGCGGCGATCGCCGCGATGGCGGCCGCGCTGGGAGGTCTCGATGTCCTCGTCTTCACCGGGGGCATCGGCGAAAATGCGGCGACGATCCGCTCGCTGGCGGTCGGGGGTCTGCGTTTCCTCGGCCCCAGCATCGAGGAGTCGGCGAACGCCAACGTCGGCGCGGATGACGCTGATGTCACGGCAGCGGACGCCGATGCGCACGTCGTCGTGGTCCATGCGCGGGAGGATCTCCAGATTGCCCGGGGCGTGCGGGAAGTCCTGGGGTCAGCGGAGGCGCCGTAGCCGCCCGATCCAAGCGCTGCTAGCGCCGCGCGAGCGTGCGACTCAGCGCCGCCGCGGCGCCCACCACGGCGTTGGCGTGCAGGCGACCGGGAGTGCGCGTGAGCCGTTCGATCGGACCGGACACGGACACGGCGGCGACGACGTGACCGTCACCGTCGAAGACGGCGGCCGACACCGACGCGACGCCCTGTTCCCGCTCGCCGACGCTGGCCGCCCAGCCACGCTTGCGCACTGCCGTCAACGTCGCCGCGCTGAAGCGGGCGCGGTCGATCAGCGGGTCGGACCGGGGCTCCCAGGCGAGCAGCACCTGGGCGGCCGAGCCGGCGCTCATGGGCAGGACGGTGCCGACCGGCACGGTGTCGCGCAGCCCTGATGCACGTTCGGCCGCCGCGACGCAGCGACGCACGTCGCCCTCGCGGCGATAGAGCTGCGTGCTCTCGCCCGTGGCATCCCGCAGGCGGGTCAGGATCGGCGGAGCCGCAGCGAGTAGCGGATCGCCAGGGGCGACGACGGCGAGCTCGCGCACCCGCGGGCCGAGGACGAAGCGGCCTTCGTCGTCGCGATCGACGAGGCGGTGATGGGCGAGGGCAACGGCGATGCGGTGTGCCGTCGGCCGCGCGAGGCGCGTGCGGGCGACGAGGTCCGCCAAGGAGGCGGGACCGTCCTCGAGGGCGTCGAGAACGAGCACCGCCTTGTCGAGAACCCCTACGCCACTGCTATCGTTGTTCACATCGCGATACTGGCGTCTCGCCATCTGAGATGCAAGTTGCGGTCCGTGCAACGACCGACCCAGTTGGAGGACATCGTGGGCAAGACGCTCGCGGAGAAGGTGTGGGAGTCCCACGTCGTACGACGTGCCGACGGCGAGCCCGACCTCCTCTACATCGACCTGCACCTCGTCCACGAGGTCACGAGTCCGCAGGCCTTCGACGGGCTCCGGCTGACCGGGCGTCCCGTGCGGCGGCCCGACCTCACGATCGCGACCGAGGACCACAACGTCCCCACGACCGACCTGCTCGCGCCGATCGCCGACCTCGTGAGCCGCGCTCAGGTCGAGACCCTGCGCCGCAACTGCGCCGAGTTCGGTGTGCGGCTGCACCCGATGGGTGATGCGGGCCAGGGCATCGTGCACGTGATCGGCCCGCAGCTCGGCCTCACGCAGCCCGGCATGACGGTCGTCTGCGGTGACAGCCACACGAGCACGCACGGCGCCTTCGGTGCGCTCGCATTCGGCATCGGGACCAGCGAGGTCGAGCACGTGCTCGCCACCCAGACGCTGCCGCTCAAGCCGTTCCGGACGATGGCCATCACGATCAACGGTGAGCTGCCCGCAGACGTCAGCGCCAAGGACCTCGTCCTCGCGGTCATCGCGAGGATCGGCACCGGTGGCGGCCAGGGTTACGTCCTCGAATACCGCGGGGACGCGATCCGCGCGCTGTCGATGGAGGGCCGCATGACGGTCTGCAACATGTCCATCGAGGCCGGGGCCCGCGCGGGAATGATCGCGCCGGACGACACGACGTTCGCCTACCTGCAGGGGCGTTCGCACGCGCCGCAAGGGGCGGATTGGGACACCGCCGTCGACTACTGGCGCTCGCTGGTCACCGACGACGACGCGACGTACGACGAAGAAGTCATCCTCGACGCCGCGGACCTCGCCCCGTTCGTCACGTGGGGCACCAACCCGGGCCAGGGACTGCCGTTGTCCGCGTCCGTGCCCGATCCGCGGTCCTACGCGGATGAGTCCGAACGCAGTGCAGCAGAGCGCGCCCTCGACTACATGGGTCTCACCGCCGGCATGCCGCTGCGGGACATTTCCATCGACACCGTCTTCATCGGCTCCTGCACCAACGGCCGGATAGAGGACCTGCGCGCGGCCGCGGCCGTCATCGAGGGCCGCACCGTGGCCGACGGCGTGCGCATGCTTGTCGTCCCCGGGTCGGTGATGGTGCGCGAGCAGGCGATGGCCGAGGGTCTCGACGTCATCTTCACCGCAGCGGGCGCGGAGTGGCGCGGCGCAGGGTGCTCGATGTGCCTCGCGATGAATCCCGACAAGCTGGCCCCGCAGGAGCGCAGCGCATCGACATCCAATCGCAATTTCGAAGGCCGCCAAGGCCCCGGCGGCCGCACCCACCTCGTCTCTCCTCAGGTCGCCGCCGCGACCGCCGTCCGTGGCCGCCTGGCCTCACCTGCCGATCTGTTGGAGGTCTGAGACATGCAGGCGTTCACGACCCACACCGGGACCGCCTTGCCGTTGCGCCGCAGCAACGTCGACACGGACCAGATCATCCCGGCGGTCTACCTCAAGCGGGTCACCCGCACCGGCTTCGAGGACGCACTGTTCGCGGCTTGGCGCAGCGACCCGGACTTCGTCTACAACAAGCCGGAGTTCGCCGGCGCGAGCGTTCTCGTGGCCGGACCCGACTTCGGCACCGGCTCGTCGCGCGAGCACGCGGTGTGGGCCCTGCAGGACGCGGGTTTCCGAGTGGTGCTCTCGGCGCGCTTCGCCGACATCTTCCGTGGCAACTCTCTCAAGACGGGTGTGCTCGCAGCGCAGGTCGACCAGGTTGTCATCGAGCGACTCTGGGAGATTGTCGAGGCGGCTCCCTCCACTCCCGTGACAGTCGACCTCGTGACGCGCGAGGTGCGGGCCGGGGAGCTGGTGGCGCCGTTCCAGGTCGATGACTACGGCCGGTGGCGCTTGCTCGAGGGCCTCGATGACATCGACCTGACCTTGCGCCACGTGAGGGAGATCGCCGCCTTCGAATCGGCGCGCCCGACTTGGCTGCCCAGAACCCTCGTCTGATCCGGACGAGCACCGACGACCGCTGTCTCCGCGCACAACCCGTGCGGGGAGGGCGGTCGTTGTCGTGCTGGCTTCGGCGAGCCGGCGCGTAGAGCGCTTACTTCCGGGGCAGGAAGGCCTCACCTGCAAGGAGGGCCTGTGTCCGATAGCAAAATCCCAGCCAGTAAGGCAACGGGAATGGGCCACAAAGCCGCAGCGGAGGCCTCCGACCTGGCCGAAGACGTCGCGACGAGTCCCTGGCTGGCTCGCCTGGCGCGACTCGGGCTCGCGGCCCGCGCCACGATCTATGTCGTGATGGCGCTGCTGGCATTGCAACTCGCCTTCGGCGACAGCCACAAGGAAGTCGATCAGAACGGCGCTCTACGCACCGTCGCCCGGCAGTCGTACGGTTCGGTTCTGCTCTGGCTGCTGGCTCTGGGCTTCCTCAGCTATGCGCTGTGGCGGGCCACCGAGGCGGCCTATGGCGAGGTGGGCGGCGACAGTAAGCCCAAAACGCGCATCTCGTGCGGTGTTCGTGCCCTCGTCTACCTCGCGCTCGCCCTGACGAGCATCGCGGTCGTCACGGGCACCGGCAACGCCAAGGGGGGAAGTGCCGGCCAGGATCGGGCGTTCTCGGCTTCGCTGATGAAGAGCACGGGCGGCCGGGTTCTGGTCGGCGTTCTCGGTCTGATCGTCGCGGTTGTGGGAGCGACCATGATCGTGGATGGTTGGAAGAAGAATTTCGAGCGCTACCTGCGGATGGATCAGATGACCCCCACGGTCCGGAAGGTCGTGTCCGGCCTGGGCAGGGTCGGGACCATCGCGCGCGGGCTCGTCTTCTTGATCGTCGGTCTGCTGACGCTGCGCGCGGCGTGGCAGCACCAGCCGAACGACAGCGGCGGCATCGACGAGGCGATCAAGTCGCTCGCCCACACACCGGGCAGTTGGCTGCTCATTGTCGTGGCCGTCGGGCTGCTCGCATTCGGGGTCTACGGTTTCGCGGAGGCGCGCTGGCGCCGGACGGGGCGTTCGGCGACGTGACGGCCCCCCTCACCGAAGAGCCGCTGCCGGACCAAACCGCCGAGCGCCCGGTGGCGCTGGCGGCAGCCAAGTTGGCCGGCGTCGCGGTGGCCCTCCTGGCGCTGTTCCTGTTGCTGGGCCTGTTCTTGGTGAAGATCTTCTCTCCGAGTTCTCTGGGTCACTCCGAGGCCGCCATCGACACTGACCTCGCCCAGCACCGCACGAGCTGGCTCAAGAACGTCACCTACTGGCTCACTCAGGCGGCGCAGACACGCACGGTGATCGGGGTGGCGATCGTTGCGGTCGTCATTCTCTACGCCGTCACGCGGCACTGGCACAAGCCGCTGTTCGTGGTGGTGACCCTCACCGGTGAAGTCACCATTTTTGTCGTCGTCACTCTCCTGGTGCATCGGCATCGTCCCTTCGACGGGCAGCCCGGGCCGACGATGGAGCTCGATCCGGCGCCGCCGACATCCAGTTTTCCGTCGGGTCACACGGCTGCATCCGTAGCGATGTACGGGGGACTGGCCGTCGTGCTCTGGCGCGCCAACTGGCAGCGGATAGCGAAGGTCGCGGTCGTGACGTTGCTCGCGTTGATCCCGCTGGCGGTCGCTTTCTCGCGGGTCTACCGCGGCATGCACTTCCCCACGGACGTCCTCGGAGGGATGTTGCTCGGCTCACTGTGGCTCGCTGCGACCACAAAACTGTTGTGGCCGGTGCATCGATGACGGGGCGCATCGTCGTGGTTTTCAACCCCGTCAGCGGCCTGGTTGCAGATGACGTGCGGGCGGCCCTCGCGGATGTCGGCCTAAGCGATCTCGAGTGGGTCGAGACCACCAAGGAAGACCCCGGCACGAATGCCGCGCGGGGTGCCGTCTCCTCGGGAGCGTCACTCGTTGTCGCCTGCGGCGGGGACGGGACGGTCATGGCCTGTGTGACAGGCATTGCCGGCTCGGACGTGCCTCTCGCCGTCATCCCGGCCGGCACGGGCAACCTGCTGGCCCGCAACTTCGCCATTGACCGCACGCTCCTGGGGGCGGCGGGGATTGCTGCGGGCGGCGTTCGCCGGCGCATCGATGTCGGCGTGCTGGGCGATGAGCGGTTCGCCATCATGGCCGGCATCGGCTTCGACGCACAGATGCTGAAGGACGCGCCCCGCCAGCTCAAGGACAAAGTGGGCTGGCTCGCCTATGTCATCAGCGGTGTCCGGACTGCGAAACGCTCGCCGGCCGCCCGTTTCACGCTGATCCTGGACGGCAAGCAGACGATCCGTCGGCGCGGTCGAGGTGTCCTGGTGGGCAACGTCGGAGAATTGCAGGCGGGGCTGCCGGTCCTGCCCGGCGCCATCCCGGACGACGGCGTGTTCGAGATCGGCCTGCTGGCCGCGCAGTCACCGTTGCAATGGCTCGGCCTCCTCGTGCGACTCGTGCTCCGGCGCACCCCGCGGGCAGCGGAGCTGGAAGTCTTCAGCGCGGCCCACGTCGAGGTCTCGGTCGACCGGCCGTTGCCGCTGGAGTTGGACGGCGACGTGCGGCCGCCGACCACGAATTTCACTGCCGAGGTGCTGCCGAGTTCGTTGCTCCTGTGCGTGGCTGCGGCCAAGCCCGCTTCGGCAGGAGGCGACACGGAAGACGCGGCAGCGCCCCCGCCAGAGCCGACTGGCCCGACGCGCGCTGGCTGATGCGGGTGCCGGATCAGCTGTCCGCACACCGCTCTCTGTGCGCCACCGACGGACGACACGCCGATGTTCACGGCGCGCCTTTTTGTGTCTACGCTCGATTACGCATACGGTGACCGCAGACTTTCTCCACCACATCGAATTTTTCGCCATGGAGGCAATGCGTGAACAGGGCAGAACTCATCGAAGCCGTCGCTGCTCGGCTCGGTGACCGCAAGGCCGCCACCGTTGCGGTCGATGCTTTCATCGACACCGTCACTCGCACCGTCGCGAAGGGAGATCGTGTCGCGATCGCCGGCTTCGGTGTCTTCGAAAAGATCGTGCGGCCGGCACGATTCGTGCGCAACCCGCGCACCGGGGAGCGGATCAAGGCCAAGAAGTCGGCCGTTCCGCGCTTCCGCCCCGGTGCCGGCTTCAAGGAAGTCGTCAACGGCGACAAGAAGCTCGAGCCGTTGGGGCCGCCCGTTGCCAGCACCGGCGGCCGTCAGGCGGTCGCGCCGGCCAAGCGTGCGGCCGGGACGAAGGCAGCCCCGGCCAAGCGCGCGACTGCGACGAAGGCAGCTCCGGCCAAGCGCGCCGCTGCCTCGAAGGCCGCCCCGGCAGCGAGGAAGACCGCCGCGACATCGACCACCGCCAGGAAGGCAGCTCCCGCCAAGCGGGCCGCCGCGACGAAGTCCGCGCCGGCGGTCAGGAAGACGGCCACGAAGAAGGCGGCTGCACGGACCCTTGCCGCCAACAAGTCCGCGCCTGCAGCCAAGAAGGCAGCCGGCCGCACATTGGGGACCAGGGCGACCACGGTCAAGAAGGCAGCGGCCAAGAAGACCGCTGCCAAGAAGACCGCTGCCAAGAAGACCGCTGCGAAGAAGACCGCCGCGAAGAAGACCGCCGCTCGGGGTCGCTGAGCAATCGGCAGGACGCCGAAGCGGGCCGAATGGTGCCGCACTCCCGCACGGCAACAGGCCGGGCTGCCATGCAGCCCGGCCTTTGCGTTGTAGACAACGCCCGAACCGCTCAGCACGCGCAGTGACGCGGCCCGTCCGTGGTCAGTCGCGTTCGTCGGGGAAGGTCAGCGACGCGATGGTCACGGCCTCGATGACGGGGCTCGCACTTTCGCCCGCGGTGCGCAGCCGCACCCGCTGACCCGGTCGCAGCGTCCGTAAGCCGGATGCGCGAAATGCCGCTGCGGCGAAGGCGATGACGCGACCGTCGTCGAGCAGCACCGATCCCGTCGAGGTCGAGGCGTCGAAGGCGCTGACCGTTCCCTGCATGGGGAGAAGGTACGGCAGGGCTGCGCGCAGCGCCGCCGCCGTATGCGGCCCGACTCCGAGCCGGCGGGCGGATTCAAGTCCGGCCACTGTGTCGACGTCGCGGCGCAGTCCCGGCCAGGATCCTGTCAGTCGGTGGGCGCCTTGCGCGCAGTGACGGGCAGCTGAGGACGGGCCATAGGAAGCACGGAGGTCGTCCGTGCCGCAGAGCAGCGTCGTTCCCTCATCGTCGGCATCGGCGACGAACGCCCGGTCGTGTCCCAGTGCCGCGTCGAGGGCGGCGGCCAATTCCGCCGGGCGCAGCGCCGGCAGGTCGCCGGCCAACGAGGCGACGCGCGGGTTACCCCACAACCGCTGCGCGGCGGCGACACCGAAGGTGACCGCTGCGTTGAGGCCGCCCGCCGGTTCGCCGCCGCGGACGAGCGCACCATGCTGTGCGGCCGCAGCAGCGGCACGCGGATCGTCCGTGACGACGAGTAGACGGTCGCCGCCGACGACAGCTGCCGCGGCGAGAGTGTCCCGGAGCATCGCGAGGACGATGCTCGGTCGGACCGACGGCGGCAGCGTAAGGCGGGTCTTCGCGGCCGACAGTTGCTTGACCGCCACGACCACCGCCCATTGCGTCACGATGCAATCTTCCACAGTCGAATGGGGCGCGCGGCGCCCCGGAGGGGTCGCTCGACACTGCGATCCGTCGCACGCCAGACTGTCCGAGCGGCAACGGGCGTCGCGCGAAGGGAGTCACGTCGTGGCGCGCGAGCGCAGAAACGGCTGGATGCGTCTGGCCATCATCGTCCTGCGCGCTCTGCAGCGTCCCGTCACGACCTACGACTTCCGCGGGACGGAGAACGTCCCGGCGACCGGTGGTGTCCTGATTGCCGCTAATCACATCTCGCTCGTGGACCCCCCGATCGTGGGTCGCTTCACCGTCGACGGTTGTGGCAGGGCACCGCACTTCCTGGCGAAGTCGGAGCTCTTCGCGATCCCACTCATCGGCCGTATCCTGCGCGGGGCGGGCCAGATCCCCGTCTATCGCCAATCGGCGAATGCGGTGCTCGCTTTGCGTGATGCCGCCGCGGCGCTGCGGGACGGGCGGCTCGTCGTCGTCTATCCCGAGGGCACCACGACGCGTGACCCCGACTACTGGCCCATGAGCGGCAAGACCGGCATAGCGAGGCTCGCTCTCGAGACCGGCGTCCCTGTGGTCCCGCTCGCCCACTTCGGTGCGCAGCAGATCCTGCCGAACGCGGGACGCAGACGACCGCGCATCTTCCCGCGCTCGCGCGTCTCGTTTCTCGCGGGACCGCCGGTCGACCTGTCGGCGTACGCAGGACTCGACCAGACCCCGGAGGTTCTCCGTGCCGTCACCGACCTGATCATGTCCGACGTGCGGCGATTACTCGGCATCGTCCGTGGTGAGACACCGCCCACGGCGGTCTTCGCACCGGCTCGGCCCGCCAAGTCAGACTCCGCGGGGCCCGACTCCGCGGCATCCGACTCCGCGGGGCCCGACTCTGTGGCACCCGACTGATGCGCGTGACAGTGTTGGGTGCCGGCACCTGGGGCACTGCTTTCGCGAATGTTGTCTCCGATGCGGGCAACGACGTGACGTTGTGGGCGCGGCGTCGAGCGCTGGCTGCGTCCATCAACGGCGAGCACCGCAACAGTGACTACCTCCCCGACATCGCACTGGCCGATTCGCTTCGCGCAACGAGCGACGCGGCAGCGGCGCTCGACGGGGCGCAACTCGTCGCGATCGCTGTGCCGGCCCAGTCGTTGCGCGAGCACCTGTCTGCTTGGGCACCCCTGTTTGCTGCCGACGTTCTGGTGCTCAGCCTCATGAAGGGCATCGAGATCGGCACGACCAAGCGGATGAGCGAGCTCATCGTCGACGTCGCCGGGGTGGAACCGGACCAGGTGGCCGCACTGTCGGGCCCCAACCTGGCCAAGGAGATCGCGCAGCGTCAGCCATCAGCGACCGTCATCGGATGCACGGACCCGAACGTGGCGCAACGCGTCCAGCAGGCATGCGCAACCCCATACTTCCGTCCATACACGAACGACGACATCATCGGCTGCGAGCTCGGCGGCGCCGTGAAGAACGTGATCGCCCTCGCCGTCGGCATCGCGAGTGGGATGGGCCTCGGTGACAACGCGAAGGCGTCGCTCATCACCCGCGGCTTGTCGGAGACCACCCGGCTCGGCGCGGCGGTCGGCGCCGACCCGATGACCTTCGCCGGCCTCGCCGGTCTCGGTGACCTCGTCGCCACGTGCTCGTCGCCGTTGTCGCGCAACCGCTTCGTCGGTGAGCAACTGTCCAAGGGCCGCACCATCTCCGACATCTCCGCCGACATGCGCACCGTCGCGGAGGCCGTGCAGTCCAGTCAGGCGATCCTGGACCTCGCGCGCAGACACGGGGTCGATATGCCGATCACCCAGCACGTCGCCGCGGTCGTGCACGACGGTGCGTCGCCGCAGGACACGGTGCGTCAGTTGATGGGCCGCTCGACGAAGTCCGAGATGCACGGGCTGCAGTGAGGGCTAGGGCGACGCGGTTGTCGTCGCCGCCGGGATCGCCGAGCGCACGGCGTTGCCGAGCTCCGTCATCGCGCCTTCCTGTGCCTTCTCGGCCAACGGCACCCGGACCTCCACCCCCGTTGCGCGGTTGACCGTGTCCCATTGGACGTAGTCGCCGACCGTCCGCACGCGCCACGTGAGGCCGGCGATGTCGACCTCCGAATCCGCCGGGGACGGTTCGCGGGGTGCCATGCCGCAGCGCAGGGTGACGGGTGGATCCCCCCACGCTGCGGTGTACGGCGACGCCGGCGACACGGCACGCACCGCGCGGCCGCCGACGTCGTGCGCGAGGGAACTGACCAGGGCTGAGCACGGAGCTGCGGCACCCGCGGCCGGCGTCGCGGCTGCCAGGGGCACGGCTGCGGAGCCCGTAGAAGATGTGCACCCCGCCAGAGCCGCGACCACGAGGACACCGCACAGGACACGGAAGGGAACACCGCACAGGACACGGAAGGGAACACCGCACAGGACACGGAAGGGAACACCGC
>CAXSDE010000033.1:31951-35286 GCA_964236265.1 uncultured bacterium
ACAGCACGCCGACGGCGGGACGAAGACCGACTGACACGAGGTCCCCCTGGTTGCGGCAAGTACGGTGCGAGGGGAAACGTATCGTCCGAGGGGGGAGGACCAGATCGACGACGGAGCGGGCTCCGGCCCGACGATCGCCGAGGTCGGGGAGTTTGCGCTCATCCGAGCGGTGACGCAGGTGCTGCCGACCGCCGGCCATGTGCTCGTCGGCCCGGGTGACGATGCCGCGGTGCTCGCTGCCCCGGACCGTCGCGTCGTGGCGACGACCGACATCCTCGTCGAGAACGTCCACTTCCGGTGCGACTGGTCCGGCCCGTACGACATCGGCCGCAAAGCCGCCGCCCAGAACCTCGCGGACGTCGCCGCAATGGGCGCGCGACCGGCCACCCTGCTGCTCGCCTTCGCCGCTCCGGGCAGTCTGCCGGTCGCGTGGGCGATCGAGCTCGCCCGTGGCTTCGCGGCGGAGGCGGCCAGGGCGGGCGCGGTCGTCGCGGGCGGCGACATGGCCCGGTCGGCGGCGATCGTCCTCTCGGTGACGGCGCTGGGCGATCTGGAAGGGCGCACGCCGGTCCTGCGGTCCGGGGCACGGCCCGGGGACGTCGTGGTCCTGGCGGGCACGACCGGTGCATCCGCGGCCGGTCTCGCGCTGCTGACCGCGGGCCCGCCGGCCCTCGTGGAGGTGTTCGCCGACCTGGTGGCTCTGCACCGGGCGCCGCTCCCGTCGTACGACGCAGCACTGTCCCTGGCCGCTGCCGGCGCGACGGCCATGATCGACGTCAGTGACGGTCTGAGCAGCGAGCTGTCCCACCTCGCGGAGGCCTCGGGTGTCGCCCTGCACATCCACCCGCTGTTTCCGGGCGTCCGGCTGATGCAGGCCGCCGCCGCCCTCGGCGCGGATCCGCAGCAGTGGCTGCTCGGGGGCGGGGAGGACCACGCATTCCTCGCGACGGTGCCGGCGCGGCTCGTCGACGACATTGCCCGCTGGGCGTTGCCCATCGGAGTCGTCGCCGAAGGGGCCGGCGTCACCCACGGGGGAGACCCGCTGACGCCCAGCGGCTGGGACCACTTCGGAAGGACGTCATGAGCACCGCGCCGCCGCGCGTGCTGACGGTTGCCGGCTCCGATTCCGGCGGCGGCGCGGGGATCCAGGCCGACCTCAAGACCATGCTCGCGCTCGGC
The DNA here is from genome assembly GCA_964236265.1 of uncultured bacterium. Lineage (GTDB taxonomy): Bacteria > Actinomycetota > Actinomycetes > JAVEEB01 > JAVEEB01 > JAVEEB01. The sequence continues at coordinate 33,131 of CAXSDE010000033.1, forward strand.
GTGCACGGCATGAGCGTCATCGCGGCCGTCACCGCACAGAACTCGCTGGGGGTGCAGGGGTCCTGGGAGCTGCCGGCGGAGGCGGTGCGGGCACAGCTGGCGAGCGTGTTGGACGACATCGGCGTCGATGCGGTCAAGACGGGGATGCTCGGCTCGCGCGTCCTCGTGGAGACGGTCGCGGAGGTGCTCGCGGGAGTCCGAGCGCCGGTGGTGGTCGATCCAGTGGGGGTGTCGAAGCACGGCGACTCGCTGCTTGCCGCCGACGCACTGGACGCTGTCCGCTTCGCCCTGCTGCCGGTCGCGACCATCGTCACGCCCAACCTCTACGAGGTGCACCAGCTCACCGGCGTCACGGTGCAACGAGCGAGCCAGCTACGCGAGGCCGCCGAGGCGGTGCATGCGCTGGGTCCGCGCTGGGTGCTCGTCAAGGGCGGTCACCTCGACGGGGATGCGGTCGACCTGCTCTACGACGGCGCCCGCGAGTGGACGTTCAGCTCCGCACGCTATGACAACCGCCACACCCATGGCACCGGCTGCACACTCGCGTCGGCCGTTGCCTCACACCTCGCTCTGGGCATCGACATGCCCGCCGCCGTGAGCGCCGCGAAGGCGTACGTCACAGCCGCCATCGCCGCCGGCTTCCCCCTCGGGGCAGGCATCGGACCGGTCGACCACGCCTGGCGATGGCGCGCGGCGTCGCGCCGTTGACGCAACGGCTGCTGCCGAGCATCCGGTACGACGAGCATCCGGTACGACGAGCATCCGGTACGACGAGCATCCCGGCGGCCGACGCGCGACTCAGAGTGCACCGAGGGGCTCGTCGGCCTGCCCGCGCGGCCGATGCCGTCGATCGACCCACACGTGGCGAGCCACGGACCGCGCCAGGTGGACATCGCCGTGGCCCTCGACCCGGATCGTGACGACCTCCGCGGCGTCGGTCTCACCGGCCACCTCCACGCGGCGTCCCGGCACGATGCCGGCGCGGTAGAGCACGTCGAGGAGGGCGGGCGCCTCCTGCTCCGCGACCTCGCTGATACGCCCGACGAACGCCACCTCGCCCACACTCAACTCGTCGAGCCGCAACAGGTCGCGATGTGCTTGCGGCACGCCGGGAATGGCGTTGCCGTGCGGGCAGGTGAGCGGGCGGCCGAGTTGCTCGTGCAGCCTGTCCAGCACCCGGTCGCTGAGGTAGAAGCTGAGGCGGTGCGCCTCCTCGTCGGCGCTCTCCCAGTCGAGACCGAGGTGGAACAACCAGACCTCGGCGATGCGGTGCCGACGGACGATGTCTTCCGCCGCCGCCAGGCCGGCTGATGTCAGCAGCAGGCTGCGCCCGGCGCCGACGGTGAGGAGCGAGTCGCGGACGAGTTTCTTGACCGCCTCCGTCACGGTGGGGGCGGCGACACCCAACCACTCCGCGAGCCGGCCGGCGCGGACGACCTCGCCCTCGTGGTGGATGTAATAGATCGCCTCGAGATACCGGGCGCCGCTCTGCGAGACCGCGGCGACGGCGTCGCCGGGGCGCTCAGTGGCGGGGCGCTCAGTGGCGGGGCGCTCAGTGGCGGGGCGCCCGTCTGCGTCCTGTCCGTCGAGGGTCGTCATGCGCCCACGGTAGCCGCCGCCGCGGGGGGCCGCAGCAGACGAGCACAGCAAAACGCCGCCGCCCCGCAGTGGGGCGACGGCGTCCGAGGCGCTCGACAGTGGCTAACGGACGACCTTGCCGGCCTTGAGGCAGGAGGTGCAGACGTTGAGCTTCTTGCGGGTCTTGCCGACCATGGCGCGGACGGTCTGGATGTTGGGGTTCCACCGGCGCGAGGTGCGGCGGTGCGAGTGCGACACGTTCATGCCGAAACTCGGGCGCTTGGCGCAGACGTCACAGACGGAACTCACCGGAAACTCCAAACGGTCGGATACACATGCCAAAGCCCGCCGACGAGGGCAGGCCGCCCAGTAAGGATAGAGGGCGACCGCCGGACACGCAAAGAAGGGCCCGATTCCGCGTCGGCCGTGGACACGGGAAAGCAGCCGGGGTCGGACAGCCGGCCTCTCGGGCGCTGCGGCCGGGGTCGGCGAGGCGACGGGATCGTCGTGCCCCGCCCCCCCGCCCCGCCCCGCCCGCCCGCCCCGCCCCGCCCGCCCGCCCCGCCCCGCCCGCCCCG
>CAXSDE010000034.1:0-4480 GCA_964236265.1 uncultured bacterium
GATGACCCCGCCCCGACCACCCAAGCCGCTTGACGACGCCATAGAGACACCCCCCCCCCGTGCCGGAGGCGGCCGCCAGGACTCCGGTGCCCTCGTCGAAGGTGTAGAGGTAGTTGGCGTCGGGGGTGCCCAGGCCGTGGCCCTTCCCGCACGTCGCCCCCTGGTCGCGCGCATGTGCGGCCGAGGCCGTCGGCAGAATGAGCCGGTGACCTCTTCCGACACGGGCTTCGACGTCGAGTTCGGCGTACCGGATGATCTTTTCAGCATCGCCATTGCTCCTGACGACACCACGGCGACCAGTCAACTGCTGCACTTCGTCGACCAGCGCGTGGGACCCGACGCCACCACCGACGACAAGACGGCAACCCTGACGCAACTGCTGGCAGCTCGCGCCGCTCTGCAATTCGACAGCGTGGTCTGGACGGGCGTCATGTCGGCGCCCGTGGACGGGAAGTGGGTCCTCGCGCACTTCGGCGTCTCCGTGCGTCCGCGCACGGACGGCGAGACGACACGGACCATCACCGCCGATGTCGAGCGCCGGTATCGGGACGACTCCGTCGTGGAGCCCTTTCCGACGCGCCATTGTGAAGCTGTGGGCGTACGACGGATCGGGACTCTGCTGGCCGGCGACGACGTGGTGACGACAGCCGTCGCTCAGGTCGTGTGCCTGTTCTCGGAGTTGGGAGGCACCGCGACCGTCACCGGCATCGCGCTGTCGCTTGACGATCTCGACGTGACGACGCTCATCGTCGGAGCCATCGCGGACACGGTGGTCCTGCGCCCGCGCCCCGCCCCCGGCCCGAACGTGTAAGCACATCGCGTCCAGGGACCGCGCAATGCTGACACCTCGAGGGGGGGCCGGCTCGGGGCCAGCTCGGGCCGGCGGTCGGCTCGGGCTACGGCTTGTCGGCGCGGAGTGCGTCCGCCACCGAGTCCTCGCTCGCGGTCTTGCGTGCACTGGCAGCCCGCGACGCAGCGAGACGGCGGTCGAGAGCCAGCGCGAGCGGCGCCCGCTGGCGCTGCAGCAGGAAGTAGCTCGCAACGCCGGACACGATCGCCGCCACGATGATGGCCAGGAAGAAGCCGTCCTGGCCGTGGACGAACACGAGCATCAGCGCGGCTACACCGAGGAACATCCCGAGTCGCAGCACGGTGTATTCGATGATCGTGCGCCTCGTCGACACGACGACGGGCGCACCGCCGGCGGTCTGCATCGACTCGGGAATCGGGTCAAGGGTCGACACCGTCAGACGACCATCGACTGCGGCGTGTCCCGGCGCGCCGGGTCGGGACCGTCGAACTCGCGCAGCACCCGGTATTGCGTGTCGCGTTCCACCGGCCGGAAGCCGGCGTCCCGGATCAGCTCGAGCAGGTCCTCGCGGCCCATCTTGTCCGGTGTGCCGAAGCGGTCGGCGTCGTGGGTGATCTTGTATTCGACCACCGACCCGTCGAGGTCGTCGGCGCCGTGGTTGAGCGTCAGCTGCGCGAGCGTCAGCCCGTGCATGACCCAGAAGCACTTGATGTGGTCGACGTTGTCGAACAGCAGCCGGGACACGGCGAACGTCTTGAGCGCCTCGACCCCGGTGGCCATCGGCTGGTTCATCAGCCGGTTGCGCGGGTCGCCGGCGGCGTCGTGCTGGAACCGCAGCGGGATGAAGACCGCGAAGCCGCCCGTCTCGTCCTGCAGCTCCCGCAACCGGATCACGTGGTCGACGCGGTGCCGCGGCTGCTCGATGTGGCCGTACAACATCGTCGACGGCGTCCGCAGACCCTTGCTGTGCGCGAGACGGTGGATCCGCGACCAGTCCTCCCAGTGGGTCTTGTGATCGACGATCTGCGACCGGATCTCCCAGTCGAAGATCTCCGCGCCACCACCGGTGAGCGACTCGAGCCCGGCGTCCATCAGCTCGTCGAGGATCGCGTCGGCGGACAGCCCGCTGATCTCCTCGAACCAGTGGATCTCCGTTGCGGTGAAGGCTTTCAGGGCCACGTCGGGCAGCGCGGCCTTGAGCTCGCGCAGCACCTTGGGGTAGTAGCGCCACGGCAACGTCGGGTGCAGGCCGTTGACGATGTGCAACTCGGTCAGCCCTTCGGGAGCCATCGCGGACGCGAGCCGCACGGCCTCCTCGATGCGCATCGTGTAGGCGTCCTTCTCCCCCGGCTTGCGCTGGAAGGAGCAGTAGGCACACGACGCCGTGCACACGTTGGTCAAGTTGAGGTGACGATTGACGTTGAAGACGACCTTGTCGCCGTTCTTCTCCGTGCGCACGTGGTGGGCGAGCCGCCCGAGCCACGCCATGTCGTCCGTCTCATACAGGTCGACGCCGTCCGCGAAGGACAGCCGTTCGCCGCCGTACACCTTGTTCTCGAGCTGCTCTTTACGCCTCAGGTCCACACCCCCAGGTTACGCGGCCCCTACGGTGAGAAGGATGACGGACTCCATCCGGTACGACGACCTCCCGCGGCGGGCGTTCCTCGCGGGCCTGGCCGGCGCCGCCGTGACCGCGTGCACACCCGGGGCCCCCTCCACGCCCACGGGCGCGGCCAGCACCTCCGGGGGGCCGGGCCCCGCCTCCACCTCGGCCGCCCCGCCGACCGGCAGCGCTTCTCAGGCGCCGAGCCCCGCCACCACGGCGAGCCCGACCACGACGCCCGGCGCAACCAGCCCCGGCGCAACCAGCCCCAGCGCAACCAGCCCCAGCCCCAGCCCCAGCCGGGCGCCTGCCGGCATAGCGGCCCTCCGCGGTGCCATCGGCGGCGACGTGATCCTGCCCGACGACAGGGGCTACGCCGCCGCCGCACGCCTGTTCAACCCGCGCTTCGACGGTGCCAGGCCCGTCGCGATCGCCTACTGCCGCACGGCGGAGGACGTCCGCCGCTGCGTCGACGCGGCGCGCACCGACGGCCTCACGCCGATCCCCCGCGCCGGCGGGCACAGCTACGCGGGCTACTCCACCGGTGCCGGCCTGATCATCGACGTGACCGGCCTGAAGTCGGTCGAGCGCGCACCGAGCATCGCTATCGTCGGCGGCGGCGCGCGGCTCTTCGACGTCTACAACACCCTCGGGCCGCAGAACGTGGGGATCCCGGCGGGGTCCTGCCCGACGGTTGGCGCCGCGGGCCTCACGCTCGGGGGCGGCTACGGGATCGAGGCCCGTCAGTTCGGGCTGACGTCCGACCGGCTCACCGCCGTCGACGTCGTCCTTGCATCCGGTGAGCTCGTGAAGGCCACCGAGCGCGAGCACGCGGACCTGTTCTGGGCGTGCCGGGGTGGCGGAGGCGGCAACTTCGGGATCGCCACCCGGTTCGTGTTCGAGACCCACCCGACGGCGGACTTCACGCGCTGGCAGTTGCGGTGGCCGTGGGCGAGCGCAGCCGACGTCCTGCAGGGGTGGTCGGGCTGGGTGGCCGGCTCGCCGCGGGAGCTCAACACCGCCGTCAACTGCTCGTCCACCGTGTCCTCGCCCAGGCCGTCGGTCACCGTCTTCGGCGTGCTGCGCGGCACGCCGGCGCAGGCCCGGTCCCTGATGGCGGAGCTGAGCGCGGCTGTCGGCGCGCCGCCGATCGCCACGTTCCGCCGTACGGCGTCCCACGACGCCACCGTCCGTCAGTTGGCTGGTTGTTCGGAGCTCACCGACAGCCAGTGCGACGCCTACTCCGGCGGCGGGGCCGGCATCCCGCGGCAGGCTTACGCCGCGGGGTCGGATCTGGTACGCAGCGCCTTCTCGCCGGCCGCCGCGCACGCGATCGTGCACGCCGTCGAGGACCGGCAGGCACGCCGGCTGCAGACCGGGACGTTCCTGATCGACTCGCTCGGCGGCGCCATCGATGACCCCGCACCGGACGCGACGGCCTACCCGCACCGCGGGGCCATCGCCTCCCTCCAATACCTGGCCAACTGGGACCCGGCCGACCGGCCTGCCGTCGTCGCCAGCAACCTCGCCTGGTTCGCCGCGGCGAAGGCTTCGCTGGCGCCGCACGTGTCCGGGCAGGCGTACGTCAACTACCTCGACCCGCAGCGCTCGGACTGGCGAACGGCCTATTACGGTGCGCATTACGACAGGCTGCTCGCGGTGAAGTCGACGTACGACCCGGATCGGCTCTTTTCGTTTCCCCAAGCAATCGGTGCGTGACGCACCGTCACCACAGGGGCGAATTTCTTGATTCTCGGCACGTCTTTCTGACGTTCCGGTGACATACCGCCCATTGACCGTGTAAAAGATGACTAACGAACGAATCGGAGAGGACGGACCCGTGGAACGCGACAGGCTGCTGACACCCGGTGAGGTGGCAGCACTGTTCCGGGTCGACCCGAAGACGGTCACCCGTTGGGCTGCCGCCGGGCGCATCGGCAGCATTCGCACGCCGGGCGGGCACCGCCGCTTCCGCGAGTCCGAGGTGCGAGCTCTGCTCAATGGTGAGTTCGGCATCGAGCCGCCCGCTCAGCGCGAGCCAGTCGAAGATGTCACCGCCGTGCTGT
>CAXSDE010000034.1:4580-33759 GCA_964236265.1 uncultured bacterium
CGTAGCCGTCCCCGCTGTCGTAGCCGTCCCCGCTGTCGTAGCCGTCCCCGCTGTCGTAGCCGTCCCCGCTGTCCTCGACGGCGCTCACTCGTAGCCGCCGTCCGCTAGGCCGGCCCAGCGTTCCCAGACGTTGCGCGTGAAGTCCTTCCGTGTACGAACAACCTCTCCCAGATAGAGCGCCGCGAAGAGCGGGCCGGCGACTGCCCACTGGTCGCGGTGATGCGACTCGTGCATGCGGACGCGTTCCGGCACTTGCGATGCCGAGGTGAGGTAGACGCACCCGATCGTGGTGCCGCCGCCGCCGTGCAGGCGCGGGGACGCATCTGTGCACACGAGCAGGGCCCGCCTCCGGTCCCAGCGCAGGCGGCCGCCGCTCGCCGCGCCGGCCGCCGCATAGGCCAACGAGGCAACGAGAGTCACCGGGTCGAGGGCGACGAGCGCCGTGAACGACCAGTGGTGCCTCGGCCGCCCGGGGCGCAGGTGCGACACGTCAACTCACTGCAGCACGTTGACGGCGCGCGCGATGACGAGACCGACGGTCGTCAGCGCCACCAGGGACTGGATCGCCATCAAGACCTTCGTCCACCGGGAGAGCGGCAACGTGTCCGTCGGGCTGAATGCTGTCGCGTTGGTGAAGCTGACATACAGATAGTCGACGAGGTTGGGCTCCCACTCGCTGTCGCTGAGCTCCGGGGAGATCATCTGCGGAAAGAGGAAGTCGGGATGGGCGCGGGCCCCGTGCGCCCGGGCGATCGGGCCGCCGCGGTCGAATTCCCAATACCACAAGCCGAAAGCGATGATGTTGGTCAGATAGATGGACGCACCACCCCCGAGCAGCGACGGCGCGTTGTCTGCGTCACCGCTCACATACATGAGGTTGTGCACGAGCAGCACCGCGGACGCCGCGTTGGCGAACGTGACGACCGCCGTCAAGCACAGGGATGCGACCCGCAGCGCGGGATGGTCACGGCTGAGCCGCACCGGGTTGGCCGCGACAAGGGCCGCCAACAGGACGCTCTCCACGGACGCGAGCACCCACTTCGGTTCTAGCGAGTAGTGGGCCGGCACCGACAGTTGCAGTGCAATCACGGCAACGATGGCCGCGATGACCGGCACCCGCGACTCGCCCGCGGACCTGCGCAACCACGCCGGCAGCCCCGTCGCGTGCGGGTGCGTGTCGAGCCACAGCTGTTGATGGTTGTTCACGGCGCTGCCGTCGTCGGGTTGGGTCACCGTCAGTCCGCCGACTGGCCGAGGTCGGCACTGCCGGACCAGCGCGCGAACAACTCGTGCGGCACCCCGAGGCTGTCCAGCACCTTGCCTGCCACGAAATCCACGAGGTCTTGCACGTCTTTCGGACCGTGGTAAAAGGCGGGCATGGCCGGCAGGACGACAGCGCCTGCGTCGTACAACTCGACGAGATGGACCAGCGTCGACCGGGCGAGCGGCGTCTCGCGCGGGACCACGACAAGCCGCCGCCGCTCTTTGAGGGTGACGTCGGCCGCGCGCTGCAGCAGGTCCTTGCTGAGGCCGAGCGCGATCCCGGCGACGGCGCTGGTGCTGGCGGGGACGATGGCCATGCCCTTCGTCAGGTACGAGCCACTGGACGGGCCGGCGGCGAGGTCACCGGCCGACCAGTGCTGCAGGTCGGCGACGGACACGTCACGCTGCAGCCACGTGCCGAGGTCGTCGCGCCAGAAGGCATCGCGCCATTTGATGCCGGCCTCATCGAGGATCGTGAGGCGCGCGGCGCGGCTGACGACGAGGTCGACGCTCTCGCCGGCGTCGAGCAGGCCGCGCAGGACGGCCGCCGCGTAGGGAGTGCCGGACGCGCCGGACACCCCGATGACCCAGGGCCTGCGTTCGCTCATGGCTTCACGATCTCATGTGTCGGCCGCATTTAGAGTCGACGGCATGCCCCCATCGACCGTCGAACGCGTCAGGTCCGCCTTGCTCGCCCGCAGCGCCGACGGTGCGCCCCTCGAGCTGCCCGACGCCGTCCGCACCGCCGTCGAGGCCGCGGCGGCTCTCGGCTGCGACATCGGCGCCATCGCCAACAGCCTCATCTTCGATGCGGACGGGGCGCCGGTGCTCGTCCTCACGTCCGGGGCCCACCGGGTCGACACAGCGGCACTCGCCGCGCGTATCGGCGTCGGCACCCTGCGGCGCGCGGCGCCCGACTTCGTCCGTGGGCACACGGGCCAACCGATCGGCGGAGTGTCACCGGTGGGCCATCCGGCGCCTCTGCCGACATACGTGGACACGTGGCTCGGGTCGCATCCGGTCGTCTGGGCGGCAGCCGGCCACCCCAACTGGGTCTTCCCGACGACGTTCGCCGAGCTCGTCGTCGTCACGGGCGGCACCGCGGTCGACGTGACGGCGGGCGCGTGAGCGATCCGGTCGCGAGCAACGCGCGGTGCTCCGGCGCGCGGTGCTGCGGCGCGCGCTGTCGGTCGGCATCGCCACGTCCGCGTACGGCGTGAGCTTCGGCGCGCTCGCCGTCGCGAACGGGCTGACCGTGTGGCAGGCCTGCGTGAGCTCGCTGCTGCTCTTCAGTGGGGGTTCGCAGTTTGCGCTCGTCGGGGTGCTCGGCGCGGGCGGGAGCGTGGGGGCCGCCGTCGCGTCGTCCAGCTTGTTGGGAGTGCGCAATGCCGTGTACGCCGTGCAGCTCGGGGCCTTGCTTCGTCCGCGCGGGATGCGCCGGTTCGCGGCGGCCCAATTGACGATCGACGAGTCGACGGCGGTCGCGGTGTCGCAGGAGACGCCGGCCGCGCGGTCCCTCGGCTTCTGGGCGACGGGCAGCACCGTCTATGTCGGCTGGACCCTCATGACTCTCGTCGGGGCCCTTGCCGGGAACCGGCTCGGCGATCCGCGCCGCTACGGACTGGACGCGGCCGCTGCGGCCGCCTTCCTCGCGCTGCTGTGGCCGCGGCTGCGCGGGTGGCAGCCCGTGGCGGTGGCGATGGCCGGGGCACTGGTCGCGGTCACCCTGATCCCGGTCCTGCCCGTCGGGCTGCCCGTCGTCGCGGCGGCAGGCGTCGCGGTGCTTGCCGCGATCGTGCTGCGCGATGACGTGGTGCCCCCTGATGCGTCGCCGCCGGCGGCCGGGCCGTGACCGACTGGATCGCCGTGCTCGCGGCATCGGCGGTGGCGTATGCGCTGAAGCTGGTCGGTTATTTCGTGCCGGAGCGCTGGCTGCAACACCCCACGGCGGGTCGGGTGGCGACATTCCTGCCGGCGGCGTTGCTCGGGGCGCTCGTCGCCGTGCAGACGGTCGGCAACGGCGCCCGGCTGGTCTTCGACGCGCGCATCATCGGACTCGTCGTGGCGGCGATCGCACTGTGGCGCCGGACACCGTTCCTGCTGGTCGTCGTGCTGGCGGCGGGCGCCACGGCGGCGGCGCGCGCGGCGGGCATCGGCTGAGTGCCGGCTCCCGGGGGCGCTCACCCACCGATCACTCGGACGGTCCGCCGCCAGGTCCGTCGTCGGCTGATTGCCGGATGTCGATGATGTGTTTGCCACAGCTGCCACCCTTCTCGAGCGCACGGTGCGCGTCGGCGATCCTTGCAAGCGGGTAGACCGCGGCGACGACCGGCCGCACAGCTCCCTCCTCGACGAGGGCGGTCATGTCAGCGAAGAGGTCGTGCTTGGGCGCGCCGCTGAAGAAGCGGACCCGTCGCGAACGGTGAATCGCCGAACCCGCGATGTATGCCATCGAAGCAATGATCGTGTCCGGGTCGACGGTGATAGCAACCATGCGACCACCGGGGGCGAGCAGCTTGCGCAGCGCTCTGAGCTCGGTGCCGACCGTGTCGAGGACCACGTCGTAGCGACCCAGGTCGCGCAGTCCGGTGGCGCGGTAGTCGAGTGCGTGGGCGGCGCCGAGGGCCCGCACCCGCTCCAGGTTGTCGGCACCGGCGAGTGCGGTGACGTCGGCGCCGTAGTGCCGACCGAGTTGCACCGCGACTGTCCCGATGCCGCCGCTCGCACCCCGGACGAGCAGGGACTCCCCTGGCCGCAACCGGGCCTTGTCGCGGAGCGCGGTGATCGCCGTCGTGCCGGCAGGGAGGGCGGCCGCTTCGATCGGATCCAGCCCCGCAGGACTTCGCGAGATCTGCCGCGGGTGCACGGCGACGAACTCTGCCGCGGCACCCCGCTGGCCGCGGAGGTATTGGTCCCGGGGCAGGCTCCCCCAGACGTGGTCGCCGACGGCGGCGCCGCGTGCGGCGACGTCAACTGCTTCGACGTGGCCCACGAAGTCGACTCCGATGGACTTCGGGAACTTCGGTCCCGTTGCTCGCTTGACGCGGCCGGCCCGCACCCAGAGCTCGCCGCCATTGACGCTGGTTGCGGCCACGCGAATGAGGACGAAGCCCGGCTCCAGCGCGGGCACCGGCGCGGTGCCCTCGTAGAGCACGTCAGGAGGTCCGAAACGGTCGTAGCGTGCGGCGCGCATCTCAGGCATGGCCAACCTTCGTAGGTGTTTCGTCTTGCGGAGCGGCGCCCGCCGGCGTCCCCTGGCGCTTGTGCGCCTTGCGGTAGCCGGCGATCATGTGCTCGCCGAGGGTCGTCAGCTCACTGCGCAGCCATTGCGAGGGTGCGTCGGGCGAGCTGACCATCGCTGCATAGAGCCCGTGCAGGGCCGCGGCCGCCCACAGTCGGGTCACCGCGTCCGCGTCGTCAGGCCGCTCGCTCGTGATCAGCACCTGCACGCGTTGCTGCAAGGCGGCGCCGTGCTCGCGGACGGCGGGCTCGACGAGCGCCCCTGCGTCCTGGCACAAGAAGGTCACCCGCCGGTATCGGATCAAGTAGTCGATGAAGGCAGTCAGCCGTTCCGTGCGTTGGGCGTGGGTGCGCGGCGGGGTCGCGACCTGGTCCAACAGCTGCTGCAGGTCGAGCAGCGCGGGCTGCAGCAGCGCCGTGAGGATCTCGTTCTTGGCCCGGAAGTGGTAATACACGGCGGCCTTCGTCACCCCGAGATGGTCGGCGATGAGCTGCAGGCTGGTGCCGTCGTAGCCGTGGACAGCGAACAGTTCCAAGGCCACGGTCAAGACGCGCTCGGCGCTGCTCGACAGGCCGGCGTTCGCCGCGGACGGCGGACGCGCGGCACGCTCGCTTCCAACGCCGGTCTCGGTGTCCATGAGGCCACGGTACGCCCGGACCTAGCCGTACGGCAAGGTAGCTCCTAGGCGTTCGGCTAGTAAGCCCTGGCCCGACGTGCCCCAACGGACCATCACGGACGGAGGCCGCGATTCACGAGGTCGGCGACGGCGAAGAGGAACAGCGCGATGCCGATGAAGCCGTTGGCCGTGAAGAACGCGCGGTTGATGCGGGACTGGTCGTCCACCTTGACGATCGAGTGCTCGTACGCGAACGCGACTGCCGTGATGCCGAGGCCGGTCCACCAGTACGCGCCGAAGCGCTCCAGCACGCCGAACCACGCGAACAGCGCCATGGTCACCACATGGGTCCAAGAACTGATGTGCAGAGACGCGCGTACGCCGAACCGCGCCGGAACCGACTTCACCCCGTTGCGGAGGTCGGCCTCGCGGTCCTGCAGCGCGTAGATCACGTCGAAGCCGCCGATCCACAGTCCGACCGCGACGCCGAGGACGACAGCCGGCCAGGACCAGCGGCCGGTAACGCCGATCCACGCGCCGATCGGCGCGACGGCCTGTGCGAGGGCAAGGACGGCGTGTGGCGCCCAGGTGACGCGCTTCGCGTACGAGTAGAGAGTGAGCGGGATCAAAGCGAGCGGCGCCAGCGCGAGTGACAGCGGGTTGAGCAACGCAGCCGCCGCGAGGAAGACACCGAGCGCGACCAGCATCCCGATGACGGCGGCCCGCACCGGCAGCGCGCCCGTGACGAGCTCGCGGTTGGCCGTCCGCGGGTTGAGCCCGTCGACCCGGCGATCGATGATGCGGTTGGCAGCCATCGCGAATGTGCGCGCCCCGACCATCGCAACGGTAATGATCGCGATCTTGCCCCAGTCGACGGGCGTTGTTGCGAAGAAGCAGCGGGTGACGGACGGGTGGCGGTGGCGGCACGCCAGTGGTGGGTGCAAGTCCGACCACATCGCCGACAACGCCGCGATGTAGGCGAACGGCAGAGCGAACACCGAGTGCTCGATCATCACGAGCCGCAGGAACTTCCCGACCGTCGAGCGTGGCGACGGTTGCGGGACAGGCGCTGACCCGGGGTCGGTCACGCCGCCCGCCGCGACTTGTCAGGCCACAGAACTGCCATAGCCGTCGTACAGCCTGACAACTCGCCAGAGCGGGAGCCAGGGTGGGAGGCAGTGCGGCAGGGACGAGCCGTCACAGGCCGAACTCCCGCCAACGGGCGCCAACACGTCGTACGACATCGGGGTCTTGCACGATCGCGTCGGGCCACCCTCTGTGATAACCCTCCGCCGGCAGCTTGCGCGTGGCGTCAATGCCGAGCTTGCCGCCCCAGAACTGGTTGTAGGCGCTGTGATCCAGGTGGTCGACCGGCCCCTCCGACAGCAGCATGTCGTGGCGGTAGTCGACGTTGCCGAACGCGCGCCACGCCACCTCGCGGTAGTCGTGCACGTCGCAGTCCGCGTCCACGACTACGACCAGCTTCGTGAGCGACAGCAGCCCCGCGCCCCAGATGGCGTTCATGACTTTCTGTGCCTGCTTGGGAAAACGCTTGTCGATGCTGACGATGCAGCAGTTGTGGAAGACGCCTTCGGCCGGCAGGTCGTAGTCGACGATGTCCGGCACCGTCATCTGGATCAGCGGCAGGAAGATGCGTTCGGTGGCCTTGCCGATCGGGCCGTCCTCCTGCGGCGGCCGGCCGACGACGATCGACTGGAAGATGGGGTCCTTGCGCATCGTCATGACCTCGACGTGCAGCACCGGGAACGGCTCGACCGGTGTGTAGAAACCCGTGTGGTCGCCGAACGGGCCCTCGGGCAACCGCTCCCCCGGCTCGACCCAGCCCTCGAGCACGATCTGCGCGTCGGCCGGCACCTCGAGCGGCACCGTCAGACACGGCACGAGGTCGACGCGATCGCCGCGCAGGAAGCCGGCGAACAGATATTCGTCGATGCCCGGCAGCGGCGCGCTGGCCGCATATGTGACGACAGGATCGCAGCCGAACGCGATCGCCACCGGCAACCGCTGGCCCAGCCGTTCGGCGACCGCATAGTGCGATGTCGAGTCCTTGTGGATCTGCCAGTGCATGCCGACGGTGTTGCGAGAGTGTCGCTGCAGCCGATACATGCCGAGGTTGCGCGCGCCCGTCTCCGGGTGCTTGGTGTGCGTGAGGCCGAGGTTCATGAACGCGCCGCCGTCCTGCGGCCAGGTGTGCAGCGCCGGGAGCAGGCCGAGGTCGACATCGTCGCCGCGCAGTACGACGTCCTGCACCGGCCCGGACTTGACCCGCTTCGGCGGCACCCCGCGCAGCGACGCGAGCTTGCCCAGGCCCTCCCGGACGCCGGCGAGCCCTGGCGTGATCTCCGGCTTGAGCAGCTCGCGGATCCGCTGGCCGATGTCGTCCAACTTCTCGACGCCGAGCGCCTTGGCCATCCGGCGCTCCGTGCCGAAGACGTTCATCGCCAGCGCCATCGTGCTGCCGAGGACGTTCTCGAACACCAACGCCGGCCCGCCCGCCCGCACGACGCGCTGCACGATCTCGGTGACCTCGAGGTGCGGATCGACCGGCGCGCTGATGCGCCGCAGGTCGCCGTCCTTTTCGAGGGCTCTCAGGAAATCGCGAAGATCGTCATAGGGCACGCCGCGATTATCCGCCGCACCACCCCTGCCGCCGCACCACCCCTGCCGCCGCACCACCCCTGCCGCCGCACCACCCCTGCTGCCCGACCGCCGGGCCGCCCGCCGCCCGACCGCCGGGCCGACCGCCGGGCCGCCCGCCGCCCGACCGCCGGCAAAATGGCAGCCTCGTGACGGCCCGCACCTGAAAGACTGCCGGCATGGACGAGATCACGACCGAGGCCGAGCTGCGCGACCTGCTGGGGTTCCCGGCGCCGCGCACCGCCACGAAGCAGCGACCCCGCCTCGATCCGATCGACAGGGCGTGGCTGGCGGCATCGCCGTTCTGCCTCGTCGCGACCTCGGCGGCCGACGGCAGTTGCGACGTCTCACCCAAGGGCGACCCCACGGGGGCGCTCACGCTCGTGCTCGACGACACGACCGACGCGCTGGCCGAGCGGCCCGGCAATCGGCGCGCCGACGGCTACGTCAACATGCTCGCCAACCCGCACGTTGGCCTCATCTTTCTCGTCCCGGGCCGTAACGACACGCTCCGCATCAACGGCCGGGCCCGCCTCGTGAGCAACGCAGCGTTCTTCGAGGACATGGTCGTCAAGGGCCATCGGCCGGTGCTCGCCGTCGTCGTCGACATCGACGAGGTCTACTACCACTGCGCGAAGGCGTTCCTGCGCTCCGAGCTGTGGGCCCCGCAGACCTGGCACCCCGAGGCCATCCCGTCCCGCGCCCACATCGCGCAGAAGCTCGAGCGGCCGGACGACACCCTCGAGGAACTGCAGCGTTACTACGGCCCCGACTACGTGAAAGGCCTCTACGGCACGCCGTGACGAGCCTCGGGGGACACAGAGCAAGGCGTGGCGGGCGGCGGGCACGGGCGCCACCCGGTGCCAGGTCACCTGCGTGCGCGAAGGCCCGTGCAGACAGCACGACCGGCGGTCTGCTGCCGCTGTGCCGCACCCACCGGCCGCTTGGCCCACGTCCACACACTCCAGCGCGACGCGTCCGAACGTGCCGTGGTGTCTGCCCGTTTCCACGCGGAGTGCACACTCGGAGGCAGGCGGCCCGCAACGGCCGCCGCACACAAGTTCCCACTGCGCAGGAGGCTTTCCGTGGTTCCGACCCGGCCGTTCGGCACCACCGGCATCGACGTCAGCCGTCTGGGGCTCGGTGCGTGGCAGCTCGGTCGTTCCTCGGCATGGCTCAACGGTCCGTCCGAACGGGAGGCAGTCGACATCGTCCACGCCGCCATCGACGCGGGCATCACCTTCATCGACACCGCCCCCGGTTACGCCGACGGCCAGAGCGAGCTCAATGTCGGCGCGGCGCTGCGCAACCGGCGCGACGGTGTCGTCCTGTGCACCAAGTTCGGCCACACGTCCGACGGCGGCACCAACTGGGAGTCCGGTGCGATCCGCGGCTCGATCGAACGCAGCGCCCAGCGCCTCGGGACCGACCGGATCGACATCGTCGTGTTGCACAGCCCGCCGCCGGAGGTCCTCGACGGCAGCCGGAGCGACCACTACGAGGTGCTCTCCAGCCTGGTCGACGAGGGCCTGATTCGCGCGTTCGGCGCCTCCGTCGACACAGCCGCCGAGATCGACACGGTCCTCACGACCTCGGCAGCACAGGCGCTCGAGGTGCGCATGTCCGCCCTCTACCAGGAGACGTGGGACGCCGTCGGGCGCGCGCAGGCCAGCGGCGCCGGCGTCGTCGTCAAGGTGCCGCTGGAGTCGGGCTGGCTGACCGGCAAATACGGGCGGGACGCGCGCTTCACCGATGTCCGCTCCCGCTGGACGCGCGACCAGGTCACGGCCCGCGCCGCGCTGGTCGACGAGTTCCGCGCCCTGCTCCCGCAGGGGATGGGCCTGCTCTCGGGGGCGCTGCGCTTCCTGCTCGCCAACGACGGCGTGTCGACCGTCATCCCGGGCACCAAGTCCGTCGCCCAGTTGCACTCGACCCTCGGTGCGGCCGGTGATCCGCTCACCGCCGAGACGGTCACCGCCATTCGGAAGTGGTACGACGCGAAGCTGGGCGCCAAGCCGCTCGTCTGGTAGGCCTCAGGCAGCCGCACTCGCACCCGCACCGGCACCCCGCCACGGCCAGCGGCGGCGGCGGCGGCGGAAGCATGCAGAAGATCAGGATCCGGTACGACGGAAGCGTCGCCGCCGGCGGGCGCGCAGGCCCGCGAGCGGGAGCACCAGGGCGAAAGCGGCGAGCGGCGGCGCGACACCGGCGGCGGCCGGCGCGGCGGCGAACTGCTCCACCGCCGCCGGGACCCCGAGGCCCCGCCAGTGCGATCGTGGCCACATCACGAAGACGGCCCGGCCGACGACCTTGTCGATCGGGATGGTCCCGAAGACGCGCGCGTCGGAGGAGCGCTCCCGGTTGTCACCCATGACGAACAGTTGACCCGGCGCGACCGTCACCGGCCCCTTCCAGCCCATCTCGGCGGAACTGCCCTGGATATAGCCGGACTCGTCGATCGGCTTCCCGTTGACGAGCATGTGATTCTGGGCGTCGCAGCAGGAGATCACGTCACCCGGCAGACCGACGACACGCTTGATGAAGTCGGTGCCCGACGGCACGAAGCCGATGAACTTGCCCGCCGAGTTGAGCGCCCGGGCGACGCCCCCGGCAGGGACCTCGGTGTTGGTCAGCTCGGGCCACGCGCCGGTGCGTTCGAAGACGATGACCTCGCCGCGGTGCGGGTCGCGGAAGTCGTACACGAGCTTGTTGGTCATGACCCGGTCGCTCGTCATGATGGTCGATTCCATCGACTCGCTCGGGATCACGAACGCCTGAAAGGCGAACGTCTTGATCAGCACGGCGAGGATGACCGCCAGCGCGACGAGCAACGGCAGCTCCTGCCAGAACGTGAGCGGCTTGCGCCTGCGCTTGCCGGCCGCGTCGGGTGCCGGCTCGGCGACAACGGTGGCTGCCGGGGATCCGGCGTCCGGGGGGACGGTCATACGTACGTCGTCCGGCATGCGACTCCCACTGAGCTGGTCTGACATATCTCGGCGGCCTTCACCGTCTCCTTGACGCCGCCGTAGGAGTGCTTGCCCACGAAGACAAGGTTGATGAGGAAGTAGTTGGCCATCAGGCAGCTGAACGCCACCAGCGAGATCGTCGACGCCCACTTGCGCCAGCCCGCCGTGGTGCGGGCGTGCAGATAGGCCGCGTAGACGAGCCAGGTCACGAACGACCAGGTCTCCTTCGGATCCCAGCCCCAATAACGGCCCCAGGCCGACTCGGCCCAGACCGCGCCGGCGATGACCGCGAACGTCAGCAACGGGAACGCGAAGGCGATGAGCCGGTATTCGACGCGGTCGAGCGACTTGGCCGGGGCGAGGCGGCGGGCGAGGGAGACGAAGCCGCGCGTCGGCGGCTGGCCCGCGGCCTCGAGCGCCTCATAGCGGCGGCGGACGAGATGCATGACCGCGACAACGCCGGCCACCATCAATGCGCCGGAGGCGATGGAGATCGCGGTGACGTGCACGATCAGCCAGTACGACTTGGACAGGATCGGCACGAGCGGGCCGGCCTGCACGTAGAGGACGGTGCCGGCGACCAGCAGGTAGATCGAGACCGGGAACATCACCCACACGCCGAGATAGCGCACCTGCTTCGTGGCCAGCAACGCCAGGAAGACGGTCACGGCGACGAGCGAGACGGCCATCGAGAACTCGTACATGTTGCCCCACGGCACGTGACCGGAGGCCTTCGCGCGCGCGGTGACGGACCCGAGGTGCAACGCCCACCCGATGAGCGTGGCGACGACGGCGCTGGTGCCCAGCACGGACGGCCAGCGCCGCGGCGCGGGCAGGTCGACCGGCGGCGACACGACCCGCGGGCTGTCGGGCGCCCAGGACCCGCCGCCGACGAGCGCCGGCTCCCGGACCACGAGCGCCGGCTCGCGGACCACGAGCGCCGGCTCGCGGACGACGGTGGCGGCGAGCATCGATACGGCCGGCACCGACGCGGCCCGCATCGACGCGGCCGGCACCCTCGCGGACGCGGCGGCAACGGCCCCCCGGCTGCCGTACGCATATTCGAGCGCGAAGCCGATAAAAGCGGCGAAGTAGGCCAGCAACGTCCACTGGTAGAGGTGGTTGGACAGGTCCGACCACTGCTGCGGTGTCACGTGCGACTCTCCTTGCCGTCTGCCCCGGACAATTCCTTGATCAGCTCCGCGAACTCGTCCTCGAAGTTGTCGCCCTCGCGCCGCGACAGGCCGCCCGCCTCCACCACGCTAACCGCCGGGCGGTCGCCCGCGGTCACCCGGACCCAGACGCGGCGGCGGCTCACGAACAGCGACAGGAGAAGCCCCACCACCATGGTGATGGCGGCGAGCAGGGCCGTCCGCTTTCCCGGATCGTGGTTGACCGCCAACTGCGTCCAGTTGGTCCAGCCCGCGAACGTCGCCGTGTAGCCGTCCGGCAGCGTCCACGTCTGGCCCACCTGCAGGATTTTCGTCGCCGCCACCCCGCCGGATGTGTAGGCCGTCATCTTGGACGTGTCGAGCGCGAAGATGGTCTGCGCGGAGCCGAGGTAGTTGAGGTCGCCGTGGTAGGCCGTCAGTCGCACCCGCGGGTCGTCCGGCGCGGGAAAGGCCGACGCGCCGCCCTCGTCGAACGTCGGCAGGAACTGCACGGTGAAGCCCAGCTGCTCCGGCTTGGCCCCCGGCACTTTCACTGCCCCGGCGGACGTGAGGTTGCTGTCACCGGGCAAGGGCCGGGCGGGCTCGGTGTCGTCGTACACGACTGTGCCGCTCGGATCGTGGACGATCATGTGGAGCGCGTACCCGTGGCCGATGAGGTAGACGTTGGTCGGCCCGGCCAGGAAGTTGGCCGGGATCCCCAGCGGGTGGTCGGGGCCGATGACCGCCTGCTGCGGCGCCGCGCCGGGGGCCGGCCGCCACGTCACGGCCGCGGAGAAGTCCGCCGGCTGCCCGCTCGGGAGATAGCTCGCGTCGAACCGGTCGAGGTGCACGCTGAACGGGGGCAGCGTGCGCAGGTCGACCACGCGCCCCCGGTCGAGAGCGTTGTATTGCACGGGCGTGTTCGCGAACGTCTGTCCCTGCACGAGAATGGTCGTGCCCTTCCAGCCGAACATGCCGCCCGCCGCGATTCCGATCAGCAGCAGCACCAAGGCGTAGTGGAACAACAGGTTGCCCCACTCGCGCACGAAGCCCTTCTCCGCACTGACCGCGTCGTCGCGGACGACGGTGCGCCAGCGTTTCGCGCGCAGCACTGCGCCCACGCGCGCCAGCTCCTGCTGCTGCAACAAACCTGTCGTGTACGACGCGCTGTGCGCGAGGCGCCCGAGGTTGCGCGGGGCCGGCGGCGGCGGGAGCCGGACGGTCGCGAGGTGCTGGCGCAGCCGCGGGACGACGCACCCCACCAGTGAGACGAACAGCAGCAGGTAGACGGCAGCGAACCACGGCGACGCGTACACGTCGAACATGCCGACCTTGTCGAGCACAGGCGCGAGCGAGGGGTGCTGGGTGAAATACAGCTGCACACGCGCCATGTCCTGCCCGCGCTGGGGAAACACCGAGCCGGGAATGGCGACGACGGCCAGCAGGAACAGCAGGATCAGCGCGACCCGCATGGAGGTCAGCTGGCGCCACGCGCGGACCAGCCGGTCGACGGGCCCGCTGCGCTCCGGCAGCGCAGGTCCCGCCGGTGCGTCCGCGCCGGGAAGTTCGGCGACGTCCGTCACGCCTGGCCGCCCGCCACTTCGTCGATCAACTGGGTCAGGTCGGTGTAGTGCACCTCGCCGTAGACGACTCCGCCGACGCGGCCCTGGCGGTCGAGGACGACGGTTACCGGCAGGCTGGCGAGCTGCACACGGCGCGAGAAGGCGAGCTGCACGGCCGTGTCACCGTCGAAGATATTGGGGTATTCCACGCCGCGGTTGGCGACGAAGGCACGGCCCGTCTCGGGGCTGCTCTCCAGCGCGTCGACGCCGAGGAACGTCACGCCCGAGAGCTGGCGGTCGCGGTAGATCTGCTGCAGCGTCGGCGCCTCGCGAAAGCACGGGCTGCACCACGACCCCCAGAAGTTGACCACCGTGACCTTGCCGGCGACGGACGCCGCGTCGAAGGCGCCGCCCGCGAGCAACTGACCGTCAGCCGGGAGGTCGACGTGCACGCGCTTGCCCTCGGGGATGAAGACGGCGCCCGGCCGCACGTCACCGGACGCGGAGCTCGCCTGGCGCAGGGTGAGCACCGTCTGCCCGACCGCCGCGATCAGCACGACCGCGAGGACGAACGCCGTGAATCGACGGGAGCGCAACGTGGACAGCACCAAGGTCGCCCTCTTGTCGGCGGCGGGGGAAGCGCCCATTGTGCCTGGTCAGCCTGTGAGCCTCGTGCGGGTGCGGATGAGGCAGGATTCGGTGGGTACGACGGGCGGGCACGCAGGCCCCACAAGGCACGCCCCACCCCAGGAGGACGCATGACGGAGCCCTATGAGAACGGCCGCCCGGACGCGGACACCGGCATCGACGGGTCCGGTGGCTCCCCCGCACCGACCGAGACGGTGACGCCCCTGGAGGCGCAGGAGCGCTGGCCGGAGCGCGCGACGTCCGAGTTGGCGTCCATGCCGGAGCCGTACGCCGACGCCGAGGGCCTCGAGCGGGCGCTGCGCGAGGGCGGCCCACTGGCTGACAAGGACGCGTTCTACGAGGCGCAGCGCCGCGCGGCCGAGACCGCCCCCGGCGGCACCTCTCTCACCTAACCCCGACAACCACCCCAACCACCCCCAACCACCCCCAACCACCCCCAACCACCCCGCCCCCCAACCACCCCCAGCCACCCCGCCCCCCGGGCGGTCCGAAGTTTGCAACGCCAGGGAGTTGCAGACTTCGGACCGTCCGCCGGGGTGGGGCAGGGGTTGGGCGGGGGTTGGCGGCGGGGGTGGCGGGGCGGCGGGGTGGCGGGGGTTGGCGGCGGCGGCGGCGGCGGCGGTGGCGGGGGAGGGGGAGGGGGAGGGGGCAGGTGTCAGGCGCCGGCGGCCGACGGGCCGGTCGCCATGCCCGCGCAATGGTCGGCGTACGTCACCTCGGCGAGGGTCGTCCCGTCGTACGCAACGGTCGTCACGCTGGCGAGCGCGCACATCCGGCGGTCCGGGCGGTGCCACAAAGTCTGTCCCGTCAGCGACCGCCGCAGGATCTCGATCGGCAACTGATGGCTGACGACGACTGCCTCGTGGCCGGCTGCGGTGTCGCGCGCCGCTTCGATGCCGGCGCGCATCCGGGCGGCGAGTTCGACGTAGGGCTCCCCCCACGACGGGCGGAGCGGGTTGCGCAGGTGCTTCCAGTGCGTCGGCCGGCGCATCGACCCGTCGCCGACGCCGAATGTCAGCCCCTGGAACGCGTTGACCGCCTCCAGCAGACGGGGGTCGCTCGCGACCGGCAGTCCGTGCCGCTCCGCGATCGGGGCGGCCGTCTCCTGCGCGCGCTCCAGCGGCGAGGCGACGACGAAGGTGATGTCGCGGTCGGCCAGCTCGTCCGCGACCCGTTCGGCCATTGCGCGGCCGAGGTCCGATAGGTGGAAGTTGGGGAGTCGGCCGTACAAAATCTTGGCGGGGTTGAAGACTTCACCGTGTCGTACGACGTGCACGAGCGTCCGCCCGCTCATGAGCGCACCCGCGCGGCGGCGTGCGCGGCGCCGCGGGCCGCGACGGCGATCGCCTCGAGGGCGGCGTCGTCGTGGGCGGCGCTGAGGAACCACGCCTCGTACGCGGACGGCGGCAGATGGACGCCGGTGTCGAGCATCGCGTGGAAGAAGGCGGCGTATTGGCTGACCGACTGGCGGCGCGCGTCGTCATAGTTGTCGACCGGGCCGTCGGTGAAGAAAAAGGAGAAAAGGGTGCCGGCGCGGTTGACCGTATGCGCGACGCCGGCGACGGCGAGGGCATCCCCGACGACGTCGATCACCGTGTCCGCCGCACTGTTGAGGTGCGCGTAGACCCCGTCCGTGCACCCGCGCAGCGTGGCCAGGCCCGCGGCGGCCGCGACCGGGTTTCCCGACAGCGTGCCCGCCTGGTAGACCGGCCCGAGGGGGGCGAGCCGGTCCATGACGTCCGCCCGCCCGCCGAAGGCCGCCGCCGGCAGCCCGCCGCCCATCACCTTGCCGAACGTGACGAGGTCGGGCACCACGGGGTCGAGCCCGTACCAGCCTCTTCTCGACGCCCGAAAGCCGGTGAGCACCTCGTCGACGATGAGCAGCGCCCCACGGGAGCTGCAGAGGTCGCGCAGCGCCTGGTTGAAGCCGGGCGCGGGCGGCACGACCCCCATGTTGGCAGGCGCCGCCTCGGTGATCACGCACGCGATCTGGTCGCCGATGTCGGCGAACAGCGCCTCGACCGCCGCCAGGTCGTTGTAGCGGACGACGACGGTGTCCTTCGTCTGCGCGCCCGTCACCCCGTGGCTGTCGGGCAGGCCGAAGGTTGCGACCCCGGAGCCGGCGCTCGCGAGGAACGCGTCCGCGTGGCCGTGATAGCAACCGGCGAACTTGACGATGACCGACCGGCCGGTGAAGCCGCGCGCGACGCGGGCAGCGCTCATCGTGGCCTCCGTGCCGGAGCTGACGAGGCGGAGCTTGTCGATGTACGGCGCGCGGGTGAGGACTTCCTCGACCAGCTCGAGCTCGGACAGGGTCGGCATGCCGAAGCCGGTGCCCCGGCCGGCGGCGTCGGTGATGGCGGCGACCACGGACGGGTGCGCGTGGCCGAGAATGACGGGTCCCCAGCCGCAGACGAGGTCGACCAGCCGGTTGCCGTCGGCGTCGTACAGGTAAGGACCCTCGGCCCTGGTGATGAAACGGGGCGTGCCCCCCACGGCGCCGAAAGCGCGGACCGGCGAGTTGACGCCGCCCGGGATCCGCAGGCTGGAACGGGCGAAGAGTGCGGCGGAGTCCATGGCGCCATTGTCCCCGGGCCGCGAGGCCCAGCGCCTGCCGGGCGGCAACCAGCCGCATAGTTGTCGCCCGAACGAGTGCTCCCGCCGCCTGCCGACCGTGCCGATAGCAGTTCTGTGAACGCTCAACTGCGAGGCCACGTGGACGTGCGGGTCGATGCCCTCACGCTCGCGACCGCCCGCCGGGACGTTGCTCTCGCCCTCCGCGGCTGGGGAGTCACAGATGTCCGCGCGGTCGAGGAGGCACTCGTCGTCGTCAGCGAACTGATCGGAAATGCGCTCCGGTACGGCGGCACGCTCGTCGCGGTCGAGCTCGACCGCCGAGGTGACGGCGTGCTGGTGTCGGTCCTCGACAGTTCACCGGCGTTGCCGCGGCCCCGTAATGCGGCGCTCGACGCGGAGGGCGGGCGCGGCCTCCTGCTCGTCGCCGAGTTCAGCGCGGCCTGGGGAGCCGCGCCGCGGGTCGGCGGCAAGCGCGTGTGGGCACTCCTGCGGCCGGCGGCCGGACATCTCGACGGCGATGGCGGGCGCGCACCCCGTGCTGTCCACGCTCGACGAACGGGTCGATGGAGTGCGGCGCCATGCTCCTGACGACGGAGCCCCGCTAGCGGGGGGCGAGCCAGTTCCGCGGCGCTCCCGCAAAGGGCGTCCGGGAATCCGCCTCGCCGTCGGTCCATGGGTGCGTCGGCTTCCAGTCCCGCGAGTTACGGCTGTCGGCTCCAAAGCGTGGCGCCAGGACGGAGAGCGCGACGGCGAGTGCGAGCAAGGCCCAGCCCATGATGTGTCCTCATCCCTGTGGCGACCACGTTGGTCATCCACTGGACTGACTGTCGTCCGCGATCCTCTTGCAATCCAGGGCCAATCAGGCAAAAGTGGCTTGCATGTCTGTAACCATTGGCACCCACACGCTCGCCCGCCAGCTGACTGGCTGGCAGGCGGCCGACGGTGGTCGCGGCGGCGCCGCCGTGCGGCTGTCCGCCGCCATCGCCAACCAGGTCCTCGACGGCCGGATCGCCCTGCACACCAGGCTGCCCAGCGAACGCGAGCTGGCGCTCGAATTGCACGTGTCCCGGAGCACGATCGCGGGAGCCTACGCGCGCCTGCGTGAGCAGAACTTCCTCGCCAGCAGGCAAGGAGCCGGCAGCTGGACCACGATGCCGCACCGCACAGCCCGCGCGATGGGGCCCCTCCTGCCCGGCGGCGCCCTCGGGGACGGCACGATCGATCTGGGCTGCGCCGCCCCGGGCGCCCTCGCCGATGCGGTCATGGACGCCTACGCGGCGGCGCTTGCCGCCCTGCCCGGTGAACTGCTGCGCGCCGGGTCGCACGCCGACCACGGATACCACCCCTTCGGACTCGGGGTCCTCCGCGCGGCGATCGCCGACCGCTTCACTGCCCGGGCGGTGCCGACAACCCCCGACCAGATCCTCGTGACGATCGGGGGTCAAGGAGCGATCAGCCTCCTGGCGCACGTGCTCATCCACGACCGGGACGTGGTGCTCATCGAGCAGCCGTCGTACCCCAACGCCGCCGACGCCCTGCGCCGCACCCGCGCCCGTCTCGTCGGTGTGCCGCTCACGGTCGCGGACGGCTGGGACGACCGGTTCGCCGACGCACTCGCGCAATCGCGACCGAAGCTGGTCTACGTCATTCCGGAGTTCCAGAATCCGACCGGAGCCCTGATGACGACAGCCGAACGCGAGGCTCTGGTGCGCGCCGCGCGGGCGGCGGGGTCGCTCGTGCTCGCGGACGAGAGCCTCGTCGACCTGCCGCTCGACGGCCAGGAGATGCCGCCGCCCATGGCAGCGTTCGACATCGATGGTCGGGTCATCACCGTCGGCTCGCTGTCGAAGTCGTTCTGGGGCGGCATGCGCATCGGCTGGATCCGCGCGACGCCCCGCCTCATCCGCGAGCTCGCGGTCGTCCGCAGCAGCATCGACATGGGCACGGCCGTCATCGACCAGCTCGGCGCCGTCCACGTCCTCGAGCGCGCCGAGGAGCTCGTCGCGCTGCGTCGCGCCGAACTGCGCCGCCATCGCGACATCCTGGAAACGGCATTGGCGGAGCACCTGCCCCTGTGGACCTGGACGCGGCCGACGGGCGGGCTCTCGCTGTGGGTCACGCTCGACCGGCCGCTGTCGAGTGCCCTCGCCGAGGCGGCGGAGCGGCATGGCGTGCACCTCGCCGCGGGCCCCCGCTTCGGCTTGGACGGCACTCTGGAGCGGTTCGTCCGGCTGCCGTTCACCATGCCGGAGCCGGACCTGCGCGAGGCCGTCGTGCGCCTCGCGGCGGCCAACGCGGATCTTGATGGCTCGGCCGGGCACTGGCGCCTGTCCGGAGCGGTCGTGGCCTGAGACCCGGTCGCCGCCTGAGGACCGGGACCCGGCTCAGCCGCTGGTCGTCGGGGCGACGACAGGCTCGCCCGGCGGTAGCAGGACATCCTGGCGTCCGACCTGCGGGGCAGTGCGCTGCGACGCCGCATACGACCGGTCACGCAGCGCTTGGACCCAGCCCGCGGGGTGCAGTGAGGGATCGGAGTTGCGTACGACGTTGAAGTGCAGCCGCGAGCCGGCGTCCACCGGCAGTCGTGCGCCGACGTCGACGCGGGCCACCTCACGCCAGCGACCCCACCGGGAAGCGACGCAGACACGGTAGACCGGCGCCCAGTCAGCAGACCGGTCGACGATCGGGAGGGCGGCCAGCCAGCGCCGGCGGCCGCACACGTCGTACCGGAGAAGGCTCGAGGACGTACTCGCGACGAAGCCACGCACCGGGAACAGGACGTGCCGGGCGATCGGCGCCCGGCCGGTCGACGACAGCAGCAGATCGAGAGGCCGGCCCTCGCCGAAGGCGTCGTCGATCCGCAGCGCCCAGCCGGTCACGTCGGGCAGCCGACCGGTGAAGCCCGCGCCGCGCGAGAGTCTGAGCACGGCATCGTAGGAGTCGGCGACGTCGAGCAGCCGCGACCCGGTCGCCCGCCCGCGCGGTGTCACGGTGACGGTGGCGGCGAAGGTGAGCCCGCGCGGGTGGATGCTGCGCGTCCCACGGGCGCGGCTCAGCAGGCCGAAGGCGAGTCCTAGCGACCGGTCGAGCACGCGCCAGAACGGGTTGGTCGGTCGCGGCACCCACGGGGCGACGTCGGTCGACGGCGATGGCGGCATCAGCCGGTGCTACCCACCTCGCGGCGTGGCACTGCCCCCGCACGATCACGCTGTCACAGCCACGGCCATGGGTGCGCCGCGTGGGGCGTCGCATGGGGGCGCCGCGTGGGGCGCCGCATGGGGGCGTCGCGTGGGGTGCCGCATGGGGGCGCCGCGTGGGGCGCCGCATGGGGCGTCGCGTGGGGGTGCCGCCGCGGTACGGTCGCGCTGCGGCCGGCAGGGGAGAGGTAGATGAGTCAGCGTCGACGACTCTCGATCGTGCTCGGCCTCAACCTCGTCATGGTCGCCGCGCTGGTCGTCGTCGGCCTGCTGTCGCACTCACTCGGGGTGCTTGCCGCCGGTGGCGACTACGTCGCCGACAGCACGGCCATCCTGCTGGGCATCATCGCGGTCACGATCCGCGACCGCCGCGGGGCCAACTCGCGGGCGCCGACGTTCGTGGCGCTGCTCAACGGGGGTGCGCTGCTCGTCGTGACCGTCGTCGTCCTGATCGCCGCGGTCCGCCGGCTCCTCGGCGGCACTCCGGAGATCAAGGGCCTTCCCGTCCTCGTCGTCAGCGCGGTCGCGGCGTCGGTCATGGTCACCGGCGTGTTCATCCTCGGTCGGGGTGCGGGCCGCGAAGACCTCCACATGCGCTCGGTGCTGTTGGACACGGCCGCCGACGCACTCGCCGCCGCGGGCGTGGCCAGCAGCGGCGCCGTCATCTACCTGACCGGCCGGCTGTTCTGGCTGGATTCCGCGATGTCGCTCGTCATAGCGCTCGTCATCGGGGTCGGGGCCGTTCATCTCCTGCGGGACGTCGCAATCGCGCTGCGCACGCACACCCCCATCGATCTCGACGAGGACGACTGAGACATCCCTTGCGAAGGTGTTCGCGCGTGGTCCCCCCGGCGGAGGGGCAGCCCGGCGTGCCGAGGACGGTTGGCGCTACGGCCGGCGGGAAGTTGTGTCGACGATCTGTCCATCGGCGCGACTGCCGGACCGGAGGGTGGCGGGGACATGACGCAGCGCACCGACGCCGAGCAGCAGGTCGCCGACCTCCTCCAGACGGCGAAGTCGTCTCTCCGGCTCAGCGTCGCGTTCCTTACCCGGATGGACGGGACGACCCAGCACCTCGAGGTGGTCGAATCGTCGGTGCCCTTCCTCTTCAAGGAGGGCGCCACCCAGGTGCAGGCGACCAGCCTGTGCCAGGCGATCAACGACGGGCGGCTGCCTGCCGTGATCCCGGACCTGCGCCAATTTCCGGAGGCGATGAAGCTTCCCGCGGCGAGGCTCCCGCGCATCCGCAGCTACGTCTCCGTGCCCGTGGTGCTGAGCGACGGCACGATCTACGGGACGTTCTGCGCCGCCGGCCTCACGACGGACAAGGGCCTCACCAAGCGTGACAAGTCGCTGATGCAGGTGCTCGCCTCGGCGACGGCGGTGATCATCGAGCCCGGTATCCGCGCCCGCGCGACGCGCACCGAGATCGAGGCGCGTCTCCTGCCGATCGTCGCGGGCGGCGGTCCGCTCGTGGTGCTGCAGCCCATCGTCGAGCTCGCGACCGGAAACCGCGTCGGGGCCGAGGCCCTCGCGCGTTTCCCGGCCGAGTGGGACAAGGCGCCGGACGTGTGCTTCGCCGAGGCGCACACCGTGGGACTCGGCGACCGGTTGGAGATCCAGGCCCTGCTCGGGGCGGCGGAACACCTGGCGAGCGTCACCGGCTACATCGCCATGAACGTGAGCCCTGCAACTCTTCTCACCGCCGAATGCACGGCGATGCTCGACGGCCTGCCCCTCGATCGCGTGCTGCTGGAGCTCTCGGAGCACGACAAGGTCGAGGACTACGCCGCGTTGGCAGCCGTCCTCGCACCCCTACGGGCACGCGGGCTGCGGCTCGCGATCGACGACGTCGGCGCGGGCTTCTCGTCGCTGCGTCACATCGTGGTGACGAGTCCCGATGTCATCAAGATCGACCGGACGATCGTCGACGGGTGCAGCCACGACCCTGTGCTGTCGACACTGGTCAACTCGCTCGTCTACTTCGGCCACGGCTGCAACGCGATGGTTGTGGCGGAAGGGATCGAGACGGCAGCGGACGCGGCGAAGCTGCTGGAACTGGGAGTCGACTACGGACAGGGCTGGTATTTCGGCCGGCCCGGCGACCCGTCAGCTCTCACTGACGCGTGTGCGGCGACTGTCTCGGACCCACGTGCTGGCTATGGTCGCGGGAGCAGTCCGGCCGCTTCGGTCGCCCAGTAGGTGAGCACGATGTCGGCGCCGGCCCGCTTGATCGACGTCAGGGACTCGAGGATGGCGCGCTCCCGGTCGATCCAGCCGTGGGCCGCAGCGGCCTCGATCATCGCGTACTCCCCCGACACCTGGTAAGCCGCGACCGGCACCGGAGACAGCGCCGCCACCTGCGCGAGCACGTCGAGATACGACCCCGCCGGCTTCACCATGACCATGTCCGCGCCCTCGGCGAGGTCGAGAGCAACCTCGCGCAATGCCTCGCGACCGTTGGCAGGATCTTGCTGGTAGGACGCCCTGTCGCCGAACTGCGGTGCGCATTCCGCGGCGTCCCGGAAGGGGCCGTAGAAGGACGAGGCGTACTTCGCGGCGTACGCCAGGATCGCGACATCGGCGAAGCCGGCCTCATCGAGCGCACGGCGGATGGCGCCGACCTGCCCGTCCATCATGCCGCTGGGCGCCACCACAGCGGCCCCGGCGGTTGCCTGCGCGACGGCGATGGCGGCGTAGCGGGTCAGGGTCACGTCGTTGTCCACCGAGCCGTCGGGCCGGAGCACCCCGCAGTGCCCGTGCGAGGTGAACTCGTCGAGACACAGGTCGCTCATGACGACCAGGTCGTCGCCCACCTCGGCACGCAACGCGGCCAGGGCCTGCTGGCCGATCCCGTCCGGGGCATCGGCCCCGGAGCCGCGGGCGTCCTTGACCGCCGGCACCCCGAAGACGATCAGCGCGCCGACGCCGGCGGCCACGGCCTCGACCGCCGCCTTGCGTACAGAATCCAGCGTGTGCTGGACAACCCCGGGCATCGACGCGATCGGCGACGGCTCCGCGAGGCCTTCCTTCACGAAGACGGGGAGGACGAAATCGGCGGCCGACAGCCGGGTCTCGGCGACGAGCCGGCGCAGCGGTGCGGACGTGCGCAACCGCCGCGGGCGGTCCACCGGAAACCCCATCGACTCCTCCTCGTAGTCCCGGGCGGCGCGACTTGTCAGGCTGTGCGGTGGCTGTAGCAACGCCACAGCCTGACAACTCGCAACCGGCTAGGTCGTGCGGGCGGCTACTTCTTCTTGCCGGCGCGCTTGCGCGCGAGACGCTCGGTCGGCCGCGGTGCGAGCCCCTCGGCCAGCGCGCGCGCCCGGTCCTCGGCCGCGTACGCAGCCAGCGCCTCGACCAGCGAGGACACACTGGGCGTCTCGGCGCGGACCGCAACCTTCAGCCCGTGCTCGTCGGCCGTGGCCTCCGTCTGCGGGCCGATGACCGCGACGACCGTGTTCTCGTGCGGCTTGCCGGCGATGCCGACCAGGTTGCGCACCGTCGACGACGACGTGAAGAGCACCGCGTCGAAACCGCCGGACTTGATGGCCTCGCGGATGTCGGCCGCGGGCGGCGCCGCGCGGACGGTGCGGTAGGCGGTGACGTCGTCGACCTCCCAGCCACGCTCGTGCAGCCCGGCCGCGAGCGTCTCCGTCGCGATGTCGGCGCGCGGCAACAGCACACGGTCGATGGGGTCGAGCACGTCGTCGTACTCGGGCCATTCAGCCAGCAGGCCCTCGGACGACTGGTCGCCGCTCGGCACGAGCTCGGGCCGGATGCCGTATTCGCGGACGGCCGTGGCGGTCTGCTCGCCCACGCAGGCAATCTTGATGCCGGCGAAGGCCCGCGCGTCGAGCCCATACTCCTCGAGCTTCTCCTTCACCGCGCGGAACGCGTTGACGGACGTGAACGCAATCCACTGGTAGCGGCCGGACACGAGCCCCTTCACCGCGCGGTCCATCTGCACCGGGGTGCGCGGCGGCTCGACCGCGATGGTCGGCACCTCGACGGGCACGGCGCCGTACGCGCGGAGCTGCTCGGACAGGACGCCCGCCTGCTCCTTGGTGCGCGGGACGAGCACGCGCCAGCCGAAGAGGGGCCGGTTCTCGAACCAGGACAGCTTTTCCCGCTGCTTGACGCCCGGGCCGAGCACGAGCACCGCCCGGCCGGACAGCTCGGCGAGCTCCGCCTGCACCGCGTCGAGCGTCGTGGCGATGGACCGCTGCGACGCGGTCGACCCGTCGACCGTGACGACAACGGGCGTGTCACCGCTGCGCCCGGCGGCCGACAGCGACGCGGCCACCTTGCCGGCCTGCTCGGCGCTCACGGCCACGACGAGCGTCTCGCTCGCCGCGACGGCGGCCCAGTCGGGCTCGTTGTCCTCGACGTCGACGACCGTGACGGAACGTCCCGGCGCCAAAGCGACGACGCCGCTGTACGACGGGACGGCGCTCACCTCGTGCACGCCCGGAACGAGCTCCCACTGCACTTTCGCCTTGGTCAGCGCCAGGGCGAGGGCGACACCGTTGGTCGACGACAGCGGGTCGCCGAAGACGGCGACGACGGTGCGGCCGGCCTTGAGGTGCGCGCCGATCGCCTTGGCCTGCTCGGCGCCGGGCGTGCCCGGCACGTCGATGAGCTCGGCGTCGTCGCGGCGGCCCGTCAGGGACCCGCCGTGGCGCGACACGTCGGCGAGGACGACGTCCGCCCGCGCGACGAGCTCGGCGGCGCGCACCGTGAGCAGTTCGGGGTCGCCGGGACCGACGCCGACGAGCGCGACGGTGCCGGAGGAAGGCTTGCGGGATGCAGTTGCAGTCACGTTGGTGTCCTCATCAGGTCGGCCGCGCCTGCGGCGAGCAGGTCCTCGGCCAATCGGCGACCGATGGATTCGGCCGCGTCCACGGAACCGGTCGCTATCGACCGGAGCGTGCGGGTCCCCTCGGGCGCCACGACGGCGCCGGTCAGGGTCAGTGCTTGCGTCACCACGGCGTACGCGCCCACAGGGGCGGTGCACCCGGCTTCCAGTGTTGCGAGCAGCGAGCGCTCGGCGACGACCGCCGCGCGCGTGGCTGCATGGTCGAGCCGGGCGAGGAGCTCGGCCAGTGCCGGGTCGTCCGACCGGCACTCGACCGCCAGCGCCCCCTGGCCGGGAGCCGGGAGCAGGATGTCCATCGCGAACGCCTCCGTCACCTCGCCGGTGCGGCCGAGCCGCGCGAGGCCGGCCGCGGCCAGCACGACCGCGTCATAGTCGCCGTCGGCGAGCTTGCGCAGCCGGGTGTCGACGTTGCCACGGATAGGGGCGATGACGATGTCGGGGCGGGCGGCGAGCAGCTGCGCCGCCCGCCGCGGCGAACCGGTGCCGATGCGCGCGCCGGCCGGTAGGGCGGAGAACCCAACGTCTCCGCGGCTCACGAGCACGTCGCGGGCGTCCGCCCGCTCGGGCACGGCCGCCACGACGAGGCCGGGCGCGGGGGGGGTCGGCAGGTCCTTGAGTGAGTGCACCGCGAGGTCGACGTCGCCGGCGAGCAGCCGTTCGCGGAGCGCGGTCACGAAGACACCGGTGCCGCCGATGACGTCGAGCGGCGCCTGGACTCCCTGCGAGCGGTCGCCGAAGGTCGGTATCTCGACGAGCGTCACGGCCACGTCGGACGTGGCGTGGATGCCGTCCGCCACGAGTTGGGACTGGGTGAGCGCGAGGGCACTCGCCCGCGTGCCCAGCGTCAGCGTCGTGCGGCCCAGGAGCATCGTCATCGACCGCTCCGGTCGTCGGGCTCGAGGGTGACCGCACGGGACACGGCCTCAGACGGGAGGGCCCCCAGCTCGAACAGCTCGCGCAACGCCTCGGCGTAGCTCTCGCCCTGGCCGTCCTGCGCCAGCTCCTTGACCCGCACGGTCGGGCCGTGCAGGAGCTTGTCGACGACGCGGTTGAGGGCGTGGCCGATCTCCTCGCGCTCGCGGCTGTCGAGGTCCGGCAGGCGGCCGAGGAGGCGGGCCAGCTCGACGTCGACCACGCCCGCCGCCTTGGCGCGCAGCGCGACGACGGTGGGCGCCACCCGGGTGGACCGCTGCCAGGCGAGCTGGCCGGCGACCTCGTCGGCCAGGACCCGGCGGACCGCCTCGACCTCCACCGCGGTCTCGCCGCCGCGCAGCTCGTCCTGCAGCGTCGCGAGGTCCAGAAGCGTGACGCCGGGCTGTGCAGCGACGCCCGGGTCGATGTCGCGCGGGAGCGCCAGGTCCAGCAGGACGAGGGGGCGGTCGCGACCGGCCATGGCGGCCTCGACGAGCTCGGCCGGGACGACGACGCCCGTGGCACCGGTAGCGGTGATGACGAGGTCGGCGTCGGCGATGGCCTGCGTGAGGTCCGTGAAGTCGGCGGCCGTCCCACCGACATCGCCGGCGAGGCGGGCGGCGTGCGCGGCAGTGCGGTTGGCCACCGTGATCGACGTGCACCCGCGCCGTTGCAGGGTGACGGCCGCGAGGGCCGACATCGAGCCGGCTCCTATCACCAGGGCGCGCGCGCCGGTGAGGTCGCCGAGGGCGCCGGCCGCGTGGTCGAGGCCGACGGACACCATCGAGGCGCCGACGCGGTCGATGCCCGTCTCGGAATGGGCGCGCTTGCCGACGCGCAGCGCCTGCTGGACGAGACCGTCGAGCACCCGGCCGACGGCATCGTTGTCCTTCGCGGTGCGGTGGGCCGCGCGCAGCTGGCCGAGGATCTGCGACTCGCCGACCACCATCGAGTCGAGACCGCACGCGACGGAGAAGAGGTGCTCGACGGCCTGGTCCTCGTAGTGCACGTAGAGGTAGGGCGCCAGCGCCTCGACGGGAGAGCCGGTGACCTGCGACAGCAAGGCCGAGATGTCCTCGACACCCGCGTGGAACCGGCTGACGTCCGCGTAGACCTCGATGCGGTTGCACGTGGTGACGACGAAGGCCTCGGCCACGTGCTCCGCCTGTCGCAGGGCATCCAGGAGCTTGGGCACCTCGTCGGGAGCGATGCAGACCTGCTCCAGGACGCGGATCGGCGCGGTGCGGTGCGAGATGCCGACGACGAGAACGCTCACCCGGCCACCGCCTCGCGCGTGGCGGCGGGGCTCGGCGCAGTGGCGCGCTGTCCGGCGGGCGAGGCGGGCGAGGTGGTCGCGGCCCGCTGACCGACGGGGGCGGCGGCAGCGCCGGAGTCACCGGCGCCGCGTGCCTCGCGGTCGGCAGCGATCGCCTTGCGCTGCTCGTGGAACGCGAGGATCTGCAGCTCCGTCGAGAGGTCGACCTTGCGCAGCTGCACGTCCGCCGGCACGGACAGCACCGAGGGGGCGAAGTTGAGGATGCTGGTGACCCCCGCCTCGACGAGTCGGTCGCAGACCGCCTGCGCGGCCTTGGCGGGGGTGGCGATGACGCCGATGTTGACGCGCAGCTCGGCAACCAGTCGGGGAAGGTCGTCGATGTGGGTGACGGCTGTGCCGTTGATGTCCTCGCCGAGATTGGCGGCGTCCGCATCGACGAGTGCGACGACCTCGAAACCACGCGAGGCGAAACCCCCGTAGTTGGCGAGGGCGTGGCCGAGGTTGCCGATCCCGACGATGGCCACGCGCCAGTGCTGCGTCAGGCCCAGCTCTCGCGAAATCTGGTAGATGAGGTATTGAACGTCGTAGCCGACGCCGCGGGTGCCGTAGGACCCCAGGTGGGACAGGTCCTTGCGGACCTTGGCCGAGTTGACGCCGGCCGCGTCGGCGAGAGCGTCGCTGCTGATGGTGGCCACGCCCGTCTCGTCGAGGGCGTGCAGGGCGCGCAGGTAGATCGGCAAACGGGCAACGGTGGCGTCCGGGATGCCGTGCCGACGCACCCGCGCACGGGAGGACATCGCCGCCTCGGCGGGCGTTGCACGTCCCGGCGTTGCCACGTCTGCTCCCTGGCCGCTGAGCCGCCACCGCGCATCTGGTATGCGCGGGTGGCCTTCGCGAGTGCTGTAGAGCGAGACTACGGCCGCGTGAAAGGATTCACAAAGTTGCGATCTTGCGGGCCGGTGGGTATGTGCCCGCACGTGACGGGGGGTTCCACGCCTGCCAAGCCGTGCAGCCACTCGCCCGTCGTACCCCGGCTGGGTATCACGTCCGCGTCCGGCGTCGTTACCCTGCCGGGGTATGATCCAAACGATAGTGTACGACCGCCTGGCCGACGGCGGGCCACTCCGGC
The DNA here is from genome assembly GCA_964236265.1 of uncultured bacterium. Taxonomy (GTDB): domain Bacteria; phylum Actinomycetota; class Actinomycetes; order JAVEEB01; family JAVEEB01; genus JAVEEB01. The sequence goes on from CAXSDE010000034.1 coordinate 32,656, forward strand.
CGTAGTCTGCTCGCGTGCCGATGCTCGCGAAGTACGCCACCGCCTGCGGCTCGTGCGGCCTGTCGATCCGCCCCGGGGCCGAGATCACCTCGCTGCCCGGGGGCGACCGCGCCCGATGGGCGCACGCGATCTGCCCGGCCGGCGCGGCGCCGCCGGTCGGCGAGTTGCCCGGGCAGGCGGCATTCGACCTCGGGGCGGAGCAACCTGACCCCGGAGACGCCGCGCGCCCCCCCACGACGACGACGGCCCTCGAGGTGTGGACCGATGGCGCCTGCTCCGGCAACCCCGGCCCCGGTGGCTGGGCATGGGCGACCCGCGACGGACGGCAGGGCTTCGGCTCGGCACCGGCCACGACCAACCAACGGATGGAGGTCCAGGCCGCCCTCGAGGCGATCCGGTCGCTCGAAGGGCCGCTGGTCGTGGTCAGCGACTCGACGTACGTGGTCAATTGTTTCCGCGACGAATGGTGGCGGGGCTGGCTCGTCCGCGGCTGGGTCAACACGGCGAAGAAGCCGATCGCCAACCGCGACCTGTGGGAGCCACTCATCGACGTCGTCCACGCGCGGGGCGAGGTGACGTTCCGGTGGGTCAAGGGTCACTCCGGCGACGACATGAACGACGTCGTCGACGCACTCGCGGTGCGGGCCGGCAAGGAACAGGCACACGCCTGACGGTGTGGGGCGCCCGGTCGCCGCGGGCCGCGGGGTCACGCGAGAGCGGCCCGCAGGCGGTCGGCATCGATGCGCCAGTAACCGTGGACCTGCCCGTCGATGAAGACGACGGGGATCATTTCCGAGTAGGCGACCAGGTCGTCCGGGGACGCCGTGATGACCCGCTCCGACCAGCCGATGGCCGCCGCGCCGCACACGTCCGCCACGACGATCCTGGCGTCGTCGCACAAGTGGCAGCCCGGCTTCCCCAGCAGCACCACCCGGCCGGTCATCCGGTCATCCCGTCATCCGGTCTTCGTCGGGACCGGTGTCGGTGTCGGGCTCCGCGTCGGAGTCGGTGCGCCCGGCTTGGTCGGCGTCGGGGTCGGCGTCGGCGTCGGCCGCGGCGTCGGCGTCGGCGTGGGGGTCGGGGTCGCGCCAACCGGCGTCGACG
>CAXSDE010000035.1:0-31945 GCA_964236265.1 uncultured bacterium
CGGAGAACAACTCCAAGTTCTGCTACATCCACGATCCTGACCACACGATGATCGAGCTCGTCTGGCACATCCCGGGCGGACGCGTTCGGCCGAACGAGCCCGCGCCTGCCGCGGCCACCGTCGCGCCGGCCACCGCCTGATGCCCACGGCTATCTCGCCGGATGGAGCCCAGGTCTACTACGAGGTCCACGGCACGGGCCCCGCGCTGGGCTTCATCCACGGCACAGGTGGCCATCACGCCGCCTGGTGGCAGCAGGTCGTGCCCCTGTCGGACCGCTTCAGCATAATTACGCTCGATCTCCCTGGATTCGGGTGCTCCCCGGCTCGCACATCTGCTGACGGGACCATCGACGTGACCAGGTTCGACGCCGATGTCATTGCCGTCCTGCAGGCAGCTGATCGGGGCCCGGCAGTCCTCGTCGGCCAGTCGATCGGAGCGGCCCCAGCCCTGCGCGCGTCGCTAGGAGCACCGCACCTGGTCAGCGGTGTCGTGATGGCTCACTCATTGGCCGGCATGGAGCACCCTGAGCTGCGGTCGCGGGTGCTCAGCGATCGTGCAGAGGCCGAACGTCTCCCCGTGATGGACCGGCTCCTGACGCCGGAGTTCCGGAAGGCTCAGCCGGACAAGGCGTTCCTGTTCGAACAGATGGGCACTCTCAACCGCGCAAAGATGTCCGACCTGCGGAGCCTGTTCACCGGCGGTCCCACTGTCGATGAGGTTCGCGACTCGGGCATGTCCATCGGCTTTCTCGCCGGTGAGAAGGACGCCGTCATCACGCCCGCGACTGTGCGCGTCGCAGCGAAACTGCTGCCCGATGCCCACGTCGAGATCGTGCCGGGAGCTCCGCATTCGATGTATTTCGAGTCGCCGGACCTCTTCAACGCCGCGGTCGATTCTCTCGTCCAGAAGATCCTTTCCGACCCCCGCAGCCAGCCCCGGACCGTGGCGGACGCATGACTCTCGAGCCAGGTTTGCCCGTGGCGCCAAAGGAAGTATTCAGCCGTGGATGACTTCAAATACCACATCGATCACCACTCCAGCCTCGTGCGCCCGCCTGACCTTTCGGTCGACGTCGACAGAGCCGTCACCGAATCGGTGCGCAAACAAGGGCGGCTCGGCCTGCTCGCAATCAGCGACGGGGAGTATCGGCGGCGCAACGATCTGGCAGTCGTGTACGACGCCGTCGACGGATTCGGCGAACCAGGGCTGGTGACCGCGATGTCCGAGCTCGTCGGCCGGGGCCACGCGGTCGAGGTGCGGCCACTGGTGTCGAGCCCCTCTCGCTCAGGACGATTGGCGGAGGCCGAAAGCAGCTTTCTCGCCCAGGCAACCGCTCGATCGAAGATGCTCGCTCTGCCTGCGCCCGGCTACCTCTCGGCGCTGGTGAGCGACGGCGAGCTCACACTGTCTACCGCCAGCGCATCGCTGGCGGACATCATCAAAAGAGAGATCGCCGACCTCGCGGCAGACGGCATCCTCTACATTCTGTTGCGAAACCCCGCACTCGGTTTCTTGCTGACAGACAGTGGTCGTGCGCACGCGACCGCTCTCGGCCTCGATTCGGACAAGACCGTGGCCGCAATGGTCGAGGTGGACAACGCCGCCATCGCAGGCCTCGACCTGCCGGCGAACTTCTGCGTCGGCCTGGACCTCACCACCGCCGGTGCGGCGGACGGAACGTGGCACGACGCCGCGGTCAGCGACTTCTTGTCGCGGCAGACCTTCACGCGACTGTGCGTCGAGCACAGGCGCGCCGCGCCGTTCCCAGTCCAGCTGCTGACCGACCGAATTGTCGTCTCGCTCGGCGTCGTGGACATCTCGGTCTCCGAGGCAGACGACGTCGATGACGTGCTGGAGCGGATCGACAAGGCCGCCGAGATCATCGACATCGACAACATCGCAGTTGCCACGAATGGCGGATTTCACGCCGTCCCGACCGCGACCTCGCAGCTCGAACACGCCAAATTGCAAAGCGTGGAGATGGTCGCGAACTACATCTGGGGAAACGAGCTGTAGCCCCTCGAAGACGCGACGACGGCGCCCCCCGGCCTCCCAGCATGCCGGGCGGCCGTCGTCTCATCGGAGGGTCGTCTCATCGGAGGCCGTCGTCATCGGAGGCCATCGTCATCGGGCGGCCGTCGTCATCGGGGGGTCGTCTCGTCGGGGGGTCGTCTCATCGGAGGGTCGTCATCGGGGGGCCGTCGTCATTCGGTCAGCCGAACGCCGGCATAGCCAGAATGCGGGTCAGCGCTCCGCGCAGCTCGTCGGCCGGATCGTCGGGGAGGCCATTACTGCGCCAGGCGATGTGCTGGTCGGGGCGGACCAGCAGGCAACCCTGTTCGCCCACCTCGGAAAGGACCGACCATTCGCCGTAGAGGTCCGCGACCTCGCAGCCGGGGCCGATCTGCCACGCTTTCATCGGCACCCCGAGTTGCGCGCTGACTTTCTCCGCCGCGATGAGCCACTCCGATCCTCGCGTGCGCGCCAGGAGCGTGAACCGTTCGGGCGAGGTCAGGTCGAGGGTGGAGACGGTCCGTCCGTTCAATTCGACCCAGCAGTGCGGGACTCGGGATCCGGGGCGACTGCTTGCCTGGAAGTACAACTCCTCGTCGCGGTCGTAGACGAGGGGCGGCTCGCCGTTATCGATCACGGCGGCCGAGGAGTAGACCTGGTTCATCTCCACACCATGCGCGTGATAGCTGTATTCCTTGGACCGTTTGGCAGCTTCGAACGCAGCGCGCACGCGCTCACCTTCGTCAGAGTCGGCGGTCAACACCTCGAACTGCTGTTGTCGCTGGTCGGGGGTGGCGGTCGGATCGATGCCAAGGGATTGGATGACCGCCGGGTTCTGTCGCCAACTGGCGACCGCCCGGTCGACGACGCGACGGCCGATCGGCTGACGCTCGGCATCGTAGGAGTCGAGGAGCGACTCACCCGCACCCCAGCGCAAGACGGCGGCCAGCTTCCACGCGAGGTTGAACGAGTCCTGGATGCAGGTGTTTCCGCCAAGACCGTTCATCGGCGGGTGGCGGTGCACGGCGTCACCCGCGCAGAAAACGCGGCCCTGCGCGTAGTGGTCGGCGATCACTTGGTTGATCCGCCACTTGTAGACCCCGTCGATCCGAATGTCGATCGTGTCGTCCTGGATGATGTCGCGCACCGCTTGCGTGATCTGTTCCTCGGTGAGGTCGGCAACCGACGCGCCGAGATGCACAAAGCCGATCACCCATTCGTTCCAGGGTCGGACCATCCGCAGCATGGCATTGCCCATGCTGCCCGCTCGGTCGGGCTGCATGATCCAGTAGAGGGAGCCGGGCCGATGCGCAACGTAGCGGGAGAGGTCAGCGTGGAAGCGCACGTTCAGCGCGGGTGCGATGCCCGGCGTGCCGGACATCGGCAGATTCAGCAGTTCAGCGATCGGACTCTGCCCGCCGTCGGCGCCGATGACGTAGCGGGATCTGACCTCGTACCGCTGCCCGGTGACCCGGTCCTCGAGCGTCGTCGTGACGCCGTCGGCGTCTTGCTCCAGTCCGATGAACATCGTGCGGAATCGGGTATCGACACCAAGCCGAAGCGCTTCGCCGACGAGGATCGGCTCGTACAGGTGCTGGGGCAGATCGCAACCGTGGCCAGGGCTTGCGGCGGCGAACTCATTGACCCGCGCCGGGTTCTGGCCGAACGTCCACAGCCGCCCGAACTCGCGTCCGGCAACCGCAGTCATCATGATGTGGTTGCTCATCTGCTCGGCTGGCGTCGCCTTTTCGTAGCACGCCTCTTCCAGACCCACCGCCCGCATGACCTCCATGGTGCGCTGGTTGACGATGTGCGCGCGGGGGGAGTCCGCGACCCAGCGACCGCGGCTCACCATCATGGTGGCGACGCCGTGCCTCGCCAGCAGCAGCGCTGCTGTGGCGCCGGTGAGGCCCGCCCCAACGACCAGGACCTCGGTGTCGATATTTGTCATGTGTGCACCTCTGCGTCAGCGTTCACGACTTGCCCATCTGGTCCTCGGCGGACAGGTGCTCGACGGTTTTCCCGGACTCCGTGAACGTCCGAGTCACGTAACCGGAGGTGTAGACCCACAAGATCCGCAGAGGCACGGAGCCGACATTACGGAAAAGATGCGGGAGCGGTGCTGGAATGTAGGTGGTGTCGAACTGCTCGAGACGCGTCGTCTCGCCCTCCACCAGCACCTCGGCCTCGCCCTCGAGCACGGTGACGTGTTCATCGCAGTTGTGCGAATGCAGTGGCGCGCCGGATCCGACCGGGTAGACGCTCATCCCCGTGGTGATCCGGTTGTCGCCGGCGGCGACGGCGGTGGTCACGAGGGGAGTGGTCACGACCGCCCCTCCGCGGTCAAGCGGGTCGACGTCCCGCACCTTGACGATCGTGCTCACGCGTTGGGGACCCGTCCCATATTTCTCGTCGTACGCCAGCGGACGCGCGGGCAGTATACGCTCGTATCCCCTGATATCGGAATAGGGCGGGTCGCAGTCGGCCTGCAGATCGACCTGGAACGCATTGAGGCACATTCCGAGCATCGTGAAATTGCCCAACGAGCCGACGGCATCGACGAGCCCCCGCGCGCCGAAATACTCCAACGCATGCGCGAAAGTCGCATCGGAGACGAAGTGCTCCGTCAGCAGTTCCGCCGAGAACGCATATAGCGCCGCGTCCTCGGCGCGGTCGAAGGAGGGCATTTCGTGCCGGGCGATCGCCTCGACGGCGGCGCGGGGAATGCCCGCTTCAACCGCCTTGTCGACGTGGGCGTTCCAGGAGTATTGCGCGTCCATATGTCGCGCAGCGATCAGCAGGCTGAGCTCGCGGAGCCGCAAGGGCAAGCTGGAGTCGAAGCGCAGAAAGGCCCCAAGCGCTTCCACCCGTTCACACAGCTCGGGACTGTTGAGCCAGACCTGGAACGGGCCGCGCACGGCGCCGCGCCGGCCCGCGATCCTGCCGGCGACCTCCCGCTGGCGGGGGTCGAGGTCGTCGTCGGTCAGCTTGCGAAGTCTCATTCCCGCACCGTAAGCCTCAGGCGACCCACCGGGCAGCCACCTCGACCGCAAAGTAACAGTGCACGCTTCGCAAGCCCGCCCGGCGCCGCGTCCGTATCCACAGCCGCCGCCGAGGTATCGTCCAGTGCCGGGACCTTGGACGGCGGGATGGAGTGCCAGCGTGGACCGACTGCTTGTCATGCGCAGCTTCGTGACTGTCGCGAATGTCGGGAGCCTGAGCGGCGCCGCCAAAGAGTTGGGCACGTCCGGCTCGCTTATTTCGCGTCACGTCGCCGACCTGGAAAGGCAAATCGGAGTCCGGCTGCTCAACCGCACGGCGCGCTCGATCAGCTTGACCGAACCGGGGCATCGTTATAGCGACTTCGCGAGCCGCATCCTGGCTGAGATCGATCAGGAGGACCAGTCGATCGCACAGTCGCGTGATCGAGCCGAGGGCCACTTGTCGATCATCTGCCCGAAATGGATCGGCAGCCTTGACCTCGGTGACGCCATAGCTGAGTTCGCCGTCGCCCACCCCCGCATCACCGTGCGCTTCGAACTCGGCGGAATGTCCGACCGGACCTACGACTTCCTCGACAGCGGCTTCGACATCGCGTTCCACACCCGTGACTTGCGAGATTCCAGCGTGCGGTTGAAGCGGCTGTCGGGACTGCCCTTTGTCCTCTGCGCGTCACCGGCGTACGTCAAGGAACACGGCGCGCTGACGCAGCCCAACGACCTTGCCGACCGCGACTGCCTTGTCCACCAGAACGACCCGGTGTGGCGGATCGGCCACGGCAAGGACAGCACCCATCACAAAGTGCGTCACGTCGCCTTCCTGTCCAATTCCTATATAGTCCTGCAGAAGGCGGCCGTGCACGGGCGCGGGATCGCGCTGTTGCCACAACGCTCCGCCTACGACGACTTCCGCGCCGGCAACCTGGTGCGCCTGCTTCCTGACCTGTCAGTGCCCGATCGGTCGCTTTACGCCATCTACAGTCCGGATCAGCAGACTCCGCGCAAGGTGAACGTCTTCCTGGAGTTCCTCGCTCAATGGTTCAAGAAAAACCCGATCTCAGCTCTGGGTTCGCATCCCGTCGCTGGACTCGAAACCTAAGCTTGCGCCAACACACAACACAGAGGGCTGGACTCCTGGCTGCGGTGCCAGGACTGTTGCCAGCGACCGGCTGTCACGTCACATGCGAACAACCTACGGACTCGAGGGGTGAATGGACTCCACAGCGAACCTCGATGAAGCACCGGCGGAAGGTCCGGTGCAGCCGGTGAACGCGAGTCAAAGCACGCGCCAAGTCGTGCTTCGACACGTCGTGGGAAGCACTGCACGCGTGGCGGTTCTTGCGGTGTGGGGCCTGCTCATCCTTGGCTACGGACTGAAGGAGCCCGACCTCTTCCTGACGCGTGGCACGTTCCTGACGATCTTCGGCAGCCAGCAGTCGCTCGTTTTCCTCAGTGCTGCCCTGCTGTGCACCGTCTGCGTCGGAGAATTCGTCGACCTGTCTGTCGCGTCGATTTTCGGCATGTCGGCAACCCTCGTCACCGTCCTGCACGCGCAGCATGGTTGGGGGGTCTGGGGTGCTGCGCTCGCTGCGGTCGCAGCGGCGGCCGCATTCGGCGCTGTCAACGGTGTGCTCGCTGTCTACGTCGGGGTCAACACGATCGTCGTCACTCTGGGCATGGGCACGCTGTTGTTGGGCCTGTCACTGTGGATGTCCAACCTGCAGCCCGTGAGCGGTCTGCCGGCAGGATTCGCGGAGCTGGCGCTGCACCCCATACTCGGTCTGCCGGCGTCATTCTGGGAGGGCCTGGCGCTGATGGTCGTGTTCGCCTACGTGCTCCACCTGACGCCGCTCGGCCTCCACATGCGTTTCGTGGGCGCCAACCGTGAGGTGAGCCGGCTGTCCGGGGTCCGCGTCAACCGGTTGCGCTTCGGCGCGTTCGTGGTGGCCGGACTCATCTGCGGCATCGGCGGTGTGCTGTCAGCCGCTGCCAGCGGAGGCTTCGACCCCAACATTTCGCAGAGCTACCTTCTCCCGACTTTCGCCGCGACATTCCTCGGGACCGCCATACTGTTCCCCGGCCGCTTCAATCCGCTCGGCAGCCTCCTGGCCATCTACTTCCTCGCCACCGGCATCCTGGGCCTCCAGCTGCTCGGCGTCGCGGCTTGGGTGTCCAGCGTTTTCTACGGCGGCGTCCTTGTCGTCGCCGTGACCATCTCGACAGTCCTGCACCGCCGCACCACGTAAGGCGCCTCCCGCCCAGCCCGCTCCACCGACACCTCGTCGCCCGACGAAGAAGGCACGGAAAAAAATGAGAACAACGCTACGGCCCCGTCGTCGCTCCGTCCCGGCTTGGTCGATCCTGTGTTGCACAGCGCTCGCCGTGAGCGCATGTAGTTCCGCGTCGTCCACGGGGGCGTCCAGTACGCCGCCCGTCACGCCGTCGACCAGTTCGTCCACGACCGCCGGGACTGGCTCGCCGTCCAGCAGTCCGACCGGCACTGGCTCGCCGTCGGACAGTCCGACCGGCACCGGCTCGCCGTCGAGCAGTCCGACCGGGCCGAGCAGCGGCGCCACGGACATCGCGCAGATCTCGCAGCCGGTCACGTCGTACACCGTGCCGGCGGACCCGGTCGACACGAAGTCGCTGGCCGGCAAGACGGTCTATTACATCCCGATCAGTCAGCAGGCGCCGGCGTTCGCGATCGTCGAAGCTGCAATGAAAGAGGCATTGGCCAAGGTCGATATGAAGCTCCAGGTCTGTGACGGCGCGGCGAACCCCTCATCGATCAGCGCCTGCATCAACCAGGCGGTAGGAGCCGGCGCGGCGGGCATCGTGCTGGACGCGATCCCCGTTGTCCTGGCCGCGAACGCGGCGAGCAGCGCGCAGGCCAAGGGCGTGCCCGTGCTGGTCACCGACCAACTCGAAGATCCTGCGCACCCCGCGGGTGCGAAGTTCGGATACGTGACCGGCCCCGGGAAGGAGATGCTCGAGGCGAGTGCCAGGTGGATCATCGCGGACTCGGGCGGCAAGGCCATCATTGTCGCCAATCAGGTCTCGGACAATCCGTCGTCCATCGCCTTCATGGAGGACGCGCTCGCGGTGTTCAAGAACGAGTGCCCCGGTTGCACCGTTGCGGTCAACAAGGTCACCCAGTCCAACTTCAACCTCGTGTCGCCTTCGACGAGCGCCGCCATCCTCAAGACACCCGGTGTCAATTACGTGCTGGCTGAATTCGACAACTACGTGCAGGCGACTGCAGCCGGCATCCAGCAAGCCGGAAAGGCGTCCTCGATCAAGCTCGTCTCCACTGCGGCGACCTTTAATTCATTGCAGGCCATGGCGGGTGGGCAGGGCCCGGCTGCCGACGTCGGCCAGGACATGACGTTCCAGGGGTGGTCGGACACCGACGCGATTCTGCGCCTGGCGGCCGGCAAGCAGGTCCCCACCTACACGGATCCCTACCGCTTGTTCACTCGCAGCAACGTGAAGGATCTGAAACTCACCCAGGCGGCAGCTGAGTCCGGTGAGTGGTTCGGACCGGCCGACTTCCGCGCGAAGTTCGAAGCTTTGTGGAAGGCGTCCTGACAATGCCCGGTCCGGACTCGGCGGATTCGCGGGCAACGATTGTCGAATCCGCCGAGGCCGGCGCCCGGCTCTGGGTCGGGAGCGTGAGCAAGACGTTCGGGCGCAATCGCGCACTGCGAGCGGTCTCCCTCACGGTCCGCCCGGGTGAGGTGCACGGGCTGATAGGCCAGAATGGCTGCGGAAAATCGACCCTGGCCAAGCTGCTCACCGGTTACCACGCGCCCGACGCAGGCGGCCGGATCGAGGTCGACGGAACGCCGCTGCGCCTGCCGGTCCGACTACGGCAGGCGCGTGCTCTCGGTGTCGCCGTCGTGCACCAGAACCTCGGTCTCGTCGATGACCAGACGGGTTTGCAGAACCTTCGTGTCGGCCGCACGCACCCCCGGCGGTATTCGCGGCGCATCGACTGGCGCAGCGAGCGCCAGGAGGTGGAGCCGGTGCTGGTGCGCCTGGCGCGGCAAGTGCCACTCGACGTCGCGGTTCGTCATCTGTCGGAAGAGGACCGGGCGACCCTGGCGATCGCGCGAGCCATGCAGGACGCCGATCAGGGCCGTGGGTTGATCATCTTCGACGAGTCGACCCGATCGCTGAGCCGGCCGACCATGGAGCACTTCTACGAGATGGTCGACGACATCGTGGCGACCGGGACGTCGGTGCTGCTCATCAGCCACGGCCTCGAGGAGGTCCTTGCGGCCGCTGACCGCGTGACAGTGTTGCGCAACGGAGAAGTGGTCGAGTCGGGCATCGAGACCGCGGACCTCGACGAGCGATCCCTCGCGCGGATGGTGATGGGGCGCGCCCTGTCCGGCCCGGCGACGGCGGTCAGCAAGGTCGAGCGGGATCCACGGGAAGTGATTGCAACCGTCCGCGGTCTGACCGGCGAGTTCGTGAAAGAGATCGAGTTGACGCTCGTCGCCGGGGAAGTGCTCGGTGTCACCGGCCTCCCCGACGGCGGGTATGGCGAGGTGCCCTACTTGCTGGCAGGAGCGACGAAGGCCAGGGCCGGTTCCCTCACCTGGCAGGACAGGTCGGAGCCGATCGATCTGGCCACACTCAGCGTGCGATCGGCCATCGCCGAAGGGATCGTGCTGGTGCCCGAAGGCCGCGAGCGGGCTGGTCTCGCGCTCGGGCTGTCCGTGGCGGAAAACATCGCCCTTCCGCAGATCGGCGGCCGCAAGCGTCTCGGGCTGCCCGTCGATCCCACGGTGACCCGGGACATGGTCGATACGTGGATCGACCGTCTCGACGTGCGGCCGCGGGCGCCGCAGTCAACGGTCGGTAAGCTCAGTGGCGGCAATCAGCAGAAGGTGCTGCTGGCCAAATGGCTCGCAACCAAGCCGCGGTTGCTGCTTCTGCACGAGCCGACGCAGGCGGTCGACGTCGGCGCCCGGCAGGCCCTGATCGCGACAATCCGCGCTGCGGCCGACGCGGGCTGCGCCGTCCTCGTCGCGGGCGCAGACGAGAACGAACTGGCGCTGCTGTGCGACCGGGTCCTGATCCTGCGGGATGGCCTCGTCACCGACGAACTCACCGGTCCGATCGATCCCGATCAGATAGTGCACCGGACCTTCGCCACCGATCGTCGGAGTGCGTTGCGCCCGTCGCGTGGGCGTTCAGGCACGTGACGGCTGCCGCTTGCAACAAAGGAGTGTGACAACAGTGCGCTCGGATCGTTGAGGGGCATGTCCGCGCACTCGTACGATTGATTGCGAGACGCGGCCAGCGGCTCGTTCGCTCACGGAAGGCGGTCGTCAGTGGGCATCACCCGGATCGAGTCCGTGACCTACGAGGTCGATGACCTCAGTGAGTGCGCGCGATTTTACGACGACTTCGGGTTGACGCCCGTCGAGTGGTGCGACGACTGGGCCGTCTTCGAGACCTCGGCCAGGCAGACGCTGCGTCTGGACACCTCGTGCCCCGCATATTGTCCTCCCGCTGTCGAGTCGCAGCCGGGAATCCGTGAAGTCGTCTGGGGCGTCGACACCCCGGTCGAACTCGAGCGGCTGGTCCACGCCGTTGCCGAGGACCGCGAGGTTCACGCCACACCGGACGGGGTCCATCATTTTGCGGACGAGTCCGGGTTCGGCGTCGGGCTCGCACTTGCTCAACTCGGCGACCCAGCAGCCTACGAACCGCGTCGAACGAACGAGCAGGGTCACGTCGGTCGTTGGAACACTCCTGTGACCACGGTCGGCCGCGTCGCTCCGTTGCGTATCTGTCACGTCGCGCTGAACATCGAGAAGGCGGGCCGTGACGAGGCGGTCGCTTTCTACCTGGATCGTCTGGAGTTCCGCGCGACAGATGTCGTCAAGCCGATGGGCGTGTTCATGCAGTGCGAGGGTGACGACGACCAGCACAACTTGCTGCTCTGTCATCGGCCGGACCGCAAAAGCACGAACCACGTGTCCTTCGAGGTGTCCGGATTCGACGACGTCATCGAGGGTGGCAACTACATGATCGAGCACGGCTGGCGCGAGAGTCGCGTATTGGGCAGACACACCGTCGGCTCGAACGTGTTCCGTTTCCTGCTTTCCCCTGCGGGCGGCCGCGCCGAGTACGCGGCCGACATGGATCGCGTCGACGCCAACTACGGCACCAGGGTGCACGAGGTCACTCCGCCTCATCACATTTGGACCCTGCGCACAAACAGAGATTCGGGAGAGGTCGATGGCTGAGATGACGATGCAGCAGACCGTGTCGGCCACGATCGACCGGACTTACCCGCCTGTGCAGATGTTCATCGACGGTGAATGGACCAATGGCTCGGCGGGGCGAAGCGCTCCGGTCGACGACCCGTCGATCGGCGAGACGATCGGCACCGTCCCCCTCGCCGCCGCGGCCGACCTCGACGTTGCGCTCACCGCTGCGGAGTCCGGCTTCCACAGGTGGCGATCCGTTCCCATCGACCGACGCACCCAGATCCTGTATCGCGCCGCCGCCCTGCTGGAGGAACGCGCCGACGAGGTGGGTCGGGTGATGACCCTCGAGCAGGGCAAGCCCCTCGCAGAGGCACGAGGCGAGGCGCGGCGAGTCGCCGGCACGCTGCGCTGGCACGCCGACGACGCCGCCCGGGCCTACGGTCGCATCATTCCCACCGCCGACGACATGCTGCTCTCCGTGCGCCGCGATCCGGTCGGCCCAGTTGCCGCGTTCACTCCGTGGAACTTTCCGGCCGGCGGTCCGATGCGCAAGATCTCGTCGGCGTTGTCCGCCGGCTGTTCCATCGTCATCAAGGCCTCTGAGGAGACGCCGGCGACCGCCGCAGCTCTCGTTCGCTGTTTCGTCGACGCCGGCGTACCGGTCGGCACACTGAATCTTGTTTTCGGGGAGCCGGCGGAGGTCTCGGCGCATTTGATCGCGTCGCCGATCATCCGCCTCGTCGCTTTCACCGGGTCGGTGCCGGTCGGCAAACAACTCGCCGCGGCCGCCGGCGCCGAGATGAAGCCGACGCTGATGGAACTGGGTGGACACGCGCCCGTCATCGTCTGCGCCGATGCCGACCCCATTGCCGCCGCACGCAAGTCCGCCATCGCCAAGTTCATGAACGCGGGTCAGGTGTGCACCTCACCGAGCCGCTTCCTCGTGCACGATTCCATCTACGATGCGTTCGTCGCCGAGCTCGTGCGCGCCGCGAAGAGCGTGGTGGTCGGTGACGGACTGGCCGACGGCGTGACGATGGGCCCGCTTGCCAATACTCGTCGGCTCGCGGCCACCGAGCGGTTGGTCGAAGATGCGGTGGGCAAGGGCGCGACCGTCCGCGCCGGCGGGCGTCGGCTCGACCGGCCTGGGTATTTCTTCGAGCCCACCGTGTTGACCGAGGTCCGCGCGGATGCCGAAGTGATGCGCGAGGAACCGTTCGGGCCGATCGCGCCGGTGATCGCATTCGGCGACCTCGACGAAGCACTCGACATCGCCAACTCGCTCCCATTCGGCCTCGCGGCCTACGGCTTCACCCGTTCCGCGGCCACGGGCGAACGGCTCGTCCGCGGGTTGGAAGCCGGGATCCTGTCGATCAACCACTGCGGCGGCTCGGTCCACCAAGCGCCGTCCGGCGGCGTCAAGTCGAGCGGCTACGGGCGCGAGGGCGGCCCGGAGGCACTCGACAGCTACTTGGTCACCAAGCGGGTTTCGCACCTGCTTGTCGACTGAGCCGGGCGTGCGATACACGCGGGTGCGCTACGACGGACAACCGCGCTGGGCGCTGGTAGAGGACGACGTCCTCGTCTTGGCGGACCGCTCGCCCCTGGAGGGTCGTCCGCAGTTGTCGGGCACGGTCCCACTGACTGAGGCGCAGTGGCTTCCCCCTGCGGTGCCGTTCGTCTTCTACGCCGTCGGGATGAACTACCGCAGCCACATCCGGCACGCCCGCTCTCTCGGTGACGCCGCAGCTGTCGTACCGGACCGGCCCGAGGTCGGCTACCGCGCCAACAACGCGCTGATCGGCCACCGACAAGCCATCCGCGTCCCGCCAGACGTGACCGGACGATTCGAGGCCGAGGGCGAGGTGGTCGCCGTGATCGGAAGAGACCTGCGACGCGCCACCCGAAGCGAGGCGCAGGACGCCGTCTTCGGCTGGACGATCGGCAACGACGTCAGCGCCCGAGAGTGGCAACACGCCGACCGCACTCTGTGGCGCAGCAAGAACAGCGACACGTTCAAACCGATGGGGCCCTGGATCGAGACTGAGGTCGACCCGATGAGCCAGACGACCACGGTGGCAGTCGACGGCGATGTCCGCGCCAGCTTTCCTACCGGCGACATGATCTTCGACCCCTGGGACTACCTCGTCGAGATATCCCGCTACATCACCGTGCACCGCGGTGACGTGCTCTGGATGGGCTCCGATGCGACGGTCCAGATCGAGCCGGGCCAGACCGTTGCGATCGCCGTGACCGGCATCGGCAGCCTCAGCAATCCGGTCGTACACGATGGGGTCGGTGGCTGATGCCGTACGCCGCCTCCGCTGACGACACGGCGATCTACTACGAGGTCCACGGCCGCGGACCCGCCGTCGTTCTCATTCACGGCACCGGCGGCCATCACGTCGCGTGGTGGCAGCAGGTCCCCGTGCTCTCGAGCAGGTTCACCGTAGTGACGCTCGACCTGCGCGGCTTCGGCTCCTCCGGGGTGCGCGTAGACGCCGATGGCACCCTCGACAGCGCCGTTCTCCCCGGCGACATCCTGTCCGTATTGCGCGCCTCCGACGTCGGGCCAGCCGTCCTGGTCGGCCAGTCGATCGGTGCTGCCGCGGCATTGCGAGCGGCGATGGAAGCACCCGAGCTGGTCGTCGCGGCCGTGCTGGCCCACTCGCTCGGCGGCCTCGACGATGACAGCCTCATCGCGCGCTCGGCTTCGGACGCGCGGGCCGCGGCGCAGATTCCCGTCGCCGACCGGGTCCTCACGCCCGAGTTCCGCACCAACGAGCCCGGGAAGGCCTTCCTGTTTCGGCAAATGGGCACGTTCAACACCGTCAAGAGAGCCGAACTCCGCAACGTGGAGGCTCTTGCGTCGCCGGTCGCCGCGGTGCGCCGATCCGGACTGCCGGTCGGCTTCCTCGCCGGTGAGAACGACGCGATGCTCAGTGCCGAAACAGTTCGGGCGGCGGCGGCACTGCTGCCGGACGCGCACGTAGAAATAGTTCCCGGTGCGCCGCACTCGATGTACTGGGAGGCACCCGCGCTGTTCAACGCGGCGCTCCTGCGCCTCCTCAACGGTCTGGCACCCGACCACAGCTCACAGACAGGAATCGGCGCATGACCCTCGACTACACGACCGCCCGCGCTATCACGGACGACGCTCGCGCCCGCGGCTTCGAACTCGGCAAGGCCCTCAGCATCGCCGTCGTCGACTACGGAGGGTTTGCCGTGATCATCGAACGCATGGACGGAGCTCGGCCCATGACACCGACCATCGCGCTGTCGAAGGCCTACTCCGCCGCAGTGATGCAGCGTCCGACCGTCATGCTGGAGGGCTGGCGCAACGCCGACCCGGTGTTCTTCACGCAGGTCGGCCGGATGGGCATGCACCCCATTGTGGCCACGCAGGGCGGCTACACCCTCAAACGCGATGGAGTCATCGTCGGCGGGGTGGGCATCTCCGGTGGCAGCCCCCAGGAGGACCAGGCCATCGTCGAGGCGGTCGTCGTGGCGGCCGGCTTCGACACCGACTTCCCGGCCTGGGCCGGAGCCCGGCCGTCATGACCTTCGCCGTGTCCGCCCACTACGTGTGCGCCGACGAAGACGCAGACGAGGTGCGTGGGGCGCTGCTCGCCATGCGCGAGCAGACTGTCCAGGAGCCGGCGAACGTGGCCTATGTCGTGCACGAGGCCGCCGACAGTCCGGCGACGTTTTTCCTGTACGAGCAGTACGTCGACCGGGCGGGCTTTGACGCGCACACCGCGAGCGCGCACTTCGCCGAGCACATCATCGGCCGCGTGCGACCACTGCTTATAGACCGCCAGGTGCAGTTCGGCACGGTTGTCTGAAGAGGTGCCGCGCCCCCGTACGCGCCCGTACGCGCCCCGGCTCGGCACCACCCGAAGCGAGGAGCATTCAGCCATGACAGTCCCCAGCGTCCAGACGCTCTCAGCCGGCCGGTGGATCGGCGGCGAGCGGTGGATCGAAGTGGGCAACCCCGCCGACGTGCGCACGCCGGTCGCCCGCGTGCCTGCGCTGACGGCAGCCGAGACCACGGAGGTGTTTGCGGGCGCCGCGGCCGCGGCCCCCGCGTGGCGGCGGACGTCCCCATTTCGCCGAGCCGACATCCTTCGGGACGCTGCCCGGTTACTGCGTGAGCGGCTGCCGCAGATCGCGGCCGACATCGTCGCCGAGAACGGAAAAACGACAGCGGAAGCGCGCGGTGAGGTAGCGAAAGCGGCTGATTTCCTCGACTACTACGCAGGACTCGCCCGCGAGCCCTACGGCAGCTTGCTGCATGATGCCCGCCCCGACACCGTCACCCACGTTCAACGCGAACCGCTGGGCATCGTCCTGGCCATCACCCCGTGGAACGACCCGCTGCTCACCCCCGCGCGCAAACTGGCGCCGGCCCTCATGACCGGCAACGTGGCGGTCCTCAAGCCGGCGTCGGAGACCCCGCTGTCTGCCTTGCACTTTGCCCGCGCACTCGACGACGCGGGCGCGCCGGCCGGCGTGATCAGCGTCGTCACCGGCCGGGTCAGCGAGATCGGCGACGCCTTGCTGGGCGATGACCGCATCGCGGCAGTGACCTTTACGGGCAGCAACGAAGTCGGCGATCAACTACGCGCCGCGCTCGCGCACCGTAATGTGCGGTTCCAGGCCGAACTGGGTGGCAAGAACGCCACAGTCGTGCTTGCCGACGCCAACCTCGGCGTCGCCGTCGCGAGCATCATTGCGGCCGGGTTCGGGCAGGCGGGGGAGCGGTGCACCGCGACGAGCCGGGTCATCGTCGATCGGGCCGTGCACGACGATGTCGTCACCATGCTCGCCGAACGATTGCGGACGCTGCGGCTCGGCAACGGAGGCGATGACGCAACCACCATGGGCCCGTTGGTGAGTGCCGGCCACCGTGATTCGGTGCTCGAGCACCTACGCACTGCGCAGGCCCAAGGGGCGACGGTGTTGATCGGCGGCGGTGCACCGGGTGGCGCTTTGAGCGATGGCTGCTTCGTCGAGCCGACGGTGCTCACAGATGTCACGCCGGACATGGACGTGTGGCGCCAGGAAGTCTTCGGCCCGGTGGTCGTCGTGCGTGCGGTGAGCGGTCTCGACGAGGCGATCGCCGCGGTCAACGACTCGGACTTCGGTCTCGCGGCCGCACTCTTCACCTCCGACCTCCAAGCCACGTACCGCTTCATCGACGAGGTCGAGTGCGGTCAGGTCGCGGTCAACACGACGACGACCGGCTGGGATGTCCACATACCTTTCGGCGGCTTCCGCAGCTCGGGATCGGCGTTCAAGGAGCAGGGCACGGAAGCGCTGCACTTTTACACCCGAGCCAAGACCGTCGCCATCCACCTGGTGTCTCGCCATGACTGAGCAGACCACGGCGGTCGTCGGCGGCGGGATCGTCGGTCTCGCCGTCGCTCGGGAACTCCTGCTCCGCCGACCCGGTCTTCGAGTGGTCGTCTTCGAAAAGGAAGACCACGTTGCGGCGCACCAGACGGGACACAACTCCGGAGTGGTGCATGCCGGCATCTACTACAAGCCCGGCAGCCTGAAGGCGCAATTGTGCACACACGGTCGCACGTTGCTGCGCGACTACTGTGCTGAGCACGCCATCCCCTACGACGAGTGCGGCAAGCTCGTCGTCGCGGTCGACTCCGGCGAGCTCGGCCGCCTCGACGCGCTCGAGAAGAGTGCGCGGGCCAATGACGTTCCAGGGCTGCGACGCGTCGAGGCCACTGAGATTCGCGAGATCGAACCCCACGCGGCCGGGCTGGTCGGCCTGCACTCGCCGGCGACCGCCATCACCGACTACGTTGCCATCGCCGAGTCCATCGTGCGTGAGATCGTTGCCGGCGGAGGAGAGGTGCGGCTGTCCACTCCCGTCACCGCCCTCGCGCGGGGAGCAGGGGGGGTCACCGTCACGACCGGCCGCGCCCAACAGCGGTTCGACCACCTTGTCGTCTGCGGTGGCCTGCAGGGTGACCGCCTGTCCCAGCAGATCGACGGCCAAATCGGACCGCGGATTGTTCCGTTCCGCGGCGAGTATCTGAGCGTGCATCCAGAAAAGAGCGATCTGGTCCGCGCAATGATCTATCCCGTTCCCGACCCGAGATACCCGTTCCTCGGGGTTCATTTCACGCGCCGCGTGACCGGCGCGCTCGAGATCGGCCCGAACGCAGTCCTCGCTCTGGCGCGGGAGGGCTATCGCAAGTCGCAGGTTTCCGGGGCTGACCTCCGTGACATGGCCACCTGGCCGGGATTTTGGAAGATGGCCCGCACGCATTGGCGCGCCGGCGCCGGCGAATTGCGCGGCTCGCTGTCCATCCGCTCGTATATGCGATTCGCCCAGCGGTATGTCCCGGAGATCGGCGCCGCTGACGTTGCGCGAGGCGGGGCCGGCGTCCGGGCCCAGGCGGTCGACCGCGACGGCGGCCTCCTCGACGATTTCCGGCTCACCCACGCCGCCGGCGTCACCTGCGTGCGCAATGCACCATCGCCGGCCGCAACCTCGAGTCTCGCCATTGCGGAGTACGTCGTCGACCGGATCGAAGAGCAGCACTGACCCACCCCCACAATCCTCGCAACTAGTGCTTGCGCGCCGGCTACTCGGCAAACCGGCTCGGAGTTCTTAGCCTGAGAGGCTGGACCTGGATTGTCACCGCACGCCAAGGTAAAGGACGTTTCCCATGTTCGTCGTCGACTCGCAAATCCATGTGTGGAAGGAAGAGACACCCGATCGTCCATGGGTGCCCGGTGCGCGTGAGCGGATCCGACTGAATGGTCACCGCGAGGAGGCCTTCTCCTACCAGGAGGCTCTTCGCCTCATGGATGAGGCGGGCGTCAACCGCGCGCTCATCCTTCCGCCGTCATGGGAGGGAGACAGGATCGACTACGCGCTCGAAGCGTGTGAGGCGCACCCGGACCGTTTCGGCATCATGGCGCGCATCCCGCAGAACAAGCCCGTCGAGGGGGCGGCGATGATGCGCGACTACGCGCAGAACCCGCATGTGAAGGGGACGCGCCTGACGTTCCACCGGCCGCAGGACCGCAACTGGATGATCGACGGCACCAACGACTGGTATTGGCCCCTGGCCGAGGAGCTGGACATCAAAACGATGGTCCACGCCCCGATCTGGAAAGCCGAAATCGGTGCGATCGCCTCGCGGCATCCCGGGTTGAAGATCATCATCGATCACATGGGGATCATGGCGCGGTGCGTCGACGAGGCCATCGGCTACTGGGTCAAGGAAACCGCTGACCTGCACGTGCATCCCAACATCTTCGTCAAGGTGTCCGCGATCCCCGGCTATTCCACGCAGCCTTTCCCGAATCCGAACATGGAGAAGTTCGTCCGCGAGATGGTCGATGCGCTCGGTCCTCAGCGATGCTTCTGGGGCACCGACATCACGCGGCTGATGGGACACGGGATCACTTGGACGGACACGATCGAGCAGTTCACGACCCATTTCGACTTCACCGCCGACGAACTCGACTGGATCATGGGCCGCGGCATCGCCGAATGCCTGGACTGGCCGCTGCCGGTCGTCGGGGCGGGGACCACCGCGTGACGGACGGCGGCGAAGCCGTAGTTTCCGCTCTGGAGCACCTCGGCGCCGACTGGATCTTCTCCTCGCCGGGGTCCGAATGGGCGCCGGTGTGGGAAGCGCTGGCACGTCGTCATCGAGATGGCACGCCCGCGCCGGGCTATCTCGACTTGCTGCACGAAACGGTCGCGGTCGGGATGGCCACGGGATACGGGCTCGTGACCCGGCGTCCGCAAGGCGTTCTTCTGCACGCGCTGCCCGGCCTCCTCCAGGGCTCGATGGCTGTCCACGGGGCGCTGCTGGCCGGCGTTCCGATGGTCCTCGCGTCCTCGGAGTCCGTGACGTACGGCGACGGCCCGGGCCCTGACCCGGGCGGCCAGTGGTACCGCAACCTTTCCGTGGTCGGTGGCCCGCACACGGTCGCCGCCCATTTCACGAAGTGGGCCTCGCAGGCCGGCAGCAGCGCCACGCTCTTCCGCATGCTCACTCGGGCGGGTGAGCTCGCAACGCGCGCACCCGCAGGTCCCGTATACCTGAACATCCCGCTCGAGGTCCTGCTCGAGGAGTGGGAACGCCCCGAGGTCACGCCGCTCGCGAGTCACGGTCGTACGGTCAGTGCCCCCGACGACATCGCGGACGTCCAACAGCTGCTCGCGGCCGCTGAACGCCCGGTCATCGTCACGGAGACCGTCGGCCGCGAACCAGGCGGAATGCCGGCCCTCGTCGCTCTGGCGGAAGCCTATGACGTGCCCGTGATCGAGCCGAGTTCGGCTGTCTGCGCAAACTTTCCGCGCAACCACCGACTGCACGCCGGCAGCGACCTCGAGCCGTTCATGAATGAAGCGGACCTCATCCTGCTGGTGAACTGTCGTGCGCCGTTCTACCCGCCGAGCCGACGTCCTGCAGCTGCTCACATAGTCGTCATCGACGAGGTTCCACAGCGTCCACACATCGTTTATCAGGTTCTGCACGCGTCCCGCTACCTCGAAGGTGGCCCTGGTCCTACGCTGCGCGCGCTCGCGGAGATCGCTTCCGGCGACACCGGGGTGCCGGCGGTGGCAGCCGCTCGCCGCGACCGAGCGTCCCTGATCCGCCACGCCGAGGTCGACTCGATAGCGGCGGCGGAGCGCAAGGCTGGCTCCGCCGAACGCATCGACCCCGTCGCGCTGGTGGTGGCGCTACGTTCCCTGCTCGACAGTCAGGACGCTGTCGTCGTGGACGAGACGATCACGCACAGCCGCATAGTGCAGCGACACCTCGAACGGCGTGAGCCGGATTCGTACTTCTACGTCCAAGGCGGTCTGGGGCAGGGCATCGCCGTTGCCCTGGGGGCAAAACTCGCCGTCGGGAAACGCCCGGTCGTCGTGACTGTGGGCGACGGCGCGTTCCTCTACAACCCCATCGTGCAGTCCCTGGAAGCGTCTCGTACACACGGCCTGCCGTTGCTCATCGTCGTGTTCAACAACGGTGAATACCGCTCGATGAAGATGAACCACCTGCGGTTCTATCCGGACGGAGCGGCGGTCGAGACCGGCGAGTTCCTCGGCGTCGACCTCTCCGCCCAACCCGAACTGTCCGCCCTGGGCGCGCCGTTCGGCATGCACGCGGAAGCAGTGTCCTCGCTCGCCGATCTGAGCGCGGCTCTGGATCGGGCTCTGACAGCCGTCCGCGGCGGAGTCACCGCGATCGTCGACGTCACGCTTTCCCGCTGATCCGCCACTGCGACCAACACCTTCGACTTTTTGGAGATCTTCATGCCTGGCCCCGCCACCGTGCTGTCCGAGAGCGTCCTGACCCGTTTCGCCGCCGAGTTGTTCCAGAAGGTCGGCGCATCGGCCGACCACGCCACGGCGATCGCTGACGTCCTCGTGTGGGCAAGTGTCCGCGGAGTTGACTCGCACGGTCTTGCCAGGATTCCGCGGTACGTCGAGATGCTCGCCTCAGGGGAGGCGAACCCGGCGCCCGATATCCGCGTCGACCGCGGCTGGACCGGGACCGCCGTCGTCCACGCCGATCACGCTCCTGGTCCGGTGGCTCTGCGAATGGCCGCCGACCTCGCAATCGAGATCAGCGGGACGGCTGGCGTTGGGGCCGTCGGCGTCGACGAGACTGTGCACACGGGCGCGATCGGCTACTACACCGACCGCATTGCCCGGGCCGGATCGGTCGGGATCGTGTTCGTCGCTGGTATGCCGAACATGGGATACACGGGCGCGAAGGGCGCGGCCGTTGCCACCAGCCCGCTATCCATTGCCGTCCCCGACGAGCACGGCGGCACCGCGTTTCTGCTCGACATGGCGACAGCGACCATCGCACTCGGCAAGATTGCGCAATACCGCGCAGCGGGAACGCCGCTCCCGGAGGGCTCCGCCGCAACCGCCGATGGCACACCGACCACTGACCCGCAACTCGCCAAGATGCCGCTGCCCTTGGGGGGCGCCAAAGGGTCGGGGATGTCACTGGCATTCGAGCTGATCACGAGCGTGCTCGTCGGTTCGCCGATCGTGACCGGCTTCCACACCGGTGCCGAAGGCGGCAAGCGACACCGACAGAACGCCCTCGTCGTGGCCCTCAATCCGGCTGCTTTCGGCGACGCCGACACGTTCCGTCGGACCGTGTCCGAAACGATCCACACCATCAAGGGTCTCGAGACCGCCGACGGTGTCGATGCGGTCACCGTCCCGGGCGACCGCAGCTCGGCGGTGGCAGCCAAACGTGCCGCTCAGGGCGTGCCGGTGAGCGCCAAGGTGTGGCCCGAACTCGTTGCCGCCGCAGAGAAATACGGAGTGCCGCTGCCGACGCCGGACGCGAACTAGCGAACGTAGGCGACAGCACTCGGCCAGGCTCTCGACCCGCAGGCAGGGTCGGCAAGGACGGAATCGTGCTTACGCCTCGAACGTGGCGCCGATCGCGTCCCCGCCGCCGAGCACGACGACCTCGTCGCCGGCGCACAGCCGGGTGCGCCCACGCGGCGGCACCAGCTGCCCGTCGCGGATGACCATGGCCACCCAGGTGTGCCCGTCGAACGGCAGGTCGGCGAGCGTGCTGCCGTCGGCCACGGAGGCGGCGCCGACGGTGTGGCGCGAGACATCCTCCGGTTCCTCGCGCAGCCGGACCCCAACCGCATAGGGCTCCGGTTCGGCGCTCGTCATCGGCAACCCGCACCAGTGCGCGACGGTCGGCACGAGCCCGCCCTGCACGACGACCGAGAATGCCACGACCACCACGACGATGCCGTAGAGCCGCTCGTGACCGGCGACATCCGACGTCGCGATGAAGGTGCCCAGCAGGATCGGCACCGCGCCCTTCAGCCCCGACCACAGCACGAACGCGCGCTCACCCCGTCGCAGCCGCAGGGGCCAGATCACCAGGCCGACGAGCGCGGGCCGCACGACGAAGGCCAGCAGCGCGGCGATCGCCAGGCCGGTGCCCCACACCGACGGCGACGCGAGGTCCGGGAGCCGGACCGTCAGCCCGAGCAGGACGAAAGCCACGATCTCCGCGAGCCCGGCGAGGGAGCTCGCGAAGTGTTCGACCTCCCTCTTGTACGGCGCCCGCGCGTCCCCGATGACGATGCCCGCCACGAAGACCGCAAGGAATCCGGAACCGTGGGAAACCGTGCCGGCGCCGTAGACGACGAGTGCCGCGGCGAGCACCCGGAGCGGATACATCCCGGCGTCAGGCAGCGCGACGGCGCGCATGAGCCAGCGCAGGGCCACCCCGCCGGCGAGGCCGACCGCCGCCCCGATCGCCATCTGGAGCACGAACTCCCGGGTGCCGCCGCCCCAACCGCCGCCGAGGAGCAGGGCCGCCATCAAGGCGATGCCGACGGGATCGTTGGCGCCCGACTCGCCCTCGAGCAGCGTGCCGCTGCGGCCCCCCACCTGCCTGCCGCCGAGGACCGAGAACACGACTGCCGGATCGGTCGGGGACAGCGCGGTGCCCAGGAGCAGGGCGGGTGTCCACGCGAAGCCGAAACCGTAGTGCGCCACGGCAGCGAGCCCGGCCGCGGTCACGGCGGTGCCGGCCACCCCGAGCCAGACGATGGCGCCGGCCACCCCCCGCAGCCGCTCGACGCCGATGCCCATGCCGCCGTGGAAGAGGATGAGCGCCAAGGCGACGCCGACGGCCTGCTGCGCGTGCGGCAGCGACACCCGCAGCCCCGGCAGCAGCGTCGCGACGACGACCGCGCCCACCAGGAACAGGGCGGGGGCCGGCACCCGGATCCGCGACCCGAGGCGGGCGGAGGCCAGGGCGAGCATCGTCGCCGCACCGATGACGAGCATCGTCAGCGCGGTGCGCTCGACCTCGGTCACGGGCGACTTTCGTCGTACGACGTCATCTGTGATCTCCGGGCTCGACGGAACTCCTCGCCGACCAGACTTCCCGGCACACCGGCCCTCACGATAGCCCGGCGCGCACACCGGGTGACGCGGGGAGACACGAGTCGCCGCGGAGTGGTTGGGTGGGACTCACACAACGTACGAATTCGCAGGAGACGACATGAACCGGGCCGAGTCAGCGCTGACCATCTCGACGCACCGTCGGTGGAAATGGGTGGCAGTCGTGCTGTCCCTGTTGATCCTGGGCGGGCTCGCCGGTGCGCTCGGCAGCAAGCTGACGGACGTGGAGAAGAACAGCGCCGACACGTGGCTGCCGGCGTCCGCGGAGTCGACCCAGGCCGTGCACCTGGCGCAGACCATCTTCGGCAACGACAACAAGGTGGGTCTCGCGGTCGTGTTCGCGCGCGACGGGGGTCTCAGTGCGGCCGACACAGCCGCCATCCAAGGCGATGTCGGCGTCGTCTCGCCCTATGTCATCGCCGGCACGGCCCACGTGGTCACCGCCAAGGACGGCGCCGCCGCCTTGCTCACCGCCGACATGCTGATCGACCAGCACAAGCAGACCGAATTCCTCAGCAGCGTGAAGGACATGCGCACCGCACTGCACGACAAGAGGCCTGCAGGCCTGCAGGTCTACGTCAGCGGTCAAGCGGGCTCATCGACGGACTTCTTCGACGCGCTCAGCGGGCTCGACGGCATCGTGCTCTACTCCGCCTTCATCATCGTTGCCCTGCTGCTCATCATCACCTACCGCAGCCCGGTGATCTGGATCGTCCCGCTGCTCGCCGCCGGCGTCGCGTCACAAGCGGCGAATGGCATCGTCTACCTCCTCGCCAAGGCGGACATCATCACCGTCAACGGGCAGAGCGCGGCGCTCCTGCCGATCCTGTGCATCGGCGTCGGGACCGACTACGCACTGTTGCTCATCTCCCGCTATCGGGAAGAACTCCACGCGCACGAGGATCGCCACGACGCGATGCGCGTTGCGGTGCGGCGCACCTTCCCGGCGATCGTCGCCTCAGCGGCGACCGTCGCCCTCGCGATGCTCGTCCTCCTGCTCGCCGAGCTCAACAGCAACAGGGGACTCGGCCCCGTGCTGGCGATCGGTGTGGCCGTCGTGTTCCTGACGATGATGGTGTTTCTCCCCGCGGCCCTGGTGTGCCTCGGCCGCTGGGTCTTCTGGCCGTTCATCCCGCACTTCGACTCGGCGACGGTGGCCGAGGGCCAGCACCCCGTCTGGGCGCGCATCGCCGCGTTCGTCGTCACGCACGCCCGTCGCGTGTGGCTGGTCACCGCGGTCGTCCTCATCGGCTTCGCGTTCGCGTCGACCACGCTGCACGCAGGCACAGCCGACCAGTTCACCAAGAAGACCGAGGCAATCAGCGGGCTCGCCGTGCTGGGGCAGCACTTCCCCGCGGGCTCGTCCGATCCCGTCGACGTCTACGTGGACCCGCCCGCCGCGACGGCCGCCGCGGCCGCGATCGCGTCTGTGCCGAATGTCGCCTCGGTCCGCGACCCGATCGTCGCCGGCGGGTGGGCTCAGCTGTCGGCCGTTCTCGCGGTGCCGGCCGACTCCGCCGATGCCAACCGGGCCGTCGATGCGATCAGGGCCGCCGTACACGCGGTGCCTGGCTCCAAAGCGCTCGTCGGCGGCACCACCGCTGTCAATCTCGACATCAACCGGGCACAGGCTCACGACAACAAGCTCATCATTCCCGTGGCCTTGCTGTTGATCCTCGTCATCCTCGGACTGCTGCTGCGCTCCCTGATCGCGCCGTTGCTGCTGCTCAGCACCGTGGGCTTGTCGTTCTTCGCGGTGCTCGGCATCTCGGCCCTGGTGTTCCGCGCCATCGGCCACCCGGTCATCAACACGAGCTTCTTCCTGTTTGCCTTCATCTTCCTGGTGGCGCTCGGCGTCGACTACACGATCTTCCTGATGACCCGGGCCAGGGAGGAGATCATCGCGACGGGCCACCACGCGCTCGGTATCCGGCGCGCCGTCACGGTGACGGGTGGCGTCATCACGTCGGCGGGTTGCGTGCTGGCGGGGACATTCGCGGTGCTGGGGGTGCTGCCGATCGTCTTCATCCTGCAGATCGGGCTCGCCGTCGCGATCGGGGTGCTGCTGGACACGTTCGTGGTCCGCACCTTGCTGGTGCCGGCGCTCGCCACGGATGTCGGCCGCAAGTTCTGGTGGCCGAGCCGGTTGGCCTCCGCGGACGACTCGGCAATCGACTCGATCCCGCCCGCCCTCGGCGCGACCGAGGAACCGGTCTCGACCCACTGAGCCGGGGCCACAGCGGGCCGGCGACCCGGTCGCCCGGTCCGCCGCGGCCCACGTCAGCCGATGCGCAACCGGGTCAGGCGTCGATGCCTACGTCCGTCCCGCGGCGTCGGAAGACCGACCCCCGGTTGACGCTCGTCGCGTCCATGGCGCCCAGCCCGCGCCGGGCGAGCACGGTGCGCTCGAGCGGGGAGAAGAAGCACAACTCGATCGCGACGCCGACCAGCAGGATGGCGATGATCGTCATGAACATGCCGCCCATGTCGTACAGGGAGCGGAAGTTGTCGAGCGCCGCCCCGAGGCCGAAGCCCATGCCGGCGCCTTGCGCGATGAGCTCCGCCGCCATGAGCGAGCGCCAGGAGAACGCCCATCCCTGCCGCAAGCCGCCCAGATAGCCCGGCAGTGCGGCCGGGAGCAGGACGTATTGGGCGTTCTGGCGTCCGCGCGCGCCGAGCACAAAGCCCGCCCGGCGGTAAACCTTCGGGATGTTGTCGAGGCCGGACATCAGGCCGTTGGCGATCGACGGGATGGCACCCATCAGCACGACGAAGTAGAGGGTCGTCTCGGAGAGCCCGAACCAGATGACAGCGGGGGGCACCCACGCCACCGACGGCAGGCTCTGCAGGCCGGACAGGATCGGCGAGAAATAGCGCCGGACGAAGCGGACGGACCAGACGAGCAGTCCCAGCGGGGTCGCCACGATGACGCTCAGCACGAAGCCGATCGCCGCGTGGCGCACGCTCGTGAAGATGATGTGGACCACGTCGACCCACGCGTAGCTCGAGAAGAACTCCCGGTAGGCCTCGAGCAGCGACGGGAACCGGTCATCCGCGTAGAACAGGCTGATCAGCTGCCAGATGCCGACGACGATCGCCACCGTGAGCGCCACGCCGCCCACGACGCCGGCGAGGCGGCGGAGCGTCCAGCGCCGCCGACTCGCCCCGGCGTCGAGTGCGTCGAGGCCCGCTTCCAGCGAGGCGAGGTCGTCGTTGGGCCGCGAGGCCGGGGAGGTGTCAGTGGCCATGACGGCGGATCTCCTCGCGCAGCCGCTGGGTGATCTCGGTCGACAGCTGCGACACCTCGGGCGCTTCGATGCGGCGCTCTCCGTGGATGTCGATCTGCCACTCCTGCGCGATGCGGCCCGGGCGGGACGACATGAGCACGACACGCTGGCCGAGGCGGACCGCTTCGCGCACGTTGTGCGTCACGAAGATGACGGTCAGGCCGAGGTCGCGCCACAGTCGCTCGAGCTCGGCGTGGAGCACGTCGCGCGTGATGGCGTCGAGAGCCGCGAAAGGTTCGTCCATCAACAGCAGTGACGAGCCCTGGGCGATGGACCGCGCCAGGGCCACGCGTTGGCGCATCCCCCCGGACAACGCGTGGATCCGGGAGTCCTGGTGACCGCTGAGCCGCACGAGCTTCAGCAGCCGGTCGACCTCCTCGGCACGCTTGTCCTTCGCCACGCCCCGGACCCGCATCGGGAACTCGATGTTCTGACCGGCGGTGAGCCACGGGAAGAGCGCGTGGTCCTGGAACATGAGCGACGGCTGCCCGCCGGGCACGGTGACCGAGCCGCTGGTCGGCTTCTCGAGCCCCGCCAGGATGTTGAGCACGGTCGACTTGCCGCAGCCGGACGCGCCGAGCACGCAGACGAACTGCCCCGACGGCACTTCGAGTGAGATGTCGTCGAGGACGAGCGGCGCATCGGCGCGGCCGAAGCGCTTGCTGAGGTGGTCGAGCCGAACGGGGGGGAGGCCCGAGCGGCCCACCCCCCCATCCAGCGACGTCGTGGTGTCGACTGCTGTCACTTCTTTTCGCCCAGGCCTGCGTCGTCGATCGGCGGCAGGCTCTTCGCCTTGCGCACATCATTCAGGATCGTGAGGTCGAGGATCCCGGTGAGGTCCGGCTTCGTGATGAACCCGAGGTCGGCCGCCCGGCTCGCCTGCTCCTTGATGGTCGCCGCGAGCGGGTCGTCGGTGAGGGTCAGGTTGGCGAAGGCGGATGTAATGACCGCGTCGGTGAGCGTCTTCGTCGTGAGCAGCTTGAGCTGATTGTTGACCGCCTTCGCGGCGCCCGCCGGGTCGCTCTTCGCGAACTCGATGGACTGCTCGTTGGCCTCGATGAGCGCCTTCACCTGGTCCGGATGGTCCTTGAGGTAGCTGGTGCGGACGACCAGCAGGGTCGTCACGAACTGCTTGTTGGGCCAGAGGTCATTCTCGTTGACGAGCACCTTGCCGCCGCCGTCGATGACGAGCCGCGACGCCCACGGCTCGGGCACCCAGGCCCCGTCGATCGCCTTGCTCTTGAACTGGTCGAGCGTCTGGGCGTTGTCCTGCGGGACGATGGAGATGTCGCCGCCGCCCTTCTGGTCGGTGGTGAGGTTGTTCTTCTTGAAGTACGCGCGGGCGGCGACGTCCTGGGTGCCCCCGAGCTGCGGGGTGGCCACCTTCTTGCCCTTGAGTTGCGCGACGTCGGTGATGCCGGGCTGCACGACGAGCGACGCGCCGCCGCTGGACGCGCCGGACACGATGCGTAGTTCGGTGCCATGCGACTTCACGAACGTGTTGACCGCCGGGCTGGGGCCGACGTAGGTCGCGTTGACGCCCCCGCCGAGCAGGGCCTCCATGGCGGCAGGCCCGGCGTTGAACTGGGTGGTGGTCAGCTTCACGGAGCCGAGCTTGGCCTGGATGAAGCCCTTGTCGACGCCGATGAGCGCGGCAGCATGCGTGACGTTGGGGAAGAAGCCGAGCTTGAGCTCACCGCCACCCGCGGCCGCACCGGAACCGCCACCGGCGGCCGCACCGGAACCGCTGACGACGGCAGTCGCCGCGGTGGTCTTGGAGGAGCCGCACGCGGTCGTCGACGCGAGCAGACCTACGGCGACAGCGAACAGGGGCAAACGGGAACGCGAGGACACGTCAGGTGCCTTCCGGGAAAGGGGCGGGTGGGGGGCCGGCTACCCCCGAGGGGGGACGCCGAGAAAGCGGACGGCGAAAGCGGACGGCGAAAGCGGACGGCGAGAAAGCGGACGGCGAAAGCGGACGGCGAGTGCGGGCGGCGAAAGCGGGCGGCGAAAGCGGACGGCGAAGCGGACGGCGAGCGCGGGCGACGAGTGCGGCGCGGGAGTCGTGCGCGCGCAGCGTCAGGAGGTGTCGCGGCAGCAGCCGCGACACAGCGCGCTGCTTACTCGCTGCAGATCGACGTGCAGACGTGCAACGAGGATGGTCCGGCTCACGTCGGCCAATATGGCATACCGCGACCTCGGAACACAAAAAACCCAACCATTCCGGTTGGGTATTGCCCTGTGATGTTGATCACATCGGTCAAGTTTACGCCTACGCCTACGCCGGCCCCGGGGACGGCGGGCGGCCAGGGCGGCTAGCGCGGTCAGGGCAGGACGGCGGTCAGGGCGGCCAGCGCGGCTAGCGCGGTCAGGGCGGTCAGGGCGGTCAGGGCGGTCAGGGCAGGACGGCGGCCAGGGCGCGCACCGTCGGACCCGTCAGTGCCGGCAAGGCCGAGCGGGAAAACCACCGGCCCTCGAGCACCTCGACATCGTGCGGCACCACGGGTGCCTCGCCGTACGGCCAATCGGCCACGAACACGACATCGATCCGCGTGCCCTCCACCAGGATCGACGCCGGCACGTCGGCGATCGGCAGCTCGACGCCGAGCTCCTCACGCACCTCGCGCCGGACGCACGCCGCGGGCACCTCGCCCCGCTTCATCAGCCCGCCGGGCAGGGTCCACGCGGGGTGGTGGCGCTGGCGCAGCAGCAGGATCTGCTCGTCGCGCCGCAGCACCACGATCGCCCCGACCGTGAAGCTCGGCGCCACGACGGCCACGATCGCGATCCGCAGCCACGTGGGCAGCAACCGAAAGACGGTCAGCGCGAGCCGCCGGACGCAGACGCGCAGCAAACCCATGGGCACGACGCTACCCACCACCGCTAGCCTCGCACCGTGGCTATCGACCCGACCGGCATCCTCGACGACCTCCAGTGGCGCGGCCTCATCGCCGATGTCACCGACCGCGACGCGCTCGCGGCGCAACTGGCAGCAGGCCAGATCACGCTGTACGCCGGCTTCGACCCGACCGGCGACAGCCTGCACGTCGGCCATTTCCTGCCGCTGCTGAGCCTGCGTCGCTTCCAGCTCGCCGGCCACCGGCCTATAGCCCTGGTGGGCGGCGTCACCGGCATGGTCGGGGACCCCGGCGGCCGCAGCACCGAGCGCAACCTTCTCTCCGAGGCCCAGGTTGCCATCAACGTCGACGGCATCCGCGGGCAGATCGTGCGGCTGCTCACGCCGGTCGCCGGAGTCCCCGAGCCGATCGTCACCGACAACGCCGACTGGCTCGGGCCGCTGCGCATGGTCGATTTTCTGCGCGACATCGGCAAGCATTTCACCGTCAACTACATGCTCGCCAAGGATTCGGTGTCGTCGCGGCTGGGCGCCGACGCCGGCATCAGCTACACCGAGTTCAGCTACATGCTGCTGCAGGCCGCCGACTTCCGGCAGCTGTACGACGACCACGGCTGCACGCTCCAGATCGGCGGGTCCGACCAGTGGGGCAACATCACCGCGGGGGCGGAGCTCATCCGCCGCTCGCGCCAGGACAAGCAACCGAAGGTCTTCGGGCTCACCTTCCCGTTGCTGCTGAGGAGCGACGGGACGAAGTTCGGCAAGAGCGCGACGGGCCAGCAGATCTGGCTCGATGCCGACCGCACCTCCCCGTACGAGCTCTACCAGTTCTTCCTCAACACTCCCGACGACGAGGTCTCCACGCTGCTCCGGCGCATCACCTTGCTGCCGCGCGCTGAGATCGAGGCGCTCGACGGCGCCACGGCGGAGCGTCCGCAGGCACGGGATGCGCAGCGTGCGCTGGCTCGGTGGCTGACGACGTTCCTGCACGGCGAGGACGCGACGGCCAAGGTCGAGCAGGTCTCGGCGGCGCTGTTCGGCGGCGGCGACCTGCGCACCGCCGACCCGGCGTTCGTCGAGGCCGCCCTCGCCGGCGCGCCGTCGCTGTCGCTCGGCGAGGCCCCGGTGTCGTGGGCGCAACTCGTCGTCGACGCCGGTCTCGAGAAGGGCCTCGGCGCCGTCCGGCGCGCTGTCACCGACGGCGGCCTGTACGCCAACAACCAACGCATCACCGACGCCGACGCCGCGCCGCAGGACGGCGATTGGCTGCACGGCTCGCTGTTGCTGCTACGCAAGGGAAAGCGCAATTACGTCGTCGTACGACGGGCCGGGGGGCACTGACACGGGTCCCGGTCTAGGCACCTAAAGCTACTGTCCGTGGCCGAAAGGTAGCGCGTAGTGACCCGTTGCTGCGGACCACCGGCAAAGTTCGACCGATCGGCCGAGCGTCGCGGCCATGAGGGCGTGGGACGCTTCGGACACGTGATCGAAAAGGGCGTGGAAGCGTGTATTCACTGGTAAATGCCGCCGTTCTGGCGATGGACCTCGTCCGCCACGAGAACGGCATCGGCGTGGCCGATGTCCTCGACCGCGCGCTCCTCCTCGGCGTGACCGACCTGCCGCTGCTGGAAGCCGGCTACGGCGACACAGCGGCGCGCAAGGCGGCGTGGCACGAGGTGGACGAGGTCAGCGGCAGCGCGCCCCGCATGGTCGACGCGATGGCGGCCGTCGCTGAGGCGCTCGGCAACAGTGGGATGACGGTCATCGAGCCCGGCACCGCCGAGCGGCTGTCGAGGACTCCCATGTTCGGGCTGGGTGACCTCCTGGCCATGGTCCGCACCGACGTCCTCGACTGGATGTGGGACCGTGCCGCCGACGTCGCGGTCCAGCGTCACCCGGGCGCGTCCGCCGTCGTTGCCGACGCGGTCGCGGCGGCGCATTGCCGCGGTCTGCTGTCCGTGCAGTCGTACGCGCAATTGGGCGGTCCGTTCGCCTCCGCACTGGGCCGGCACCCCAGTGCGCTGCCGGTCGACGACAGTTTCGGCCCGCAATCCGTCCAGCTGCGCCAGCTCGTCGAGACGATCGCCCGCCTGTCCGTCAGTGACGTCGCCGCCCTCGAGGAAGCGACCCGCGAGGCCCGTGCCGACGGTTTCCACTGGTCGCAGCGCATGCACGCCGCCACCTGGGCCGCGCACCTGTCGGGACGGATCCGCACGGGCGCCCGCGCTCAGCTCGCCGCGTCGCGGGCCGTGCTGGTCGCCGGAGTGCCGCCGCTCGCATCGGCCAGCGGGGTGATGCGTGCGGTCACTGCGGCGGTCCAGGCGCTCCTCGTGGCGGATCTGCTCGACGAGGACAATTTCATGCAGCTGGTCGCGCCGTGGGAGCGGGCCATCGGCCCGGTGGGCTGACCGCCCGCCCCGCCCGCCCTGCCCCCGCCCCGCCCCCGCCCCGCCTCCGCCCCGCCTCCGCCTCCGCCTACGCCCGCGGCCGCACACGCCACCGCGGCCTCCGCGCGACGCGGACCCTTGGCCGCCTGGCACCGTGGCCTCGAGCGCGCGCGCGAGGCCGCTGCTGCGCTCTATCGTCATTTCGACCCGGCAGCGGC
>CAXSDE010000036.1:0-20443 GCA_964236265.1 uncultured bacterium
TTGCCCGCGGCCACGACGGCCTTCTCCCAGCCCGGCAGGCTGACGCGCGTGCGGAGCACCTCGCCGGGGTGGCGCGAGATGCGCCGCAGCAGGCGCCGGTAGATGCCGGCCATCGCGCCCGCGCAGGCGGCACTGCGGTGGTCGAGGAGGCGGAGCAGTTGCAGGCCGTCCGCATACCAACGCTCGGCGCGGGCCGCCTCGAACCGGATGAGCCGCGCGACGCGGAAATCGGGGTCGGCGAGCGTGCCATCGGGCAGGAGGACCAGTTGCGCGCCGTACGCCGCGAGGTCCTCACCGGGCAGGTAGATGCGGCCGTTGCCCAGATCCTCGCGGATGTCGCGCAGGATGTTGGTCAGTTGCAGCGCCAGACCGAGACGGTCCGCGAGCCGGGCGGCCGGCGGCGGCGCCGAAGGGGCGAAGATCGCGACCGACAGCCGGCCGATGGAGCCGGCGACGCGCATGCAGTAGGTCTCGAGCTCGTCGATCGTCGCGTACGTGACCCCGTCGAGGTCCATCTGCACGCCGTCGATCAGCTCGCCGAACGCGGCCAACGGCAGCGGGAACCGGCGCGCACTGTCGGCGACGGCGACCAGCACCGGATCGGGTGAGTCGACGGTGATGGCGCCGACCTCGGCGCGCGCCACCGCCAGGGCGGCGGCCTTCTGGGCGACCGTGCCCGCACCGTCGCCGATGTCGTCGATGCGCCGCGCGAGGGCATACACCGCCGACAGTGCCGAGCGCTTGTCCGGTGGCAAGAGCCGGATCCCGTAGGAGAAGTTGGCCGCCTCGGTCCGCGTCACGCGGTCGCAGTAGGCGTAGGCCTCGGCGACGGTCGTCATCGGCCCCGCCCCGACGGTCCGGCGCACAGACGCAGCGCCGTCCGCGCGACGACGGACGTGCGCGGTTTGCGGAGCGTCGAGAGCACCTCGCCGTCCGCAGCCTCGATGGCAGCCACCGTCGCGAGGCCGCCGGCCACGTAACCGGCAACGGCGACGCGAGCCCAGCCCCGCAGTGACGCCACGAGCGGCGCGCCCCGGGAGAGCAGCGCGCGCGCACGCTCACATTCGCTGAGCACGGCAGCCCGCAGCGGGGCGCCCGCGGCCGGCGCGAGCAGGTCGGCCTCCGTGACACCGTGCGCCCTCATCGTGGCGGCCGGCAGGTAGAGCCGGTCGCGCTCGCGCAGGTCCTCCCCCAGGTCCTGCAGATGCTCGAGCAACTGGAGGGCGGCGCAGACATCGTCGCTGTCGGCGGCGCGCCCGGCCGTCGCCGACCCGAAGACTTCGAGCACCAGCCGGCCCACGGGTGCCGCCGACAGGTCGCAATACGCGCGCAGCTGCGGCCAGTCGTCGTAGCGGCGCGTGGTCTGGTCCTGACGGTTGGCCTCGATCAGGTCGAGGAAGGCCTGCAGCGGCAGCCGGTGACGGGCGAAAACCGGGCCGAGCGGGACGAGCGCGCGCGTCGAAGCGGCGTCGCCCCCGGCGATCGACCGCACGTCCGCTTCCACAACCGCCAGCAGCGCCTCCCGATCGGTCACGCCCGGCGCGTCGCCGATGTCATCGACGAGGCGGGCGTAGCGGTAGAGCGCGGCCAGGTCGGCCCGGACGGGCCGAGGCAGGACACGCAGCGCGACCGGAAAGTTTTCCTGGCCCGCTTGCGCATCGACAGCCGCGACGAGCTCCGCCGGGAGCGACCGCGGGGCCGTCACGGCCGCGATGCGCAGGCTCGACGACAGGCGTGCACGCTGATGGCCTCCGCCGTCCGAATGGATTGTCAGGCTCAATGATCCCAGACGGGGCCGAACGCGCGCAACGACGACTCCGAACGACCGTCGCCCATTGGCCTCATCGGCCCTACCGCCTCGCACCCCCGGTGACGATGAGTCCGGATGGAGATACGCGTGCGACGACGGTCCGCCGCGCGATTGTTTGCCGTCTTCGCCGCCGTGGCGCTCATCCCTGTGCTCGTCCTGGGCCTCGTCCTCGGCACCCAGAGTCGCACGGAAGCCGAGCGGCGCGGCCTGGCCCAGGGGCGCGCGCAGGCCGAGGTCCTGGGGCGCGTGGCGAGCGAGGCGCTGCTCGACGGCAACCCGCTGACCACCGCATTGAGCCCCGGCGAGCGCCGGCGGCTGCAGCTCTTCTCCGACGAGGAGACCCGTCGCAATTCGGTCGTCCGGCTGCGGCTGCGCGGGCTCGACGGCCGGGTGCTCTTCGCCGACGACCCGGACGCAACCACCGTGGGGATCGACCAGGAGGTCACCCACGCACTTGCCGGCGAACTGATCGCCGTCATCACGCGACTCAACAGCGAGCCCGGCGACGTCGGGCCCCCGGGCGCGCGCGTCGTCGAGTCGTACGCACCGCTGCGCAACGCCGCAGGTGACGTGATCGGAGTGCTCGAGATCTACCTGCCGTACGGGCAGATCGAAGCGGAAATCGACGCCGGCCTGCACCGCCTCTACATCGACCTCGCCGCCGGGCTCGCTCTCCTCTACGTCGTCCTCGCCTCGCTTGCCTGGTGGATCACGCGCCGCCTCGGACGCGGGGCCGCCGAATACGAGCACCTCGCCCTGCACGACCCGCTGACGGGCCTGCCCAACCGCACGCTGTTCCACGAGCGGGTCAATGCCGCGCTCGCAACGGCTGCCGCCGGTGGCCCCGGCTGCGCGATCGTGCTCATCGACCTCGACCGCTTCAAAGAGGTCAACGACACTCTCGGCCACCACAACGGTGACCTGCTGCTGGTGGCGCTGGCCGGTCGGCTGCGCGCCAGCGCCCGCAGTGGCGACACCGTCGCCCGGCTGGGCGGCGACGAATTCGCGCTTATCGTCGCCGGCGTCCGGACCCGCGACGACCTGCGCGCCCAGCTGGCGCGGCTGCAGTTGGCGATCGACACCGAGATCGAGCTGGCGGGACTGCCCCTGGCGGTGGAGGCGAGCGTCGGGATCGCACTCGCACCCGAGGACGGGTTGGACGCCGACGTGCTGCTCCAGCGAGCCGACGTGGCGATGTATGTCGCCAAGCGGGGCCAAGCGGGAGTCGTCTTCTACGACCCGGCGCACGACCACTACAACGCCGGGCGTCTCGCCCTCGTCGCCGAACTGCGCCGCGCTATCGAGCGCGGCGAGTTGCGCCTGCACTACCAGCCGAAGACGGCACTGACATCCCGGGCGCACGCGGTCGAGGCGCTGATGCGGTGGGAGCATCCGACCCGCGGCCTGTTGCCGCCCGACGAGTTCATTCCCGTCGCGGAGCAGACAGGACTCATCGAGCCGCTCACGGAGTGGTTGCTGGAGACGGCACTGGCGCAGTTGGTCGAGTGGCGGCACACCGGGCCCGAGGTGACCATGGCCGTCAACATCTCCGCGCGCACCCTGCAACGCCACGATTTCCCAGCTGTCGTGACCGCCGCGCTCGCGCGCGCGGGCGTTCCCGCACAGCGCCTCGTCCTGGAAGTGACCGAGACGGCGCTCATCACTGACCCGGTGCGTGCCTCCACCGTGCTTCGGGACCTCGCCGCCCTCGGCGTCACCCTGAGCCTCGACGATTTCGGCTCCGGCTATACGAGCCTCGGTCAGCTGCGCAACCTGCCCGTCACCGAGCTGAAGATCGACAAGAGCTTTGTGCTTGCCATGACGAGGAGCACCGGCGACGCCGCGATCGTGCGCTCGGTGGTCGAGCTCGGCCACAACCTCGGGATGACCGTCGTCGCGGAAGGGGTCGAGACGCTCGAGACGCTGGAGGCGGTGACGGCGCTGGGCTGCGACGTCGCGCAGGGCTTCTGGTTCAGCGAGCCGCGACCGGCCCCGGAGATGCTGTCGTGGCTGCGGGAGCACCCGGTCGCACCGCTGCCGGTCGACACGCACACCTGCCCACAACGCTGAGGCGGCTCAAGGCCTGAGCGTCGCCGTGAGCGCCGCCGCGAGTGCCGTCGCGGCGGTAGCCCCGTCGGCCGCCTGCGTCAGCGCCCGGACCACCACGACGCGGGTAGCCCCCGCGTCGAGCACGACGGGCAGCCGCTCCGCGTCGATGCCGCCGATCGCGAACCAGGGCTTGACAGTGAGCGTCGCCGCGGCATGGCGCAGCAGCTCAGGACCGGGGGCTGCGCGGCCCGGTTTCGTCGGCGTCGGCCACGTCGGACCGACGCAGAAGTAGTCCACGTCGGCGTCGGCGGCCGCCCGGTCGACCTCATCCTCGGTGTGCGTCGACCGGCCGATGAGGATCTCACTGCCGAGCAGCCCGCGGGCTACGTGCAGCGGCAGGTCGCCTTGCCCGAGATGCAGGATGTCGGGGCGCACGGCGTAAGCGATGTCGGCGCGATCGTTGACCGCCCACAGTGCACCGTGCCGCTCGGCCGCCCGGCGCACCACGTCCTGGAGCGCGAGCTCCTCGAGAGCCTCGATCGACTTGTCGCGCAGCTGGACGATGTCGACCCCTGCCGGCAGCACCGAGTCGAGGAAGTCCGCCAGTGGGCGCGCGCCGCCGTGGGCGTCGGTGCATAGGTAGAGACGTGAGTCGGCGAGCCGCCGACGGCGCCAGGCGCCGTCGCGGACCAGCGCATCGTCGCGGACCAGCGCATCGTCGCGGACCAGTTCACCATCAGCCACCCGCCACCGCCCGCACGATCTCGAGAACGTCGCCGTCGGCGAGTGTCGTCTCCCGCGCAGCGGTGCGCGTCAACGCTTCCCCGTTGCGCTCGACGACGACCCAACCGAGCCCGAGGCGGAGCTCGCCGAGCAGATCGAGCAGGCTCGCGCCGTCGGCAAGGTCACGCGCGTCGCCGTTGACCGTCACCCTCACCCGCGCCGTCCTCAGAAACCGAGCGCCTGAGCGCGGCGCTTGACCTCGGTGCCACGGTTTTCCACGAGAGCCTGGATGGGCGAGCCGGGAAGCGTGTCGTCGACGGTGAACAGCCACCGCACCGCCTCGTCGTCGCTGTAGCCCGCGTCCCGCAGCAGGTTGAGCGTGCCGGTCAGGTGCTTGACGATGGCGCCGTCCTGGACGAACAACGCCGGGACGTAGAGCGCGTTGTTGTCCCCGCGCCTGACGGCGACGACCTTGCGGTCGTTGACGAGCTGGCGCGCCGACATGAGGGGAACACCGAGCACGTCGGCCACATCCGGCAGGGCGAGCCATTCGTCGATCAGTGCATCGAGGTCCATGCCGTCAACCCTGGCAGGTGCCGGCGGCGCGGCGGGCGCGCGGGGTCACGCGCGCCGGTCCGACCGGCCGGCCGCGAACACTTGGTCGATGACCGTTGCGATGGTCAGCGACTGCGACAACGGCAGCAGCCAGGCCTCCTCACCGGCGATCGCGTCGCTCATCGCCTCGAGCATCAATTGGTAGGGGTCGACCGCCGGGAAGGTGATGACCTCCGTCCCGGACGGTGTCGTGACGGTCATCTCCGCCACCTGCGACTTGCCGGCCAGCAGGCCGCCCGCGCCGAAGACGATCGAGCCGGACCCGCCGGAGATGACCAGCGACTGCCGCTCCGCTTCGGCCATCCCCCCGTAGACGTGGGCGGTGCCGCCGCCGTGGAAGTGGAGCGTGGCGTCGGTGACGAGGTCGACGCCTGTGTCGGCATCGACGATGCGCGCCTCGACGCGCTCCGGATCCGCACCGCCGAAGGCCCAGACGGCCGCAGACACGGGATAGCAGCCGACGTCGTAGAGCGCGCCGCCACCACGCGCCGGCTCCCAGCGGTAGTTGCCGGTGGGCACCCCGTCAATGGTGAAAACCGAGTCGACGTTGGTGATCCGCCCGATGGCACCGCCGGCGACGAGGAGCTCGGCGGCTTGTGTGCGCGGGTGCCAGCGATACCAGGACGCTTCCATGACGATCCGATCGGCGACGGCGGCCGCGGCGGTCATCTCCTGCACCTCGGCGGCCGTCAGCCCGAGGGGTTTCTCGCACAGGACGTGCTTGCCGGCGACGAGCGCCTCGAGCGACCACGGTTTGTGGTTGTCGTTGGCCAACGAGATGTAGACGGCGTCGACGTCGCGGTCGGCGAGCAGTTCGTCGTACGACGCGTAGGCGGTCTTTCCGCCGAACTGATCGGCGAGGGCCTGCGCACGACCGAGATCCCGCGCAGCGACCGCCTGCAAGGTCGCGTTGCGTGCCGCGGCCACGGCCGGACCGAGGGCACCGGTCGCGATGCCGCCCGCCCCGAGGAAACCCCACCGGACCTGGTGCCCTGTTATCGACGGGTCTGCCGGAGTCTGCTCAGTCATCGGTGCCTTTTCCTGTAGGGGTTGGCTTATCGGGCAGGGACCAGACGGGTGACCGCGCCATACAGCTCGTCGCCGGTCAGGTCCGCGATGCCGTCGAAGGTGCCGCGGATGTGGCCATCGGCGGTGACGAGGTTGATGACCTCGTTGTGCACGATGTCGTAGTCGACACCCTTGGCCTCCGCGAGCGCGTTCTCCGCGACCGGCACCGCGTCCGCGCCGTCCGCGCCGGCCGGCTCGTCGGCGGCGGACACCTTCGCGTATTTCACCCCGTAGCCGTCCCGCACCACGGCATCGACAGCGTCCTGCGTGCCGGTGAGGAACGACCACCGCGGGTCGGCGGGGTCGACGCCGTACTGCTTCAGGTAAGCCGCCATGTCGGCAGGCCCCGAGTCTGCCGGGCCGAGGTTGAACGCGACGAACTGCACGCGATCGGCCAGGCCCACCGCCGCCAGCCGCTGCTCCAGCACCGAGAGCTGATGTGTCGTGTAGGGGCAGTACGTCGTACAGAACGGGAAGAGAAAGCTCACGACCTGCAGCTTGCCGCCGAACTGCGCGGAGGACACGCCGCGGCCGTTCTGGTCCGTGAGCGTGTAGGCAGGCGCGATCCCGAGGTCGGCGAGATGCGAGGAGGGCCGGTGCCACGGCCGCCAGACCAGGAGCCCCGCCAGGAGAGCCGCGGCGACGACCGGCACCGTGAACACGAGCACGCGGCGCCGGCGCCCCGGGGTCGGCGCGGTCGCCGGCAGCGCCTGCGTCGTCGTCACAATCCGACCGTCTCGTGCAGCCCGAACGCGTCCTTCCACACGGGCTCGAAGCCGGCGGCGGCGAGCATCGCCGCCACCTCCGCCGGCGAACGCTCGTCGGAGATGGCGAACTGCTCCTGCGACGCGCCGGGGGTGGAGTAGCCGCCCGGCTCGGTCGACGAACCCGCGGACATGGTCGTGATCGCGATGTTGACGAGCCCGTCGCGCAGGGGCGCCGGCTCGCGGGTCGACAGCACGATCCCGGCGTCGGGCACGGCCAGGCGCAGCGCGGCGAGCGCCTGCACGAAGGCCGCGTCGGTCACCGGCACGAGCGGCTGGAATCCGGACGCGCTCGGCTTGATCCGCGGGAGCGCCATCGTCACCTCGGTGCGCCAGTAGGTGCGCAGGAGAAAGTCGGCGTGCGCGGCGAGGGCGAGCACGTCCGCGCGCCAGTCGTGCGCGAGGCCGAGCAGAGAGCCGATGCCGAGGCGGCGTACGCCCGCCTCCGCGGCGCGCTCGGTGGAGGTGAGCCGGCGGTCGAAGTCGCGCTTCCACCCGGCGGCGTGCACCTCGGCGTAGCGCACCCGGTCGTAGGTCTCCTGGTAGTGGATGACGCCTTCGAGGCCCGCCGCGACGAGTCGCGTGTAGGTGTCGTCCGACCAGGTCTGCGTCTCGATGGACAGGGACGGCACGAACGGGCGCAACCGCTCGATGCAGGCCACGAGATAGTCGGCGGACACCTCGATGCGGTGCTCGCCGGCGACCAGCAACAGGTGCCGGAAGCCACGGTCCGTCAACAGCCGCGCCTCCGCCTCGACCTCGTCGACGGACAGCGTCCGGCGCGTGACGGCGAGATCTTTGGCGAAGCCGCAGTAGGTGCACGTCGACAAGCAGGCGTTGGACACGTAGAGCGGCGCGAACAGCCGCACCGCCCGCCCGAAGCGGCGCAGCGTCACGTCGCGGGCGGCCATCGCGAGCTCTTCGACGCGTCGCTCCGCCGCCGGGGACAGGAGCGCGGCGAGGTGGTGCAGGTCGACCGTGTCGGCGGCCAGGGCGGCGGTCACGTCGGCGTCGGTGGCGTGCTCGCTGGACGACGAGAGGCCGGCGAGGTCGAGGCCGGCCAACTCGCGGGCGAAGCCGCCCAGCGGGGTGCTCATGCCCCAGCGGACGTGCTGAGGCTCTGCGCGCTCAAGCCTTGCTCACTCAAAAACCCGGTCAGCGGGCTCGACGCCTCCGCCGTGTCGCGGGTGGCGCCGCG
The DNA here is from genome assembly GCA_964236265.1 of uncultured bacterium. GTDB lineage: Bacteria > Actinomycetota > Actinomycetes > JAVEEB01 > JAVEEB01 > JAVEEB01. The sequence goes on from CAXSDE010000036.1 coordinate 8,228, forward strand.
GCCCGCCAGGTGGCCGAGGCGCCCGGCCTGGGTCGCGAGGGCGAAGGCCCGCGCCATGTCGACGGGGCGGCGCGCGACGGCGATGGCGGTGTTGACGAGGACGGCATCGGCGCCGATCTCCATCGCCTCCGCCGCGTCGCTGGGCACCCCGAGGCCGGCATCCACGACAACCGGCACGCCGGACTGGGACACGATGACCTCGATGGCGTCGCGCGTGCGAAGGCCCTTGTTCGAGCCGATCCACGAGCCGAGCGGCATGACGGTGGCGCAGCCGGCCTCCTCGAGGCGGCGGCAGAGGACGGGGTCGGCGGAGCAGTAGGGAAGGACGGTGAACCCATCGGCGACGAGCAGCTCCGCGGCACGCAGCGTCTCGATGGGATCGGGTGACAGGGTGCGCGGGTCGGGGGTGACCTCGAGCTTGACCCAGTCGGGCATCCCGCCGGCACGCGCCAGCCGGGCCAGGCGGACGGCCTCCTGCGCGGTCGCCGCGCCGGACGTGTTGGGCAGCAGCAGGACCCCCGGCGGCACGAAGTCGAGGATGTCGCCCTCCCCCGCCCGTTGCAGGTCGACCCGGCGCAGCGCGATGGTGACGATCTCGGCCCCGGAGGCGAGCACGCTGTCGCGCATGAGCCCGTGGGACGCGAACTTTCCCGTGCCCACGAACAGGCGTGAGGCGAAGCTGCGACCGGCGATCACCAGGCTGTCGTCGTACGACATCATCTTCTCGCTTCCTCCCCTCGCGGGCATGATCCCGATCGGGTGCTGCGGGTCGCCGGCGGTTGGGGTGGCCGGCCTCTCAGCCCGTCTCGCACGGGCTCCCCGGGTTGGCGGACGTACGCCGCCGACGATACGCCGCCCCGCCGAGACCAACACCGAACCCGGGGGAGGCCGCCGTCGCCCGTAGACTCTGACCCCGTGGACACGACGATGGCGGATCCGCTCGTCGGGCGCCTGCTGGACGGCCGCTACCTGATCGAGGCGCGGGTCGCCCGTGGCGGCATGGCGTCCGTCTACCGAGCGACGGACGAACGGCTCGACCGGCCCGTCGCGGTCAAGGTCATGCAGCCCGCCCTCGCGGAGCGCGACGAGTCTGTCCGGCGTTTCATCCGCGAGGCGCAGAGCGCGGCCCGGCTCTCGCACCACAACGTGGTCAACGTCTTCGACCAGGGGCGCGACGGCGAGGTCGTCTTCCTGGTCATGGAGTATGTCGAGGGCCGCAACCTGCGCGACGTCCTCAAGGCCGCGGGGCGCCTGACGCCCGGGCAGGCGATGACGGTGCTGGAGCCGATCGTCGCCGCCGTGGCCGCGGCCCACCGCGCGGGAATCGTGCACCGCGACATGAAGCCCGAGAACGTGCTGATGGCCACCGACGGGCGCATCAAGGTCGCCGACTTCGGGCTGGCCCGCCGGATCGAGAGCTCGTCAATCACGATGACGCTGGGCACGCTGATCGGCTCGCCGGCCTACCTCGCCCCCGAACAGATCGAGCGCGACGACGTGGCCGACCAGCGCGCCGACATCTACGCCATCGGCGTGATGGCGTTCGAGTTGCTGACCGGCCGGCCTCCCTACAGCGGGGACAGGGCGCTGGCGATCGCGCTGCAACATGTGCGCGACGACATCCCGGCCCCCTCCACCCTCGTTCCGGTGCCCGCCGTGCTCGACGACCTCGTCGTGGCCGCCACCCGTCGCGACCCCGATGCCCGACCCGTCGACGGGTCCGCAATGCTCGCCCGGCTGCACGAGATCCGCCGGGTGGTGCCCGCGGCACCGTTGGACATCCAGGGTCCGCTCGTCCCCGACGCGAACGCAACGATCGTGCTGCCGACGCTGAGCCGGCCCGGCCCGGCGGCGGTGCGCGTGTCCGGACATGCTGGGGTTGGGGCTGGGACTGGGGCTGGGACTACTGGGGCTGGGGCTGGGGCTGGAATTGGCGCCGGGGCTGGGGCTGGGGCTGGGGCTGGGGTTGGGGCTGGGACTGGGGCTGGGGCTGGGGACGGCATCGACGAGCCGCGGCGCGCGCGGCGCCGGCCCGGGGCCGGCTGGGTGTGGCTCGCCGTCGTCCTGCTGCTCGCGGTCGTCGCGGCGGCGATCGGCGTTCACCTGGCGAGCCGCCCGGCGCCCGCGACGCAGCGTCCAGGTCCGACGTCGAGCGCCGCTGCGAGTACGGACGTGCCCACCGTCCCCGCGGCCATCACCGTGCCCGACCTGAGAAACAAGACCCTCGCCGAGGCGCAGGCCCTCGTGCCCGATCTCGTCGTGAAGAAGGCCGCCGACAAGAGCGACCTGACCGTCGCCAAGGGACGGATCCTGGACCAGGATGCGACCGTCGGTGTTGCGCTCGACAAGGGCACGCCGGTCAACGTCGTCGTCTCCAGCGGGCCCATCAAGGTGCCGGACCTGTCGGGAAAGAACCTGACCGACGCGGAGTCGGCGCTGAGGAAGCTCAAGCTCGTGCTCGACACGGCGCCGCCGCGGCAGGAGTTCAGCGCGACGGTCGCGGCGGGGCTCGTGACCCGGACCACCCCGGCGAAAGGTATGAAAATCGCCGAAGGCGGCCCGGTGAGCGTCTTCGTGAGCAAGGGTCCGGAGATGGTCACGGTGCTCGACGAGCGCGGCAAGCCGGAGGCCGACGCGGTGGCAGCTCTGAAGGCGCTCGGCTTCACCGTGAAGGTCAATCACGTCTTCAGTGAGACTGCTCCGGCCGGCTTTGTCGCGGACCAGCAGCCGTTCGGCAACCAGGCTCCGAAAGGCGACACGATCCGGGTCGCGGTGTCAAAGGGCCCGCAGCTCATCACCGTCCCGCGACTGGAGGGGAAGAGCACGAGCGAAGCGGACGCCCTCCTGCGGTCGCTGGGACTGGTCCCGCACGGTAACCAGTTCGTGCCGGGCGGCCCCAAAACGGTGATCGACCGGGCCCCGTTCAACCAGGCACCGCAGCCGGGCGAGAAGGTCCGCAAGGGCACCTCCGTGACCTACTGGTTCGTGTGAGAGCTGCGCCCTCCACGCCACTCGGTCGGTCCGGCGTCTGGGGCGGGCACCAGCGGCGGGTCAGCCCCCAACGGTCCGGCACGAGGCTCTCTCCGGTGCATCGACCCGTCGCACGTGGCCGGCCGCAAGGAACTCGTGCTGCCTGGTGGGCACCGGGGTCTGACCGCCTCATCCGCTCGACGTCCTCGTCGGTAGGGAGTGCGTGCTGTTCCTACTCATTGCCGGGTCGGGATTGAGCGATCTGTGTGGGGCGCGAGAGATTCTTCGTAGTTCCAGTCGCCCTCAGCCCGCGAGGAACGACTCCAGCGTCGTGACGACCAGCTCGTGGTCGACGGCCTGCGGAAGGCCCGACACGGTGACGGTGCCGACCATCGCGCCCGCGACGCGGAGCGGGAAGCAGCCGCCGTGCGCGGCATACAGCGTCGGCTCGAGGTGCGCCTGGTCGGCGAAGTTGCTGCCTCGATCCGTGTAAGTGCGCCCGACGTAGTAGGAACTGTGCCCGAAGCGTCGTACGACACGAATCTTGCGGGAGACCCAATCATCGTTGTCCGCCGTGGTGCCCGGCATCGCCGCGTGGAAGACCTGCTGGTCGCCGAGGCGGACGTCGACCGTGACGTTTGCGCCCCGGGCGCGCGCCGCCTCGATCAGCGCCGACCCCAGAGCCCAGGCGCTGTCGTGGGCGAACGACGTGAACTGCAGGCGTTCTTCCTGCGCCAGCAGGTCATCGAGCGACAACGCGGTCTGGTCAGTCATGTCGGTCGAGTCCTTCTGCAGCGCTCAGACGTGCGAACGACGACGTTGCAGCATCTCCGCCACGAGGAACGCGAGTTCGAGCGACTGCTGGTGATTGAGCCGCGGGTCGCACGCGGTTTCGTAACGCAGCTTGAGATCCGGCTCGGTCACCCCGGAGGATCCGCCGATGCATTCGGTCACGTCGTCGCCGGTGAGCTCGACGTGCACCCCGCCGGGGACGGTGCCCAGCGCCTCGTGCACCTCGAAGAAGCCGGTGACCTCGTCCATGACGTCCTCGAACCGGCGCGTCTTGTAGCCGCCCGCGTCGATCGTGTTGCCGTGCATCGGGTCGCACACCCAGACGGGCTCCAGACCCGCGGCACGGACGCCCTCCACCACGCCGGGCAACCCGTCCCGGATCTTGCCGGCACCGAAGCGGGTGATGAACGTCAGCCGGCCCGGCTCGCGCTGCGGGTCGAGTTTCTCGGCGAGGGCCACCGCGTCGGCGACGGACGTCGACGGCCCCAGCTTGACACCGAGCGGGTTGCGCACCTGCGCCGCGAAGTCGATGTGCGCCCCGTCGAGTTGGCGGGTGCGCTCGCCGATCCAGACGAAGTGCGCCGAGACGTCGTACGGCGTCCCCGTCCTCGAGTCGATGCGCGTGAGGGCACGCTCGTATTCCAGGAGCAGCGCCTCGTGACCGGTGTAGAAGTCGACGCGGTGCAGCGAGTCGCTGTCGGCGCCGACCGCCGAAAGGAAGCGGATTGCGCGGTCGATGTCATTGGCCATCGCCTCGTAGCGCGCGGTGGTGCCGTTGGCGGCGAGGAAGCCGCGGTTCCACTCGTGCACCTGGCGCAGGTCGGCGAAACCGCCCTGCGTGAACGCGCGGATCAGGTTGAGAGTCGCGGCGGATGTCTGATACATCCTCAGCAGCCGCTGGGGATCCGGGATGCGCGACTCCGGCGTGAACGCGAGGTCGTTGACGGCGTCGCCGCGGTAGGACGGCAGTGTCACGCCGTCGCGGGTCTCCATGCCCGAGGAGCGCGGCTTGGCGAACTGTCCCGCGAGCCGGCCGATCTTCACAACCGGCACGGATGCGCCGTAGGTGAGCACGACGGCCATCTGCAGCAGCGTCTTGAGCTTGCCGCGGATGTTGTCCGCCGTGCTGCCGGCGAACGTCTCGGCGCAGTCGCCGCCCTGGAGCACGAACGCCTCGCCGCGCGCAGCCGCCGCGAGGCGGTCCTTGAGTGCGTCGCATTCGGCGGCGAACACCAGCGGCGGCAGCACGGACAGCGCCTCGCGCACCGCCGTCACGGCGGCCGCGTCGGGCCATTGGGGCTGCTGCTGCGCGGTCAGCCCGCGCCAGGTGTCGAGATCCATGGTCACGGCCGGTAGGTTACGCGACCGCCTGCGCGGCCCGCCGGTCAGGCGCTGGGGAGCTGACTGAAGCGCAGGTGGTTGCCCGACGGGTCGCGGAACGCGCAGTCTCGGCCGTAGAACTGCTCGATCGGCTCCTGGATGACCTCGGCCCCCGACGACCGGAGCTTGTCGAACAGGGCGTCCAGGTCGTCCGTGCGCAGGATCAGCGTCGACATGACGCCTTTGGCGACCAGCGCGAGGATGGCCTCCGCGTCCTCTTTCGAGCGGCCCATGAAGGGGTTCTCGAGGTTGATCTGGACGTCGGGCTGGTCGGGCGAGCCGATGGTGAGCCAGCGGAAGCCGTCGAAGGGCATGTCCTGCCGCACCTCGAAGCCCAGCAGGTCGCGGTAGAAGGTGAGGGCCTCGTCCTGGTCGCGGACCGGGAGGAAGCAGTGGGTGAGGATAGGTGTCGTTGTCATGGCAGCGACGATAGACGGGCCCGCAGCCGCGCTCGGAGTCTCCCCGACGAGAGCGGTGACGCGGGAGCTGACCGACGCGAGCGACGTGCAAACCGACAGCCATGCACACGTCGGTGACGGTGATGTCGCCGCGACGGAGCAGCGCCATCGACCGCTTGATAAGGCGCGTCATGAGCTATGCGTACGGAGTCTCGCCGTACGCGATCGTGAACTGCCGTGAGGAGTGTGCGGGCGACATCACCGGCGGCGTCATGTTCCAGCATCCCGCAACAGAGCTCTCCCGCCGGCGCTCGCTAGGGTTGACCCGCCTTCTCGAACACAAACGGAGCTGTCATGACTGTTCGCCGCGTCGCCCTCCTTACCGCCGGCGGCCTCGCCCCCTGCCTGTCCTCGGCCGTGGGTGGCCTCATCGAGCGCTACACGGAGTTGGCGCCGGAAGTGGAGATCATCGGTTACCTGGATGGCTACGCAGGGCTGCTCGCCGGCCGGTCGATTCCGGTGACGCCCGAGGTGCGCGCCAACGCCCACCTGCTGCACCGCTTCGGCGGCAGCCCCATCGGCAACAGTCGGGTCAAGCTCACGAACGTCGCCGATTGCGTCAAACGCGGCCTGGTGCAGGAAGGCCAGGACCCCCTCCATGTCGCTGCGGAGCAGCTGACGACGGACGGCATCGACGTCCTGCACACGATCGGCGGCGACGACACCAACACGACGGCGGCCGACCTCGCGGCATATCTGCAGCACAACGACTACGCGCTCACCGTCGTCGGCCTGCCGAAGACGGTCGACAACGACGTCATCCCGATCCGCCAGTCGCTCGGCGCGTGGACGGCGGCGGAGCAGGGCGCCCTCTTCGCCCGCAACATCGTCGCTGAGCATTCGTCCAACCCGCGCATGCTCATCGTCCACGAGATCATGGGGCGCCACTGCGGTTGGCTGACCGCCGCGACGGCCGTCGAATACCGCACGTGGCTCACGCAGCAGCAGTTCGCCGGCTTCGGGAACGACCCGCGCCGCTGGGACGTGCACGCCGTCTTCGTGCCTGAGCTCAGCTTCGATATTGTCGCCGAGGCCGCGCGCCTCGAGCAGGTCATGGACGAGGTCGGCAACGTCACCATTTTCCTGTCCGAGGGCGCCGGCGTGGACACGATCGTCACCGAGATGCTCGCCCGCGGCGAGGAGCCGCAGCGCGACGCCTTCGGCCACGTGAAGATCGACACGATCAACCCCGGTGCGTGGTTTGCCAAGCAGTTTGCAGGCTTGGTCGGCGCGGAGAAGACCATGGTGCAGAAGAGTGGCTACTTCTCGCGCTCCGCCGCCGCCAACGACGCCGACCTGGCGCTGATCAAGCAGTGCACGGAGGTGGCCGTCGACGCGGCGCTGCGCGGCGAGAGCGGCGTCGTCGGCAACGACGAAGACAACGGCGACACGCTGCGGCCGATCGAGTTTCCGCGCATCAAGGGTGGCAAGCCGTTCGACACCGACGTCCCGTGGTTCACCGAGCTCCTCGCGGCCATCGGTCAGCCGAAGGGCGCCACGCTCTCGCACTGATCGCCCCCGCGCGGCCACTGGATGACGGCGTTCCCGCAGCGCGGTCAAGATCGCCCTACCGTACGCCGACGACTCTGGCGTGACTGCTGGGGCCGACCGTGCGCGCCGCGCGCTGTCCCGTGCCGCTGTCACCGCCACCGTCGCGATCGTCGCGCCTTTCGTGTGTGCCGTCGGGCCTGCCAGTGGCAGCCCCTCCGGGATCAGCCGGGCGGATCTCGGGCGCCTGGAAGCGCGCGTCGCCGCCCTCACGGCGGCCGCGGAACAGGCGCGCGACGCGGTCCTCGACGCCGCCACGGCAGCGACGGACCTGCGCGCGCAACTCGACGACCTCGCGGACCAGCGCGACGCGGAACAGTCGAAGGTCGACACGGCCCTCGTGGAGCTCTACGAGCGGTCCGTCGAACAGACGGGGGCGCGGGCCATCGGGCCCCAGTTGCCCGAGCTCAACCCCGGCCTGGCGGCCCTGACCGGCGTCGGTGTGACCCAACAGCAGTCGACGGTCGACACCCTGCAAGCGCACGCCGGCACGCTGGCGGACCTGTCCGTGCAGGCGCAGCGCTACTCGTCGCTGCTCGCCGCGAAGGCCCACAAGGTCTATGTGGCCGAGGATGAGGCGTTGACCTTGCTGGCAACGGCGAAAGTGGAATATCAGCGCCGGCAACGAGCGGCGGCCACCGACCACGAGCGCCGGCAGCGAGCGGCTGACCTGGCCCGCATCGAGGCCGAGCAACAGCACCTCCGCGACATCTCGGACCAGGTGAGCACGACGGCCTCCCCCGGTGTCGGCCGGCGGGGCACGGTCGCCGGTGGGCGGCAGGCAGCGGTCCTGAAGCTCCTCAACGCGGCCGGGAGCGGCTATCCCGCCGGCTACGGACCGACGGGGCAGACGTTCGACGGCATGTCGAGCTGGTACGGCCCCGGCTTCGAGGGCAAGTCGACCGCGAGCGGAGCTCCGTTCGATCCGGAGAAGCTGACGGCGGCCATGAAGATCGTGCCCCTCGGCACGGTCATCCACGTCACGTTCCGCGGCCGCGCCGTCAACCTGCTCGTCAACGATCGCGGGCCCTACGTCGGCGACCGCATCATCGACTGCTCCCGCGCGGGCAGTCGGGCCCTCGGGTTCGACGGGCTGGCGGGCGTCCACATCGAGGTGCTCGGCCTCCTGGGCGGCTGAGCCGCGCCTGCCTGGGCGGCTGAGCCTTGCGTGGGCGGCTGAGCCGCGCTTGCCTGGGCGGCTGAGCCGCGCTTGCGTGGGCGGCTGAGCCTTGCGTGGGCGGCCCCGTCAGCGCCGCCGAGCGGCCCGCACCGTCAGGAGCGCCGCGGCGCCGACGAGCGCCCGCCCACGGGCGGGATGAGTGCCGAGAATTTTCGTGTACGCCGACCTCCCCACCGACCACCACCCGCCCGTCGAATCGGCGGTCGGGGGGCCCGGCTTGTCGAGGTTGTCGCCCGCCGGCCGGCTCCGCGAGCTCCGCTGACCGGCCATCGCCGGGATCGCGACAAGGCGGTCCGCCAGGGCCGGGCTCAGCCGCTGCGCCAGGTCGAGCAACCGGGCCGGGCTGCCGACGTACACCGTGCGGACAGGTCGCTCGGCAACGGCGGCGACGGTCTCGGCCACGGCGACCGGTGAATACGTCGGTGGCAGCGGCCGGGGCGCTGCCGCCATCCGCGAGCGGGCGTGCGCGAAGAACGGCGTGTCGATGCTCGACGGCAGCACGTCCACGATCGCGATCGGCACGTGCTCGCGGCGGAGCTCCACGCGCAGCGACTCGGCGAAGGCGATGACACCGGCCTTGGCCGCACAGTATGGCGCCTGCAACGGCAGCGCGCGCTTGCCCAGACCTGAGGCCACATTGATGATCGTGCCGCCGCCGGCCGCCCGCAGCCGCGGCAGTGCCGCCTTCATGCCACTGACGGTGCCCATCAGATCGACATCGATGACGCGGCGCATGTCGGCGAGGGGGACCTCGTCGACGGTCCCGTAACTGGAGACGCCGGCGTTGTTGATCCACGTGTCGATGCGCCCGTAGGCGGCCACGGCGGCATCGGCGACGGCGGCGACAGCGCGGTCATCGGTGACGTCGGCGGCAACCGCGAGCGCGTCGCCGCCCGCGGCGCGGATCTCCCCGACCAGCTGGACGAGGGCAACGGCGTCCCGCGCGGAGACGACGACTCGCGCGCCGCGCCGCCCCAGCAGGAGGGCCGTCTCGCGGCCGATGCCGGAGGACGCACCAGTGACGACGACGACCTGCTCGTCGAGTGTCCGTGTCATGGCCGGTACCTACCCGCCGCGACGCGCGGACACCTCACCGCGACGTGTCCGTCACAGCGGCGCGGGGCGGCGGGTCGCCGTATGTGTGCAGTGTGAGGATGCGTTCGACCCCCATGACGCGCAAGGCGTTGCGCACGATGGGGCGGCAGTTGGCCGCGGTCACCGCCGGTGCGGCGCCGCTCGGCGTCGCGAGCCAGACGAGGACCGCCACGTCGAAGCGACTTTCGGGGGGCAGGGAAACATCTCGCACTGCGCCCCTCTACCCGTCCGCCGCCGACAACGATCACCCGTGCCGATCTTCCTTGGGTGTGACCGCCGGAGGCTGCAGGAAGGTCCGCCGAAACACTGGAGGCCGAGCGGCGGCTACGTGCTCAGTTTGTGTTCTGCCGCCTTGGCCTCGGCCGCTTTCTGCTTCGCCGCTCGGGCGATACGTGCCTTGGCCGAGCCGGCGTACTCGTCCACATACTCCTGGCCGGAGAGCTTCATGATCGCGTACATGATCTCGTCGGTCACCGACCGCAGCACGAACCTGTCGGTGTCCATCCCGGCATAGCGCGAGAAGTCGAGCGGCTCGCCGATGATCACACCCGGTCTGATGAACTTGGGCATCACCTTGCCCGGGGGCTGCAACTTCTCCGTGTCGATCATCGCGACCGGGATCACGGGCACTCCCGCCTCCAGCGCCATGCGCGCGACACCCGTCTTGCCGCGGTAGAGGCGCCCGTCGGGCGAGCGCGTGCCCTCCGGGTAGATCCCCAGCAACTCGCCGTTGTGCAGCAGCGACAGCCCGGCGTCCAGGGCGACGGCCGAAGCCTTGCCACCCGTGCGTTCGACGGGCACGTAGCCGATCCCTCGGAAGAAGAGCGCTTTGGCACGTCCCTTCACCCCGCGGGTGAAGAAGTATTCGCTCTTCGCGAGAAACGTGACGCGCCGAGGCACGACGAGCGGCAGGAACACCGAGTCGGAGAACGACAGGTGGTTGCTCGCGAGGAGAGCACCACCGTCGTCGGGCACGTTCTCGAGCCCCTCGACCCAGGGCCGGAACCCGAGGTGGAGGAACGGCGCAAGAAGCGACTTGATGATCCAGTAGAACAACGCACTCCTCGCAGACCATCGGGTCGTGCTGTAAGGGCACGACGCTAGCCCACGGTCGGCAGCCGCGGGAACTGGCCCCGTGCCTGCGGACGCGCCGCATGGCACCATCGGTGCATGTCTCCCGCACCCCGCGCGGCCAACCTCGACGGCGCCGTCGCGCTCGCCTACCCGGGCGGCCGCACGGGCGTGCTCCTGTGCCACGGATACACGGGCACGCCGCAGAGCCTCGGGGTCTGGCCGGCCAGCCTGGCCGAGGCGGGGTTCAGCGTGCAATGCCCGCTCCTGCCGGGCCACGGTCTGCAGTGGCAGGACATGGCAGGGACGAGATGGACGGATTGGTACGGCGCTGTCGACGCCGCCTTCACCGACCTCCGCGGACGCTGCGACGAGGTGTTCGTCATGGGGTTGTCCATGGGCGGCACCCTGGCCCTGCGTCTTGCTCAACAGCACGGGACGCAGGTGGCCGGGCTCGTGCTCGTCAACCCGTCCCTGACGACGACTCGGCGCTCCGCGCGTTTCGCGCCGCTGCTGAAGCTGCTGATCCCGTCCACACCCGGCCCGGGCAACGATGTCGCCCTCCCCGGCGTCGTCGAGCTCGCCTACGCGCGGCACCCGCTGCGGGCCTTCGACTCCCTGCGGGCGTTCTGGCGCGTGGTCCGCCGCGATCTCCCTCGCGTGACGCAGCCGATGCTCGTCTTCCGGAGCGCGGACGACCACGTCGTGGAGCCGGTTTCGACGGAGCTGCTGCTCGCCGGCGTCGCGTCGGCGGACGTGCGCGAGGTCGTCCTGCGCGACAGCTACCACGTCGCGACCCTCGACCATGACGCGCCGCGCATCTGTGCCGAGAGCATCGACTTCGTCCGCACGCACAGTCGCGTTCCCTCCTCGGGGTCCGGCGACCGTGACCGCACCCACTCAGGAGAGGGCGTCGATGCGCAGTAACGGACTTCCGGCGGCTCGTTTCGACATCCTGCGCGATGTCGACCAGCTCGCGAGCCCCCGGCTGCTGCAACTGCTCGCCGAGGCGGGCATCGCCGCGTACGCCCGACAGCGGGCCAATGCCGTCGATCCCACGCGCTTCGACGTGATCGACCGCATCTGGGTCGACGCGACCCGCCACGACGAGGCCGCGCAGCTCGTCGACGAGCACCTGCCCGCCATCAGTGCGCTGCTCGACCGCGACGACGACGCGGTCTTCGCGCAGATCGTCGCCGGGTGGGACGACGACGGCGGCCCGGTCGGTGCGTGGCCGGCACAGGAGGACGTCGACCCCGACGCCGCTGCCGGGACCGTCGATTTCTCCGAGGACGCCGGTGGCCTCCATGACGAGGCGCCGGGCAGCAGCAGGCGCCGGCTCGTCCGTCCGGCCGCACAGCCCGTGCCGGCGGAACCCGAAGACATCGAGGACCACTTCGTCCCGGCGCCCCCTCCGCCGCTCCCCCGCCTCGACAAGCCCACCGCAGTCGGGCTCAGCGCGCTCCTGCTCGGTGTCGGTTTCCTGGTGGCGATCTGGATCCTCAACCTGCGTGTCGAGCCGGTCGTGGAATGGATCGCGCTCCTGTGCGCGCTCGCCGGCGGCACGTCACTGCTGGTCCGCATGGGCGACAAGCTCCCACCCGAAGAGGGGGGCGCCGACGACGGCGCGGTCATCTGACGCCGCGAGGTCCGCGGGTCGCTGGTCGACTCGTCCGGCACGTCGGCACTCGTCCGGCACGTCGGCACTCGTCCGGCACGTCG
>CAXSDE010000036.1:20543-31807 GCA_964236265.1 uncultured bacterium
CGGCACGTCGGCACTCGTCCGGCACGTCGGCACTCGTCCGGCACGTCGGCACTCGGTTGAGGATGCGCGGCGGCGTGCCCGGCTGCAATGGTGCATCACCTGCACAGCAAGAGATTCGACCCTTACGCGCTCACCTTGTTGTCGAGCCTCAGTCGGACTGGCGGGCGAGGTCGGCAGCGCCGATCAGGCCGGCGTCGTTTCCGAGTTGCGCGGCCCGCACTTCGGCCAACGGCCGGTGGCCGGAGCCCGTGAGACGCGCAACGAAAGCAGCACGCGCCGGCTCGATGAGGATGTCACCGGCGAGACACACTCCCCCGCCGACGACGAAACACGTCGGGTCGAGCGAGGCGGCGATGTCGGCGAAGCTCTGCCCCAGGACCGTCCCGAGCTGCCGGAAGACGGCCAGGGCGAGCGTGTCGCCCATGGCAGCCGCGGCCGTGATCATCGGGCCTTCGATCTTCTCGATGTCGCCGCCGGCGGCCTCGAGCAGCTCAGCGCCGCCCGCCGGGTCCGCAAGGACCGCTTCGCGCATCTGGCGGCCGAGCGCGCGGCCACTGACATACATCTCGAGGCAACCCGTCTGGCCGCACCCACACAGGAGGCCGGCCGCACCCGGGACGATCTGGACGTGCCCGATCTCGGCACCGACGCCGAAGCCGCCGCGAAAGAGCTTGCCGGAGAAGACGAAGCCGCCGCCGACGCCCGTGCCCAGCGTGATCAGGACCACGTGCGAGTGCCCGCGCGCCGCGCCGAACCGGTATTCCCCCCAGGCGGCGGCGTTGGCGTCGTTCTCGACGACGACCGGCAGGCCGACACGCTCGGCCACTTCCTCGCGCAGTGGTGTGTCGACGAGGGCCAGGTTGGGGGCGAAGCGCACCGTCGACCGGTTCTCCGAGACGAACCCGGCAACGCCGATGCCCACGGCCGAGACGTCGAAGGACTGTCGCACCTCTGCGATCAGCTCAGCGATCGCGTCGGCGATGCCCACCGCGGTGCCCGCCGGCGTCGGCTTGCGGATGCGGTTGAGCACGTTGCCATCGTCGTCGACGACGCCGCCCAGCAGCTTGGTGCCGCCGACGTCGACGCCAATGGTGAGCCCCACGATTCTCCTCAGGTCGGTGCGCGAGTGCCCTTACTCGGCCGGGTAGCCCCGCGGCGCCTCGACGCGCACCTTCAGCGAGGAGAGCGCCGCATCGGTCAGCATGCGCTCGGCTTGACCGCGGAACAGCGAGAACATCGGCATATCGACATCGAGCCGAAGGTCGTAATCGACGGAAGTTGTCGCCCCGGCCGAAGTGAGACGGTAGCCGCCGGTCTGCTCGCGCACCTTCGTGCCGCTGACGAGGTGCCATTCGGCGCCGGTGTCCGACCAGGTGTAGGCGATGACCAGGTTGTCGCTGAACATTCCGGCGTCGATTGCGAAGCGCACCTGCGAGGGACGTCCCTCGGCGTCCTTCTCGAGGACCTCCGCGCTCGTGAGCTGGCTGATCCAGTCGGGATAACTCCCGACGTCGACGATCACCCCGTAGACATCCTCCAGGGGCGCATCGATCACGATTGATGACGTTGTCAAACGGCTCATTCGGCGAACTCCTCCACTGTCGTGCAGGCGCCGACACTACGCGAGCAGGCGTGCAATCACGTAACCAGGCCGACGAGAAACGCGACCACCAGGAAAATGGCCATGATGGCGACTGAGCCGCCGATCATGAGCCACACCTTGAACGACGCTGTCATGTTGCGCGTGCTGCCGACGATCGGCAGCTTCAGGTCGACATCCCCGTCGCCGAGAAAGCGCGCCCCGCAGACGGCGCAGGCGTCGAGGTCGATGGGGACCGCCGCTTGACACTGGCGGCACGGCCACGTCGCTGCCGGCGGCGACGCGGGATCTGCGTGTCCCGTGCCGTCTGCGAGGCCGCCGCCGGGGCCGTCTACTAGGCCGTCTGCGAGGCCGCCGGGCGAGTAGGCGGTCACCGCCGCGAGTGGCGCGAACAGTGGGTCATGAGCGGCAACGCCAACCGGTGCGGCGTCGGCCGGTGCGGCGTAGGCCGGTGCGGCGTACCGCGCGGCCGGGGCAGGCGCCGGCGTCCGCAGGCTGGCGTAGCACAGCGAACACCAGTCCGCCTCCGCCGGCACGCGCGCGGAGCAGCTGGGACAGCGCGGATCCACCATGCACCGGTTGTCGGCACGAACACCGCCGACCTTGACCCGCCCTGCGCGGTCGTCAGGCGTCGAAGAGCCAGCCCCGCAGGCGTGCGGCGATCTGCTGCCACTGCCAACGCTCCTCGACCCAGGCCCGGCCGCGGCTGCCCAGAGCGCGCCGGCGGTCCGCGTCGACGAGCAGTCCGGCGATCGCGTCGGCGATCGCGACCGCGTCGGCGCCCGGGACGACGACGCCCGTCTCCCCGCGCAGGACCGCGTCGGGCGCGCCGCCGGAATCGCCGGCGAGGACGGCGAGACCCGTCGAGGATGCCTCCAGGTAGACGATGCCGAGGCCCTCGATGTCGAAGCCACCCCAGCGCGTGCGGCACGGCATCGCGAACAGGTCACCGGCGGCGAAATGGGCCGGCAACTCCGCCCACGGCACTCCGCCGGTCATGACGACCGAGTCGGCCACCCCGGCGTCCCGCGCTGCGCGCTGGAGCTTCGCCTGGCCCGCCCCGCCGCCGACCAGGAGCAGCACGGCGTCGGGCACGGCGGCGAGGACGCGCGGCCAGCACTCGATCAGCACGTCCTGGCCTTTGCGCGGAACCAGTCGCGACACGCAGACGACGACCGGCCGCTGGCCGAGACCATGCTCGGCGCGCACCACGCCGCCGTCCACGTCGGGCCGGAAGATCGCCGTGTCCACTCCGGGCGTCAACTGCTCGAGACGCACCCCCGCGGGAAGCGCGCGGGCCAGCCGCACGCGCGTGTAGTCGCCCAGATACGTGAGCACATCGACGTCGGCGCTGATCCTGCGCAGCATGTGACGCGCGCCGGGCAGTTTGGCCCAGCCGATCTCGTGCCCGTGTGTCGTGCCGACGAGCCGGCGCGCGCCGGCCGCCCGCAATGCCGGCGCGAGCAGACCCAGCGGTGCGGCGGCGCCGAACCAGACCGCGTCACAGCCGTGTTCCCGCAGGAGTCCGACGGCTTGCGTCGAAACCGCACGGGTCGGCAGCAGCATGGTCGCTCTCGCGCGCACGATGGGGTACGACGCTGCCGCGTCGTAGTCGCGCGAGCCGTCGTACGAGGACGTCAGGACCACGACCTCCGACGGATCGAAACGATCCAACACTCCCGCGACGAACGACTGGATGCCGCCCTGACGGGGGGGGAAATCGTTGGTGACAACGAGAACGCGGCTCATGCGTCGCGCGCGCGTGCAAGGTCTGGCGGCACCGCGACACCGTGCGTCGTCGCCCAGGCGCGAGCCAGGGCGATGCGCTCGGGAACGGACGGGTGGTCGGCGGACAGCGCGTGCAGGATGCGATTCGGACAGGGGTTGGCGACATTGGTCACCGCCAGTTCCCGCATCGCCCGGATGAAGACGGCCGCGTCGCGCGTGCTGTCGAGGGAGTGCACGTCCGCGCGCGCCTCGATGCGGCGGCTCACCAGCGACGCGGGGGGGCCCAGTGCCAGGGTCAGCACCGCGCCGAGGGCGAGCAGGAGCGCGACCGCACGCGGATCACCTGGCCCGTCGACGCCCGACCGGGCCACAACTTCGTTGCTGGACAGGACGAATCCGAGCAGCGCCACCGCGGCCGCCGACGCGCCGGCCGCCACCATGGTGCCGGACACGACATCCCGGCGGACGGCGTGTCCCAACTCGTGGGAGACCACCAGACGCACCTCGTCGGCGGGTCGCGCGAGCAGCGTGTCGTACACGACGATCCGGCGGGTGGCCCCGAAGCCGGAGACGTACGCGTTGAGCGCTGTTGTCCGGCGCGAGGCATCCGCCACGAGCACGTCGGCGACTCGCACGCCGTCCTGGACGGCCATGGCGAGCAGCTCATCGCGCTGGCCCCCGGGCGGCAGGGGCGTGAAAGTATTGAACAGTGGCTCGACAACCAGCGGCGCACCGAACGACAGCACGAGCACCAGCGTCGCCGCGATCGCGGCCGTGATCGCCCACCAGTGGCGCGGTGCCGCGCGCGCCGTCCCGATGAGCGCAAGAAGCCCGACGCAAACGACGGCGCTGTCCACGGCGAAGTCGCGGACCCGATCGACCGACCACGCGGCCCACCGTTGCACGGACAACCCGTAGCGCCGGCGGATCGTCTCGCGCCACGCGGCCAACGGGAGTGCAGCGACGGTGCTGACACCGAGCACCGCGACGGTGCCGAGCACCACGCGCAACGGCCACGGGAACGGGAACGGGAACGATACCCCCGTCGAGGAGGCGAGATGCGCGCCCGCCGTCGTGAAACCGAGCACCAGCACGCATCCGAGACGCACGACCGCCGACGCGAACCGCGGAACGTTGGCGGCACGGCTGTAGCGCCGGGCGCGCGCGACTTCCGCCCCCGTCAGGTCGCGCGCCGGATCCGCATGCGATACCGCACCGGCGAACGGGCGCCACGGCGTGGTGACCGCCACGCCGATCGCGACGGCGAACCCGAGGACGACCGACGTCCCGAGGGCGGTGTGCTCCGTCATGACACGGCCGCGGCGACGTACACACGCCAGGACGCTGTGAAGGACTCAGGTGTCGCGGCCAGCACCGCGGCGAAGGCGTGCCGCACGGCCTCGTCCTGCGACCCCGTCGCCGCCCCGACCGCCCGGTAGAACTGGAGCAGCTTGCTCTCGGTCGTCCGCTCGGCGAGATAGCGGCAGGCGAGCCAGGCCAGCTCGTACGACGCCCCGAGGTCGGCCGCCGCCGGGTCGAATTGGGCGTCCGTCGGGAGCATCGTGGGCAATGGCCCCCGCCGCACGGCAGGAGTGAGGTCCCGCGCGGCCACGCGGGTCGGGACGTAGTTGGTCCGGTAGGCCACGTAGTCGGCAAAGCCCTCGACGAGCCAGGACGGGGACGCCTTGCCGGTCGCGAGCCGGCTCGCGACGTGCGTCACTTCGTGGGTCATCACGATCCGCTGCCCGAGAGCGGTCAGCCGCCCGAACGTGCCGGGGTTGATCACGACTCTGTCGGCGAGCGCGGTCCGCAGGCCGGCCGTGTCGACGATGTCCGCGGTCGCGAGCGCCGCAATCTGCGCGTAGTCGGCCGTGGAGTCCAACACCCGTCCGAGCTCGACGGTGCTCGTCGGGACGATGACCACCACCCGCTGCGACCAGTGGGTGCCCCAGACGGACGTCACGTTCCGCACCGCGACGTCAGCGATCTGCGTGTAGGAGGCGAGGCGCCCCGCGTCGCTGCGGTGCGCCAGCACGATCGACGACGCGCCGCGACGGACGACGACCGGGCCGCCCTCCCACAGCTCGCCCCGCTCGCCCGGCGCCCGCGCGTCCGCGGCGACCAGCCATTTCGCACCCGAGCGCACCATCGTCAGGCGCCGCTCCTGGGCGACCCCACCGGGGTCGAAACCGCGGAGGCGGTAGCGGCGCACGACGGACACCGTGTAGCTGCCGGGCGCGCCGGGCACGGCGGCGACCGACCGCGCATCGACGGCCTCGGTCCACTCGGACACCGGCACCTCGGCGAGATTGACGTACAGGGCAGCCGCCGCTCGCGCGCCGGCAGTGCGGGGCTGCGCCGCCGCCAGGTAGATCCGGCGGTCCCGGCCGAGCAGTGCGCGGTCGCGGCCCTGCAGAGCCCGCTTGATGCCGCTGACGGCGGCCGTCTCGTCCCGTGCCGACGGAGCCGGGGTCGCCGTCTCGGCCGGGGGGCGGGATGTGGATGTCGCCGGGGTTGCTGCAGCTCCGGGAGGGCTCACCGCCGGAGCCGGGTGGCGGAGGCCGGGCACTGCCAGCGCCCCGCCGATGACGACGAGCAGTTGCACCGCGGCGAGCGCCCACCACCTCCGCGGGACCAACGGCTGTGGGCCGTCGACCGCCGGGGAGGTCATCAGCTGAAGGTCCGGCACCCGCTCATGTTACGGATCGATGGCTCAGCCCGGTCGGACGGCGCCGACGTAGTCATACCGGTCGATCGAGTGCACACGCACATGGTCGCCACTGTGCGGGGCGTCGATCATCATTCCGTCGCCGATGTAGATGCCGACGTGGTGGATCCCGTACCGGCCGAAGAACACGAGGTCGCCGCGGCGCAGTTCGCCTCGGCTGACGCGACGACCCTCACCGATCTGCGCGCCGGACGAGTGCGTCAACCAGACCCCGGCGTGGGACCAGACGTAGCGCGTGAGGCCGGAGCAGTCAAACGACGACGGGCCGGTCGACCCCCAGCGGTAGGGCCGCCCGAGCATCTTGCGTGCCCACTCGACCGCGATGTCGCCCGGAGTCCGTGCGGCCAGCGCGGCGGCGTGGCGCTTCCTCGCGGCCACGGCCCGCTTGTGTGCGGCCACGGCCCGCTTGTGCGCGGCCACGGCCCGTTTGTGCGCGGCTACGGCCCGCTTGTGCGCGGCCACGGCCCGCTCGTGAGCGGCAACACGAACGGCGGCGATGTGCTGGCGGCGCAGGTCCCGGGTGGCGCGCGCGGCGGCCGTGCGGGCGTACGCAGCGGCGGCCGCCGGCGTGGTCGGGGCCGGGTTTCCGAGCTGCGGACGGATGCCGGCGACGTCCGCCGGCAGTGAGCCCGCGAACGCGCGCACGGCATCGGCATCGGCGACGACGGGAGAGTCGTGATCGGCGGCGCCGGCCGCCCACAGCGCGAGGGTCGTCTGTCCAAGCGTCGCCTGCCCGAGCGGCATCTGGGCAATCGTCGCCTGCCCGACGGTCGGCCGCCAGTCGTCGGTCTGGGCGACGGCGACGGCAACAGAGTCGGGGGCGTGGTGGGTGGTCGAGGTGAGCGGGAGAGCCGCGGCAACGCCGGCGACCGTCAGCGCGCCGAGAAACCGGCGGCGCAAATTCTGTGCACTGAGCACGTAAAAGCAGGCCCTTCTTCCGTACCGCCTACCGGGTTAGCTGACGGGTTCGGGCGGGAAGTAGGCCCTACGGCACCCCGCCGTCGCTCGGTGCGCGCGACGGTCAGGTGCCGATTCACCCCGGGTATTGGTGGATCCCCGGTTCCCTCGGAAGGGATTCGACGGGACCAGTCGTCACATCCGGCGGATGCACGTGTCCGACTGGCCTCACTGCGATGCGCCGGAGGTTAGTCGGCATCCCGGCGCGGGGCAAGTCGACGGACAGGCATCCTGACGGCGCAGGCCGGGCCGTCACGTTGCGTCAGACGAACATCACTGAGTGCTCACGAAACGTCCCGTTGCAGCTGCCGCTGAGATGCGGGGGTCACGACCAGGCGCAGCGGGGGCACTAGGCCGCGGTCGGCCAGGACAGCGAGCGCGACCCGCTGCGCCTCATCGACGTGGACCCCTTCGGGCGGCGCGCCGAGCAGCACACTGACGACGCAGTCACCGCAGGCCAGGCCGCGGACGGCGCAGCTGTCGCAATCGATGTGCATGAGAAGGACCTCCTGTTTGTCGCTTGCCCCGACGCTAGGAGGGCGTACCGACAGAATCGCTGATGCTCCCCGGACGCGGCACGAGCTCGACCGAATTCACGCCGTTGCACCAGCGGCAGCGCACCTGCTCCACCGTTTCCGCCAGCACGCGGCGCTCCTCCACGACCGCGTCGCCCGAGAGGTCGACGTGCAGGAATTCCTCTGAACGCAGCGTGCGTGTCACGTCGAAGCGGGTGAGGTTGCCACACTGCGTGCACCGCCAGCGAGTGGCGGCGTCGGGGAGCGGAACGGGCACGAGGCGTGTCCTTTGCTGGGCGGCTGGGCGTCGTACACAGGTCGAGGTCGGCGCGAGAAGGCTAACCGGCGCGGGACCGCGGAACTGTCGGCGGTGTCACCTACCGTCCCGGGACATGGCATCCCCCGCCGTCGCCATCCCGCGGCAAGGCACGTTCGACGAGCTGACGAGTCCCCTCCGGGACGTCACGTTCGTCGTCGTCGACCTCGAGACCACGGGCGGCTCGGCGGCGGCGGACGGGCGCATCACCGAGATCGGCGCCGTGAAGGTCCGCGGCGGCGAGGTGCTGGGAGAGTTCGCGACGCTGGTCGACCCGGGCATGCCCATCCCACCGTTCATCACGGTGCTGACCGGCATCAGCGACGGGATGGTGGTGGCCGCGCCGTGCATCGAGGAGGTGTTGCCGGCGTTCCTCGAGTTCGCGTCGGGCACGGTGCTCGTGGCCCACAACGCGCCGTTCGACATCGGCTTCCTGCGGGCGGCGTGCGCCGCCGCGGGCCGTCCGTGGCCGGAGTTCGACGTGCTCGACACGTGCAGGCTCGCGCGAAAGGCGCTGACGCGCGACGAGGTGCCCAACGTCAAACTGTCCACGCTGGCCGCCCACTTCCGTTCGCCCGTCACCCCCGCCCACCGCGCCCTCGCCGACGCTCAAGCCACCGTGCACGTGCTGCACTGCCTCATGGAGCGCCTGGGCGCGGTCGGCGTGCAGTCGTGGGACGAGTTGCGGTCATTCTGCTCGCAGGTGTCGCCGGCGCAGCGGCGCAAGCGCCACCTGGCCGACGCGCTGCCGACATCGCCGGGGGTCTACCTCTTCCGCGACGCACGGGGCCGGGTTCTCTATGTCGGCAAGTCCAACAATCTGCGCGCCCGCGTCCGCTCCTACTTCGTCGCGAGTGAGCCGCGCACCCGCATGGCGGAGATGGTTGCCATCGCGGAGACTGTGGACCACTTGGCGTGCGTCACCACCCTCGAGGCCGAGGTTCGCGAGCTGCGGCTCATCGGCGCGCACAAGCCGCCGTACAACAGACGCTCGCGATATCCGGAGCGAAGTCTCTACGTCAAGGTGACGGTTGAGCCCTTCCCACGCCTGTCTCTGGTTCGGAAAGTCCGCAACGACGGCGCTGCCTACCTCGGGCCGTTCGGGTCGAGAGGGCCGGCCGAGTATGCGGTGGAGGCATTGCACGAGACGTTCCCGATCCGCCAGTGCGGTGGGCGTATGTCACTGAAGGTCCGCCGCACCGCGTGTGTCCTCGGCGAGATCGGCAAATGCCCGTCTCCCTGTGACGGCAGCATCGAGGTCGCCGCTTACGGGGCCATCGCCGCAGCGGTCAGCCGCGCCGTGCGCGGCGACGGGCAGCCCGTCGTCGACGCCGTCCACCGCCGCATGGTGGCGCTCGCCAACGACGAGCGCTTCGAAGAAGCCGGCCGGTGGCGTGACCGACTCGGCGCCTACCTGCGGGTGGCGGCCCGGACGCAGCGGCTGTCGATGCTGGCGGCGTGTGCGGAGGTCGTCGCCGCGTTGCGTCGCGAGGACGGCGGTTGGGAGATGGTCGCCGTCCGCCACGGTCGCCTCGTCGGCACCACCGTCGCTCCGCGCGGCGCAGCACCGATGCCCTTCGTCGACGCGATGCTCGCGACGGCAGAGCCGGTCGCACCCGGCTGCGGCCCGACACCGGCGGCCAGTGCCGAAGAGATGGAGTGCCTGCTGCGCTGGCTCGGCCAGCCGGGCGTGCGCCTCGTCCGCGTGGATGGCGTCCTCGCGTGCCGCATCGACAGCGCCGAACGGCTGCGCGGCTGGATCACCCGCATCGCGGATGCCCGGGAGCCGATGCGCCATTCCAACGGTGGGGCACGACCCGAGCACCGTCCCGCTGCGCTTCTGACGACGACCCGGTCGGCATAGTGTTTCTCCGTGCAGCCGATCTCACCGGACGACTTCGAAGCGCTCGTCGCCGACGCCATGGACACGGTGCCGGCCGCCGCCGCGCAGCACTTCCGCAACGTGGCCGTCGTCATCGAGGACGAACACGCAGATGAGCCCGACCTGTTGGGCCTGTACGACGGGATCTCACTCGTCGACCGCGACGGCTCGGGAGGCTACAGCGGCGTCCTGCCGGACCGCATCAGCCTCTATCGCATCCCGCTGTGCCTCATGGCCGAGGATCTCGACGACCTGCGCAACGAGATCCGGATCACCGTGATGCACGAGTTCGCGCACCACATCGGCATCGATGACGAACGGCTCCACGAGCTCGGCTGGGACTGAGTTGCCGGCGCCCCCATGGCTGACACCGGCAGGGCGGGGCATCATCGGGTCATGCTCACAGCCATCGTCCTCGTCAGCGCGACCACCAGCCGCATCCCCGAGGTCGCGGCCGCACTCGCCGACATCGAGGGCGTGACCGAGGTCTACTCCGTGACCGGTGACATCGATCTCATCGCCATGGTGCGGGTGCGTGCGCATGACCAACTGGCCGCGGTCATCGCCGACCGCATCAACAAGGTCGACGGCGTCCTCGACACCGACACCCACATCGCCTTCCGTGCGTACTCGAAACATGACCTCGAGGCGACCTTCGATCTCGGCTATACGGCCGGGATCGACGCGACGGACTGACCGCCCACTCCCAACGGCTTGGTCGGGAAGCGCGAGCCGCCCGCCCGGGGGTCCGGCCGAGCCGTGGAGCGTGAGCCTCCCCAGGGGCCGGTCAACGCTCCCACGTCGCGCGGCCGGCTGAGCCGTGGAGCGCCAGCCTCCCCAGGGGCCGGTCAACGCTCCCACGTCGGCGCGGCCGGCTGAGCCGTGGAGCGTTAGCCTCCCCAGGGGCCGGTCAACGCTCCCAGCCCGAGCGGCCGGGTGCGACGGGGGCGCGTCGGCGCGGGCGGGGTGCGACAGGGGCGCCCGGGGGCCCGGCGGAGCCGTGGAGCGCCAGCCTCCCCAGGGGCCAGTCAACGCTCCCACGTCGGCGCGGCAGGCTGAGCCGTGGAGCGTTAGCCTCCCCAGGGGCCGGTCAACGCTCCCACGTCGGCGCGAGCGGGGTGCGACAGGGGCGCGTCGGCGCGGGCGGGGTGCGACAGGGGCGCGTCGGCGCGGGCGGGGTGCGGCAGGGGCGCCCGGGGGCCCGGCCGAGCCGTGGAGCGCCAGCCTCCCCAGGGGCTGGTCAACGCTCCCACGTCGGCGCGGCCGGCTGAGCCGTGGAGCGCCAGCCTCCCCAGGGGCCGGTCAACGCTCCCACGTCGGCGCGAGCGGGGTGAGCCGTGGAGCGCCAGCCTCCCCAGGGGCCGGTCAACGCTCCCAGCCCGAGCGGCCGGGTGCGACAGGGGCGCGTCGGCTGAGCCGTGGAGCGCCAGCCTCCCCAGGGGCTGGTCAACGCTCCCAGCCCGAGCGGCCGGGTGCGACACGGGCGTCGGCGCGGGCGGGGTGCGACAGGGGCGCGTCGGCGCGGGCGGGGTGCGGCA
>CAXSDE010000037.1:0-19411 GCA_964236265.1 uncultured bacterium
CAATTTAGGCCTGCTTGGAGCCGACGAGGGGACTTGAACCCCTAACCTGCCGATTACAAGTCGGCTGCGCTGCCAGTTGCGCCACGTCGGCGGCGAAGGGCATCCTATCGCCGTCTCCGGGCGACCGACATCACCGTGAGGCGGCCGACCGTGACATCGGGGCGGCCCGCCACCGGCCGGCCGTCGTACAGGGTGGTTCTACTGGTGCACGTTCGTGTCGTACCAATCGGCGAGGAGCTCCGCGCAGCGCCGCACATTGGCCGCCCAGGAGACGGGGGCCTCGCCGTCCGCCCCGTCGCTGACCGCCTTGACGATCCGCACGGGCACTCCCGCGGCTGCGCACACGTGCGCGTACGCGTAGCCCTCCATGTCGACCAGCCCGAAGCCGCGGGCGGCCAGCCGGCCCACGTGCACCGCGTCGGCCACGAATACGTCGCCGGTCGCGAGGTGCGGTCCGTCGCCGGACAGGAGGAGCGCCGGCGCGTACCAGCGGCCCACGAGAGCATGGATCGACACCGCGTCGAAATCGTGTTGACTCACGCCGCCCACTTCGTGCGCTCCCTCGAGCCCGGCGTGCAGGGCGCCCGCCGTGCCGAGCACCAGCACCTGCGCCGGCCGGTCGGTGGCCAGCCGCGCCGCGAGCGCCGAGGCGGCGAGCACTTTTCCCGGACCGGTGACGAGCACCGGCTGGTCCGGCTGGCGGAGACGAAGGTCCTCGACCTCCTCGTCGAGGGCGGCGACGACGAGGAAGGACATGACGGCACGGTACGACGGCCCTCGTTCGTGTCGGCACCCGGTGCCAAGCTGGGGCCATGGTGACGTGGCGGGAGGTCGAGGGGGCGCACGGGCGGCCGCCGGTTCGCGATGGACCGCTGCTGACCGCGGCGACCGCTGCTGGGAAAGAGTTTCCGCAATCGTCACGAAACCCCGGAAGAAAGCGTCGGTCGCCGTCGCTAACGTGATCAGTGTCAACCTACGGTTGCCCTGATGCCCGGCTGTGAACCCGCGGGGCAGGACTGCGCTTCACAGTCAGTCGTCCACCATCTGCTCAGGAGTGTTATGTCGACCGCAACATCTGCCACGGCGACCGGCGCGGATACGGGTGGCACGCACCGCCATCTCGGGCTGGCGCTGTTCGTGATCGCCCTTGCCCAGCTGATGGTCGTCCTCGACGCGACGATCGTGAACGTGGCACTTCCGCACATCACCAACGATCTCGGCTTCTCCAACTCGGGCCAGCAGTGGATCATCACTGCCTACACGCTCTCGTTCGGCGGCCTCCTCCTGTTCGGTGGCCGGCTCGGTGACCTGCTCGGCCGGCGCCGGGTGTTCATGTTCGGCTCCGCGCTGTTCGCCTTCGGCTCACTCCTCGGTGGCTTCGCACAGAACCAGGCGTGGCTCCTCGCCGCTCGTGCGATCCAGGGGGTCGGCGGCGCCATCATGGCTCCCGCCTCCCTCGCGCTCATCACGATCACGTTCCCGCAAGGCCCCCCTCGCAACAGGGCCATGGGCGTCTACGCGGCGATGTCCGGCATCGGGGCCTCCGTCGGACTCGTTCTCGGCGGTGTGCTGACGAGTAACTCCCACCTCGGCTGGCGGTGGGTCCTGTTCGTCAACGTGCCGATCGCGGCGCTGCTGCTCGCGCTCGCGCCTGGTTCCCTGGCCGAGTCCGAGCGCCACTCGGGTCGGCTCGACGTTCCCGGCGCGATGCTGTCCACCATCGGGTTCGCCTCGCTCGTCTACGGCCTCATCAACGGCGTCACCGATCCGTCCGGCAAGTCGCACTTCGGTGACGCCGCGACGATCATCGCGCTCGTGCTCGCTGTCGTCTGCCTCGTGGCGTTCGTCCTCGTCGAGCGGCGCAGCCCGCACGCGCTGATGCCGTTCGACATCTTCGCCAACCGCTCGCGCTCGGCGGCCTATGCGGTGTCACTGTGCATCGGCACGGCGTTGTTCGGGCTCTTCTTCTTCCTCACGCTTTTCGTCCAGAACGTGTTGGGTTACTCGGCCTTGAAGGCCGGGTTCGCTTTCCTGCCGTTCAGCGCAGGCATCATGATCAGCGCTGGACTGTCGTCCAACCTCGTCGCCAAGACCGGCCCACGGCCGTGGATGATCCCCGGCCTGGGTCTCGCAACGGTCGGCATGTTCTGGTTCAGCAAGGTGCATGTGGGCAGCTCGTTCCTGACCGGCCTCCTGCCTCCGATGATGCTCACAGCACTCGGCCTCGGGTGCGTGTTCGTGCCGATGACGCTCGTGGCCCTCACCAAGGTCCGCGACGACGAGGCCGGTGTCGCGTCCGGCGTCCTCAATGTGGGCCAGCAGGTCGGTGGGTCGATCGGTCTCGCGTCCATCGGCACGATCGCGTGGAGTCAGTTCGCTGCGTACGCCCGCTCGCACAACCTTCCGCAGAACGACCACGCGAGCCTTCTCTACAAGCAGGCTCTGACCGCCGGCTTCGGTCGCGGGTTCCTCGTCGCGTCGGCCATCATGTTTCTCGCATTCGTCATCACGGTTTTCCTGGTGCGCACGCGCAAGGAAGACATCGGCCACATCGACGCCGTCGCCCACGCGGCCTGATCTCGCGCACCCCTGGACGCCGCGCCCGGCTTCGGCTCGGGTTCCCTCCCGCCCCGGCTTCGGCCCCGGGTTCCCCATCGTGGAGCGCAAGCCTCGCGATAGCCGGGCCAGCGCTCCCACGCTGCGCGGCCCCGGCGGGGCTGGGAGTGGCAGCGTCGCTATAGCCGGGCCAGCGCTCCCACGTTGGGCGGGCCAGCGCTCCCACGTTGCGCGGGCCAGCGCTCCCACGTTGGGCGGCCCCGGCGGGTTGGGAGCGACAGCCCCGCGATAGCCGGGCCAGCGCTCCCACGTTGGGCGGCCCCGGCGGGGTTGGGAGCGAGAGCGTCGCTATAGCCGGGCCAGCGCTCCCACGTTGAGGGGTCGGGGCGCGTCAGAGGCGGGCGGTCGCGCCGGACGCGCGGCGGCGGGCCACGTCGTACAGGGCGATGGAAGCGGCGACCGACGCATTGAGGGACTCCGCGCCGCCAGCGGCCATCGGGATCGACACGATCAGCGAGCATGCGTCCCGCACGATCTTCGTCAGACCCTTGCCCTCGGAACCGACGACGATGACCAGCGGCTCCGTCGCGACCTGCAGCTCGGACACCGGCAGCTCGCCGTCCGCGTCGAGACCGATGACGAACATGCCGGCGTCGGCGTACGACCTGAGGGTCCGGGCGAGGTTGACCGCCCGCGCCACCGGGATCCGCGCGAACGCCCCAGCGGACGCCTTCCACGCGCCCGCATTGACGCCTGCCGCCCGCCGCTCCGGCAACAGCAGGCCCGCCGCACCGAAGGCCGCCGCGGACCGCGCGATCGCGCCCACGTTGCGCGTGTCCGTGACCGAATCGAGCGCCACGATGAGCGGCGCCCCGGATTGCTGCGCTCGTTCGAGGAGCTCGTCGGGGTGCAGGTAGTCGTACGGCGGGACCTGCAGCGCCAGCCCCTGGTGCACGTGGCCACGCCCGGCGAGCCGGTCGAGCTCCATCTTGGAGACCTCATGGATCGGGATGCCGTTGCGCGTCGCGTGCTTGAGCGACTTGGTGACGCGCTCATCGCGGTCGATCCCGATCGCCAGGTAGAGCAGCGAGGCGGGCACCTGCGCCTCGAGCGCCTCGAAGACGGAGTTGCGCCCCGTCACGAGCTCCGGCTTGGTCTCGTCCTTGGGCTGCGGGCGGCGCTTGTCGGCCACCTCCGCGATGTGGTCCGCCCGCCGCTTGGCGGGGTGGTTGGTGCGCTGCTCGGCCGGGAGCGTCGGCTTCTTGCCTTCGAGGCGGTCGCGGCCATGCCCCCCCGTACCGATCCGCTTGCGCGGCGCGGCCTTCTTGGCGGGTGATCTCTTGGCACTCGTCTGCTTGCCCTTGGGTGGCATGGTCCTAGTCTCCCGCGAGACGCCAGCGGGCGCCCGCGGCGGTGTCCTCGACGAGGATGCCCGCCGTCACGAGCCGGTCGCGGATCGAGTCCGCGGCCGCGAAATCCTTGCGCGAGCGTGCTTCGGCGCGCGCGGCCAGCACGACCTGCACCAGCTCGTCGACGACGCCCGTCAGCCGCCCGCTGTCGTTCGACGGCCACTGTCCCGGGTCGAGGCCGAGCACCGACAGCATGCGTCGTACGACGGAAAGAACGGACGCCAGCTCCGGCAGCGACCCGCCGCTCTCGAGCAACGTGTTGCCCACGCGGACCGCGCCGTGGATGACCGCCAGGGCCTGCGGCACCGCGAGGTCGTCGTCCATCGCCGCGGCGAACTCGGCCCACGTGGCGGACGCTGCGCCGGTGGCGGCCGACCCGTCGAGCGGAACGTCGACCGGAACGTCGACCGGAACGTCGGCCGACCCGTCGACCGGAACGTCGACCGGAACGTCGACCGGAACGTCGACCGGAACGTCGAGCGGAACGTCGAGCGGAACGCCGACCGCCGCCGACGCATTGCGTACGAAGGTCTCGATGCGGCCGTAGGCGGCGGCCGCCTCGACGAGCCCCTCGTCGCTCCACGCGAGCAGCGACCGGTAGTGCGGGGCCGCCATCGCGTAGCGGAGCACGACCGGGCGCACCCGCTTGAGCATTGCGAGCGCCAGCTGGAAGTTGCCGAGCGACTTGGACATCTTTTCGGCGCCCGCGTTGACCATGCCGTTGTGCATCCAGTAACGCGCGAACTGGTCACCGGCCGCGCATGATTGGGCGAGCTCGTTCTCGTGGTGCGGAAACTGCAGGTCGATGCCGCCGCCGTGGATGTCGAACACGGGTCCGAGATAGCGCGACGCCATCGCGGAGCACTCGATGTGCCAGCCCGGGCGGCCGCGGCCCCACGGCGTCTCCCACGACGCGGACTCCGGCTCGGACGGCTTCGCCGCCTTCCACAGGGCGAAGTCGAGAGGGTCGCGCTTGCCGGTCACCATGTCCGCGGGGTCGCCCTGCATGGCGTCGGGGCGCTGGCCGGACAGCTCGCCGTACGAAGGGAGCGACCGAACGTCGAACCACACGTTGCCGTCGCCGGGCGCATACGCGTGCCCCGCCGCGATGATGCGCGCGATCAGCGCGACCATGTCCGGGATGTGACCCGTGGCCCGTGGTTCGACGGAAGGGGGCAGGACGCCGGCCGCGTCGTACGCCTCGTTGAACAGCCGCGTGTTGGTCGTCGCGACCTCCCACCACGGACGGCCCAGCTTGTCGGCGTTGACGAGCACCTTGTCGTCGATGTCGGTGACGTTGCGCAGGAACAGCACGTCGTAACCGCTCTCGATCAGCCACCGGCGCAACACGTCGAAGGCGATCGCGCTTCGCAGGTGACCGACGTGCGCCGGCGACTGGACCGTCGGCCCGCAGACGTAGATGCCGACGACGCCCGGAACGAGCGGGGTGAACTCGCGCAGCGCGTGGGCGAGAGTGTCGTAGATGCGGAGCGTCACGCGCCCCAGGGTAGGGGAAAGAGGGCCTCAGCCGCGAAAGTCGACCAAGGTCGGCACGACACGGACGACGAGCCAGGCATCTCCCGCCCCTACCTCGCCGACCGCGCCGCCGGTGCGCCGCCGCAGGTCGGACGCCCCCGCCGTCGTCATCTCGACCTCGCCGCGGATGTCCGCCCCCTGCGTGTCCACGCCGGCGGTCGTGATGACCACGGTCGCCCGGGGGTCGTAGATCAGGGCGTGGTGCACGGGTCCGCCCTCGGGGACGGCGATGAGCAGGTCGTCGCCGTCGAGCTCGAGGGTCACCGCCGTGCGCACCTCCCGTCTCTCCAGGTCCACGACGACCAGCTCGGCCGCGGCTCCCGTGTCCAGCAGGTGTCGTACGCGCGCGGGGAGCGGTGCGGGCGGCGGCGCGGTCACGGGCGGGTCTTGGTCATGCGCTGGTCGCCGGGGTCGCCGTCATGGGCGGGTCACCGTCATGCGCTGGTGGCCGTCATGGGCGGGTCGCCGTCATGGGCGGGTCAGCAGCGCCGTTGCGATGGCGGCGAGGCCCTCGCCGCGGCCGGTGAGGCCGAGGCCATCGGTCGTCGTCGCCGCAACGGACACGGGGGCGCCGACCGCGGTGGACAGCGCGTCCTCGGCCTCGGCTCGGCGCGGCGCCAGTTTCGGCCGGTTGCCGATGACCTGGATCGCGATGTTGACGATCTGCCAACCCTCCGCCCGGACGAGCCGCGCCGTCTCCGCCAGCAGCACCGCGCCGGGGACGCCGGCCCAGCGCGGGTCACTGACACCGAAGTGCTGGCCGAGGTCGCCGAGGCGCGCCGCCGACAACAGGGCGTCGCAGGCGGCGTGGGCGGCGACATCACCGTCGGAGTGGCCCGCGAGGCCGCCCTGGATCTCGTCGGGCCAGGTCAGCCCCGCCAAGGACAGCACGCGCTCCCCGTCCGCGAACGGATGCACGTCGGCCCCGATGCCCGTGCGCAGCTGCGGGACGGCTCCCGCGTCAGCCATACGCGGCATCTCGGCGGGATGCGAGAACCGCCTCGGCCAGCACCAGGTCGAACGGCCGGGTGATCTTGAATGCGTCCTCGCTGCCCGGGACGACCAGCACGGTGCCGCCGAGGCGTTCGACGAGGCCGGCGTCGTCCGTTGCGGAGTCGAAGCCGGCGGCCGCCGCCGCCGCGTGCGCGGCGTCGAGCGTGGAACGCCGGAAACCCTGCGGCGTCTGGATGACGCGGAGCGCCGCCCGGTCAGGGGTGCTGGTCACGAGCTGGGCTGCGTCCACGACCTTGACGGTATCGGCGAGGGCGACACCGGGCACGACCGCCTCCGCGCCGGCGCGGACGGCGCTGACCACCCGGTCGGCCAGCGCGGCCGGGGCGAGCGCCCGCGCCGCGTCATGCACGAGGATCACGCCGATGTCCGCGGGCACGGTGGCGAGGGCGCAGCGCACCGAGGCGATCCGCGTGTGGCCACCCGCGACGACGAGCAGCTGCGCGGCGAAGGGGCCGGCCGCGTCGAGCAGCGCGCGCACGGCATCGACCTCGAGCGGCGGCACGGTCACGACGACTACGTCAACCGCGGCGGCCGCGTCCATCGCCCGTACCGCATGCACGAGCATCGGCTCGCCGCCCAGGTCCCGGAGCGCCTTCGGTGCGCCGGGCCCGAGACGTTCCCCGCGCCCCGCCGCCGCGACGATGACGGCAACGCGACCCGTGGCCGCCACGCCCGCGTCCGTCGCCGCGACGTCCGCACCCGTAGCCCTCACGCGCGCATCCGTAGCCGTCACGCGCGCGCCTCGCGGGAGTGGACGTTGAGCGGGGAGTCGGGGCCGTCGTCCGTGGGGTGGGCAAACACCATCCGGCCGTTAGCGGTGGTGAGGACGCTGGTGACACGCAGCGTGACGTCCTCGCCGACTCGGTTGCGGCAGCGTTCGGCCACGACCATCGTGCCGTCGTCGAGGTAGCCGACGGCCTGGCCGGGGTCGCGGCCCTGCTTCGTCAGCGAGACACGCACCTCGTCACCGGTGAGGACCGGCGGTCGCAGCGCGAGGGTCAGGGCGTGCAGGTTGAGGACGCGGACACCCGTGACGGCGGCGACGCGGGCGAGGTTGGTGTCGAGGGTCAACAGGGCCATCTCGTGCTCGATGCAGATGCGGACGAGCTTGCCGTCGACCTCGTGGACCGCCGGCACCGCGTCGTCGAGGACCTCCAGCTCGATCCCCGGTTCGCGGCGCAGCGTTTCGAGCACCTCGAGACCCCGCCGGCCCTTGCCGCGCCGCACCGGGTCGGCCGAGTCCGCGAGCGCCTGCAGCTCGCCGAGAACGGGCGATGGCACGACCATCCGCCCATGCAGGAAGCCCGCTCGCACGATGTCGACGATGCGACCGTCGATGGCGATGGACGTGTCGAGGACGCGCGGGAGCGACGACGTCGGCCGCTCGCGGTGCGGGAGACCCCCGCGACCCGAGAACAGCGCCAGCACCCCTTCACGGCGCGCTGCGCCGAGGCGGAAGCCGACGGTGCCGCCCGCCACGACGACGAAGCCGTAGAGCGGGTAGGCGAGCGAATGGCTGGGGAGTAGGAACAGCGGCCAGGCGAGGCTGGCGGCGACGATTCCTCCGAGCACTGCCCCGAGGGCGCCGGTGATCAGGGCCTCTGCGCTCAGTGAGCGCAGAGCCGCCTCGGTGCGGCCCGCGACGGTGATCGTGGTGCGGCCGAGGACGCCGCCGAGGACGTAGCCGATCGCCAGGCCGAGGCACGTGCCCACGACGACGCCGTTGAACGGGCCCACCGTGGGCGCGAGCTGGTCGTTGCCGAAGCGCACGACATTGCCCAGCTGGTAACCGCCGAGGGCGAAGAAGATGACGAGGAAACCGCGCAGCAGCTCGACCACACCGCGCGGGGCGCCGCGTCTCTTGACCTGGTTCATGGCTCCTCCGCACGGCGGCCCGAAACGGCCGCCGACAGAACCTATCGGCCTGTCGGAGCGTCTGCGTGAGGGATGAACGCTAGCTGGCGAGAACTTCGTCGAGGATGATCTCGGCCTTGTCCTCGTTGGTGCCCTCGGCGAGTGCCAACTCGGACACGAGGATCTGCCGCGCCTTGGCGAGCATCCGCTTCTCACCGGCGGAGAGCCCGCGCTCCTTGTCGCGGCGCCACAGGTCGCGGACGACCTCGGCGACCTTGTTGACGTCGCCGGAGGCAATCTTCTCGAGGTTGGCCTTGTAACGGCGCGACCAGTTGGTCGGCTCCTCCTGCGCCGGGGCGCGGAGAACGTCGAAGACGCGGTCGAGGCCGGCCGAGTTGACCACGTCACGGACGCCCACGAGCTCGACGTTGTCGGCCGGGACACGCACGGTCAGATCACCCTGCGCGATGCGCAGAACCAGGTAGAGGCGTTCCTCGCCCTTGATGATGCGAGTCTCGATGTCTTCGATGAACGCAGCCCCGTGATGGGGGTAGACCACCGTCTCACCAACCGTGAACGACATATGGAAATGCCCCTTCCGCTGACACCCAGGATAACACGGGCGTGTCGCGCGCAGAACCCCTTGGCGGCAGGCCTTATGGTGTGCCGTTTGCGCTGGTCAGGAGGCGTGGAGCAGGGCCGCGTAGAGGGTGAGTCCAGGCCCGAATGCGAGGGCGACGATCGGGCCGGCCGGAGTCGCCGCCAGCACCTTCTCCAACACCAGGAGCACGGTCGGTGACGAGCAATTGCCCGCTTCGCTCAGCACGTCGTACGACGGAATAAGGGCGTCCGGACCCAACTCCAGTGCCTGCTCGACGACCCGCAGGATCCGCGGACCCCCCGGATGAACGGCCCACCCGGCGACGTCGCCGCGGGTGAGGCCGTGCCGGGCGAGGAGGTCCTCGACGGCGGGCCGCACATGGCGGGCGAGGACATCGGGCACCTCGGGCGAGAGCCCCATCCGGAAGCCGAGATCGGTGACGTGCCAGGACATGTGACCGATGCTGTCGGGGTCCGTGCGCGCCTGGACGTCGACGAGCGTGCGACCCGCCCCCGGGACGAGGACGGCGGCGGCGGCGGCGTCCGCGAACAAGGCGTGGGTGATGACCTGCTCGATGTCGGCGGCGTTGGGGATGGCGTGTGCGGCAGTCGGCGAGAGCGGTTGCAGGTGCAGGCTCGGCAGCTCCAGGCACAGGACGACGGCGGGCCGGCCGGCGACGCGGACGTAGTCGGCGGCCGCGGCCAGCGCGGGGAGCGCGGCGTAGCAGCCCATGTGGCCGACGACGAGCCGGCGCACGTCGGCGGGCATGCCCAGGTCGCGGGCCAGGAGGAGGTCGGGACCGGGGGTGACGTAGCCGGTGCACGAGGCGACGACGAAATGGCCGACGTCGGAGGCGTCGATGCGCGCGTTGGCCAGCGCCGCGGTGATCGCCTCCTTGCCGAGCGGGAGAGCCTCGGCGGCGTAGCGCTCCATCCGCTGCCCCGTCGTCCACGTGGAGACGTCCTCGTGGCGCGGGTCCACCGCGGCGTGGCGGGTCTCGACGCGACAAGCGCTCCAGGCGCGGGCGGCGATGCGGTTGGCGCCGTACTTGTCGGCGAACCACCCGTCCCAGAGCGCCTGCTGGTCGATGCGGCCCGGGAAGGCGGTGCCGATGCCGGCCAGGCCGGCGGTGCCGGCCGTCACCATCGCGCGTCCCCGTCCCCGTCCCGGTCGGGGTCCAGGCCGAGGGCGGCGTAGCCGAGCCAGTCGGCGCAGACGTCGCTCGTGGCCGGCTGCAGGGCGCCGCAGCGGGCGTCGCGGTAGAGCCGTTCGACTGTGGACCCGCGGCGGGTGGCCGCCGTACCGCAGGCTTCCAGGACACTCGACGCGACGGCGACGGCCGCGTCGCCGGCCACCAACTTGGCCCGCCACACCCAGCGGTTGGTCTCGGCGCTGCCGGGATCGCGGTCGACCCGAGCGGCCGCTTCGCGCACGACCTGCACGGCGGCGTGCGCCTGCGCATCGGCGCGGCCGAGACGCGCGCGGACCATCGGGAGCCGGTCCAGCCCGCGCTCTCGGGCGTACGCGGCCGCGGCCTCGACCGCGGCGAGCGCGACGCCTGCGTAGACGGCGCTGTACGACGCGACGAGCCACTGCGGCATCGCCTGTGCCAGGAGGAGCCCGAGCCCTTCGACGCCGCCGATCAGCGCCTCCGCCGGAACGAGCACGTCCAGGTGCATGTCATGGCTGCCCGTGGCCCGCATGCCGAGCGAGTCCCACGTCTCCTCGACCGTCAGCCCAGCGCCGGCGGGGACGAGGAACTGGGAGATGTCGCCCGTCGCGCTGCGGGCGGCGACGAGATAGGCGTCGGCGTGCCCGGCGCCGCTGCAGAAGGTCTTCGTGCCGCGGATACGCCAGCCACTGTGCCCGTCGGCGCCGGCCTCCGGTTCGTACGAGGTGGCGATCTTCGACAGGCGCGAGCCGGCGCCGCGCTCGGACATCGCCACCGCGTAGAACGCGCCCTTCGCCGCGGTGCGCAGCCACTCGTCGCGGCGCTCGAAATAGGCGTCGGGCACGCCGAGGGCCAGCGGCAGGTCATCGCGCGTGAGCGCCAGTGCCCCCGTGATGGAGGTGTGCATGTTGAACACGAGCGCGGTGGCGGCGTTGCCGCACGCGAGGGTCATGGCCACGTCGGCGTAGTCGCCGAACGAGGCGCCGGACCCGCCCAGCCGCTCCGGGACCATCAGGCCCATCAGGCCCTGCTCTCGCATGTCGGCGAAATCAGCGACGGGGAAGGTGCCGTCACGATCGTGCGCGACGGCACGCGCGGCGAACCGTGGAGCAAGCTCGGCCGCGGTCTCCAACGGGGTCACGCCGTCACGCCCGTCATGCCGTCACGCCCGTCATGCCGCCGCCTTGCGGCCGTGCGCGAGAAAAACGACGGACGTCGGGCGCGTGCGGACGATGCGTCCGGCGCCGACCGCGCCCATCGACCAACGCAACCAGCCCGTCAGGGACGGGCGCAGGCCGTCGAGGGTGAGGGCGACGCCGTGGCGGGCGGCCTCCTCCACGAGCTGTTTGCGGTCGACGAAGAGCGCCGGGTCATGGATGCCCTTGGGAGCGCCGCCGGGGATCCGCTCGGCGAGGGTGACGACGACCAGGCGCGCGAGCGCGGTGTTCGCGATCGTGTCCGCGACGAACAAGCCACCCGGTCGCAGCACCCGGCACAGCTCGGCGATCACGCGGGGCAGGTCGGCCACGTGCTCGAGCGCCTCCCCCGCGACCACGACATCCGCGGACGCGTCGGCGAAGGGGAGGTGACGGGCATCGGCGCGCACCACGGAGATGCGTTTGCGGGCCGCGACACGCACGGCACTGTCGGACAGGTCGACGCCGATGTGGCGGTAGCCCTTGCCGTCCACGTGCGGCGCGAGCAGGCCGCCGCCGCACGCGACGTCGAGGAGGACGGCACCGCGGTGCCGGGCGGCCGGCACGTACGACGCGCGCGTCGCCGCCAGCCAGTGCAACATCGCGAACACCCCGCGGGGGTCGTCCCAGGCGTGGACGAGTGCGTCATACTGCGCGATGTCGTTCCTCGATCCGGTGGCCACCGCCGGTTCCTGCCCTCCGCGCACCACCTCACCCTCCCTGACCGTACGGGTGATCACCGGCCCGTGACCGCTGCCACACGCCCCGGGCCGACGCCCACCGGGCCTGAAGCCGGCATCAGGACGAACGGCCGACCCCGGCCCGGCCCGCCGGCCCGAAATCGGGGAGCGGGCGACTTCATCCGGGCCCCAGCGGGCAGGACGACAGCAACTCGACGAAAGGCAGGACTCAATGGCCCTGGGACGCAGCGTTTTCCGCACGGCGACGAGAGCGGGCATCGCGAAAATGGTGCTCGACGAACTGCGCAAGCCGGAAAACCAGCAGAAGCTGCGGGACATCGGTGCGCGGGTCTCGGCGGAGGTGCGCAAGCCGGAAAACCAGGAGAAGGTAAGACGGGCAGCGAGCACGTTGGCGAGCAAGGTCCGCCGACGGGGTCCGGGGCGACCCCAGACGGACATCGTTTCGCCGGCCCGCCGCTAGCCGGTCGAGAGCCGCTAGCCGGTCGATAGCCGGCTAACCGCTCGGCCGTTCGACAGCCGCTCGGCCGGTCGCTAGCCCGTCGATCAACCGGCCGGCGCGGGACCGGGGCCCGCGGAGGATGCTGTCGATCATGCGTACGCTCGGCGGCTATGTCGTCGCTGCCCACGCGGGCCCGACGGTCGCGGTCACGGCGGTCACCGGCTTGCTGGCGCTCGATGTCGGCCGGGGCGCGGCGGGGATCGTGTGGGCAGCGGGCGCGATGGCGATCGGGCAACTGTCCGTGGGCTGGAGCAACGACTGGGTCGACCGGGATCGCGACCGCGCCGCCGACCGGCAGGGCAAACCGTTGGTGCGTGGCGACATGTCCGATCGCGCCCTGGTCCGCGCGGCGGTCATCGCGCTGGCGCTCGCCGTTGCGCTGTCCTTCGGCAGCGGCCGGCCGGCCGGCCTCGCCCACACGGTCGCCCTCGCCGCCGCGTGGACGTACAACCTGGTCCTGAAGGGCACCGTGGGCTCGGCCGTCCCGTACCTGCTGGCGTTCGGGCTGTTGCCGGCGTTCGTCGTGCTCGGCCTGCCCGGGCACCCGTGGCCGCCGTGGTGGCTGATGGCGGCCGGCGCGCTGCTCGGCGGCGGCGCCCACTTCGTCAACGTCCTGCCCGACCTGGCCGACGACGCGCGCCTGGGCGTCCGCGGGTTGCCGCAGCGACTCGGCGGCCCCTCGAGCGCGGTCGTCGGCGCCGTGCTCCTCGCGGCGGCGGCAGTGGTCCTCGCGCTCGCTCCCGCGGGGCCGCCGGGTGTCGTCGGCTGGCTGGGCCTGGCACTCGGCCTCGGGGTGGCTGCCGCGGTCGCGACGGTGACCGCCCGCGACGGCAACCCCCGGCTGCCGTTCCAGCTCTGCCTGGCCGTCGCCGCGGCCGACGTGGTGCTGCTGATCCTGCGCTGAGGAGCGGTCAGAACGGCGGCCCGCACGCCAGCCGTGCCGCCACTAGCAACTCGCCATGCCCCCGGTCCGGATCGGCGGCACCCCAGGTCCCGCGACCGTCCGTCGGCCGCCGGGTGGCGCTGTGCAGCACTTCAGACTCCAAGTGGCGTCGCGACGCGGCGCGGACGGCTAACCTAGGCCCGGGTGCATCGAGTTGTTGACGTTTGCCGCCCGCCGCCCGCCGCCCGCCGTCGATCGTCGCCGGGCCCCACGTCCATCTCGTCGAGGAGCCAACGTGACGACCGTCGCGGGCATCGACTCATCGACGCAGTCGACGAAAGTCACGTTGTACGACGCCGACGACGGCACCGTCCTCGGCACGAGGACGGTCCCCCATCCGGAGGGGACTGCGGTCGACCCCTATTCCTGGCAGCATGCGCTCGCGGCTGCGGGCAGCGACCTGCTCGGCAAGGCCGCCGCGGTGGCCGTCGGTGGCCAGCAACATGGCATGGTGCTCCTCGGCGAGGACGGCGAACCGGTCCACGAGGCGCTCCTGTGGAACGACAACCGCTCAGCGGGCTCCGCGGCGGAGCTCGTCACGGAGCTGGGTGGGCCGCAGGCGTGGGCGTCGGCCGTCGGCTCGGTGCCGGTCGCCTCTTTCACCGTCTCCAAGCTGCGCTGGGTCGCCGACCACGCGCCCGCTGCCGCAACGCGCGCCCGTTCGGTGCTGCTGCCGCACGACTGGCTGACGTGGCACCTCACGGGGCGCGGTGAGCGCGTGACCGACCGGGGCGACGCGTCCGGCACCGGCTACTGGTCCCCGGCGGCGAACGCTTACCGACCGGACCTGCTCGCCGCCGCCTTCCGCCGGGACCTCGAGGTGCCGCGCGTGCTGTCGCCGGCGGAGCCGGCGGGCGAGACGTCGACCGGTGCGGTCGTGTCCGCCGGCACCGGCGACAACATGGGCGCGGCGCTCGGGCTCGGGCTGGCCACCGGCGACGCCGTCGTCTCTATCGGGACGTCCGGCACGGTCTTCGCCGTGTCGGACACGCCGACGGAGGACGCGTCGGGCGTCGTCGCGGGCTTCGCCGACGCGACGGGCCGGTTCCTTCCGCTGGTCTGCACGCTCAACGCCGCACGGGTCCTCAGCAGCACCGCGTCCATGCTGGGCGTCTCCCTGGCCGAGCTCGACGACCTCGCGCTGTCGGCCGCCCGGGGCGCAGGCGGGCTGACCTTCCTGCCCTACCTCGACGGCGAGCGCACCCCCAACGTGCCCGACGCCAGCGGCTCGCTCCTGGGCATGACGCGCGCCAACCTCACCCCCGCCAACGTCGCACGGGCTGCCGTCGAAGGTCTGCTGTGCGGTCTCGCCGACGGGATGGACGCCCTGCGGGCACTCGGCGTGCCGCTGTCCCGCGCGCTGCTGGTGGGCGGCGGGGCGAAGTCGGCCGCCGTCTCGCAGCTGGCCGCGGACATCCTCGGCGTGGCGGTCGCCGCTCCGGCCCCCGACGAGTACGTCGCGCGGGGTGCGGCCCGCCAGGCCGCGTGGGTGCTCCGCGGCACGGCCGAGCCGCCGCAGTGGCCGCTGGCCGTCACGGCGACGATCGAGCCGTCGGGCGCCGACGACCCGACACGGGCGCGCTACGCCGAGGCGCGCACCGCCTGGGTGCCGCGGCGCACCGATGCTCCGACCGGCTCCGGGGCCTAGTCGGTGCGGACACCCGGCCGGCCATGAAGGACGCCGTCGAGCCCGCCGAACGGGCCGGCGATCCCGACGTCGGTCACCAACGAGGGAAGAGCGCGTCGAAGAAGGCGTTGCGGAATTTGCCCGCCGGGTCGTACTCCGAGACCAGCCGCCGGAAATCGTCATACCGCGGGTAGCGGCGGGCGATCTCCGCCGGCGCGACCGAGAAGACCTTGCCCCAGTGCGGCCGGGCACCGAAAGGCGCGAGCCGCTCCTCGATCGCCGCGACCACCGGCGCGACCGCCGTCGCGTCCTTGACCCACGTGAAGTGCACGCCCACCGAGTCGCGCCCGCTGGCCATGCTCAGCCACAGGTCGTCCGCGGCGACCGCGCGGATCTC
Organism: uncultured bacterium; assembly: GCA_964236265.1. GTDB lineage: Bacteria > Actinomycetota > Actinomycetes > JAVEEB01 > JAVEEB01 > JAVEEB01. The sequence goes on from CAXSDE010000037.1 coordinate 15,505, forward strand.
CGAGATCTGCAGCACCGCTGCGATGCGGTCGGCGATCGGCTCCAGGGCCTGCAGCGCCGCGACCGCGTCGGCCTTCGCGACGAAGTATTCGGTCTGGATCTCCTCGCCGCTGCTGGGCGTGAACTCCAGCCGGAAGTGCGGCAGCCGCAGGTGCCACGGCCCGCGGACACCGCCCTGCTCGGTGCAGCTTTCGGGGTCGGCGCCGGGGATCGGGTGGCGCGGCTCGTGCGCGTGGTCGGTGCCGCGGGGCGGCGCGGAGACGGCGCCCGCCCGCGACTTCTTCCACACCCGGTTGCGCCGCGGGCTCGCCCAGTCGGTGAAGACGCTGACGCTGTAGGCCGACCCCAGGATGAGGTCGAGGTCGTCGTGCAGGACGTCGGTGGCGAGGTCGTCGTACACGACCTGATCGATCTGGTACGTCGGGACGATGTCGAGGGTGACGCGCGTGAGGACGCCCAGGGCGCCCAGTGAGACGACCATCCCGGGGAAGTCGGCGTCACCGCGGGTGACCGTCACGAGGTTCCCGGTCGCGGTGACGAGCTCGAGGGCGGCGACCGCCGTCGACAGCACGCCGTTGCGCGCGCCCGAGCCGTGCGTGCCGGTCGCGCACGCGCCGGCGATGGAGATGTGCGGCAGCGAACCGAGGTTGGGCAGCGCGTAGCCGGCATCCTCGAGCGGGCCGGCGAGCTCGCCGAAGCGGACACCCGCGCCCACGGTCACCGTGCGCCCGGCGGGATCGATGTCGATGTCCGACGGCAGTTCCCCGACGCTGACGAGATCGCCCACCGTGTCCGCGATGCGGTTGAACGAGTGGGCGCTCCCGAGGGCGCGGACACTCGGCGAGGCGGCCACGATCTCGCGGAGCTCGTCGACCGTGCGCGGCCGCAGGAGGCGCGCGGGGTGGAACGCGACGGTGCCGGACCAGTTGACGAGGGTCTCCGGAGAAGTCACGGAGGGAGCGTACGGCTCGGCGGTCGACGCGTTCGGCGGGCGGCCGGCGGGCGGCCGGCGGGCGGCCGGCGGACGGCCGGCGGGCGGCCGGCGGACGGCCGGCGGGCGTTCGGGCGGGCGTTCGGGCGGGCGTTCGGGCGCGCGTTCGGGCGGGCGTTCGGGCGCGCGTCGGCCGGATTGTCGGTGCGCGGCCGTAGGTTGCGCGTCATGGCGAAAACAGCACCCAGGCCGGCGGCTTTCCGCTGCACCGACTGCGGGCTCACGAGCCCGAAATGGGTGGGCCGCTGCCCGGAGTGCCAGGCGTGGGGCACCGTCTCGGAGGTCGGCGGCGGCCTGCCGGCGCGGGCCGTCCGGGTCGGGGTCGTGACATCGGACGCGGTGCGCATCGGCGATGTCAGGCTGACGGCGGCCGCATTCCGGCCCACCGGGATCGGCGAGTTCGACCGGGTGCTCGGCGGCGGGATCGTCGACGGGTCCGTGCTGCTGCTGGCCGGCGAGCCGGGGGTGGGCAAGTCCACGCTGCTGCTCGAGGTGGCGGCGAAATGCGCGCGGCCGGGTGCCCCGTCACTGGTCGTCACGGGCGAGGAGTCCGCCGCGCAGGTGCGCATGCGGGCCGCGCGGATCGGCGCTCTCGACCCGTGCCTGTTTCTCGCCGCGGAGAACGACGTCGGCGCGGTGCTGGCGCACATCGACGCGGTGCGGCCGGGGCTGCTGGTGCTCGACTCGGTGCAGACGTTCAGCTGCGCCGAGGTGGACGGGTCCGCGGGCAGTGTGACGCAGGTCCGTGCGGTCGCCTCCGCGCTGATCCGGGTCGCGAAGGACCGCGGCATCCCGACGGTGCTCGTCGGCCACGTGACGAAGGACGGTTCGATCGCGGGCCCACGCGTGCTGGAGCACCTCGTCGATGTCGTGCTGCAGTTCGAGGGGGAGCGCAACGGGGCGCTGCGTGTCATCCGCGCGGTGAAGAACCGCTACGGCCCCGCGGACGAGATCGGCTGCTTCGAGATCACCGAGGGCGGACTCATCGGCCTGGCCGACCCGAGTGGGCTCTTCCTGTCCCGGCAGGGGCCGCCCGCGCCGGGCTCGTGCATCACGGTGACGCTCGAGGGCCGGCGCCCACTGGTCGCGGAGGTGCAGGCGCTCGTCGCGGCCACGCCGGCCCCGACGCCGCGGCGGGCGACGAGCGGGCTGGACGGCAGCCGGGTCGCCATGGTGCTGGCCGTTCTCGAGCGGCGCGCGCAGTTGAAGGTGTCCGACAAGGAGGTCTACGCCTCGACCGTCGGCGGCGTCCGGCTCGCGGAGCCGGCGACCGACCTGGCGCTCGCGCTGGCGATCGCGAGCTCGATCACCGACCGGCCGCTGCCCGACCGGATGATCGTGCTCGGGGAAGTCGGTCTCGCGGGCGAGATCCGCCGGGTCAGTGGCGTTGCGCGTCGGCTCGCCGAGGCGGCGCGCCAGGGTTACACGGCCGCGCTCGTCCCCCGGGGCAGCGCCGATGCGCCGGCAGGGATGCGCGTGCAGGAGGTCGTCGACATCCGGGAGGCGCTCGTTGCCCTCGCCCGCTCGCCGCGATCGGTGTCGGTGCCGACGGGCCTGGCGGATGTCGTGCACCTGCCCCCTCGCAGCACGGCCGAGCAGGGCTGAGCCCTTGCGCGCGAGGCAACCGGCGCACACGACCACGCGCCGATAGACTTGCCGACACACTCCGGCCCGGGCGAGGACGACACACGTGGTGACCAACGAGCGCGACGACCGCCTGAGGTCTGTGCTCGCGACGGTCGCGCCCGGCACGGCCCTGCGCGACGGACTCGAACGCATCCTCCGCGGCAACACCGGCGCGCTCATCGTGTTCGGCTACGACGGCACCGTCGAATCCGTCTGCAGCGGCGGGTTCGTGCTCGACGTGGAGTTCTCGTCCACGCGGTTGCGCGAGTTGGCCAAGATGGACGGCGCGGTCGTCATCAATGCCGACGCCACGCGCATCAGCCGCGCCGCTGTGCACCTCGTGCCCGACCCCGACATCCCCTCCGAGGAGTCCGGCACCCGGCACCGCACCGCCGAGCGCGTCTCACGTCAGTGCGCTTTCCCCGTGATCGCCGTCAGCAAGTCGATGCGCATCATCGCGCTCTACATCGCCGGCCGCCGCTACGTGCTGGATGACTCAGCCGCGATTCTCTCCCGGGCCAATCAGGCGCTAGCGACGCTCGAACGCTACAAGATGCGGCTCGACGAGGTCGCCGGCACGCTGTCCGCGCTCGAGATCGAGGACCTCGTCACGGTGCGCGACGCGATCGCGGTCAGCCAGCGGCTCGAGATGGTGCGACGGATAGCGAGCGAGATCGGCGGGTACGTCGTCGAGCTCGGCACAGATGGCCGCCTCCTGTCGCTGCAGCTCGAGGAGCTCATGGCCGGCGTCGAGCCGGAGCGTGAGCTCATCGCGCGCGACTACATCCCGATCGGCGGACGCAAGGTGCGCAGCGTCGAGGACGTTCTCGCTGAGCTGGACGACATGACGAGTGCCGACCTGCTCGACCTGGCGGGCGTGGCGAAGGCCATCGGCTACGGCGGCTCGTCGGACCAGCTCGAGACCGCCGTGAGCCCGCGCGGCTACCGGCTGCTGGCCAAGGTGCCGCGCCTGCCCCGGTCCGTCGTCGACCGGCTCGTCGAGCACTTCGGGGGGCTGCAGAAGCTGCTCGCCGCGTCGATCGACGACCTGCTCGAGGTGGAGGGCGTCGGCGAGACGCGAGCCCGCGGGGTCCGGGAGGGCCTGTCGCGGCTGGCCGAGTCCTCGATCCTGGAGCGGTACGTCTAACTCGGCCTTACCCGCCCACTCCCGCCCCGGCCCCGCGCCTCGTACCCGCCGCGCCCCGCCCCCACCCACCTCATACCCACCACAACCCACCCCCACCCCATCTCAAACCCATAACCATTAAACAAAACAACCACCACAACACAT
>CAXSDE010000037.1:19421-28887 GCA_964236265.1 uncultured bacterium
CGTACCCGCCGCGACCCGCCCCCGCCCCGTCTCGGGCCCGTGGCCGTTGGACGGAACGGCCGCCACAGCGCGTTCGGTCCAGCACAACGGCGGCCAGGCTCGCGCATACGTTCGCGTACGACGAGATCGGTCCACGGTATGCCGGGCTGGTTCCCCCTGCCCACCCCCAGCGACGGGCGGAAATGTGCCGTGTAGCGGCACATTTCCGCCCCTCGATCGGGGCCCAGTGGTCAGGCCGCCCCTCGATCGGGGCCCAGTGGTCAGGCGGTCAGGCGGTCAGGCGGTCAGGCGGTCAGGCGGTCAGGCGGTCACCAGGAGCATCTCGCGGACATCCACGAGGTAGACCGGCCCGCGGGCGTCGCGCAGCACGTCTTTCACGTACGACGGCAACGGCGTACCCGCCCGACCGGCGTCTGTTCCTATCGATGCCTGCAGGCCGTCGGCGTCCAGGACGGCGAGGACCCGGTCGACCGCGACGCCCAGCGGGTCACCGCCCTCGCCACCGTCGAGGACGAGGACATCACCCCGGCCGCTGGCGTGGTCGTCCCGCAGGTCCATGACCGGCAACGGATAGCCGCGCAGGTCGAGCACACCGACCATCGGCGGCGTCATTCCGGGCAGGCTGAGGACGCCGGCCATCCGGACGATCTCGCGCACGTCGGGGAGCGGCACGGCGAACGGTCGCCCACCGAGCTCGAACATGATGAAGCCATCCATGCAACCACCATCGGCCGGTGCGCCGCCGCGGTGTAGGGCCGGACGCGGGCGGGCTAGGTGCCGGGCCGGGTAGGTGGGCGCGGGCGGGCTAGGTGCCGGGCCGGCGGAGGTGGGCACGACGGACCATTAAGTGCCGGGGCGGCGGAGGTGGGCGGTGAAGCGGTAGCGGTCGCCGCGGTAGAGCGAGCGCACGAACTCGACCGGCTTGTGCTCCTCGTCCCAGCTGTGCCGCGTGAGCAGCAGCATCGGCAGGCCGATGTCGGTCCCGAGGAGTGCCGCCTCGCGCGGCGGCGCCGGCAGTGTCTCGATCGTCTCGGTGGCCTGGGCCACCCGCACGCCGTAGTTCTCCGCGAGTGCCGAATAGAGGGACATCGACTTCTCGAGGTGCTTGCGCAGCGACGGGAATCGCGAGGCGGCGACGTGCACCGCCTCGATCGCCATCGGCTCCCCGTTGGCGTAGCGGACGCGCTCGATGCGCAGGACGCGCGTGCCGGCGTTGATGGCGAGTCGGGACGCGAGCTCGGCGTCAGCGGGGATGAAGCCGATGTCGATCAGCTTGGACGTCGGCTCCAGGCCCTGGGCGCGCATGTCTTCCGTGTACGACGTGAGTTGCAACTGCTGGGTGACCTTCGGTTGCGCCACGAAGGTGCCGCGACCCTGCACCCGGGTGAGCCGGCCCTCGACGACGAGCTCATGCACGGCCTGGCGGACCGTCGTGCGCGACGTGCCGAACTCCACGCTGAGCGTCCGCTCCGGCGGGACCGGCGTGCCCGGCGGCATCTCTTCCGTGATGGACAGGAGGTGTCGCTTGAGGCGGTAATACTTCGGGATGCGGGCCACTGACTCTTCCGCGACGCCTGGTGCATCGACGTCGCTCGTCACGGGCCGGCCTCCCTGGCGCCGGCCCAGTCGGACGACGCGGGCGGGCGGTCTGAGCAGATTAAGTCCTGAATAACGAATCTGCATAGCCCGAGGAGAGCTCCTTGACACGCAGATTGGTCTATGCCAGCCTCCGGATTGGTCTAAACCACTAGCAATCGCACGGCGGCGAACCCCGCGGTGTCAACAGGAGGATGGCGTGAAGACACGACACGTGAGCGTTGTCGCCGTGGCGGCAGCGTTGGCACTTGCCGGCTGCAGCAACAACAGCAGCACCAGCGCGAGCAACACGGCGGGGGCCAGCACGAGCGCGAGCAGCAGCGCATCCGCGTCCGCCTCGACCTCGGCCAGCCCGTCGATGAGCGACTCGTCATCGGCCAGCCCGTCAGTGGCCGCCGGCGCCGCCAACTGTGGCGACAAGGGCACGGTGAACGTCACGCTGATGCAAGACAGCATCAAGCCCGAGATCCAGGCGGCCGCCGAAGCCGAGTTCAAGAAGATGTGCCCGGACATCGACCTCCAGGTGCAGATCCTCACCTGGGACGTGCGCGCGGCCAAGTGGACCGCGGCGTGGTCCGCGCAGCCCGCGACGATCGACGCGGCCGAGATGGGCAACACGGACGTGCTTTCCTGGGCGGATCAGGGTGCCATCTCGCCCCTCGACGCCGCGACGTTCGAGAACAACGCGACGTGGCTCGAGTCGCTCAAGCAGGCCGGCACGTACGACGGCAAGCTCTACGGAGTTCCCTACTACGCCGGCAGCCGGGTCCTTTGGTACAACAAGAAGCTCGTCGGCACCGCGACGGCCCCCGCCACCCTCGACGACCTCGAGGCGATGGGCGCCAAGCTGAAGACCGCTGACCGCTCGGCGCTCTACCTCCCGGGCCGCAACTGGTACGTCAACATGGGCTTCCTCGTCGACGCCGGCATGCCGGAGATCGCCACGAAGACCGGCGACACCTGGAAGGGCAACCTCTCCAGCGACGCGGGCCTCAAGGGCATCGCGCGTCTGCAGAAGTTTGCCAAGGCCGTCTCCAACGCTCCGGCCACGGTTGACGAGGTCAACGACGCACCGGTCTTCGGCACCAAGAAGACCGTCATGCTGATCGAGCTCGGCTGGTGGAGCGGCGTCATCACCGACACGAAGAAGGGCGGCCAGGCCTTCCCGGCGGCCGACCTCGGCGCGTGGACGATGCCGGGCACCAACGGCCCGCTCCCGCAGTTCCTCGGTGGCTCCAACCTCGCCGTGGCTGCAAACTCCGCACACAAGGAAGCCGCGACCATGTGGATCAAGGTGCTCTCGGGCAACCTCGTCCAGAAGATGATCGCCGAGGCCGGCGCCATCCCCAACACGTCCTCGCTCGTCGGCAGTGTCCCCGAGGGTCCCGGCAAGATGGCCGCCGCAGCCGCAGCGGGCAAGGGCTGGTTCACCCCGATGTCGGTCAACTGGTCCAAGGTCGAGACGGCCAACATCACGAAGGACTTCTTCCAGAGGGTGCTCACCCCGGGCGCGGACGCCAAGGCGATCGCCGCCGACTACGACAAGAAGATCGAAGACATCCTCAACGCCAAGGGCTGATCGTCCGATCTGTCTGACGATGCGGGACGCACGACAGTAACCGCACGTGTTCGCACCAGTGAGCAACAAGGAGGTGAGCCGGTGAGCACCGTCGCCGCGGAGAAACTCTCCATCGCAGGACGGCGCTCGCCGGCTCCCTCGCTCGACACCCGCCGCAAAGGTCGGCGCGGGTCCCGTAACTGGCTGACGATCTGGGCCCTGCTCCTGCCCGCGATCATCTCCTTGGCGGCCTTGATCGTCTGGCCCGTCTACAAGATGGTCGTGCTGTCCTTCCAGAAACCCAATCTTTTCAAGCACACCTACAAGAACGTGGGTTGGGCCAACTACACGAGCGTGCTGCACGACCACGAGTTCTGGTCCGTGATCGTCAAGAGCGTCCTGTTCGACGTCGCGGCCGCGGGCGCGACCGTCCTCTGCGGCGTGGCGGTGGCGCAGGCCATGACCAAGATGGCCAAACCGCTCAAGCTCGCGGTCTCCGTCTCCCTCATGCTCGTCTGGGCAACCCCGCAGTTCATCGGTGCGACGATCTGGCGCTGGTTCTTCGACGTCGAGTTCGGCGTCGTCAACTGGGTGGCCTACAAGCTCGGCTTCATCCCCACCGTGCAGCACTCCTGGTACACGAGCCAGTGGACAGCGTTCCTCGTCGTGTTCATCGTGGTTGTCTGGCAGTCGGTGCCGTTCGTCGCGCTCGCTGTCTACGGAGCGTTGCTGACCGTTCCCGACGAGCTCAACGAGGCAGCCGAGATCGACGGCGCGGGTCCGGTCACTCTGTTTCGCAAGGTCACGCTCCCCCTCATCACCCCGGTGCTGATCATCTCGTCCCTGTTGTCGGTGATCTGGGACTTCCGTGTCCTGACCCAGATCTCCTTCACGACGCAGGGTCAACCGTACGGCCAGACCAACCTGCTCGGCCCTTACATCTACCAGAAGGCCATCGCCAGCAGCGCCTACGGTGTTGCCAGCGCGATCGGCGTCATCGTGACCATCATGCTGATGGGCCTGTCGTACTTCTACGTGAAGATCATGCGACGGGAGGACCAGTGACGACCACCACTGCCGCCGCTGCCGCCGTCACCCCCGCCGGCGTTGCGGAGACGACCCGCGTGCCGAAGTCGGACGGCCGGCGCAAGAGCCACGTGGTGGCCAACACCTTCGGCGTCCTGACCCTCCTCCTGTCGCTGTTCCCGCTCTACTGGCTGGTCGCGACGTCGTTCAAGAAGACCGAGGAGATCCGCACCACCACTCCGGTTCTGGCGCCGATTCCGCCGCAGCTGAGCAACTACGACGAGGCGTGGCACACCGCAGGTTTCCTGACCGCACTGCGCAACTCGGTCATCCTGACCGGGCTGGCTGTCGGCATCGGCATCGCGATCGCCTTCTTCGCGGCGGTGGCGCTCGGCCGGTTCTGGTTCCGCGGGCGCACGCTGTTCATCGTGGTCCTGATCCTCATCCAGATGATCCCTGGGGAGGCGCTCTTCGTGCCCTACCTGGTGATCTCCCAGGACCTCCACATCCAGGGCAAGATGATCACGCTGGTGCTCGTCTACATCTCCTTCGTGCTGCCCCTGTCGATCTGGATGTTGCGTGGCTTCGTGCGAGCGGTGCCGAAGGAAATCGAGGAAGCCGCACTGACCGACGGCGCGACCCGCACCCAGGCCTTTCGCAAGGTGCTGTTCCCCCTCATCGCCCCCGGCATCGTCGCCACGTCCATCTTCGGATTCCTGTCGTCGTGGAACGAATTCGTCTACGCCTACACGCTGACGAACCAGCCGGGTCAATACACGGTGCCGGTGCTCATCCGGTCGTTCATCGGCCCGCGTGGCGTCGACTGGGGCGCGGTCATGGCGATGTCCGTGGTCTTCACGATCCCCGCGGTGACGTTCTTCCTCTTCGTCCAGCGCCGGGCCGTCGGCGGTCTCACCGCCGGCGCGGTCAAGGGCTAGTCGCGTGCCGTCTCCCGCGTCCCTGGCCGATGCATGCCTATTGCCGCCGTTCGTGGGCCTCGACGAGGCTGTCCGCACGCGCATCGACGGCTCGGGCGAGCTGGTCCTCCCTCGGCTGGTGAGGTCGTGAATCGCCCGCTCAGCAGCGCGGTCGCGGTCGTCGGCGCCCCGCTGACCGTGGAGCCGATCCTCGGCATCGACTGCGGCGGCACGGGCACGCGGGCGGTCCTCCTGCAGGACGGCCATTCGATCGCGCGCTATTCCGAAGGCCCGATGAACGCGCTGCTGCACGCTGACGGCACCGAGCGGCTGGCGCAATTGATCGTCGGGTCCGGCGCCTCCCGGGTGGGCATCGGGATTGCGGGCCTGCGCGGGCCCGAGGCGGCCCTGGCGGTGCAGTGCGAGCTGCAGGAGCGCACGGGCGCGCACGTCATCGTCGGTGACGACACGGAGGCCGCCCTGCTGGGTGCCTTCGGTGGCGAACCGGGCATCGTGGTGCTCGCCGGGACCGGCAACAACGCCCTCGGCCGCAACGCGCACGGCACGACCGCACGGGCAGGTGGCTACGGGTTTCTCCTCGGCGACGAGGGCAGCGGCTACTGGATCGCGGCGCAGGCGATCCGCATGGCGCTGCGGTCGCACGACCGGACCGGCCCGCACCTGCCGGCCCTGGAAGACATCGTGCTCGACCATTACGACGAGGACTTCGACGCGATCGTCCGCCGCGTGCACGCGGCCCCGGGCAACCGCCGGATCGTCGCCGACCTCGTGCCGGCGTTGGCGCAGAGCGCCGATCCGTGTGTCGACGACCTCTTCCAGCACGCGGCCGACCACCTGGTGCGGCTCGCCGACTCGGTCCGCCGCTTTCTCGGCCCGCTGCGCGTGTCCATGTCCGGCGGCGTGTTCCGCATCGACCGCGTCCGCACGCGCTTCGTCAACGCCACCGGCGGGGTGCTGCCGCTCGCTTCCGTCGAGGTCGGCGCCGCGCACCTGGCCCTCGCCGAAAGCCAAGGCCTACAAGGAGATCCGGCATGAACGTGGACGCATCCGCCGCTCGCGGGGCACTCATGGCGACCGAGATCGCCGAGCAGCCCTCGGTGCTCGATCGCATCCTGACGCAGTCGCCGAAGGACATCGCCGACATGGTCGCGCGCATCCGGGCGGCGGCACCGAAATTCGTGCTCCTCGCGGCCCGCGGCACGTCCGACCACGCCGCGCTGTACGCCAAATATCTGCTCGAGATCCGCCTCGGACTGCCCTGTGGCCTCGCGTCGCCGTCCACGATGACGACGTACGGCTCGCGGCCGGACCTGCGCGGCGTCCTGTTCGTCGGCGTCAGCCAGTCGGGCGGCTCCCCTGATCTCGTCGAGTCGATGACGACGGCCCGCGCGTGCGGCGCCCTCACCCTCGCCGTCACCAACGCGCCCCAGTCGCCGCTCGCCACCGCGGCCGAGCTGCATCTCGACATCCACGCCGGGCCGGAGCGCGCGGTCGCCGCCACCAAGAGCTACACCGCCGAGCTGCTCAGCCTCTACCTGCTCATCGACTCGCTCGCCGGCGGAGACGGCTCGGCGGCCCGGGCATTGCCACACGCGATCGCGACGACCCTCGTCCAGACCAGCTCGATCTCGCAGCTGGCCGCCGCACACATCGACACGGATCGCGTCGTCGTGACGGGCCGCGGTTACAGCTACCCGACGGCGCGCGAGGCGGCTCTCAAGCTGATGGAGACGTCCTACATTGCGGCGTCCGCCTTCTCCGGCGCCGACCTCCTGCACGGCCCGCTCGCCATGGTCACGACGGGCAGTGCCGTCATCGCCGTCGTGCCGGACGGTCGTGGCGGTCAGGCGATGCAGCCCGTGCTCGAGCGCCTGCGGGACCTCTCGGCCGACCTGATCGTCATCGGCAGCGCCGCGAACGTCGCGGGCGGCGACGGCGTCGTCCTGCCGGCCGGCCTCGACGAGCAGGTGTCGCCCATCGTCGAGATCGTGCCGCTGCAGGTGCTGGCGCGGGAGCTGGCGGTGGCCCGCGGCTTCGACCCCGACCGCCCGCGCGGGCTCAAGAAGGTCACCGAGACCTGGTAGGAGTGGCGGGCTTGCTGGCGACGCCGGCCGGGTAGGCGATGGCTGTCACCGACGGATGGACCGGCAGTGAGCCACCTGGCCGACAAGATCTTGCTGCTGCCCGCCGGTCTTGCCCTCGGCATCGCGTGACGGGCGGGACTCGACGCCGGGCGGCGGCTACCCCCGCGCGCGGGGGGTAGAGCACCATCCCGGTGTGACGAATTCGGTGCGACCGCTGTCCGCGGACGAGTGGCCGACCGCCCGGGACCTGCGGATCGCCGCGCTGACGGATGCGCCGTCGGCGTTCGGTTCGACGCTGGATCGCGAGATCGCCCTGACGCAAGCCGAGTGGCGTGCGCGCCTGACCGGCGGCGGCTGGTACGCGGCGTTCGTCGGCGCTCAGGCGGTCGGTCTCGTCTGCTGCGTGATCGACGATCCCGCCGTCGCGGACCTCGTGGCCATGTGGGTGGCGCCCGATTACCGTGGCACGGGCATCGCCGACGCTCTGGTGCGGGCCGCCGTGGCGCACGCCCGCGCCGCTCGCGCGTCAGCCGTGCGGCTGTGGGTGGTCGAGACCAACGAGCGGGCCATCGCCCTGTACGAAAGGCTCCACTTCCGTTCGACGGGCCGGCGTCAGCCGCTTCCCCGCGACCCGGACGTGCCGGAGATCGAGTTGCGCCTGCCGTTGGCATAGGCCACGGCGCCAAGCCCACGACAAGGGCGCAAGGCCCGGGTCAGCTGGAGACGGCCTCCGCCAGAGGCGTGGGGACCGGTGGGGGCACGGGCCGGCCACCGACCCACGTGCGCGCCGGGTGATAGTCCTCGTCCCACCAGACGAGGTCGGCGCACGACCCCGGAGCCAGGCGACCCAGGTCGCGTCGCCCGAGGACGTCGGCCGGCACGCTCGTGACCGAGGCGAGGACGAGAGCCGGGTCGATGCCGATGCCGATGAGGTTGCGCACCGCGAGATCGAGGGACAGGGACGAGCCGGCGATCGTCCCGTCGAGCCGCCGCGCCAGCACGTCGTTGGCGGCGACACGCACCTGCTGACCACCGAGCTCGTAGACCCCGGGTGGCATGCCGGCCGAGGCGACCGCATCCGTGACCACGCAGACGCGGGAGCCCGCCGCCGCGAAGACGACCTGGCAGATCGGGGCGCTGACGTGGCGCAGGTCGGCGACCAGGCCCAGGGTGAGCGAGGGCGCCGCGAGCGCCATCCCCGGCACCCCGGGCTCTCGGTGGCCGAGACCGCGCTGGGCGTTGAACAGGTGGGTGACCATCACCGCGCCGGCGGCTACCGCGGCGCGCACCTCGGCGCCCGTCGCGTCCGAGTGGCCGATGCTCACCTTGATGCCGCCCGCAGTCAGGCGTCGGATCGCGTCGAGGGCGCCGGGCAGCTCTGGAGCCAGCGTCACCATCGTCACGACGCGGCCGGCAGGCCCGTCGTACAAGGAATCAAGGTGGTCGGGCGAGGGCGCCAGCATCCAGCGCGGGTCGTGCACGCCGGGGTGCTGCGGCGACAGGAACGGCCCCTCGAGGTGCACTCCGAGAATGCGCGCGGCGGTCCCGTCGACCTGGGCCCGCATCGCTGCCGTCGCGCGTTCGAGGCCGGCGACGAGCGAGTTGATCGGGGCGGTGATGAACGTGGGCTGGAATGCGGTGACGCCGGTGGTGGCCAGGCGCGCCGCGACCGCGGTCCACTCGTCGGGCTGCGCGCTCACGAAGTCGGAGCCGTAACAGCCGTTGATCTGCACGTCGATCATGCCCGCCGTGAGGGTGCCGTGCGGGAGTTGCAGGTGATCGGCTCCCGGCGCGGGCGCCTCGGCGAGCACGTGCGTAATGACGCCGTTGGCCACGCAGACCGCGCCGCCCTGGTGGAGCCGGCCGTCGAGAAGCAGCGTCGGTGCGGAGATGATACGCAATGGAAATCCGTCCCCGTGGAGTGCCGCCGATGGACTAGACCATTGCAGTTTTACCATTGCGCGGCCCGAATGGTCCAGACCACTCCACGATAGCGCGACGGCGCCGCGCGCGGACAGTGTGCGCTCCCGTGCACCATGGGCCCTGGCGACACGCGACGATGAGCCAGCCACGACCGGAGGAGACGGCAGTGACCGAGACGCCCAGCCGCTCTCCGGAAGACGTGCGCCCCGATTGGGCGGACCTCGATCTGCGGTCCACTGACGAGCTGGTGACCCTGTGGGCGCACGAGGAGGAGTCGGTCGCCCGGGCCGTCGGCCACGACGACCCCGACGTCAGCTTCACCGAGCCGTGGCGGCGCACGA
>CAXSDE010000037.1:28897-30108 GCA_964236265.1 uncultured bacterium
GAGTCGGTCGCCCGGGCCGTCGGCGGGGCGCACGACGCGCTCGTGGCCGCCGTCGACGTGATCGCCGCCCGCGCACACGACGGGGGACGCCTCATCTACGTCGGCGCCGGCACGCCGGGCCGCCTCGCCTGGCTCGATGCCGTCGAGTGCCCCCCGACGTTCGGGTGCGAGCCGGACCTTGTGCAGGCGGTCATCGCCGGCGGCAGCGGCGCGTTCACCCGGGCCATCGAGGCGGACGAGGATGACGCGGCGACGGCGCCGGGCGCACTCGACGCCGTCGGCCTCGACGCACGCGACACGGTGGTCTGCGTGTCGGCCAGCGGGGGGACGCCGTTCGTGCGGAAGGCCGCCGAGCATGCGCGCGGATTGGGAGCGCTGACGATCGCGCTGTGCAATGCCCCCGGGAGCCCGCTCGCGAACGAGGCCGACATGGCGATCGTGTTGCTCACCGGCCCGGAGATCCTGTCCGGCTCGACGCGCCTGAAGGCCGCGTCCGCGCAGAAGACGGTCATGAACATGCTGTCGACGTTGCTCATGGTGCGCCTCGGCCACACGTACGGAAACCTGATGGTCGGGGTCAAGGCCGACAACGAGAAGCTCCGCGGCCGCACCCGGCGCATCGTGGAGGAGGCGACCGGCGAGCCCACCGAGGTCGTGGACGCGATGATCGAGCGCTGCGAGGGTGATCTGAAAGCGGCGATCGTGGCGCTTCTCACCCACACCGAGCCGGCGGAGGCCCGGGCGCGGCTGGCCGCCCGCGGGGGGCATGTGCGCGAAGCAGCCGGCCGGTAGGACCTAGGAAACGCCCTTGTCCGCCAGCTCGCCGGCGAGACGGCGGCACAGCTGCACCAGCTCGAAGATGTTGCGCCCGCCGAGCTCGGCGGCCTGCGCGTCGCCGGGACGGGAACCCAGCGACTGCGCTGCGGCCAGATAGGACCGGGCGGCCGCCTTGCGTTCTCCGATCCTCTCCAGGGTGCTGGCGAGCAGGAAGTGCGCGAAGCCCGCTTGCGCATCGAGGTAGACGGCCTTGCGCAGCGAGACGAGTGCGTCGCGGTCGCGGCCGAGGTTGGTCAGCGCCATCCCACGGAGATAGTGCGCCTCCCCGTGCAGCGGTTCCGCCTGGAGGACGCCGTCGGCGAGGCGGACGGCCTCGCGGTACTGCCCCTGTCCCAGCGCCCCGAGGACGGGAGCGACGCCAGCTGGGCCGAGGT
>CAXSDE010000038.1:0-6881 GCA_964236265.1 uncultured bacterium
GGGGCCGGGGTGGTCGGTGTGGCCGTGGTCGGCTTCGGGGCCGGGGTGGTCGGTGGGTCGGCGGTCGGCTTCGGGGCCGGGGTGGTCGGCTTGGCCGTGGTCGGCCGGTCGCCAGGCTTCGTGGCGACGGGTGTCGAAGTGCCCTTGACCGGGCGGTCCCGCCTTAACGCGTCGGCCGAGAACAGTCGCTTCTGGGCCAGGGCGGACGTTGAGTACGCCGCGTTGTGGAGGCCTGAGACGGAGTGCCCGGTGGAGGCGGCGTATCCAAAGGCGCTGGTCCCGACGAGCGTCAGGGCAAGGGCCACGCTCGTCGTCGCACCGATGCGACGAGGGCGTCGGACCGGGAGTATGTGGCGGCTCACCGGCGTGACTTCAGGGGACTTGCGGAAGGGGGTCTCATTCATGAGTGGAAGGTCGACGGCGCCTGGAGCACGCTGATTGCTCCGAGTGGGTGTACGCCGATGACACCTGGATTGCGGGGGCCGGAAGTAGTCATTAGTCACGCGTGACTAGCGCCCGCGCCTGGCTTCCGGGCGGCACGGGAGCGGGCCCCCTCCGAACCGCCGGGCGCCGCCTGGTCCCTGGCAAACGGGCCAACGCGATGCTGGCAACCGGGCAGCGGTCACGTGCGTTCGGCGCAGTCGCGGGCGGCGGGCGGGGGAGCGCCGCGCGGCGTCCGGCGGATCGATGCCATGCGCATCACCGCCCCGGCGGCCGGACCGTCCCGACACGCCTGCAGGTGCGGCCGTTCCCCCCTCGACCCGGGGCTCGATGTGGGATCGTGTGCCTGCCGGAGACGTCCGGCACCCGGCCTCTCCTTGGGGGAAAGCTCCTCGTGCTAGCAGTTGACCAGATTCCGGACGCCCCTCCGGCCGAGCTGCGCTGGCGCGCCACGTCGGGGATCCTGCGGCCACTCCGGGAGACCTGGGGCGCCCGCGAACTGATCCGCACGCTGGCCGAGCGCGACATCCGCGCGCGCTACAAGCAGGCGGTGCTGGGATTCGCGTGGGCCTTCGTCCAGCCGCTCTCGCTCGTCCTCGTGTTCACGGTCCTGTCCAAGCGCGTCGGTTTCGGCACCGATGTCAACGTGCCCTATCCGCTGTTCGCCTTCGTCGGCCTGCTGTCCTGGGGCTTCTTCTCCAGCGCCGTCTCGACCGGCGGCCTCAGCCTCATCAACAACACGGCGCTGCTCAACAAGGTCTACTGCCCCCGGCAGGCGTTCCCTGTCGCCGGCACGATGGTCGCCGCGGTCGACACCATCGTCTCCGCCGTGGCATTCGCCGTCATGTGCGTCCTCTACGGGTTCGTCCCCCACCTCGCGACCTTGTGGGTGCCGGTCATCGCCGTTGTGCAGATCCTGTTCACCCTCGCGGTGACCTTCGTGATCTCGGCCGTCGTCGTCTACGTCCGCGACGTCCGCAACGTGCTGCCGCTGCTCCTGCAGATCGGCCTGTTCGCGACTCCGGTGGCCTACCCACTGTCGGCGGTGCCGGAAAGCTGGCGCCTCGGCTACTCGCTGCTCGACCCGCTCGTGCCCGTCATCGACGGCTACCGACGGGCGATCCTGTTCGGGCAGGCGCCGCAATGGCACCTGCTCCTGCCCGCGGCGGCCGTCTCGGTCGTGCTGTTCGGCCTCTCGGTCGCACTCTTCTCCCGCCTCGAGAGTGGGATGGCAGATGTCCTCTGATTCCCTCCCGGACGGGTCGGTCGTCGCGAGCCGCATCTGGAAGCGGTTCCGCGAGGATGCGCGCCGCCCCAACCTCAAGGACCGCCTCCGCCTCCCCACCGGGGGCGGCGGCGGCCGGGAGCGATGGCGGTGGGCGCTCAAGGACATCGACTTCGCCATCGAACCCGGCGACTCCGTCGGCCTGATGGGCACCAACGGCTCGGGCAAGTCGACGTTGCTGAAGGTCCTCACCCGGGTGATGGCGCCGCACAGCGGCCGGGTCGACATCACGGGCCGCGTCGGGGCGCTCATCGAGGTGCGTGCGGGCATCCACCCGGAGCTGTCCGGCCGCGAGAACGTCTACCTCTACGGCTCGCTCCTCGGCCTCCCACGCCGGGTCGTGGCGGCCCGCTTCGACGACATCGTCGGGTTCGCCGAGCTGTCGACCGCGATCGACCGCCAGGTGAAGTACTACTCGACCGGCATGCAGATGCGGCTCGGGTTCGCCGTCGCCGCCTACCTCGAGCCCGACGTGCTGCTCGTGGACGAGGTGCTCGCCGTGGGCGACGCGGCGTTCCAGCAGCGGTGCCTCGACCGCATGCGCGAGGTGCTGCAGTCCGGCACCACGCTGGTTCTCGTCTCCCACGACCTCGCGTCCCTCGAGGCGATGTGCCAGCGGGGCCTCTGGCTCGACAACGGCACCCTCAAGCACGACGGTCCGATGAAGGAGACGCTGACGGCCTACCGCGGCGCGATCGAGGAGTACGCCGACCTCGGCTACTACCCCGACGGCCCCGTCCGGCTGACGAAGTGCACGGTGACGACGCCGGACGGCGCCATGGCGACCACCGACGGCACGATCACCGTCTCGATGGTCCTGGAGTCGCAGGAGAGCTGCCCCGGCCGCGTGTTCATCGGCATCAGCGAGGGGGCCGCGACGCCGATCTTCGTCGTCTCGACGTTCCTGCGCATCCGCGAGGGCGAGACCGTCATCGAGTGCACGCTCGAGCGGGTGCCGGTCGCCCGCGGCCGCTACTCCGTGTGGATCGGCATGATCTCAGCGGCCGACCGCGACCTGTTGCCGTGGCACCACACCGCCTCGTTCGACGTCGGTGGCCCGATCCTCGACGAAGCGCCGCAGGCCGTCGTACGGCTGTCGCCGGTGCACGTGACCTCCGTGTGGAAGCACGACGGCAGCTAGCAAGACGACGGACGTTGTACGACGACGAACGGCCTGTGACCCGGTCTCCCGGGGCACAGGCCGTCGTGTTGTCGGGGCAGGCTCAGACGATCCGGGCCATGGCGACGAGTGTCTTGCGCGGGCCGGTGAACGGCAGGCGCGCGTGCGAGCACAGCATGTTGTCGAGCATGATCACGTCGCCCTGCTGCCAGCGGTGGGCGCTGATGATGCGGTCGTAGACGTCCTGGATGTGGGCGATGTCCTCGTCCGGGATCGTGCTGCCGTCGCCGTAGTAGACGTTGCGCGGCATGTCGTCCTCGGACAGCAACTCGCGCAGCGCGTCACGCGTCGCCGGTGGGAGGGCGGCCGGGTGGTGCAGGAGGACCTGGTTGAAGAAGACCTTCTCGCCCGTGTCCGGGTGGGTCTTCACGCCGTCCACGAACTGCGAGATGCGCAGCTGCTCGCCGCCGTTGAGCCACTCGAAGTCGGTGCCCGCCTCGCGGCACTTCTGCTCGACCTCCTCCTGGCTGTCGCTGCCGAAGAACTGCTGCCACGGAACGTCGATCCCCGCCGCGAAGTTGCGCGTGTAGCGCAGGCCGAGGCGCTCGAACTTGTCGCGCACCGCCGGGGCGAGCTCGCGGTAGGCCTCGCGGGTGTCGAGCACCGGTGTCTCGCCGCCGGTCTCGGCGTTGATGGCGCAGTTGAAGAAGATGCGCATCGGCCAGTGCGGCAGGTGGGAGCTCTCGCAGTGGAAGAAGATCGTCTGGTCGGCGGGGTAGGGCGTCGAGCCGAAGATCTTCTCGCCGGCTGCCTCGCGCGGGAGGTCGCCGTAGTCGCCGTAAAGGTCCTCGCCCGCGAGGGCGTTGGCCGTCGCCTCGAACAGGTCGGCGTCGACGATGCCGAAGCCGCGGAAGTAGAGCGAGCCGTACTGGTGGATCCAGGCCTCGATCTGCTCGTTGTTGGAGCGCGCCCAAGCGGCGAGGTCGACGCCGTCGCGGGTGGGCTCGACGATCATCGGCAGGCGCTGCTTGTCGTCGAAGAACGTGGTGCGCACGAGCGATTCGGACGCCGGGGCGGTCCGCTGCCGGGCGCCGCGGATGCCGCCGAGACCGCTCGGTGCGGTGGGCGCGTCGGTCATTGGTTTCCCTCCTCGGGAAAGATGAGTGCGATGGTCACCGGCGAGGTCGAGTCGACCGCGACGGCTGCGTGCGATCCCGGCACGGCGGCCGAGACGTCGTACAACTGCCAAGAGCCGCCGCGGAGGGCGGGACCGGGCTCGAGGATCGCGGCGGGCCCGGAGGGCTCGAGCGACACCTCGAAGTCGTGGAGCGGCAGACTCAGCCCGCCGCCGTGGGCCTTCAGGAGCGCCTCCTTGCGCGTCCAGCACCGGAGGAAGGCATCGTCGCGCTCCTCGGCGGGTTGCGCCAGCAGCCGCGCGACCTCACCCGGAGCGAAGAACTGACGGGCGATGTCGACGCCGCCGAAGCCGGGTCGCGGCACCTCGACGTCGACACCGAGGGCGCGGACGCCGTCAGCGATCGCGATCAGCGCGACGTCGTCGCTGTGACTGACGTTGAACTGCACCGAGGCCCCGGCGACGTACGGTTTCCCGGCCGCGCCGTACGCGATCTCGATGTCGGCGGGCGCGACGCCGAGCCGGTCGCCGAGCAGGCGACGCAGCGCGGCGCGGCCACTGACGAACCGGTCGCGGTCGCGGCCGAACCGGAACCGGCCGGCTCTCTCCCGCTCGTCCGCCGACAGCAGCGCCCGGTCGTCCGCCCGTCCGCGCTCGCTCAGCGGGACAGCGTGGATGTCGACCCGCGAGGTGAGTGGCGGTGCGGTGGGTATCACGATGTATCCAGCCGCTGGAGGGCAGCGGCCAACAAATCACCGCACTTGTAGGCGGTGTCGCCAACTAGCATCTCCCGGTGCGTAACGCCGGCGATGCGGGCGACGTCCATGTGCCGCGTAAGGTCACGCCACAGCAGCCGTCGGTCACCGGAGCCGTCGGTGCCGCGATCGTCGGCCAACACGACGAGGACATCACCGTCGTACGGAGCAGCCACGTAGCCGGCGGCGGCGACATGGTGGAGCGTCACCATGCTATGCAGGTCCGGCGGCATCACTTCGCCGCGGAGCACATATCGCTTGGCAACGCGCCACCAGCGGGCGCGGTGCAGACGACGGCGGGCGACTTCCGTGCGCGGATCGGCGAGCACCCGCGCCCTCTTCACCACACGCCTCAGGAGAGGCGGCGGCGGATCGCCGTGGTAACCATACGGCACTGCGTCGATGAGCATCAATAGGTCGACGTTGAGCCCACGCGCACTCAACTGTCGTGCAACTTCGTAAGCGACAACGCCACCGAAACATGACCCGACGATGCGGTAGGGGCCGTCCGGCCAGAAGTGCACCATCTCCTCGACGTATGAGGCCGCCATCGCCTCGATCGTCGGCAGGACCGGGTGACGGCGGTCGACGCCCACACTCTGGAGGCCGTAGACCGGCTGGTCGACTCCGAGGCAATCGACCATGTGGCGATAACCGATGACGTCACCTGTGATCTCGTGCACGACGAACACCGGCGGACGCGTTCCTCGTCGCTGCATCTGCACCAGGGAGACGTAGCCGTCCGTCGTGCGGTCGTCGCCGTCGATCAGCTCCGCGAGCGCCGCGATGGTCGGGTGCGCGATGACCGCGGCGAGCGGGAGCTGCTTGCCGAGACGCGCATGGACGATCGAGAAGAGCCGGACCGCCAGCAGCGAGTGGCCTCCGATGTCGAAGAAGTCGTCGTAGACGCTTGCCACCGGGCGCCCGAGCACCTCCGACCAGATGTCGGCCAGCACCTTCTCGGTCTGTGTGCGCGGCGCGACGACATCGTGCGCCGTCAGCAGCGGCTCGGGGAGGGCATCGACGTCGACCTTGCCGTTGGCGGTGACGGGGAACGCGTCGAGCAGCTGCAGGGCCGACGGGACCATGTACGACGGCAGGTGCGCCCGCAAGTGGGCGCGGACCTCGTCGGCCTGGGCCGTCGTGCCGCCGGGGACGACCGCGTAGGCGCACAGCATGACCGTGCCGCCGGCGTCCGTGCGGGGCAGGACGAGGCCCTCGGCGACCGCCGGGTGCGCCGTGAGGACGCGCTCGATCTCGCCGGGTTCCACGCGGTAGCCGCGGACCTTCACCTGGTGGTCGGCGCGACCAGCGAAGACGAGGGTGCCGTCGACGAGCTGGCGGGCCAGGTCACCGGTGCGGTAGAGGCGGTCGCCACCCACGAACGGCGACGCGACGAAGCGCTCTGCCGTCAGCTCGGGGCTGTGCAGGTATCCCGCCGCCACCCCGGCGCCGCCGATGAAGAGCTCGCCGATCGCACCGACGGGCACGGGTGCGAGGTGCCGGTCGAGAACGTACGCCCGCACGTTGGCGACGGGCCGGCCGATGGGAAGCTCGACGGCGTCGGCCGCCGCACGCTCGGCGAGGGGGGTGTAGGAGGTGGCCACCACCGTCGCCTCGGTCGGGCCGTAGGTGTTGACCCAGCGGACCCGGTCGCCGACGAGGGCGCGCCATTCCTCGTGGACGGCGGGGAGCGCCTTCTCGCCGCCGACAATGACGAGCCGCAGGGGGGCCGGGGTGTCGACGCGGCGCAGGCGCAGCTCGCGCACCCACTCGTGCCAGTAGGCGGTGGGCAGGTCGACGACCGTGATGCCGTGCGCGGCGAGCCAGGTCAGCCACTCGTCGCCCGCGATGGGGACGTCGTCGGGGCGCACGACGAGGGTCGCTCCCGCCGCGAGGGAGCAGTAGATCTCCTCGACGCTGATGTCGAAGCTCGGCGACGCGAACTGCAGCATGCGGTCGGCGTCGGTGAGGGCGTAGTCGGCGATCGAGGCCACCACGTGGGCCGCCAGGTTGGCGTGGGTGACGGCGACGCCCTTGGGGACACCGGTCGAGCCCGACGTGTACATGACGTAGGCCGTGTCGCCGGGGGCGGCGGCGAGGAACTCCGCCGGGCCGAGCGACGACGCCTTCACGATGCACGCC
>CAXSDE010000038.1:6891-15929 GCA_964236265.1 uncultured bacterium
GGCGCGACGGCGTCGATGCCGAGGACCGGCACCCCCGCCGGCAGCAGGCCGTCGAGGCGCTCGACTAGGCCCGGGGCGATGAGGAGGGCCTTCACGCCGGCGTCACGCGCCATGAAAGTCACGCGGTCGGCGGGATAGTCGGGGTCGATCGGGACGTACGACGCGCCGGCGCGCAGCACACCGAGCACCGCGACGACGAACGCCGCCGACCGGGGCGCGACCACGGCGACGATGTCGCCGGTGCCGACGCCCTGCTGCGCGAGCGCGGCGGCGACGCCGCGGACCCGGCCATCCAGCTCGCCACGGGTGAGCGTCGCGTCGGCGGCCTGGACGGCGGGGGCGAACGGGGCGGCGAGGGCGAGGTCGCTGATCCGGTCATGGACGCGCCGGTCCGGGATCGGCACCTCGGTCGCGTTCCAGGCGACGAGCTGCCGCTCGCGCTCCTCGTCGCTCAGCAGGGCCAGCCGCGAGATCGGCACGGCCGGGTCGCCGACAGCGCCCGCGAGGACGCGCTCGTAGTGCTGCAGCAGCCGCTGGATCGTCGGCAGGTCGAACAGATCCTCCGCGTACTCCAGCGAGATGTGCAGCTTGCCGTCGTGCTCGCCCATGCCGAACGACAGGTCGAACTTCGCGACCTCCGGGCGGTTGGCGATGCGCTCCAGCGTGAGGCCGGGCAGTTCCATGCGCTCGGAGGCCGCATTCTGCAGGACGAACAACACCTGGAACAGCGGCGAGTGGCTCAGGTCGCGGGACGGGGCGACCTCCTGCACGACCTGCTTGAACGAGACGTCCTGGTTGGCGTACGCATCCAGGGAGGTCGAGCGCACGCGCGAGAGCAGCTCGGTGAACGTCGGGTCGTCGCCCACGTGCGTGCGCAGCGCGACCGTGTTGGTGAAATAGCCGATGATGCTCTCGAGCTCGACGCGCGAACGGCCCGCGATCGGCGTGCCGATGACGACGTCCGTCTGCCCGGACCAGCGGTGGAGCACGGCGTCGAGACCGGCGAGCAGCGTCATGAACAGCGTGACGCCGTTGGCGCGGGCAAGCTCGTGCACGGCGGCCGTGAGCTCCGCGCTGAGCCAGTGGGAGGTGCGGTCGCCGCGGAAGGACTGCGTTGCGGGGCGGGGGCGGTCGGTCGGCAGGGAGTGCACCGGCGGCACGCCGGCCAGCTGCTGACGCCAGTAGGTGAGCTGGCGGTCCTGCTCGCCGCTCTCGAGCCATGCGCGCTGCCATTCGGCGAAGTCGGTGTAGCCGAGGGTGACCTCGGGGAGCGCGGGCTCCTCGCCCTTCGTGAAGGCCGAGTAGGCCGTGGCGAGCTCGCGGAAGAAGACGCCCTTGGACCAGCCGTCCCACACGATGTGGTGGGCAACCGTGACGAGGACGTGCTCGGACTCGGCGAGCCGGACGAGCGTCGGGCGGAACAGCAGCGGCTCCGAGAGCACGAACGGCCAGCGCACTTCGCGGCGGATGAGCTCTGCCAGCTCGCGGTCGCGCTCGGCGTCGCTCAGCTGCGAGAGGTCGACGCGTTCGAGCGTCACGCCGTCGACGTCGTGCACGTCCTGCACCGGCACACCGTCGACCGAACGGAACGTGGTGCGCAACGCCTCGTGGCGGCACACGATCAGCGACAGCGACCGCGCGAGGGCGTCGGCGTCGACGCTGCCGATGAGCCGCGTCACGCCGGAGGAGTTGTAGACGAACGACTCGTCGGGGCTGAGCTCCGTGACCAGCCACAGCAGCTCCTGGACGGGTGACAGCCGCGCGGGGCCGTCGCCCTCCCGGCGCGTGATCGGGGGCGGACCCTGCTTGCTTGTGGCGGCGCGCGCCAGCAACCGCTTCTCGAGGAGGGCGCGCTTTTCCGGCGTGAGGGCGCCTAGGCGTGCCTCCGCGTCTCGCTGCCCCGGGAGACCGCTGACAGCCGCCTCCTGCTTCTCCCCCGCCGGGCGCGAGTCGCGCGGCGTCGTCGTCTCGTCAGGCATCGAGCCCGTCCGAACTTTCGATGTCTGCCATCAAGTCTGCCAGTTCCGGATCGTCCAGGAGCTGGATTGTGATCGCCTGTGCAATCGCCTCGATCGTCGGCGTCTCGTAGACGTCCCTCAGTGGCAAGTCGACACCGAACGCCTGTCTGATGCGCGAGAGCACCTGGGTGATACGGAGTGAGTGCCCGCCGATCGTGAAGAAGTCGGAGACGACGCTGACGGTGTCGAGGCGGAGGACCTCGCACCACATCCCCGCAACCGCTTCCTCGACCGGCCCGCGCGGTGCAACGTACTGCGCGGTGCCGACAGCGGCCAGGCCGGGCACGGGCAGCGACTTGCGGTCGGTCTTGCCGTTGGGAGTGCGCGGCAGGTCGTCGAGCACCATGACGACGGCCGGGACCATGTAGGCGGGCAGACGCGGGCCGATGAACTCGCGGAGGGCGGCGCCGTCGACATCGCCGACGACGTACCCGACGAGTCGCTGGTCGCCGGGAGCGTCCTCGCGGACGACGACGACGACATCGCGCACGTCCGGGTGGGCGGCGAGGGCCGACTCGATCTCGCCGAGCTCGATGCGGAAGCCGCGCAGCTTGACCTGGTGGTCGATGCGGCCGAGGAACTCGAGCGAGCCGTCGTGGCGGGCGCGGGCGAGGTCACCCGTGCGGTAGATGCGCCGGCCACCGACGGTGACGAAGCGGTCCTCGGTGAGGTCCGGGCGCTGGTGGTAGCCGCGGGCGAGGCCGATGCCGCCGATGACGAGCTCGCCGGCGACACCCGCGGGCACGGGGGCGCCGGCGGCGTCCGCGACGTAGACGAAGTAGCCGGGGAGCGGGCGCCCCAACGGCAACGGGTCGGCCGGCTGCGCGAGGTGGGCGCTCGTGCACCAGACGGTCGCCTCGGTCGGGCCGTAGAAGTTCCACAGCTGCGCGACGCGCTCCGCGAGCGGGCGGGCGAGCGCCGACGTGTAGCCCTCGCCGCCGCAGACGACGCGCATGCCGGGCCGGCCGGGCCACCCGTCGTCCAGCAGCATGCGCCAGGTGGACGGCGTCGCCTGCATGACGTCGGCGCCGACCGCGTCGAGCAGCCGCGCCAGCGCCAGGGGGTCGCCCGCCGTGACGGGGTCGGCGAGCACGAGGTGGGCGCCGGTCGTCAGCGGGAGGAAGAGGTCGGGCACGGACAGGTCGAACGCCGGCGTCGTCACGCCGACCATGACCTCGCCGGCCCTGAGCCCCGGCCGCTGCGCCATCTCCGCCATGAGGTTGACGACGCCCGCGTGCGGCACGAGGACGCCCTTCGGCCGGCCCGTGGAGCCGGACGTGTAGATGACGTAGGCGAGCGCGTCGGGAGCGACGGCGACGCCGGGGTCGGTGTCCGGCCGGCCGGTGAGAGTGGCCGCGTCGTCGAGCAGGACGCGCACTCCCTCGAAGGGCGGCACGATGCCGGACAGCGCCGCCGTCGTGACGAGCACGCGCACCGCCGCGTCACTCACCATGAACTCGAGGCGTTCACTCGGGTACGAGGGCTCCAGCGGCAGGTACGCCGCCCCGCACCGGTGCACCGCGACGATCGCCGTCAGCAGGTCGGGGTCGCGCGGCAGGCAGAGCGCCACGAGGTCGCCCGGCCGCACACCCTGCTCGAGCAGCGCGTGCGCGAGCTGGTTGGCCCGGGCGCTGAGCTCGGCGTAGGTCACGGTGCGGCCGCCGCCGCCGCTGACGGCGGGCGCGCCGGGCCGTTCGGCCACCCGCGCAGCGAAAACCTCGTGCAGGCAGCGGATCCTGTCGGCTGCGGGCGGGCCCTGCCACGCCGCGACGGTCTCGGCCGCTTCCGCTGCGGACAGCAGCGCGATGCGCGACAGCGGCACGTCGGGGTCGGTCACCGCCGCGTCTAGGAGCCGCTCCAGACGCAGCAGCATGTCATCGACGGTTGCCGCGTCGAACAGGTCGG
The DNA here is from genome assembly GCA_964236265.1 of uncultured bacterium. Taxonomy (GTDB): domain Bacteria; phylum Actinomycetota; class Actinomycetes; order JAVEEB01; family JAVEEB01; genus JAVEEB01. The sequence continues at coordinate 10,815 of CAXSDE010000038.1, forward strand.
TCGCGTACTCGACGTTGACGACGAGACCGTCGCCGGTCTCGGTGCACGAGAGCGTCAGGTCGAACCGCGACGTGCCGCGGTCCGGCACGAACGGCGTCAGCACCGCGGCACCCAGGAAGCGGTGCGCCTCGCGGGGCGGCTGCATCAGCAGCATCACCTGGAACAACGGGTTGCGGCTCGTGTCGCGGTCGGGGGCGAGCTCGTCCACCAGCGCGTCGAACGGCATGTCCGCATGCGAGTAGGCCGCGAAGGTCGTCGCCCGCGCCCGCGCCAGCAGCGTGCGGAACGACGGGTCGTCCGACGCGTCGACGTGCAGCGGCAGCGTGTTGGCGAGGAAACCGATCACGTCGTCGAGCCCCGCCCGCTCCCGGCCGGAGGTCGACGTACCGATCACGATGTCGTCCTGGCCGGAGTAGCGCGCGAGCAGGGCGGCGAACCCGGCGAGCATCGCGACGAACGGCGTCGCGCCGTCCGCGCGGCTGAAGGCGGTCACCCTTGCCATCACGTCGGCCGGCAGCCGCCGGGTGGTGCGGGCGCCGCGGTAGCTCTGGCGCGCGGGCCGGGGACGGTCGCCGGGCAGCTGGAGCACCGACGGGATCCCCGTGAGGGCGGCGCGCCAGTGCGCCATCTCCTCCTCGGCCCAGTCGCTGTCCATCAGTTGCGCGAGCCAGCCGGCGACGTCGCCGTACTGGAGCTTTGGGTCGGGAAGACCGGCGTCGCCGCCCGCCGCGTAGTGCGCGGCGAGCTCGTCCAGCAGGACGTCGCTCGACCAGCCATCGACGACCGCGTGGTGCAGCACGAGCAGCAGCACGCCGTCGTCCGGGCCACGGCGCAGGTAGGACGCCCGCAGCAGCGGCGCGCGGCGGAGGTCGAAGGCGACGGCGGCGGCCTCGTTGACGATGCGCGCGGCGGCGGCCGCCGGGTCCGGCTCCGCCGACACGTCCGTCACGGTCAGGGGGACGTCGACTGACGCGGCGACGCGCTGCACTGGCTCGTCGCCGCCGTCGACCAGCGCCGTGCGCAGCACCTCGTGGCGGCGGGTGAGCGTCGCGAGTGCACATCCCAGCCGCGCGGCGTCAAAAGGGCCGGACACGTTGTGCGCGACGGCGACGTTGTAGAGCGGGCTGCCCGGCTCGAGACGGTCGAGGAACCACATGCGCCGCTGCGGCGGCGAGAGCGGATAGCTGGACGCCGGGCGCCGGACCGGCGACGCGATGGCGCCGGCAGCCGGGTCGGCGGCGGGGTCGGCGGCGGGGTCGGCGGCTGCGCGCGCGATGCCGGCGATCGTCGGATCGGCGAGGAACTGGCGCAGCGTGACCTGGGCTCCCGCGATCGCCACCTGCACGCGGGAGACGACGCGCACCGCGCGCAGCGAGTCGCCGCCGGCCTCGAAGAAGTCCTCGTCGACGCCGACGGCGACTCCCAGCACGTCGCGCCAGATCTGCGCGACGGCCTCTTCCGTCGGCGTGCGCGGCGCGAGTCGCTGGGCCGGGACCCCCGCGGCCTGGTCGGGCACCGGCAGCCGCTTACGGTCGGTCTTGCCATTGGGTGTGCGCGGCAGCGCGTCGAGGACGACCACGGCCGAGGGCACCATGTAGCCCGGCAGGCGGGCGGCGACGAATCGCCGCAGCTCGCCGGCGCCGTCCGCCGCGAGGTCGCCGACGACGTAGGCGACGAGCCGGCGGTCACCGGGAACGTCCTCGCGTACGACGACCACGACGTCGCGCACTGCCTCGTGCGCCGCGAGCGCGAGCTCCACCTCGCCGAGCTCGATGCGGAAGCCGCGCACCTTGACCTGGTGGTCGATGCGGCCGAGGAACTCGATCGTCCCGTCGCGCCGGGCGCGGACGAGGTCGCCGGTGCGGTAGGCCCGCGCCGCGTCGACCAGCGGGTGCGCGACGAAACGCTCCGCGGTCAGTTCCGCCCGGTCGTGGTAACCACGGGCGAGGCCGAGTCCGCCGATCAGCAGCTCGCCGCTGACCCCCGCCGGCACCGGCTGGCGGCGCGCGTCGACGACGAGCAGGTCGGTGTTGAACACGGGCCGGCCGAGCCGGATCGGCTCGCCGGCGCGGACATGGTCGACGCTCGACCAGATCGTGGTCTCGGTCGGGCCGTACATGTTCCACAACTCGGCGCCGACGGGCAGCAGCGCGGCGGCGAGCGCGACCGGCAGGGCCTCCCCGCCGCAGAGCATGCGCAGCCCGGGTCGCCCGGCCCAGCCGCTGTCGACGAGCATGCGCCATGTCGCGGGGGTCGCCTGCATGATCGTGGCCGACCGCGCCTCGAGCCGCTGGGCGAGGGCGGTGGGATCGCTCGCAACGTCGCGGCCCACGACGACGACCGTCGCGCCGGTGACGATCGGCAGGAACAGCTCGAGGGCGGCGATGTCGAACGACAGCGTCGTGACGGCGACGAGCACGTCGCCGGCCACGCAGCCGGGCTCCACCGACATGGACTGCAGGAAGTTGGACAGCGCGCGGTGCTCGATGAGGACGCCCTTGGGGAGCCCGGTCGAGCCCGACGTGTAGATGGCGTAGGCGAGGTCGTCCTGGCCGGCGGCCGGGAGCGACCCGGCGAGGGCCGGCGACTCGTCCTCGGCGGCGTCGAGGACGACGAGCCGACGCCCGTCCCCGGACACGAGGCCCGCGAGGGCGGTCTCGGTGACGACGACGCCGCAGTTGCTGTCGGCGAGCATGAAGGAGAGGCGATCGACGGGGAAACCGGGGTCGAGCGGCACGTAGGCGGCGCCCGCCTTGAGCACGGCGAGCAGAGCGACGACTATGCGCGCCGACCTCTCGACGCAGACCGCGACGAATGACTGGGCGGCAACGCCGGCACCGACGAGCCGGTGCGCGAGCGCGGTGGACGCGGCGTCGAGCTCCCCGTAGGTCAGGGACCCGTCGTCGTCGGCGACGGCAGCGGCGTCGGGCGTCCGCGCGGCCTGCGCCGTGAACAGCTCGACCACGGTCTCCTCGCGGATCGCGGTCGCGCCCGCCGCGATGCCCGCGCGCAACTGGTCCACGGCACCGACGCCGAGCATCGGGAGCGCGGCGACAGCGCTGGCCGGCTCGCTCAGGGCCGCCGCCAGCATCGTGAGGAAGTGCTCGTGCCAGGCGACGACCGTCGCGGCGTCGAAGATGTCGGAGCTGTATTCCCACAGGAGGCGCAGGCCGCCGGCGTGTTCGCGGCTGACGAGCGTGAGGTCGAACTTGGCGATGCCCGGGTCGACGTCCAGCGGGACGGCGGTCGCGTCGCCGAGGGCAGGCGCATCGAGGCCACCGGCCACGTGATTGAAGCAGACCTGGAACACCGGCGTGCGTGACGTGTCGCGGGGCGGGCGCAGCGCGTCGACCACGCGCTCGAACGGCGCGCTCTGGTGCGCGAGGGCCGACGCCGTGACCTCGCGCGCACTGGCGACGAGGTCCGCGAAGGACTCCTCTCCCTCGACCGCCAGCCGCAGGGCGACGGTGTTCGAGAAGCACCCGATGACGTCGGCCAGTTCCGGCAGGGTGCGACCGGACACCGGCACCCCGACCACGACCTCGTCCTGGCCGCTCAGCCGGTGGAGCAGCGCCGCGAAGGCCGCGAGCAGCACGGCGAACGTCGTCGCGCCACTGCGTCGCGCGAGCTCGTGGACCGCCACCGCCACGTCGGCGGGCACCTCGCGGACGAACCGCTCGCCGCGGTGGTCGCGCACCGGCGACCGCGGTCGGTCGGTGGGGAGATCGATGAGCTCGGGCGCGGCCGTCAATGTGTCGACCCAGTGCCGCAGGGCGGCGTCGGTGACCGCTGAGGAGGCGAGCTCGTGCGCGGCGTAGTCGGCGTACTGCAGCGCGGGCGGGTCCGTACGCGGCGCGGCGCCGGCACGGACGGCGGCGTAGGCCTCGGCGAGCTCGCGCAGGAGCACACCGCGGCTGCCCTCGTCGGCGGCGACATGGTGGGTGGTGAGGACGAGGACGTGGTCGTCTCCGGCCACCCGGATCACCATCGCGCGGAGGAGGTCCTCTGTCGCCAGGTCGAACGGCCGCGCGACCTCGCGGGCGGCCATCGACGTCGTCGCGGCCAGGCGATCTCCGTCGGCGGTCGGCGAGTCGGGAGGCAGCGCGACGACCGGCACCTCGACGACCGGGACCTCGAGGGGACGGGGAGGCGCGACGGAGGCGACGGGCTCACCGTTGACGTCGGCAATGCGCGTACGCAGGACGTCGTGCCGCGCCACGACCGCGGTCAGCGCGGCGGCGAAGGCCACCGCGTCGAACTCCCCGCGCACGCGGAGCACCCGCGGCACGTTGTAGGCCGTGGCCAGCGTCGGGTCGAGGCGTTCGAGGAGCCAGAGGCGCCGCTGCACGGTGGTGAGGACGGGTGCCCCCGTTTCGGCGCGCGGCACGATCGTCGGCCCGGCCACGCCGAGGCGCTTGGCCAGCAGCGCACGTCGCTCGGGCGAGAGGGCGTCAAGGCGACTGGCGACTGCAGGCGGCAACGACGGAGGGTGGTCGGCTCCCGTCACGTTCGTGTGCCCCTTATCGGCCGCACCAGTCCGCCACCGACCGGTCCGGCGGCAGTGTGTGCACGACGCCACCAGAATAACGGAATCAGGCGCGACGCGCTGAGAAACGGCCGATTCCCTCGCTCGGCTCGACAGGTCTGGCACCGTCGTCCAGGCGCTGGGCGTATCCAGGTTACCCGACGGCCCGTTGCAACGAGGAGGACCAGTGGATCTTGCCGGTGGTGTGGTGGCCCGAGGGGACGCCAACCTGTCCGCCTACCTCCGCCACGTGGCGACCACGGCGCCCGGTGGGTCGCACGACAGCAGCGGCGGCGTGCTCACCTTCGCGGGCGGCCATGCCTACCCGGGCACCTACACCAACGGCGTGATCCGGCTGCGAGACGACGTCCCCGCGGAGGAGGTGCTGCGACGGGCCGAAGCCTTCTTCCGGCCGCTGAGGCGGGGTTACGCCCTGTGGGTGCGCGACCACGCCGACGCCCAGGGTGGTCGCGACGACCAGGCCCACCGAGAGCAGCAGGATCGAGCGCCGGTTGGCGTTGAAGTCGACCAGCGACGTGGTCAGCGACGCCGAGTACAGCAGCGGCGGCAGCAGCCCGATCAGCACCACC
>CAXSDE010000038.1:15939-29345 GCA_964236265.1 uncultured bacterium
TGCGCGACCACGCCGACGCCGACGTCGAAGCGCTCGCGCAACGCGCGGGGATGTTCCAGCGGCCGCCGCTCGAGGGCAACCCGGGTCTGGCCTACGCCGGACCGCGCCTGCCCCCGCCGTCCCTCGGCGCCGATGTCGAGCTGCGCACCGTGGCCGACGCACAGACGCGGCAGGACTATCTTGGGGTCGTCCTCGGCGGCTACGGCATGCAGGGTCTGCCACCGGACCTGGCCGAGCGCGTCATCTTCAGCACGGCCAGCCTCGACGACCCGCGCGTCGCCGCCTTCGTCGCCTACCTCGACAGAGCACCGGTCGCGGGCGCGATGAGCTTCACCGACGGGGACACGTCCGGCATCGAGTGGGTGGCGACGCTGCAGGCCGCCCGCGGGCGCGGCCTCGGGACGGCCGTCTTCGTCGCCGCGCACAACGCCGCACTGGACCTCGGCGCGACACTCGTCGTCGCTCAGGGCTCGCAGTTGGGCACCCCGTTGTGGTGCTCGCTGGGCTACGAGGTCGTCACGCACTACCGCCGCTACCTCGCCAAGCCACCGACGTGACCCCCGGCCGCGCAGCTGATGCGCGGGAGCCGGGCCGCACCCGGGAAGTCAGCGTCGGCCGCGCGCACCGCGGATCCCACGCCCCGCCGGGGCCGCCGACATCTCGAGATCGCCGAGCGCCGTGTCCGGCTCGCGCAGCGCCGCGGCGAGCAGCGCCGAGAACGCCTCGACCAGCGCCCGCGCCGTCCGATCACTGAACAGGGCGACGTTGTATTCGAGGTAGCCGCCGAGGCCGTCGGGCTTCTGCTGCAGCTCGAGCGCCAGGTCGAAGCGCGCGAAACCGACGTCCACGGCGACCGCGTCGGCCACGACGCCCGGCAGGTCCAGCAGCGCAGCGTCACCCGACGTAACGCGGAAATTGACCTGGAACAACGGGTTGTACGACGGGTCGCGCGCGGGCTGGACCGCTTCCACGATGCGGTCGAACGGCAGGTCCTGGTGCTGGAAGGCACCGAGCGCCGACTCGCGGACGTGCCGGACGAACTCGCGCACCGTCATCTCCGGCGTCGGTCGCGCACGCACGACGAGCGTGTTGGAGAAGAAGCCGATGAGCCGTTCCAGCTCGACGCGGCTGCGGTTGGCGATCGGTGTGCCGACGGTGATGTCCTGCGCGCCCGACCACCGCATGAGCAGCGCGTCGAACGTTGCGAGCAGCACCATGAACGGTGTCGCACTCTCGGCGCGGCAGAGGGCGGTCAGCGGCACGAGGACATCCGCCGGGATGTCGACGTACACCCGGGCACCTTCGAACGTCTGCCGCGGAGGCCGCTCGGTGTCGACGGGCAACGGCGTGCGCCCGGGGATGCCGGCGAGGTAGTCGCGCCAGAACGAATGCAGCTTCGCGAGCCGGTCGCCGGCGAGGCGCGCCTGCTGCCACGCGGCGAAGTCGCCGTACTGGACCGGGAGATCGGGGACGACCGGCGCCCGGCCCTCGCCGAGGGCGCGGTAGACCTCGGAGACCTCCGCGCACAGGATCTCGTCGGACCAGCCGTCGAAGGCGATGTGGTGCTCGAAGATGGCGAGAACGTGCTCGTCGTCGCCCACGCGCACGAGCAGCAGCCGCATCATCAGGTCGGCCTCCAGGTCGTACGGCTTCCGGGATTCGTCGGCCATCAACTGCAACGCGGCCGCCGGCCGCTGGGCCGCGGGCACCGCGGTCAGGTCGACGACCGGGAGCTCGAGCCGCCACTCGTCGAGCACGTGCTGGAACGGCACGCCGTCGTCGTCTGGGAACACGGTGCGCAGCACCTCGTGCCGGCGTACGGCCGCGTCGAACCCCGCGCGCAGGCGCTCCACGTCGACGGGGCCGACGAGCCCCATCGCGACGCACGCGTTGTAGGTCGGGTTGCCCGGCGCGAGCCGGTCGAAGAACCACAGCCGCTGCTGGGGGAACGACAGCGGGCCGGGCGTCGCCCGGTCGCGTCGCGGGATCTGCTGGTCCTCCTCCGGCCGCCGGCGCGCGAGGAGCGCGCGCTCGAGGAGGGCGCGCTTCTCCTGCGACAGCCCGGCCAGCCGCCCGGAGACGCCGGCGTCGCCCGGACCTGCGGTCATGCGCCGTTGGGGGCGTCGCGCAACATCGTGGTGACGTCCTCGTCGCTGAGACCCTCGAGCTCGCCCAGCATGCGCTCGAGTTCGTCGTCGCCACCGGCCGCGGCGACGCGCTCGTCGCGGACGAGCTGCGCGAGCATCGCGACCGTCGGCGCGACGAAGAGGGAGTGCAGGGGCAGCTGCACGCCGAAGTCGCGCAGCACGCGGGCGATCACCTGGGCCGCGAGCAGCGAGTGGCCACCGAGGCCGAAGAAGTCGTCCTCGACACCGACGCGCTCCACCCCGAGGAGCTGAGCCCATGCCACGGCAAGCGTCGCCTCCACGTCGTCGCGCGGGGCGACGTACGACGAGGAGTCCGTCAGCGAGACGGTCGACGGGTCGGGCAGTGCGCGCCGGTCGAGCTTGCCGTTGGCCGTCAGCGGCATCGCCGCTATCGGCAGGATCAGCGACGGCACCATGTGCGGCGGGAGCGTCGCACCGAGGTGCTGGCGGATCGTCTCGACGTCGGCGGTGCTCGCGACGGTGCCGACGACGTAGGCGACGAGGCGCAGGTCACCGCTCGGGTCGGGCAAGGCGACGACCGCCGCCTGCGTGACATCGGCGTATCCCTCGAGCACGGCCTCGACCTCGCCCGGCTCCACGCGGTAGCCACGGATCTTGACCTGCCCGTCGACACGGCCGAGGAACTCGACGGCGCCGTCCGCGAGCCGGCGCACGAGGTCGCCGGTGCGGTACATGCGCCCCCCGAGCGGGTCGGTCACGAAGCGCTCGGCCGTGAAGTCGTCGCGGCCGACGTAGCCGGCGGCGACTCCCGCACCGCCGATGCACAGCTCCCCGACGACGCCGTCGGGGGCGGGCTCGCCGGACGCGTCGAGCACGTACGCGCGGTAGCCCCCGAGCGGGCGCCCAATGGGCACGGTGGCCGAATCGGTTCGGCGCTCGCCGCACTCGATCGCGTAGGTGAGGGCGCCGACCGTCGTCTCCGTCGGCCCGTAGTGGTTGGCGATCGCGCACTCGCCGGCGGCCTGCAACTGCGCGACCAGGTCCCACGAGAGGGCCTCGCCGCCGATGACGAGCAGGCGCCGCGGGAGGACCCCGCTGCCGCCGGCGAGGAGCGCCTTGACGTGCGACGGCGTGATCTTGAGAACGTCCACCGGATGCGCGGCGGCCCACTGCGCGTAGGCGACGGCGTCGATGGCGACCTTGCTCGGCACGACCTGCAGGGCGCCGCCCGTCGAGAGGGCGAGCAGGATCGACGTGTTGCCGAGGTCGGTCGTCACCGAGGTGACGAGGCCGAACGAGAGCCCTGAGTCGGCGGGAACGTCGCCCAGCAGGCGCGCGCGGGCAGCGGTCGTGTACGCGACGAGGTTGCCGTGCGTGACGCCGACGCCCTTCGGCACGCCCGTGGATCCGGACGTGAAGATGACGTAGGCCAGATCCTCCGGGGCGTTGACGGCGGCGGGGGCATCGGACGGCTGTGCGGTGACGTCGGCGGCGATGTCCACGACGTCGATCCCGTCGGGCAGCCGGCCGGCGAAGTCGGCGGCAGTGACGACGATCCGCGTGCCCACTCCCCCGATCTGCACCGACAAGCGCTCCGCCGGGTGGTCGGTGTGCAGCGGCAGGTAGGGCGCGCCCGCCTTCAGCACGGCCAGGATCGCGACGACGAGATCGGTCCGGCGGTCGAGCAGGATGCCGACCGGCACGTTGCGTTCCGCGCCACGCTCCCTCAGGACGTGCGCCAGCTGGTTGGCGCGGCGGTCGAGGTCGGCGTACGACAGCGTCGCGTCCCCGGCGACGACCGCCGGGCGGTCACCGAAGCGCTGTGCCGCGTCCTCCACGAGTGCATGGAACGAGGTCGCGGCCGGGAGCTGGACGGCCTCGGCCACACCGGCCGACAGGACCGCGGCACGGTCGTCGGCCGTCCACATTGGCAGCGCACCGACCGGGGCGCCGGCATCCAGACCGGCGAGAAGGGCCGGCAGGTGCCGGGCGACCGCGTCGGCGATCTCGCCGGCGCCGGCGCCGGCGCAGTGGGCGAACAGCCGCGCACCCCCGTCGTGCTCGATGACGGCGAGCCGGGCCACGGTGCCGCCGAGCGCGTCCGCCCGGTCGGTGACTGTGACGGTCGCGCCCCCGGCGGGACGCGAGGCCGGGAGCCGGTCGTAGGAGAAGGCCACGTCCGCGGCGACACGGCCGGCCGGGGGGCGCAGGGCGTGCCGGAGGGCGGCAGCCCGGCCTGCGGCGACGGTCCGGACGACATCGCCGAGCGTGCGGGCCGCCACGTCGCCGGCGGCGACGGGCAGCGGGAGGAGGTAGGGACCGACCGCACCGGCGAGCTCAGCGTCCTGGCGGCCGTCGACCGCGACCGCGACGGTCACGGCCTCGAGGCCCTTGAGGCGCGCGATGAGCGCCGACCAGATGCCCAGCCAGGCATCCTCGGCGGGAACGCCGAGGGCGCTCGCGAGCCCCGCGACGGACGCGACCTCGGTCGCGGAGGCGGAGACCTCGACGGTCGAGTCACCTTCGCCCGCGGCAGACAGCTGCCCGGGGGGCACCCCGCGCCAGTGCGCGGTGGCCTCGAGGGCCGCAGCATCGCCGGCGGCCGCCATCTCCCGCTGCCACGACGCGAAGTCGGCGTACTGCAGGGGCTCGGCCTCCACCGGCGCGCCCGCCTGCGCAGCTGAGGTGAGAGCCGCCAGCGCGACCTCCGTGAGCGTCGCCGCGTCCGCCACGGCGGCCGGGGTGGTCAGGGTGATGACAGTGCCGCCGTCGCCGGGAGTGACGCGCACCCGCACCGGGGCGTCGGCGACGTCGTCGTCCCACGCGATGACCGAGTCGTCGGCGATGACCTGCACGGGCACGGACAGGCCGGCCGGCACCTCGAAGCGCGTGCGCAGGATCTCGTGCGTCGCGACCTGCTCGGTCAGTGCCGCCCGGAACGCGTCGAGGTCCAGGGGCCCGTGGACCGTGAGCGTGCACCGCGACACCGCCGCGGGTCGACCGTCGGCTCCCTCGAGCAGCAGTCGCTGCTGGACCGAGACGTCGATACCGGCTGACTCCATGACTGACCTCTTCCGCGTATCCGCCCGATGCGGATGGTTGTGACTGTGACCACGCCGGACATCGGCACGACGTACGAACTCATTGAACGGTGGTGCTCCGCATCATCGCGTGTCCGCCGTCAGCACCTTGACCATCGAACGGTGCTGCACGTCGCCGAAGAGCGTGGCGCCTTCCCCGAGGTCGAGGAAGCCGAGCCGCGTGAACCACGGAACGTTCTCGATGCGGACGTTACCGACGATCTGATCGACGCCCAGCTCGCGACAGCGAGCCTCGACGTACTTCCACAACTGCCCGCCGACACCCTGGCCCTCGAACTGCGGGTCGACCGCCATCTGCCGCCAGCGGCAGACCATCTGGCCCGTTCCGTTGGGCGTGACGGGGCGCGGGTGGATGACCCACGCGGTCCCGCCGACGACACGGCCGCCCAGCAGCGCGACGACGTGCTCGGAGGCGGCCTCGAGGGGATGGTCGCGCTCGCTGCCCGGCGCCTGACCGTGCGCTTTGCGCAACCGCTCGAAGCGGAGCCGGTAATAGGTGTCGAACTCGTCCTCGGTGCGCGGCTCGCGCAGTGTGACATCGAGGGGCATTGCTCAGCGCTCCCTTCGGAGACGGATCTCGCGTGCCGCGCCGAGCTCGTCGACGGGCACGTCAGGGGCCGCGACCGCGGCGGCGAGCAGCGCGCGGAAGTCGCTCGCGAACCCTTGTGCCGTCTCGCGGTCGAACAGGTCGGTGTTGTATTCGAGGTAGCCGGAGTAGCCGTCGTCGGTGGCGCCGAGCTCGATCGCGAGGTCGAACCGCGCGATGCCCGGGTCGACGACGATCGGCTCCGCGGCGATCCCGTGCAGCCGCACCTGCGGCTCGCGGCCCTCGACCCGCATGTTGACCTGGACGATCGGGTTGCGGCTGACGTCGCGCGGCGGGCGCACGACCTCGACGACCTTCTCGAACGGGAGGTCCTGATGCCGGTAGACGTCGACCGCGGTGTCGCGGACACGGCCGACGAGCGAGCGGAACGTCGGGTTGCCCGACAGGTCGGTGCGATATGTCAGCGTGTTGGCGAAGAAGCCGATCAACGGCTCCAGCTCAGGCGAGTTGCGCATCGCCGCGGGCGCGCCGACCAGCACGTCGTCGGCTCCCGTGCGGACGTGCAGGAGGAGCGTGAACGCGGCGAGCAGCGTCATGAACGGGGTGGCGCGCTCCGACCGGCCGAGCGCCGCGGCCGCGTCGGCGACATCAGCCGGCACGTCGAGCAGCTCCGCCGCCCCGGCGAACGCCTGCGTCGCGGGCCGCGGCCGGTCGGTGAGGAGCTCGAGCGCCGGCGGCGCCCCGGCGAGCCGCTCGCGCCAGAAGGCGCTCAGCCGTTCGAGGTTGTCGCCGGTGAGCCACCCGCGCTGCCAGACGGCAAAGTCGGCGTAGTCGATCGGCAGGTCCGCGAACTCCGGTGCGACGCCCGTCGCGAAGGCGTCGTACGCCGTACACAACTCGCTGAGCAACAGGCCCTTGGACCAGCCGTCGCACGCGATGTGATGGGCGATGACGACCAGCACGTGCTCGTCCGGCGCGGTGCGCAGCAGACAGGCGCGGACCATGAGGTCGGCCGCCAGGTCGAAGGGCCGCCGGACCTCCTCCTCGACCAGCCGCTGCGCTGCCGCCGCCCGCTCGCCGGCCGGGACCGTCGTCAGGTCGGTCACGGGGATGTCGACCGACGGCGAGGCGACCACGACCGGCCGTGGGTTGCCCTTCTCTACGACGAAGACGGTGCGCAGGGTCGCGTGCCGCTCTACGACGAGCGCGAGTGCCCGCCGGAGGGCGTCGACGTCGAGAGAGCCGGTGAGCCGGTTGGCGACGGCCGTGTTCCAGGCGTGCGTGCCGGGGCGCAGCTGCTCGAGGAACCACAGGCGCCATTGGGCGAACGACAGCGGCACCGGCGCGCCCGGGTCGCGGGCCGGCACGCCCTGGCGGCTGCCGTCGCGGGCGCGGGCCTGGTCGCGGTTGCCCGCCATCCGTTGTTCGAGCAGCGCGCGGTGGGCGGGTGACAACCCCGCCAGGCGCGCCGCGATGTCCGGGGGCACTACTGCTCCCCGTCGCCCTGCAGCAGCTTCTCGGCGTCCTCGTCGGACATCGCCTCGAGGTCGGCGAGCAGTGCCGCCAGCTCGGCGTCCTCGTCCGGGCGCTGCGCGTCGACGGCGGCGGCGAGGCCGGCGACCGTCGGCGTCAGGAAGATGCTGTGCAGCGGCAGTTGCACGTCGGACGCGCCGAGGATGCGGGCGATCACCTGGGTGGCCAGCAGGCTGTGGCCGCCGAGCATGAAGAAGTCCTCGTGGACGCCGACGCGCTCGACGCCGAGGACGTCGGCCCAGATGAGGGCGATCGTCTCTTCGGTGGGCGTGCTGGGGGCGACGTAGTTCGTCACCGCGCTCAGCGCCGCGAGATCCGGCGACGGCAGCTTCGCCTTGTCGATCTTGCCGTTGGGCATGAGCGGAATGGCGTCGATCGGCACGATCAGCGACGGCACCATGTGTTCGGGCAGCCGCGCGGCGAGGTGCGTGCGGAGCTCCTCGACATCGGCCGCCGAGGTGACGGCTCCCACGACGTAGCCGACCAGCCGCAGGTCGCCGTTCTTGTCCGGGCTCGCGACGACCGCGGCCTGCGTGACCTTCGCGTGCCCCTGCAGGGACTCGGCGATCTCGCCGGGCTCGACGCGGTAGCCGCGGATCTTGACCTGCTCGTCGGCCCTGCCGAGGAACTCGACGCTGCCGTCGGGGAGGAAGCGCGCGCGGTCGCCGGTGCGATACATGCGCGCGCCCGTCGGCCCGGTCACGAACCGCTCCGCCGTCAGCTCGTCGCGGCCCAGGTAGCCCTTCGCCACGCCGGCGCCGGCGATGCACAGCTCTCCCGGCGCGCCGATCGGGACCGGCTGTCCGGCCTCGTCGAGCAGGAAGACGCTCTCGCCGCGCAGCGGCCGCCCGATCGGCACGGTCGCCGTCGCGGGGCGGTCGGCGCCCGCGTCCGGCACGTCGTACACGAGAGAACCGATCGTCGTTTCCGTCGGGCCGTAGTGATTGAGGAGGCGTACGGCAGAGGCTTCGCGCACCCGGTCGACGAGGCCCCAGGTGGAGGCTTCCCCACCGGTCACGAGGACCTTGCGCGGCAGCACCGCCGGGCCGCCCGCCAGGAGCGCGCCGAGGTGCGACGGGGTGATCTTGAGGATGTCGACGGGGTGGGCGGCCGTCCAGGTGCGGTAGAGCGTGCTGTCGATCGACGCCTCCGCCGGGATCACGAGAAGGCGGCCGCCCGTCGCGAGGGCCGGGAAGAGCACCGTGTTGCCGAGGTCGGTCGTGACGCTCGTGACGAGTCCGTACGACGCGCCGTCGGCGACGTCGGCCACGCTGGGCGCGAGCTTCTCGCCGATGGCGTCGAGATAGGCGGCAAGGTTGCCGTGGGTGACGACGACGCCCTTGGGGGTGCCGGTCGAGCCGGACGTGTAGATGACGTACGCCGGGTCGCCCGGAGCGGGGGCGTGCTCGAGCGGGGCGCCGGATTCGGCCGCGAGCTCGGCTGCGACCGTGTCCAGCGCGAGGACGGTGGCACCGGCCGGCAGCAGCGCGGCAAGGCCGCCGCGGGTCACGGTGACGGCGGCGTTCGTGTCGGTGAGCTGGAAGGCCAGCCGCGCGGCCGGGTGCTCGGGATGCAGTGGGACGTAGGCGGCGCCGGCCTTGTGTGCCGCGAGGATCGCGACGATGAGGTCGCTGGACCGCTCGAGGAACGTGGCGACCGGCCGGCCCGGCCCGGCGCCCCGCGATTGCAGGAGCCGCGCGAGCCGCGCGGCGCTCTCGTCCAGCTCGCGGTAGGTCAGCGCCGCGTCGTCCGCGACGACCGCGAGGCGGTCCGGGTGGGCGGCGGCGGCCGCCTCGACGCGCCGCGGGAACACGGTCGCCGTCTCGGCGGCAGGCCCGCCGCTCGCAAGAGTGGTCAGCACGTGGGCACTGTCGGCGTCACCCCACATCGGGAGCGCCCGCGCGGTGGCGGTGGCGCCGTGGTTCGCGACGGCGGAGGCGAGGGCGCTCAAGTGGCGCGCGATGCGACCCGCCTCGTCGTCATCGACCGCGGCGGGCGAGTAGAACAGGCGGGCGACGAGACCGCGCGGGCCCGTGGTGAGAGCCAGGTGCAGGTCGCCGGGCGCGTCGTCTCCAGACGCGTCGCCGTCCCCCTGCGCGTCATGCCAGGAAAAGGTCACCGACTCCGCGGTGGTCGCCGGCGGGCGCTCGGCGTACGCGATCGCGGTGTCCCGGGCACGCGCGGCGGCGGCGGCCACCGCCGCGAACGTTTCGGTGGCGCCGACTGACAGCTCGACCGGCACCGACACGGCGAAGGGACCGAGCGCGCCGGCCAGCTCCTGGCGACTGCGCCCGTCGACGATCAGCCCGAGGCGCACGTCGTCCGTGCCCCGCAGCCGGCCCACGACGGTCGCGAACACGGCCAGCCAGTTTCCGGCGGCGGTGGCTGCGTCGCCGCCCGCGAGCTGGGCAGCGGTCGCGGCCGGCACGTCGAGGACGACGGAGCGCCTGCTCGAGGCCGCGCCCGCGCCGGCACGCAGGGTCGTCGGCGGGGCCGTCAGATCGGCCCAGTGTGCCGACGCCGATCGGCCGAGCTCGTCGTCGGCGGCGAGCAGCTCGCTCTGCCAGGCCGCGAAGTCGGCGTACTGGAGCGGCTCGTCCGCCGCGGCAGCGTTGCCCGCGACCTCGGCCGTCACCTGGGCGGCGAGCAACTCGAGCGTGCGCACGTCGGCGTTCGTCGCTAGGGCGGTGAGAGACAGCGTCGTGCCGTCGGCATCGCCCGTCGCGACCGCGGCGAGCACGGGTCCGGTCATGGCGTCGAGCGACGACCGCGCCTCCTGCGCAGCGGACGCGAACGCGTCCGCGTCGACGGTCGTCCAGCGGGGTGCGAGCGCGTCGGCGATGACCTGGACGGGCAGCCGCATGCCGACGGGGCGATCGAACGTCGTACGCAGGATCTCGAAACGCTCGATGCACCGCGTCAACGCGGCGCGCGTGGCCTCCGGTGTCGCGTCCACGCGGACGACAGCGCTCACGGTCAATGCCGGCCCACCCGCGGCGAGCCACAGCCTGCGCTGCTGCAGTGACAGGTCGAAGCCGTCGTCCATGAGATGCATCCTCGCTTGCTCGTTGTCAGTGGGGGAAACGCGTCGTGGTCATGCTGTGGATGCGTGCGGTGCGCCGGCCCGACGGCAGTCCGGCGTCGGGATCTTCGCCGATCATCGCGTCCTGTGTCGCCGCCGGCGCACGCGCCTCGCGCAGTGGCCCGGTCCGGCACCCCACGCCGATCGTCATGTCCGCCCCGTCATCAGCTGCTGGTCGCCGTGCCGAACTGGCGGGCGAGCGACGCGCCGCTGACGTTGGACAGGCGGAGGGTGAAGGTCTTTCCGGCGGCCAGCCCGTTGCCCGGGACCGGCACCTGCACGCTGACGGCGAGGCTGCCGGCGGGAATCGTCAGCGTGCCCGTGCCGCCGACGTAGTGCCCGGCGCCCTCGGTCGCGGTCCCGTCGAGGGTCTTGTAGGTCGCCGTGACGTCCTGGGTCTGTGGCGCTGACAGCTGCACCTGGAACGTCGCCGTCGTCATGCCGCCGGTCGCCGGCTCGACGAACGTTGTGTCGCCGACGGCGAGGGTGTCGTTGCCGACGACCGCCGCGAACATCGACTGGTGGAACGTGCCGCCGTTGGGGGCGGTGGCGACGGGGTAGACGACCACAGCGTTGCCGTTGCTGAAGACGGCACCGAAGTAGTCACCCGGCATGCTGCCGCTGGCCGTCGGCAACCAGCTCAGGTTCTGCAGCGTCGGCGTCAGGACCGTCGGCGCCGACCAGGTCATGCCGGCGTCGTCGGACGTGACCGTCGCCACACCGAGCAGGCAGGCCGGCTGGCCGGACGAGCCGCACGCGGCGACCGGGTAGTAGTGGTAGAGCAGCGCGAGGTGCGTGCCGACACCGGATGTGTCCGTGTCGACGGCGAGTGCAGGGAAGAACCGGTCCACGGTGCTGGTGACGGCGTCCAGCGGGATGCGCGTCACGGCGGACCACGTGGCCCCGTCGTTGCTCGAAGTCGTCATCACGAGGTCGTTGGCCCCGCCACGTAACCGGCTGTCCGCCCAGACCGCGTACAGCTCGCCGTTCCCGGAGATGCCGAACGTCGGCTTCGGGTGATAGCGCAGGCCGGTCGGCTTGTGCTTCGAGATCGTCGTCAGCACCGTCGAGTTGGTCAGCGTGGCGCCGCCGTCGAGCGAGCGGAGCACGACCATGTGCGTCTCGCTCAGGTCGGTCGCGAAGACGACCAGCGTGCCGTTCGGCTCGACGAGAGGTTGCACGTTGTAGCCCGTGGACGATCCCGGCGTGCCGACCGGCGCGCTCCAGGTCAGGCCGCCGTCGGTCGACTTGCTGAGCTTGAACGCGTCCGCCGGGCCGGGCGCCTGCTGCTGGAACAACGCATAGCAGGTGCCGCGGTAGGGGCTCGCGGGCTGGTTGTCACAGGTCAGCCACTCCTTGTCGGGCTGGCCGGCGAACACCGAGATCGGGTTGCCCCAGGTGAGCCCGTCGCTCGACCGCTCGACGAGCAGCTCCTGCTCCTCGTAACCGCCGTTGAGGAGGCCGACGCCGAGGGTGCCGATCAGCCACTGGCCGTGCACCTCGTCGTACGCGACGCTCTGGTCGACGGTGCGCGCCCACGTGCCGCCGTCGGCGGTCGTGATGCCGGACAACACGCCGGACCGCCACGTCGCGCCGCCGTCGTGCGAGGTCGCCCAGCCCATGTTCATCGCGCTCGTCGTGGTGTAGCGGCCGACCTGCGAGACGGACACGATCGTGCTGCCGTGGGCGAAGGCGGTCGACTCGACCTCCGTCGCGTGCTGCGCGCCGCCGCCGGTGTAGGTGTCGGTGCCGACGAGTTGCGGCAGGAGCGCGCTGGGGGCCACCGGCGTCGCAGGCACGACCGTGACGGTGGGGGCGGCGGGGGTGACCGCGTTGGACGGCGCGGACGCGGGACCGGTGCCGACACCGTTCGTCGCCGTGACGGTGAAGGTGTACGACGTGCCGTTGGTCAACCCGGGCACGACGGCGGATGTCGCACCCGACGTGGACACGCTCGCGCCACCGGGCGATGCGGTCACCGTGTAGCCGGTGATCGGTGACCCACCTGTCGATCCTGGGGCGGTCCACGACACCGATGCCTGCGCGTCGCCGGCGGTCGCGACCACGGAGGTGGGCGCATCGGGCGCCGTGGGCGCCGCGGTCGGGGTCACCGCGTTGGACGCGGCGGACGACGGCCCCGTGCCGACGGCGTTGGTCGCTGTGACCGTGAAGGTGTACGACGTGCCGTTCGTCAAGCCCGGCACGACCGCGGATGTCGCACCCGACGTCGACACGCTCGCGCCACCGGGAGCAGCGGTCACCATGTAACCCGTGACCGGCGACCCACCGTCCGAGGCAGGAGCAACCCATGACACGGAGGCTTGTCCGTCACCCGGGGTGGCGACGAGAGCGGTCGGCGCCCCTGGCACGGTGATCGCGGTCGACGGGGTCACCGCGTTGGACGCGGCGGACGACGGCCCCGTGCCGACGGCGTTGGTCGCTGTGACCGTGAAGGTGTACGACGTGCCGTTCGTCAAGCCCGGCACGACCGCGGACATCGCACCCGACGTCGACACGCTCGCGCCGCCAGGAGCAGCGGTCACCGTGTAACCCGTGACCGGCGACCCACCCGTCGCTGCCGGGGCCGTCCACGACATCGACGCCTGCGCGTCCCCGGCGGTCGCGGTCACGCCCGTCGGTGCACCCGGCACCGTGCTGACGACCGTGGGAGTCACCGTGTAGGGGACGGCAAGGATCGTGCCGAGGTGCGCCGTCGTCCACGTGTCCGTCACCGTCTCCGCCGCACCTGTCGACGACGCCTTACCGAAGGCGATCAGCGACCTGTTGGGGCTGCCGACCTGGCCGGCGGCGCTGAAACCACTCCCGCTCACCGTGACCGGGAAACCACCGACACCGCTGTAACTGTTGCCGCCGACGACGAGATCGCCGCTGCGCGGTGCCGTCAGTGAGAACGAGTGCACCCTCGCACTCGGTACCGAAACGGCGACGGGAGTCGCGCCGTCACGGGACGCGGTCCCGGCGACCCGGTCGACGACCACCGCGACCTCGTCGACCCGGTTGCCCGTGAATGCGAC
>CAXSDE010000039.1:0-29052 GCA_964236265.1 uncultured bacterium
GCGCCCAACCACGCCCACCTCGCCGAGACCCATCCACAGGTTCTGATCATTGCTCGCTTCACGGCGGACCAAGGCCAAGCCACCCACTCCGATGACGGCAAACAAGCTGCAGGCGATATTGCGCAATCGGTACTACCTCGGCGTCGTGACCTGGCGTGGGGTCGAGTACCCGGGCCGTCACCCAGCTCTCGTCTCGCCGGAGCTATTCGACGCGGTGAGCACGTTGCTGGAACTCCGCCGGACTGCAGCACAGCGCAGCCAGAAACACGATCACTATCTGGCCGGCAGCCTCGTGTGCGGTAGGTGCGGCAGCCGGCTGCTGTTCGGCTACGGCAAGAGCCGCACGGGCGATCGGCACGCGTACTTCTTCTGCGCCGCCCGCCACAACCGGGGCAAGGCTTGCGATCTCCCCCACATCGCCGTCGAAAAGATCGAGCGGGAACTCCCGGCGATGTGGGCGCAGGAACAAATCGACGTGGGATCACGACCGAACTTGAGTCCCGGCTCGAAGGCGACCTCCAAGAGCAAAACTCTGACACGATCCAGCAGACCGTGCGGCTGTCGAAGCGCGTCGAGGATCTCAGGCGCGAGCGCTACCGCTGGGCAGACATGGCGATGGCTGGGACGGTCCCGGCCGACATTGCGAGGGAGAAGCAGGCCCAGCTCGCAACTCAACTCGACGCAGCTGAGACGTCGCTGGCCCAGGTTGCCGAGGTCCAGCAAGACGCCATGTCGACGTTGTCCGCTGCCCTGCGGCTCCTTGAACGTTGCCAGGACGCATACCCCCGGCACTCGGAGCAGGGACGCCGCCGGATGAACCAGGCGTTCTTCACCGCCATAGAGGTGGACACGGAAGAGGGTCAGCCTGGGATCTCCCCCGTGCGTCAACCTCTGTTCGCAGCGTTGCAGGACGCAGCCCGGCAGGTGGAGGCGGATCTGAGTCATACGCACGAAAAAGCCCCAGAGCAACGCTCTGGGGCTTCTGGGAACTCCTCGTATGTCACCGGTTCCAACTATTCGGTTTTGGTGGCCCCTGCAGGGCTCGAACCTGCGACATTCTCGGTGTAAGCGAGACGCTCTTCCAGCTGAGCTAAGGGACCGTGACCGCGGCCAATCTATCGCTCCGGGCGGGCCGGCGTTCGTCGCGGCCGCGTCTCAGTGCGCCAACCGGTCCAGGGCCGCTCGCGCCGACGTCTCGTGCACTGTCTCGCCGGGAGCGTCCGCCTCCAGGAACAGCAGCGCTAGGTACGACGCCCAGGCCGCCGCTCGGTCGCGCAACCCGGAGGTCAGCGGTCCATAGGCCGCGAAGAATGCGTCCGCGTCCTGCGCCACCAGCCACGCCGCCGCGAGATCGGAGGCCGGATCGCCTACGCACACGTCGATCCAGTCGATCACACCGGCGAGCCGGCCATCCGGTGCCGACAGCAGGTTGCCCGCATGCACGTCACCGTGGCACCAGCCGAGGTGTGGCGCGGACGGCGCCGCCAGGCCGACGGACCAGCGTTCCGCGGCGACCGACACCTCGATGCCGCGACTGGCGGCCCGCTCCAGCCGATCGGCGAACGCGGCGTCGCGCTCGGCCAACGGCACACCTCGGAACGGGTTGTGCGGGGCGTCCGCCGGCGCCGCCACGTGCAGCGCCCGTAGGAAGCGCGCCACGTCGGCCTCACCGGCGGCAGACAACGGGCGAAGCTGCGCGGGCACGCCGGGCAACCACGGCAGGATGCTCCACGGATAGGGAAAGCCGGGACCCGGCACACCCGTTCGCACCGGCACGGGAATCGGCACCGGCAGACCGGCGACCAGGAGCGGCAGCCAGCGCTGCTCGTTGTCCAAGCCCGCAACGGATTCTCGCCGCCGCGGGAGTCGCACGACGAGCTCGTCGCCGAGCCGCAGCATCACGTTGTCGAAGCCTGTCGCCAGCATGTGCACGGGAAGACCGCCGAGATCCGGGTGCTGGGCGCGCACCAATCGCTCGGCCAGCTCGACGGTGATCTCGACGTCGGCCGGTGGGCGGCCGCCGCTCCCGACGGCAATCCGCGTCACGGCTCCCACGCAGTGGCGACCGCGAGGACGTCGCCCATCGCCCGGCGGTCACCGATGCCGCTGACGGCCGCCCAGCGAATGGCCCCGTCCCGCCCGACGAGGAACGAGCCGCGCAGCGCCACGCCCGCGGTCTCGTCGAACACCCCGTAGGAGCGCGCGATGTCGCCGTGCGGCCAGTGGTCGCTGAGCAACCGGAACGAGAAGCCCTCCGTGTCGGCCCACACCCGTTGACTGAACATCGCGTCACACGACACGACGACGACCGCGACCCCGGCGGCCGCGAAGTCGTCCTGGCGATCCTGCAGGTCGCGCAGCTCGCCGCTGCAGGTCCCGCTGAAGGCCCAGGGCACGAACACCAGGAGCAGCCGCGAGCCGTCCAGGACGGACGACAGCGACAAGGGAGCGCCGTGCTGGTCCCGGCCCTCGAACGGCGGTGCCGCAGCGCCGACCTCCGCGGTCACCGCTTCGGCGCGCGCGTGACCTTCGGAGACACGAGGCGCGTGCCCGACCAGTGCTGGGCCGCGCTGATGCTGCTCGTGGACGCCAGACCCGCCGTCGGGGCCGCCTCGCCGATGTCGCTCGGCTCGACGTGGCCGTCGCGGCCCGCCTTCGGCGTCAACAACCAGATCACACCGTTGGCGGCCAGGGCGGTCAGCGCGTCGACGAGGGAGTCGACCAGGTCGCCGTCGTCCTCGCGCCACCAGATGAGCACCACGTCCACGACATCGTCGTAGTCGGCGCCGACGATCTCGGTGCCCGTGCGCTCGACGATGGCGTCGCGGAGTGCGACGTCGATGTCGTCGTCAGCACCGACCTCTTGCACGACCATCCCGGGTGTGATGCCGAGCTTGTCGCAAATCGTGCGCTGTCCTTCCGCGCTGCTCGCGGTCGCGCTCACTGCTCGTGCCTCCCGATCGGCTGCCGACGTGTCCTGCGGGTAGTCCATCGGGCCAGGGCCGACGACGCAAGTGTTTCGCCCACCTTTGTCGTGATCGACAGCGGGTGCCGATCACCCCTCCAAGATCGACAGGCGTAGATGTCGGGTGGCGTTGTCGACGTTGAGGTCGACGAGGCAGATCGACTGCCAGGTGCCGAGGGCTAGGCGCCCCTCGAGCACCGGGATGGTGGCGTACGGCGGCAGCCAGGCCGGCAGCACATGCGACCGCCCGTGGCCGCGGGATCCGTGCCGGTGCACCCAGCGGTCCTCGCCGGGCAACACCTCGTCGAGGACAGCGAGCAGGTCCTCCTCGGTGCCGGACCCGGTCTCGATGATGGCGAGGCCCGCCGTGGCGTGCGGGACGAAGACGTGGAGCAGGCCGTCGCCCCCGTAGTCGGCGGCGAACTCGGCGGCGAGCCGGGTCACGTCGACGATCGCCTCGGAGTGGCCGGTCTCGACGGGGATCAGCGTCGTCTGCACGGGAGCAACGATGCCAGAGGCTGGCTCGATCAGGACATACAGCCCACTCGCAGGCGTGAGCCGGGGCCGGCGGACTCCCTCGTGACCACCCGAATCGACGGAATGGCCATCTGCTTGCGACGATGGAGTCCGTCACGCTCCACAAAGAGCGACTGACGTCCGCGCTCCACGAGAACGAGGGGTCCAGCCGAGGTGGCATCCGAACACCCGAGTTACACCGACATCAGTGACGGCCTCCTGGGCCAGGTCCCCGATACCGACGCCGATGAGACCAGTGAATGGCTCGAGTCGCTCGATGCCGTCAGCGAGGCACAGGGCGAATTCCGCGCCCGTTACCTGCTGCGGTCCCTGACGGCGCACGCTCGCGAGCAGGGCATCGCCCTGCCGCCGACGTTGAGCACCGACTATCTCAACACCATCCCCGCCGCCGACGAGCCCGAGTTTCCCGGCGACGAGGAGCTCGAGCGCAAGATCCGCGCCTACGTGCGCTGGAACGCGGCCGTCATGGTCACGCGCGCCAACCGGCCGGAGGTCGGCGTCGGCGGCCACATCGCCACGTTCGCCAGCTCCGCGACGCTGTACGAAGTGGGCCACAACCACTTCTACAAGGGCAAGGACGGCAACGGCTCCGGCGACCAGGTCTACTTCCAGGGCCACGCGTCCCCGGGGATGTATTCCCGCGCGTACGTCGAAGGCCGCCTGTCCGCCGATGCCCTCGACGGGTTCCGCCAGGAAGTCTCCCGTGAGGCGAGCCTCCCGTCGTACCCCCATCCGCGTCTCATGCCCGAATTCTGGGAGTTCCCGACGGTGTCGATGGGCCTCGGGCCCATCAACTCGATCTACCAGGCCCGCTTCAACCGCTATCTCACGAGCCGGGGGATCAAGGATGTCAGCGACTCGCGCGTCTGGTGCTACCTCGGTGACGGAGAGATGGACGAGGTCGAGTCGCTCGGGCCGATCGGTCTCGCCTCCCGCGAAGGCCTCGACAACCTGACCTGGATCGTCAACTGCAACCTGCAGCGCCTCGACGGCCCCGTCCGCGGCAACGGCAAGATCGTGCAGGAGCTCGAAACGATCTTCCGAGGCGCCGGTTGGCACGTCATCAAGCTGCTGTGGGGCAGCGAATGGGACGAGCTCTTCGCCCAGGACAGCGAGGGCCTGCTGGTCAAGGCCCTCGGTGAGACCCCGGACGGGCAGATGCAGACCTACACGGTCAGCGCCGGCGCTCACATCCGTGAGGACCTCTTCGGACGCGATCCGCGGCTGCTCGCGATGGTCGCCGCCAAGAGCGACGACGAGCTGGTCACGCTGATCAACGCGCGTGGCGGTCACGATGCCAAGAAGGTGTACGCCGCCTACCGCGCCGCCACCGAGCACACCGGCCAGCCGACCGTGATCCTCGCCCAGACGGTGAAGGGCTGGAAGCTCGGCACCGGCTTCGAGGCGCGCAACGCCACGCATCAGATGAAGAAGCTGACCAAGACCGAGATCAAGGTCTTCCGCGACCGCCTCGGCCTCGAGATCCCGGACGAGCAGCTCGAGGCGAAGCTGCCGCCCTACATCCGGCCGGCCGAGGGATCCCCGGAGCTCACCTACATGTTGGAGCGCCGCCGCGCGCTCGGCGGCTCGTTGCCCAAGCGCACCACCGAGGCGAAGGCCCTCGCGATCCCGCACGACAACTCGTCGTTCGCCGACCTACGGGCCGGCTCCGGTCATCAGGCCGTCGCAACGACGATGGCGCTCGTCCGGCTTATCAAGGACCTGGTGAAGGACAAGTCGTTCGGCGCCCGCTTCGTGCCGATCATCCCGGATGAGGCCCGCACCTTCGGCCTCGACTCGATCTTCCCGAGCGCCAAGATCTACTCGCCGAAGGGGCAGACGTACGAGCCGGTCGACGGCGACCTGCTCCTGTCCTACCGCGAGTCCACCAGCGGCCAGATCCTGCACGAGGGGATCAACGAGGCCGGCTCCATGGCGTCGTTCGTCGCCGCCGGTTCGGCTTACGCGACCCACTCCGAGCACATGATCCCGCTCTACATCTTCTACTCGATGTTCGGCTGGCAGCGCACCGGCGACCAGATGTGGCTCGCCGCGGACCAGCTCGCCCGCGGGTTCCTGCTCGGTGCGACCGCCGGCCGCACGACGCTCAACGGCGAGGGCCTGCAGCACGAGGACGGTCACTCGCTCCTGATCGCGTCGACCAACCCCGCGTGCGTGGCCTATGACCCGGCGTACGCGTTCGAGATCGCGTACATCCTCGAGGACGGTCTCGAGCGCATGTACGGCGAGAACGCCGAGGACATCTTCTACTACCTCGCGATCTACAACGAGCCGATGGTCCAACCCCCCGAGCCGGCGATCCCGGGCCTGCGGGAGGGCGTCCTCAAGGGCCTCTACCGATATTCGCCGGCGCAGTCCGACGACGCACCGCGCGCGCAGATCCTCGCCTCCGGCATGGGCATGGCGTGGGCACTCAAGGCACAGGAACTCCTGCACAGCGACTGGGGCGTCGAGGCAGACGTCTGGTCGGCCACGTCGTGGAACGAGCTCCGCCGCGATGCCGTGGCATGTGACGACTGGAACATGCTGCACCCGGACGAGCCGCAGCGGACGCCGTACGTCACGCAGGTGCTCGCGGACACCCCCGGCCCGGTCGTGTGCGTCAGCGACTGGATGCGCTCCGTGCCGGACCAGATCCGGCCCTGGGTCCAGCACGACTACACGTCGCTGGGCACCGACGGCTTCGGCCGCTCGGACACGCGCGCCGCACTCCGCCGTTTCTTCCGGGTCGACGCGGAGTCGATCACCCTTGCTGTATTGACGCAGCTCGCGAAGAGTGGCGCACTGCCGCGCGAGGTGCTCGCTCAGGCGATCGGCCGGTACGGGCTGTAGTGGTGAGCGTGGCGGTCCACCGGGCCGCTGCGCGCGCCGCGCGCCGGTGCTGCCGGCGTTCGGCGCCCCGCACCCAGACGACCGCGAACACGATCACGAGCATGGCCAACGCGGCGATCGCGAAGTACAGCTCGAGAAAGAACGCGGTGGCTGCCGGGTCGATGACGAGCGGTGGAGCCGACACGCCCTGCGGCGCGGCTCCGGACAGCGCCGCGGGAGCTGCCGCGGCCTGCGTTACAGCCGCGGAGTGCTTTGCCGCGGAGTGCTTTGCCGCGGAGTGCTTTGACGTGGCGTGCGTTACAGCCGCGGCCTGCGTTACGGCCGTGGCGTGTGTTACAGCCGTGGCGTGCGTTGCGGCCGCGGGCCTGACCACCGGGGAGGTGCGCGCAACGGTCGCGGTCGTGGTGCCCGCGAACGGTGCAGCCACGGTCAGCCCAGCGAGAAAGAGCGTCGGCAACAGCCCGGCGGCCTTGACCCGCTTCAATCGTCGACCCCGCATGTCGTCCTCCACCTCAGTGGCGCTGGCTTCCCCCGGCGGCAGTCTCTTCAAGCCCGCCGAGACCCATTCGTGACACGGCCCGTCAGTGTCAGATAGCGGGGGTGAAGTGGCCGATCATCGGTTGGAGCGCCGCCAGCGCGTGGTCCCAGAGGCCGGTCACGAGCAGTAGGCCGACGACCACCAGAAGCGCGCCACCGAACCGTTCGATGCCCCGCGCGTGCCGGCGCAGGAACGCGACGGCCACGAGCCCGCGGCGCATGAGGAGCGCCACGACGATGAACGGGATGCCGAGGCCGAGAGCGTAGACGAACGCCAGGAACGCACCGCGCGCCGCGGACGCGTCCGAGCCCACCGAGTTGAGAGTGATGATGCCGGCCAGCGTCGGCCCGATACAGGGCGACCAGCCGGCCCCGAAGACGATTCCCAGCGGAAAGGCGGCCACCAGACCGGGGCGGTCGACCGCACGGAACGCGCGGGTGTCGGCCTCGAGGCGGCCGGGACGCCACGCCCCGAGGAGGAACGCCCCCATCGCGATGACGAGCACGCCACCGAGGCGGCTGATGAGCGAGCGGTGCGCGAACAGCGCCGCTCCGAATGCTCCGAAGGCACTGCCCACGAGCGTGTAGAACGTGGCGAAGCCGGCCACGAACAGCACGGCGCCGCTGAGGACCGTCGCCCGGGCGCGGGGGCTGCCCTCGTCCATCTCGGCGCCCGACAGCCCGGAGACGAACCCGAGGTAGCCGGGCACCAGCGGCAGGACGCATGGCGACGCGAAGCTGACCGCGCCGGCGGCGAGGCTGATGGTGGCCGCGGCCAGCAACGGCCCGTTCTGCGCGATGTCGGTGACGGGCACTCGTGCCGCCTCTCGGTCGCTCGGGCCGCTCGGTGCGACGGCCCACTGTAGTTGGGCGCCGGGAGCGGGCCGCATCGCGAGGTGTGGATCGGCGCGCCCGGGACAACGCTCGGCGCCCACGCGGAGTCGCATCGCTTCTGACCGCCCCGGACTACGTCCAGCCACGCTCACGGGACTCGCCGGCACCCCGGTAGGGCCACTTCGGCCTGGCCCTTTCGAGGCATTTTGCCCCGGCACGGATGTTGGTCCTATCCGAATGCTTCGCATATGGCGCTGTCGACCCGACGATACGGACATGGTCAATGCAAGCGCGATGGGTGGACGCCGGGCGGTTATCACCAGCCTCGAGGATCACCCCAACCTGCCGGAGATCCTCGGCGTCCTCGCGCAGCTGCCGCACATCACGGATGCTGACCTCCCCCTCCTGGCGCAGGCGTGGCACAACACCGTCACCGTCGCGGCTGCCCGGGCGCACGCGTTGCAGCCCGACTCCCCTCTCGTGCTCGAGGTCCTGGCGTGTTTCGAGGCCGTGGTGGCCCTGTTCGACGCCGACCTGACCGGTGCCGCCGACTACGTCACCGTCCCGACCGCAACGACTCACACGGCTTTGAAGGCCGTACGCGACGCGATCGCGGCCGCCTACGCGCGCCCGTTCCTCTCGCGGGGCGAATATCAGTCGCTGATGGCCCCCTGGCGCGCGGTCTACCCGATGCAAAACTTCGACGAGCCCGACCTCGGCCCGCACGCGGAGCGCATCAAGGCCGTCCTCACCGCGATGCCGCGGCTGTCTCAGCGGTGCCACGACATCGACAGCAGGCGCCTCTACGACCGCCTGCTCCACACCGCTCTGTCCCTCGAATCGACGATGCGCGAGTCCGCCCGCAACGAGGCGTGGCGCGCCGCCGTCCTCACCGCTCGCCGCCGCGTGTGGCTGATGGTCCGCCGCAGCGCGACCGAGGCGATCAGCCGCCCGTGCCTGCAGTGCGGACGCCACGACGACCTCGGCACCGAGGACGCCGTCCTGGAGCTCTGTCTCGACGCCGCATTCGGTCTCCTCGTCGCGGACGCGATCGACGACACCTTCATCGACGTCTTGACCATGCCGCTGAGCGAACTCGTCCCGACGCAGCGCGAAGCCACCGACAGCTGACAGCACCCGGGATCAAGCTGGCCACCCGCCGTGCCGACACGGGTGGGTGGCCACCATCACTCCCCTGCCGCACCGACGGCCTCGATCGCGCCCGAAGATGCCGGCAGTCCCGAAGCGAGCGGCGGCGGGCTGGTGGTGTCGGCAGCCGTGACCGGCCTGATCGTGTGGGCTGCACTGCCGGAGCCGGTCGCCGTGTACGCAATCACGGCGCGCGACCTGCCTTCCGGTGCTGCCGCGACCGGCATGGTCCAGGTGGAGCTCCCCGCACATGGCGCGGTCAACGGGGCTCTCATCTCCGTGGCGTCGATCGACAAGGTGCACGAGCTGCACCCGGACAACGCCACCAGCCAGATCGTCGGCCTCGTCACCTCCAAGTCGCCGTTCTTGCTCACTGACTTCGGCCCGGCAGCCACCTCCGTCGAGCGCGCCGTCGCCGTCATCGGCCACCCCAAGGTCACCGCCGAGAACAAGGCGTTGGTCGACCTCATCGACATGGACTGCGAATCGCAGCGGTAGTTGACACTTTTTTCGCGGCGCTAAATGGCACGCGCGGCACCTTCCGATGAGGAGTGCTTCTCGGGTCGGGGGCGGCATTAATGGCTTCGGGTGTGATGGCGTACTGGAACATCAGTAAGACGCGCGGGCATTCCCCCGACCCAGTACGCGCTGATGAAGCTGCTCTACCTCGGCTACCGGAAACTCGGCCGCACTGACATCCGAGGGCGAGGGGGACCGTCCAACTACAACGGGAAGATGTCACTCAACCAGTTCGAGATCATGTTCCCTGGTCGCCTCGACCAGCACCGGCGCGCTGAACTAACAGTCACTCGATAACGAGGCACGCCACTAGCACAGGAGCCCTGTTCGGCGCCATTCGAGCGGGATCTCGCCGTAAGTGTCGGCCCAGTCGGTCTCACTCACGTCCCAACGCCAGTAGCCGCCGGATGCAACCGTCACCCACAGTTCCGCCAGGTCGGTCAATGAAGCTGCTGCGGGAGTTCGCCAGTCGTCGTCGCCGCGCACGTTGATGCTGTGGACCGCGGCCGGCGCCAGCCCACCGCAGTCAGCGGCTAGGGTCAGCTCGCCGCCAGCGGTCGCGGTGATGGGTAACCAGTTGGGGTCATAGGTGTGTATGTCGAGATGGGGCAGGACGACCTGCGCCTCGATATACCTCGACCGGAACATCATCGCGCGGTCTAGTGGCAATAGGCCGTGGAGCGTCGGTAGGTAGCTGCATCCGGTAACGACATCGGCGACCGTCTCAGCCCCGTCGTGCCAGGCGAACCAGATGCGCACGTCTTCGGGAAGAGCGAACCCGAGGCTCGTTTCGTATCTGTCCAACTCTGCGTCCGACAACCCCGCTCGGAGCGCGCCCGCGATGGGGGCGCCCGAGCGATGGAAAAACTGATCGAGAGAAGTGAGTGCCGCCGTCAAACGGTCCGCCTGCTCAGACACGTACTTGTCTCCATTCACGCCTAGCTGATGCCACCGCCGCCCGCCGCTGGTGAGCATAGGTGGGTGGACGGTGGGCCCGCGTACGAGGTCATGTCCGCATGCTTACCACTCGGATTGTCCGCATCGCCGCCGTCCGCCTGCTCGTCCGCACGTACGCCGTCCGCATGCTCACCGGTGACGATGGCGGTCGGGACGACGAGATACAGCGTCTGCTGCGAAACCATGGCGCAGACCGGGTCACGCAGCATCACGCTGAGCGCTGTTCCCTCAGCGCGATTTTCCAGGTAAGGAACTTCGCGAAGACTACCGTCGATCGGACGGACGGGAGGAGCGGCGGGACCACCCTCGACGGTCGTGTAGAACGGGTACTCATCACACTCAAGCTTTTGCTGGCCTCGTTCAGGTCGGCAAAACTTGTGGTGGGCCTTGCGGTTGTACCAGCCCGGGATAACGCCGCTCGCCTGCTTGTCCGCGCCGCTCATGTACGTCAGGATCGCCCACTGCGGGTGCGTGGCGATGGCGTCACGGTCGTGAATGGCCGGGCCGCCGGCATCGACCCCGGGCAGGAAGATTGGCATTGTCTGGCAGGCATTGGCGCCGGCGTTGAGTTTCCCAGCTGTGACGAGTTTTTGCTCTTCGTCGATGCAGGTGTCGGTCGCAGTGTTGGCGTCAGGCTCCGGGAGGACTTGCAGCATGCGCTGGAACACTAGGTCCCTGTACGTGACAGGCACGGGGGTCGGTGCCGGTGCCGGTGGTGGCGGCGGCGTACCCCCTGGATTCGGGGCGGGCGGCGGGTTCCACGCCGCTATGCCGGCGAGGGCTTGAATCCAACCGCCTGAGCCGGGAAGCACTTGCTCGAGCCATCTCTGCAGCCAATTGTATAGCTGGGCCGCCGTCAGGACGAGGCTCGCGGCCGTGACAACTGCCTCCCCGACCGACCGAACAATTTACCGCCGGGCCCGCTGGCGAGCGACCCTCGCGCGACGCCGCGCTGTAGCCGGGACAACAGCGATGACGCAGCGACTGACAGCCCAAGAGAAGACAGCGCTGCTTCGCCGCCATCTCGACGACGGAGTGCCTCTGGCTCGCCTCGCCGAACACGCCGGCGTTCCGGTGCGGACGCTGCACCGTTGGGCCGCGAGCTACCGGGCGGAAGGGAACGTCGCGGCTTTGCAACGCAAGACACGCAACGACTGCGGGCAACGCCGGGTACCAGCTGACCTCGTCGAAGCAGTGGAGGCTTTGGCGCTGCAACAGCCTGCTCCGTCAACGGCGTTCGTGCACCGCCGCGTTGGTGATCTCGCGCGCGAGCGGGGGCTCCCGGCACTGAGCTACTCCACGGTGCGCGCGATCATCGACGCAATCGACCCCGGACTGCGCACCCTCGCTCTCGACGGGGACGCCGCCTACCGGAATCGCTTTGAGCTGGTCTACCGGCGCGCAGCGGCGAAACCGAACGAGCAATGGCAGGCTGACCACACGCTCCTGGACTTGCAGATCCTACACGGGCGCGGCCACCCAGCTCGCCCGTGGCTGACCTTGATATTGGACGACTTCTCGCGGGCCGTTCCTGGTTACACAACGTTTCTTGGTGCCCCGACCGCCGAACGGACCGCGCTCGCTCTGCACCAGGCGATCACGAGGAAAACCAACCCGGCTTGGCCACTTCAAGGCCTGCCAGACGTTCTCTACAGCGATCACGGCAGCGATTTCACCAACGGCCGACTTGAGCGGGTGTGAACCGCCCCGGCGTGTCCGGAGACTCCGTCGCTTGGGAAAGTTGGAGTCATGGCAGCAAGCACGTCGAAAAGGTACTCGGTCGAGTTGCGTGAGCGGGCGGTCCGGATGGTCGGTGAGGTCCGTGCCGATCATGACTCGGAGTGGGCGGCGATGAGCAAGGTCGCGGAACTGCTCGGGATCGGCACGCCCGAGACGGTCAGGAAGTGGTGCCGGGTAAGCGAGGTCGACTCCGGTCGGCGACCAGGGGCCCGACCGAGGAGACGCTCGAGGTGAAGCGGTTGAAGCGGGAGAACGCGGAGCTCAAGCGGGCCAACGGGATCCTCGGCTTTCTTCGCGGGCGAACTCGACCGGCCACAGCGCTGATCGTGCGGTTCATCGACGAGCATGTCGGTGACCGCCCGGACGATGGTCTGCGATGGGGTGTCGAGGCGATCTGCCACCAGCTCACCGAGCTTGGTTGCAAGATCGCCCCCGCGACCTACTACGCACCGTTCCCGCTCGCCAACAGTCCGCGAGGTCAGGGATGGCGAACTCACGCCGAAAGTCGCGAAGGTGCACGCGGACAACTACGGCGTCTACGGCGCGCGCAAAGTCTGGCTACAACTCAACCGTGAACGTGGACAGGGCGAGCCGCCGATCGCTCGGTGCACGGTCGAGCGGCTGATGGGCGAACTCGGGCTGCGCGGCGCGGTCCGCGGGAAGGTCAAGCGGACCACGATCGCCGACCCGGCTGCGAAGCGGCCGCAGGACCTCGTCGGTCGGCAGTTCGCGCCGGTCGTGCCGGACCGCCTCTGGGTTGCCGATTTCACCTACGTCTCGACGTGGGCCGGCTGGGTCTACGTCGCGTTTGTTATCGACGCCTACGCACGTCGGATCATCGGCTGGCGGACATCGACGTCGATGACCGCCCAGCTCGTGCTCGACGCGATCGAGCATGCTGTGTGGACCCGCGACCGCGAAGGCCGAGACGTGAGCGGCGTGTCCAACATCACGACCACGGCAGCCACTACACCTCTGTGGCCTACAGCGAGCGGCTCGCCGCCGACGGCATTCGCCCGTCAATGGGCGTTGTCGGTTCCTCCTACGATAACGCGCTCGCCGAGACGATCAACGGGCTCTACAAAACCGAGCTGATCAAGCGTCGCGGCCCGTGGCGAACCGTCGACCAGGTTGAAGTCGCTACCGCGGAATGGGTCGACTGGTTCAACCACAGGCGGCTCTACGAGTACTGCGGCGACGTCCCGCCCGCCGAGCTTGAGGCCGCGCACTACGCTCAACAACCGACCCCGACACTCGTCGAGTTCTCAAACTAGAAAGTCTCCGGACACGCCGGGGCGGTTCAGTGTGCCTCGACACGCACGTTCAGCTGATCCACTCCCGCGTCGGTGTCCCGCAAGGCCGCGGAAAAATTGAGCGCTTGTTCCGCACCATCACCACCGAGTTGCTGCCGCACCTGCCCGGTTACATCCCGCACGGCACCGGCGGTAACCCCGTCACTGCGCCGCAACTCACCCTCGCGCAGCTGGATGCTGCGCTTGAGCAGTTTCTCGTCTCGGAGTAACACTGCCGGGCGCACTCGGAGACCGGGCAGCCACCGGTCCAGCGTTGGCTCGCTGACGGATGGATCCCGCGGGCCCCCGCTCACCCTGAAGACCTCGACATGCTGCTGCTCACCGCGGCTGCCCGGCGGATCGTGCAACGCGACGGGATCCGGTTCAGCGGCACCCGCTACGTCAGTCCTGTGCTCGCCGCGTACGTCGGCGAGAGTGTCACCATTCGACACGACCCGCGCGACGCCGTCGAGGTCCGTGTCTAGCAGGGCGACAAGTACATCTGCCGAGCCATCGCTCCCGAACTCGCCGCCGACGCCGTCACACTCGAGCAACTCCAAGACGCCCGGATTGCTCGGCGCCGTGACCTCAAGGCCCAGCTTCGCAACCGGCGCAGCGTTGTGGACGCTATCCCCGACGACCACCGCTACACCGTCGTCCCACCAGCAGCGGCAACCGCCGGCACCGATCAGCCACTACCCGCTCAGCCGGCGCCGCGACACCGGCTACGGACCTACGCCAGTGACTGACCCCCCCGGACTGCCCAGCCCTGCTCGGGAAGAACGACGACGGGCGCCGCTTCCTGTCCGGCACCTTCGGGGAACTGACCACACCCGCGCCCGTGCCGGAGCAAGCAACTTTCCTCGTCACAAAGGAACACCGCCGGTTCACCGAATTCGCTGACACCGCCCGCCAACACCGCTGCATCGGGCTCTGCTGGGGACGGCCCGGGGTCGGCAAAACGCTGTCCACACGGCACTACGCAGGCAGCGACGACTGGGCACGCTGGCAACACCAACTCGCGATCGGCGCTGAACCTGGCCCGGTGCCCGAAGGCGTCCTGCAGGCCAGAACCGCCGTGTGGTCACCCACCGTCAACGCGAGTATTCGTGAAGTCGACCAGGCTCTGCCCCGAGCGTGCCAGCAGATCTCCTACGCCGTCGACTACCACCAGCACGGCAACGTCGACCCGTTCGTCCACACCGACTCCGGCGGCTCCGCCCTCACCGAACTGCTCATCGTCGACGAAGCCGACCGGCTCAAAACCACCGGCCTCGAGCAAATCCGCGACTACTACGACCGGCACGCCCTCGGCGTCATCCTCATCGGAATGCCCGGCATCGAAAAGCGCCTCGCCCGCTACCCCCAGCTATACAGCCGGATCGGCTTCGCCCACGAGTACCGACCGCTCACCAGCGACGAACTCACAGCCGTGCTTACGCGCCGCTGGCGAACCAGCGACCTCAGCGACGAAGACAGCCTCGCCCAGACAGTCGCGATCGCCACCATCGCACGGATAACCGGCGGCAACTTCCGCCTCATCGACCGCCTGCTCACCCAAATAGAACGTATCCAGGCGATCAACCAGCTGCCCGCCGTCACACCCGAAGCCGTCGAAGCCGCACGCGAAGCACTCCTAATCGGCCGGTGACCCCCTGCCAAATAGCGCTGCGAGAAACGTGCTAACTACCGCTGCGATTCACAGACATGCACTGCCCGCCGCTGTGGCGGACGCGCGTCGGCGGCGAACCCGCGGCTGTCGTCGACTACTCGTACGCCGGCGGGACCCGGCGACTGCGGGAGTGGCGCATCCTGCACGGTGGCCGCATCTACGGGTCGGCGCTCATCTATTCCGGGACGGACGTGGCGACCCTCGACGTCATCCTCGCCGCGATGCAGCAGTGGACGTGGACGACCGGCTGACTCCGGCTCGTCCTGCTCCGCTCGACTCGGTCGACCGGACACGCCCGTCCCCGTGCTCATCGGGCCGTCAGTGCCGCTGCTCCGACGGTGTTGAGGACACGGTCGGGCGTCACGCCGCACTCCTCCGCCCGCGCACACCCGTAGACCTGCCACTCGAGCTGCCCGGGCGCGTGCGCGTCGGTGTCGATCGTGAAGAAGCAGCCCATCTCGACGGCCATGGTGAGCAACCGGCGCGGTGGGTCCAACCGCTCCGGACGTGAGTTGATCTCGACCGCCACGTTGTGATCGATGCACGCCTGAAAGACGACCTCGTGGTCGAACTCGCTCTCCGGCCGCCCTTTGCCCGTCACGAGCCGGCCTGTGCAATGGCCCAGGATGTCGAGGTGCGGGTTACGGATCGCGCCGAGCATCCGCTTCGTCATCACGTCGCGGGGGGACCGCAACTTGCTGTGCACACTGCCGACGACGACGTCGAGGCGCGCGAGCATGTCGTCGTCCTGGTCGAGCGTGCCGTCCTCGTTGATGTCGACCTCGATGCCCTTGAGGACCCGGAACGGCGCCAGCCGCTCGTTGAGTTCATCGATCACGTCGAACTGCTGCAAGAGCCGTTCCCGGGACAGCCCGTTCGCGATGGTCAGCCGCGGCGAATGATCCGTCAGGGCCATCCATTCGTGACCGAGGTCGCGGGCGGCGAGCGCCATCTCCTCGATCGGTGACCCGCCGTCGCTCCAGTTGCTGTGCACGTGACAGTCCCCTTTGAGAGCCGCACGCAGGTCCTCGCCGCCGACGGTCAACGGCTGCGAGGACTCCTCCTCGAGTTTCGCCAGGTAGGCCGGCAACTCTCCCGTCAGCGACTCCGCGATCACGGCCGCCGTGACCGGCCCGACGCCCGGGAGGTCGGTGAGCCGCCCGGTCGTCGCGCGTTGCTGCGCCTCGCCGTCCGGCAGCGCGCGCACGGTTCGCGCCGCGCCGCGGAAGGCCTTCACCCGGTACGACGGCTCCAGTCGCCGTTCCAGCAGGAAGGCGATGCGCTCGAGGTCCGCAATCGGATCACGCGGCAGCATCTCTGGCATTCTACGTCTGCGCTATGTCGACTGCCTTTGACATGGTCACGGTGGCTCATGCAAACCACGTGCCGAACAACGATCCGGCGGATCCGCCGGTCATCCGTTCATGCATGTCGAGGGCTTGGCTCTCCGTCAGCGTGCAGACGTAGTCGCATACAGCGCGATTCACGACGTATTCGGTCGTGTAATCCTTGCCGATCGCGCCCTTCGCGTCCGTGTCCTCCTCCCCCAGCGTCCATAGCTGCCGGAGCTGAACGGGGACGCGGGGGCTGTACGGGTCGCGCGTCACCCAGTCGCGTAGGACGGTGAACAGCCGCTCGACCAGCAGCTTTTGTCCCTCTTGGAGCGTGGCGAGGGCCGGCCGCTCGATCACGTAGAACCATGTCAACTCTTTGAGTGCCTCAGCCTCGTACTGCACGCGGTCGTTCACGCGTACATACGGTGCGCTGTCCATCGTCACGACACCGTTCAGCAGCTCTGTGATCTTGCTTGAGACAAAGGTATGTAGCAGCGCCCGATCCGTACGCGAGCCAGAGAACGGCGCCGTGATGGGGACAGCCTTCAACGTGTCGAGCGCTATCCCGAACTTGGCGGTATCGAACGTGCTCCCGTGCTTCTTGGACAAGCGCTGGGTTGCCCGCGCCGCGAACTGGGTCCAGTCACTTTCCAGCGCGTGCAGGGGTATCAAGCCTGCGCGGAAGTAGTCATCGATGTCGTGGGTGGCGAAAGAAACGTCATCAGCCCAGTCCATCAAGATGGCTTCGACCGATCTCGTCTCCGAGACGTCGGTGCCGCGGACGAAATGGAAGTCGGCCTTCTCGCTGGGGTAACAGCCCCACTTCGTGCCGCGGGACCGGTCAGTCCACGGGTCCACGACCGCCGCCTCGCGTGGGCCGATGGCGGGATACTTCAAGATGGCCGCAAGGGATCGACGCGTGAGGTCGAGGCCAGCGAACTCATCTCGTCTGACGGCAAGTTTGGTGACGATGCGGTAGCTCTGCGCGTTTCCTTCGAACCCGCCGAAGCCCTCCATCATGTTGTGCAGTCGCGTCTCGGCGACGTGGCCGAAAGGCGGATGGCCCATGTCGTGGGCAAGGCCGGCGACCTCGACGACGTCGGCGTCGAGGCCCACCGTCGCCGCCCAGTTCGGATTCTCGGTCGCCAGCTTCTGGGCAAGCCTACGGCCCAGCTGCGCGACCTTCAGCGAGTGCGTGAGTCGCGTGTGGAGCAGCCGCCGTTCCTGCACCGAAGTGATCTGAGTGACACCGGCTAGCCGACGGAACTCGGATGAGTACATGATCCGATCACGATCAAGTTCGCCCGGAGTCCTGTACTCGTCGAGCTTGACATCCGCACCAGCACGCCTGCGCAGTTGGTCCGAACCGGCGGGCGTGGCTCGTTCGTGGACGGTCGCCATGTTTACTCTTCCTGCTACGGGACGGCGACAAGACCGTCCGACGGCGTCATCACGAGCGCACGGTCGGCGAGTAGTTCCCAGAGTGCCGCGCGGACGGCTGGAGCCGGCAACTGTTCGGCGTCACAAACCCGTCGCGCAAGATCAACGGCGCCCAGTGCGCCGTCCTGGCTGCCAACCCACTCAATGAGCGCCGTTCGCGCGCGCCGGACGCTTGCCAAGTAGTCGCGTCGCTCGTCGGATAGTGCTTCGCCAACGGTCAGGGACACTGTGTTCTCCTTCGACATAGAGGGTCCCGACGAAACCTAGCGGCTCCGCCCTGGGGACTGATTTGTGGAGAACCGTGCCGGACGGCCTCACGCCTGTGCACGCCGAGGACGTGACTCGCCCAAGATTCGGCGCGTGTTGTGGACAAGACATCTCCGCCGTTGTGGACGCCGGTAACCGGAACTCCACGCCTGTAATTAGTCGCGCTGAGATCGAACGTATGTTCGACACACGCCAACATACTCCGCATGCTGCCCGACTGGCACCCGGCCGCGCGGTTCCGACACGCTGCAGGGCAGTATTCGCTGTGGCTGACATGTCTGGAGCCTTGCACCGACCGACGACAATTTGTGGCGATCATGGCAAGCGGCCCCACCCGCATAGAAGCAGTTGCTGTGCACGTGAGAGTCGCCTTTGAGAGCCGCACGCAGGTCCTCGCCGCCGACGGTCAACGGCTGCGAGGACTCCTCCTCGAGTTTCGCCAGGTAGGCCGGCAACTCTCCCGTCAGCGACTCCGCGATCACGGCCGCCGTGACCGGCCCGACGCCCGGGAGGTCGGTGAGCCGCCCGGTCGTCGCGCGTTGCTGCGCCTCGCCGTCCGGCAGCGCGCGCACGGTTCGCGCCGCGCCGCGGAAGGCCTTCACCCGGTACGACGGCTCCAGCCGCCGTTCCAGCAGGAAGGCGATGCGCTCGAGGTCGGCCACCGGGTCGCGAGGGGCGGGAGTCGTCACGTGTCTGTCGTACCCCCTGATCGTCCGCACGCAAAGCCCACCCTGCGAACGGGCGTGGGACGCTGCATCCGTGACGCCCCCGCGCCGGCCCGCGCAACCGCTCGCGGCCACCCTCCGTCGCCTCGAGCGGTCCATGGGCACCCTCGCGACGAAGTGCGTGCAGCGGATGGACGAGCGCCTCCCCTGGTTCGCGGAGATGCCACCGGAGCAGCGCTCCTGGGTGGGACTGGTCGCGCAGGCGGGCATCGCGTCGTTCATCGAGTGGGTACGACGACCGTCCGACCAGCCGGAGCTGACCGGGGACGTCTTCGGCGCCGCGCCGCGGGAGTTGACCCGGGCGATCTCGCTGCACCAGACCGTCGAGCTCGTGCGCGTCACGATCGACACGGTCGAGACCGAGGTGGAACAGCTGGCGGCCCCCGGCGAGGTCACCGAACTCCTCGAGGCGCTCCTGCGCTACAGCCGGGAGGTGGCGTTCGCGGCGGCGGAGGTCTATGCCCAGACGGCCGAGGCACGAGGGGCGTGGGATGCGCGCCTCGAGGCGGTCGTCATCGACTCCCTGGTCCGCGGGGAGGGCGGTGACACGCTCACCTCCCGGGCCGTAGCGCTCGGCTGGGGCACGCCGGAGCAGGTCTGCGTGCTCGTCGGCTCCCCGCGCGATGCGCCACACGAGGATCTGCTCGAGGACATCCACCGCACGGCGCGCCGGCTGCGGTTCGACGCGCTGGCGGGCATGCACGGCGACCGACTCATCGTGCTGGTCGGTGCCGACCGGCCGGCGACGGCGGCGAAGGCGTTGCTGAGCGAGTTCGCCGCCGGGCCGGTCGTGCTCGGCCCGACCGTGCCGGACCTGGCGGCTGCCATCCTGTCCGCCCGCGCGGCGGTCGCCGGCAGCCGCGCCGTCGCGGCGTGGCCCGCCGCCCCGCGCCCGGTCCACGCAGACGAACTCCTCGGGGAGCGCGCCCTGGCCGGCGACGAATCGGCCCGGCGGCGCTTGGTGGAGGACATCTACATGCCGTTGGCCGCCGCGGGCGGCAGCGTGCTCGAGACCGTGACGACCTACCTCGAGCAGGCCGGCAGCCTCGAAGGCACGGCGCGGCTGCTCTTCGTCCATCCGAATACGGTTCGCTACCGCCTCAAACGGGCAACCGATGTGGTTGGGTATGCGGCGACGGAGCCACGGGACGCCTTCACCCTCCAACTGGCCATCGCCTACGGGCGACTCGAGGACATCCCGACACCGTTGTAGGATTCCTCCATAATTCCGAGACTGACCTGGTGCGCCTCCGCAGCGATTCCGACTGCACATGTTGGGACGGTAGGAAGCGTGCTCGCACTCCTCGCTCCCGGTCAGGGTGCCCAGTCGCCCGGCTTTCTCGCCCCCTGGCTCGAGCTGCCGGGCCTGTCGGATCGGCTGCGCTGGTGGTCTGCCGTCATCGGCATCGACCTCATCGCTGCCGGCACCACCTGGGACGCCGACCGCATCCGCGACACCGCCATCGCGCAGCCGTTGATCGTCGCGGCCGGTCTCGCCGCGGCCGAGGTGCTCCTGGAAGGCTCGGACGGCGCTGTCGGCATCGCGGCCGGCCACAGCGTCGGGGAGTTCACCGCAACGGCGGCGGCGGGCGGCCTCAGCGCCGAGGGCGCCCTCGTCCTCGTCCGTGAGCGTGGCCGCCTGATGGCCGCGGCCGCAGCGGCGGCGGAGCCGAGCGGCATGAGTGCGGTCCTCGGCGGCGAACCCACGGTCGTCGTCCCACACGTCGAGTCCTTCGGCCTGACGATCGCCAACAACAACGGGGCCGGCCAGTTCGTCGCCGCCGGCTCGCTCACCGTGTTGGAAAAACTGACCGACAACCCGCCGGACGGCTCGCGCGTCCGCCCGCTCGCGGTCGCCGGCGCCTTCCACACCGAGTTCATGCGGCCGGCCGTCGCCGAGCTCGAGCAGCTGGTCGCCGGCGTCCCGATGCGCGACCCGCACATCCGCCTGCTCTCCAACGCCGACGGCACGGTCGTCACCTCCGGGCCCGAACTCCTGCGCCGACTGGTGGCGCAGATCGCCGCCCCCGTGCGCTGGGACCTGTGCATGAAGACACTCGGCCAGCTCGGCGTGACCGCCGTCATCGAGTTGCCGCCCGCGGGCACGCTGACGGGCCTGCTCAAGCGCGCGCTGCCGGACGTGGAGCGGGTCGCGCTCAAGTCCCCGGACGACCTCGACGCCGCTCGCGGCCTCCTCGCCGCCCACCAGCTCTCGCACGAGCCCGCCCCGGCCTGGCGGGTCGTCGTCGCCCCGTCCGCCGGCCTCTTCACGTCGAGCGTCGCCGAAGGCACGGAGTTGGCGCCGGGCAGCGTGATCGGCGAACTCGTCAACCGGGACAAGCGTCAGTCGGTCGTCGCCGCCAACGGCGGCGTCGTCGTGGAGTGGCTGCTCGTCGACGGCGACCCGGTGACGCCCGGCCAGCCACTGGTCCGCCTGCACCCGACGGAGGCGTCCGCGTGACAACGTACGGCGCTCGCATCACCGGCCTCGGCGACTACCGCCCCGCGAACGTCGTGAGCAACGACGACATGGCCACGTTGGTCGACACGTCCGACGAGTGGATCCGCTCCCGCGTCGGGATCGTCAACCGGCGCAAGGCGGGGGCCGACGAGACCGTCGTGTCGATGGCCGTCGGAGCCGGTGCGAAGGCGATCGCCGAGGCCGGGGTCGACGTGACGGAGATCGACCTCGTCATCGTCGCGACCTGCTCCCTGCTCGCGACGATGCCGCACGCGGCGCCCAGTGTCGCGACGGCCCTCGGCATTCCCTCCCCAGGCGGCGTCGATCTCAACGCGGCGTGTGCCGGCTTCTGCTACGCCATGGCGTTCGCCGCGGATGCGGTCCGCAGCGGCAGCGCCCGCCACGTGCTAGTCGTAGGGTCGGAAAAGCTCAGCGACATCACCAACTGGGACGACCGCAACACGTGCATCCTCTTCGGTGACGGCGCCGGGGCCGCCCTCGTCAGTCGCGCCGCCGACGGCACCGAAGGCATCGGCCCGGTCGTCATGGGCAGCGCCGGCGAGCTCAGCGATTTCATCGCCATGAACGACGAGCTGCAGATGGTCATGGCTGGTCAGTCGGTGTATCGGTGGGCGACGGGGACCCTGCCGGGTGTCGTACGGGACATTCTCGAACGCACCGGAATCGACGCCACCCAGCTCGACGGCCTCGTGCTCCACCAGGCCAATCTGCGCATCATCGACAGCGTCGCGCGGTCGTTGAAGCTGGGCGATCACGTGGCGGTCGGCCGCGACATCGTCGAGTCCGGCAACACGTCCGCCGCCTCCATCCCGCTGGCCCTGGCGACGCTGCGCGCGACCGGCGAGGTGACGAGCGGCGATCGTCTGCTGCTGCTCGGTTTCGGCGGCGGTCTCTCCTACGCGGGACAGGTCGTCACCTGCCCCTGAACGGCCCTGCACAACGCCGGTCCTCGGCACAACGCCGGTCCTCGGCATCCACGCACCCGAAAGGAACCTGAATGACGGACAACGAAATTCTCGACGGCCTCGCAGAGATCATCAACGAGGTCGCCGGTGTCCCGGCCGACCAGGTCGCGGCCGAAAAGACCTTCACCGACGACCTCGACATCGACTCGCTGTCGATGGTGGAGGTCGTCGTGCAGGCCGAGGAGCGCTTCGGCGTGAAGATCCCGGACGAAGAGGTCAAGAACCTCAAGACCGTCGGTGACGCCGTCAACTTCATCAAGGCTGGTGCGGCCGCGTGACTTCTGACGCCATCCGCGTCGTCGTCACCGGTCTAGGCGCGACCACGCCGCTCGGCGGGGACGTCGCGACCACCTGGGCAGGGCTGCTCGCCGGCAACTCCGGTGTGCGGCTTCTGACCGAGGACTGGGCCGAATCGCTGCCGGTGCGGATCGCCGCACCGGTGGCGGTCGACCCGCTGCAGGTCATGGATCGGGTCGAGGCCCGCACGCTCGACCGCAGCGCGCAGCTGGCGTTGATCGCCGCCCGCGAGGCTTGGGCGGATGCCGGCTTCGCCGAGGGCGAGGTCGACCCGTTCCGTCTCGGCGCCGTGGTCGCGAGCGGCATCGGCGGGGTGACGACCTTGCTCAACCAGTACGACGTGTTGAAGGACAAGGGCGCGCGCCGCGTGTCGCCGTACACCGTCCCGATGCTGATGCCCAACGGACCCGCGGCCAACGTGTCCCTCGCCATCGGCGCCAAAGCAGGCACCCACACGCCCGTCAGCGCGTGCGC
Source organism: uncultured bacterium (assembly GCA_964236265.1). Lineage (GTDB taxonomy): Bacteria > Actinomycetota > Actinomycetes > JAVEEB01 > JAVEEB01 > JAVEEB01. The sequence goes on from CAXSDE010000039.1 coordinate 23,040, forward strand.
GTCCGGCGCGGAGGCAATCGCCTACGGCATCGAGATGATCCGGACGGGTCGCGCGGACGTCGTCGCCGCCGGCGGCACGGAGGCCGCGATCCACGCTCTTCCCATGGCCGCCTTCGCCGCGATGCGCGCGCTGTCCACACGCGAGGACGACCCGCAGGGCGCGTCCCGGCCGTACGACAAGGCGCGTGACGGCTTCGTCCTCGGTGAGGGCGCGGGGATTCTCGTGCTCGAGAACGAGGAACACGCGAAGGCACGGGGCGCCCGCATCTACGGTTACGCGACCGGATTCGGCTTGTCCTCCGACGCCCACCACATTGCCGCCCCCGACCCGACGGGCGAGGGCGCCGCCCGCGCCATGACCGAGTGCATCACCGACTCGCACGCGTCGGCCGAGGATGTGGTGCATGTCAACGCGCACGCGACATCGACGCCCGCGGGCGACGTCGCCGAAGCGCAGGCGCTCTTCGTGACCCTCGGCGAGCGGGCGGCGCAGGTCCCGGTGACGGCCACCAAGGCAAACATCGGCCACCTTCTGGGGGCCGCCGGTGCGGTCGCCTCCATCGTCACGCTGCTGACGTTGAAGAACGGCCTCATTCCGCCGACCCGCAACCTCACCGATCAGGACGATCAGATCCCGCTCGACGTCGTCACCATCACGGCGCGCCCGGTGGGGGCGGGCGTCGCGCTCGTCAACGCGTTCGGTTTCGGCGGCCACAACGTGTGCCTCGGCTACCGCACATACTAGGTCCCGCACCGTAGATCTCCCGCACCGACTAGCTTTCCCGCACCGACTGAAAGGACGACACCCATGACGCTGCTGGAGAACTCTCCTGTCGCCGAGCGTCTCGCCGACAAGCGCGGCCCGTGGGTGAAGGTCGCGGGGCTCGTCGATGACGACTCGTTCGCGTCGCTGTTCGACGACGACGACTCGGGATTCCTGTCCGGTGTCGCGTCGATCGGGGGCTCGCCCGTCGTGGTGTTCGCCTCCGATGCGAGCGTGCAGGGAGGTGCGATGGGCACGGACGGGTGCCGCCACATCGTCGGCGCCTATGAGAAGGCGCTGGCGTTGTCGGTCCCGGTCCTCGGGTTGTGGCACAGCGGCGGCGCGCGCCTGCGCGAAGGCGTTGAGTCGCTCGATGCGGTCGGGACCGTTTTCGCTGTGATGACACGCGCTTCGGGCAAGATCCCGCAGGTGTCGGTGGTGCTCGGTCCCGCCGCCGGCGGCGCCGCCTACGGGCCTGCGTTGACCGACATCGTCATTCTCGGACCGGGTGGGCGTGTGTTCGTCACGGGTCCCGAGGTCGTCCGGTCCGTCACGGGTGAAGATGTCGACATGCTCAAACTCGGTGGTCCGGATGCACACGGTCGGCGCAGCGGCGTCGTGCACGTCACGACGGACACGGACGAGGAAGCGTACGGCGTTGCCCGTTCATTGATCTCATTGCTGACGCAGCAAGGCGCCGTCGATGTCGCGTCCGTCGAGGATGCGGACCTCGCGGCGTGCCTTCCGGACACCCCCAAGCGGGCGTACGACGTGCATCCCATCCTCGGCGCCCTTCTCGACGCCGGCTCCGCGGTCGAGTTGCACCCCAAATGGGCGCCCAACATCGTGACGACGCTGGGCCGCCTCGGGGGTCGCACTGTCGGAGTCGTCGCCAACAACCCGATGCGCCTCGGCGGCTGCCTCGACTCGACATCGGCGGAGAAGTCGGCGCGTTTCGTGCGGATGTGCGACGCCTTCGGGGTGCCGTTGGTCGTCATCGTCGATGTGCCGGGGTATCTGCCCGGGGTAGGTCAGGAATGGGACGGCGTGGTCCGTCGCGGCGCGAAATTGCTGCACGCTTTCGCCGAGGCGGTCGTGCCGCGCGTCACGCTCATCACGCGTAAGGCCTACGGCGGTGCCTACATCGCCATGAACTCCAAATCCCTCGGGGCGACGAAGGTCTTCGCGTGGCCGGGAGCCGAGGTCGCTGTCATGGGCGCCGTCGCCGCGGTGCGCATCCTGCACCGCAAGAAGCTCTCCGAGGTGCCGGAAGCGCAGCGGTCGGAGGTCGAGGAGCAGCTGGCGGAGGAGCACGAGAAGATCGCGGGCGGCCTCGACCGTGCCATGGAGCTCGGGGTCGTCGACGCGGTCGTCGAGCCCACGCTCACGAAGCGGGCGTTGGCCGAGGCCATCATGGGTGTCGCTGCCCGCGGCGACCACGGCAACATCCCGCTGTAACCCCGCCCGTTCGCGGGGGCGCTGCGTCCGCCGTCCCCCGTTCGCGGGGGCGCTGCGTCCGCCGTCGCCGGTTCGCAGGGGCGCTGCGTCCGCCGCCGACGAGCAATAGGTCGGCGATCGGCCCTGCCCAATCACGGGTGTGCCAAGACGCTCGTTCACATCTTTGCGATCGAGCATCGCAACGATGTGATGGGCCTCTACGGGGGCCCAGCCTCCGGCGAGCGCTACGACGGTCCAACCAGTCCCTTGCGAGGTGTGCGGACGGCGGACGGGCGGCGGTGGACGTCTGGGCGCGGCGAGGAAAGTCTCGTCGGCGGAGGGGCCTGTCATGGCGCCGGCATGGGAGACGGATCGGCACCACACGCTTGTGCCGGCGTGGGCCGGCCATGTTTCTGCGCCGTTTGCCGGTGATCAGGTGCGGCGCCCGTCGAGATGCGCCATGTGTAGTCGCCGGCGGCGTAGTGGGGGTTGCGTACTGTCGTACCCACCTGTCAATCAATGGGAGGTTCGATGAGTCGTCCGACGCTGCAGATCATCATCGCCAGCACGCGCCCAGGACGGGTGGGACCGGCGGTCGCGGACTGGTTCGCGGCGGTCGCCGTCGAGCATGGCGCTTTTGATGTCGAAGTGGTCGATCTGGCGGAGGTCAACCTCCCGATGCTCGACGAACCGAGGCACCCGCGCCTCGGCGACTACGAGCATCAGCACACGAAGGACTGGAGCGCCACGATCAGCCGCGGCGATGCGTTCGTCTTCGTGCTGCCGGAATACAACTATTCGTACAACGCAGCATTGAAGAACGCCATCGACTATCTGCACAACGAGTGGCACCACAAGCCGGTCGGCTTCGTCAGTTATGGCGGAATCGCCGCCGGCACGCGGGCGGTGCAGGCGCTCAAGCAGGTCGTGACGACGCTCAGAATGGTGCCCGTGTTCGAGAGCGTCAACATTCCTTTCGTGACGCAGTTTCTCAACGGCGACAAGGTGTTTGTGCCCAACGAGGTCCTCGGTGCGGCGGCTGTTGCCATGCTCGACGAACTTGCCCGCTGGACGGCTGTCCTGTCGGGCATGCGTGCAGCACGCTGACGCCAGCAGGCACCTTCGTCGGCAGCCGAGCACCAGGACGCATAAACATCCCGCACAGGCCAGGGACCGCGAATTGCTTACACGTTGGGCCGGGCCGCCTGTCCGATGGGACGAGCGCCTCAGACCACCGACAGGAGCCGGGCTGCGGGCCCATCGGCGGCGGCCTGGCGCAGTGGCTCCAGCTCCGCGTCCCACGCCGTACCGAGAAGTGTCTCGATGGCCACCGGGACCGCCCCCAGGAACGGCGCGCCGGCGAGAAGCGCACGCAGTTGCAACTCCCCCACGACAACGTCGCCGTTGGCGCTCGTCGTCGCGCTGAACAGGCCGAGCGACGGCGTGAAGCTGTGCCGGACGCCATCACACCCGGGGGACGGCTCCTCGGTCACCTCGAAGCGCAGCATCGACCAGCCCTTGAGGACGCTCGCCAGGCGACCGGCGGCTCCGATCTCGCCGCGCCACGTGCCCTCTGCCCGCAGGAGCCCAGGCAGCACGGGCTGATCACGCCACGACAGAGCGACTCGCACGCCCAGTTCGTTGGAGAGCGCCCACTCGACGTGGGGTGTCAGGGCAGGCGAGCATGAATGCACGTGCAAAGTGCCACAAACGGTCACAGTGACCTCCGTCGGACCAGCGAGGGACGCCTTCCCCAGCGAACCTGCCATGTGACGGTTGTGACTGCTGTTGCCAGTGTGCCACATGGGGCGACCCAGTGACCAGGCGTCGCGAGCAGGGGTTACAGGCGCCGATACGGGTACGACGGCCTCCGATGACGATCACCCTGCATGTCGACGCTCTCGTCGTGGGCGCCGGGCCGGCGGGTCTGTCGGCCGGGCTCTGGCTCGGCCGTTACCGCCGAAGCGCCCTCGTCCTCGACAGTGACGAGCACCGCAACGCTGCAACCCAGCGCGTGAACGGGTATTTGGGCCTCGAGGATCTCTCTCCCGACGACCTCAATGTCCGCGCCCGGCAACAGCTGGCCGCGTATCCGACACTGACCGTGCGCGACAGCCGCTGCACTTCGATCACCGGGTCGCTCGGCGACTTCCGGGCCGAGCTCGATGACGGCACCGTCGTCCGGGCTGCGCGCGTCGTGCTGTCAACGGGCGTCGTCGATGTCCTGCCGTCCATGCGCAACTTCTCGGAGCACTACGGCCGCAGCGTCTTTCATTGCCCAGCGTGCGACGGATTCGAGTCGCAGGGACTCGATGTCGTCGCCCTCGGCTGGGACGAGCGACTGGCAGGCTTCGCGGGCATGCTCCTCACGTGGGCCAGGACGGTGACCGTCGTGACGGACGGACACACGTTCACCGGTGACGACGCCGCACGAGCTGCGATGGCCCGACACGGCATCGATGTCATCGAGCAGACGGCCGTCGAATTGTGCGGGAAGCCGGAGGAGCTGCATGCTGTCCGGCTCGCCAACGGCCGGGAGGTGCCGGCTCAAATGGTCTTCTTTTCCTATGGTCACGAGCCACGCGGCCAACTCGCCACGGCGCTTGGTTGCCGACTGGACGACGAGGGCTACATCGTCGTCGATCGCGACGGGGTGACGACGGTGGACGGCGTCTACGCGGCGGGCGATGTCACGGCCGGCTATCAGCTGGTGCAGCGCGCCGCCGCGAGCGGCACCGTCGCGGGCGTGTCCGCCGCACTCTCACTCACAGGCGAGCAAACGGCTCCCAGTGCGCCGGACTCGGCGCCCGACATCATGCGCGAAGCCGAGGAACTGAGGAACGACTAGCGCGGTCGAGTCTCCCCCTCATTTCGTCGTCAGCCCACCCGCGTCGGCCGTGCCGGGATCGCCACATCGTGATCCGCGTCGAACTGCTCGGCGACACGTTCGCGCAGCAGCCATAGCTCCCGCTCCAGCGGACGCTCCGCTCAGGCGGGACGACGCCGATGAGATCCATGTCCGCAGCGGCAGCCGCCGAAGGCATCGTGCAGCCGGTCGAGGCGGCCCATCCGCAGGATGACGGCGTCGCTGATCCGAAATTCGGCAGGTCGGCGCCAGCACGTCAGCGCGTGTTCACACTCTGCGCGGTGTCATGACGCCACCCCCGTCGCGAAGTGGCGGAGGTCGATGACGCGTAAGGACTGCTCGGGCCGCTCCGCCGCCATTATCCCCAGGGAGTGGGGACCCGCCGGGTTGACGAGATCCATGAGCGGAGAGGGGCACTCCCGCATCGGCGCAAGCGACGGAGACGGGACAGCCGGTTCAGGCACGGGTGGGACGTGCTCGCGGGGCGAGGACAGTGTGTGGGGCACGAGTCTCCAAACAGCACCGGGCGAATGACTACACCTCTGTAATTTCGGCGTTGTCATTCGCCCGGCCGTTACTCCAAACGGGTGACTCTCAGGAGCTTCATCTCCCGGCGGGCCGCCTGGTGGTCGACTTGCGTGGACTCGCCTTGCGAGTTGTCGCCTTCGCGGCTGCCTTGCGCATGACCGCCTTGCGCGTGGTGGCGGCCTTCTTCGCGGCCACCTTCCGCGTCGTCGTCTTCTTCGCCGCGGCCTTGCGGGTGGTGGCGGCCTTCTTCGCGGCTACCTTCCGCGTCGTCGTCGTCTTCTTCGCCGCGGCCTTGCGCGTGGTGGCGGCCTTCTTCGCGGCTACCTTCCGCGTCGTCGTCGTCTTCTTCGCCGCGGCCTTGCGCGTGGTGGCGGCCTTCTTCGCGGCTACCTTCCGCGTCGTCGTCGTCTTCTTCGCCG
>CAXSDE010000040.1:0-28430 GCA_964236265.1 uncultured bacterium
GTGGGACGGCACCGTCGGGATGGTGAAGATGGCGTGGGAGTTCTCCCCCGTGCGTCTGATGATCGATCCGGACGGCTGGACGCACGACGCGGAGACGACCGCGAAGGCCCTCTACTGGGGCGCCACCCACCCGGTCGATTTCGCGAAAGCGGTCGCCACCGACTTCATGAACGACCCCGCCCACGCCCTGGGCGAGCTGGTGCCTGGCGTGCTGTTCGGCGCGGTCACCGGTGGTGGCAGCGTCGCCGCAAACGCAGTTCGAACCGGTACGGAACGCGCGACCGCCATCGCGTCCTCCACCGCCGCGAAGCTTGCCCGCGAGGTGGCCGCACGGTCGCAGACGTTGGTGATGGACGAGACGGGGTCGGCGTCAGTCAACCTGTTGACGCTGGGACTAGCACGCCGACTCGTTCCGACCCCCCGGCTCCTACGTGTCGGTAATCTTGACGCATCGTCCGTGACTCAGGCGCGACTCCTCGCGCGCCAGATCGCGTCAGAGTCGCAGCTCAAGGGACCAGGGGTAGCCATGGCGGGCCCCGGAACGAACAAGGTCGTAAGGGTCGCTGAGCGACTCGCCAGCCAATACGGCGGGAAGCCGACCGAATGGGCAAAGATGTCGAGTCCCGCCGCGCGCGAGTCCGGCGGCTTCGGACATGAGGTCCATTGGTACGAGAATGTCGTGACGCACCAAAGGGTCGAGCCCAAGACGAAGCTCACATCGCGCAAGGTCAAGTAACGAGATTGGTGTACGGGTGGCTGATACACAACTGGGGCACGCAGCCCGTGGGCAACTCTCCCTGCTGCGTGTCGGATTAGTGTCCGTCGGCGACGTTCTCGCGTGGGCGAACGGCGAACTCTCGTCAGCGTTCGACAATGCGGCGTTGATCGCCCTAACGGAGGCCGACGGCCGAAGGGCGGAAACGGAGTCAGCGCTTGAGTCGCTCGTCGAGGCATGCGGCGTCGATGTCCCAGCCCCCGCCGATTCGGTAGCAGATGCTGTCGTCGCTGTGGCTCGCGCCATGAGCCTCGGCGAAATGGCGCTCATCAACGGTGCCAGGCTCATGTGGACCAACCTGCTCCCTCTGGATCCAACCAACCAGCACCTCTTGGAGATCAGCGGGGCGATCAGCGAGTGGGACGACGACGCAGACAACCGCGTTGGTTACGAGCAAGACATAACAGACAGTGTCGAAGAAATCCTTCGCGAGGCCGGCTAGCTCTGTCCACGAGGCGCAGGTCTTTGCATCTTCGGCGGTCATTGGAACTACATCGGGAGCTGGTTATGGCGCCACCAACGGGACAAGAGGGCTCGGCGACGAATTTCGATGCTGGTCACCTGGTTGCGAAACGGGTGCGCCCCGTACCCCCGATGGCGACCGAAGTCACGCCCGACGGCGGCCGCCTACCGGACTTCTATGTGTGGGCGTTGGGCGATATCACGTCCAACACGACACGAGGCATCTATCTCAAGTGGCTGGTCGCGCGCAGTGGGCGCTGACACGCAGACGAATCGGGACCCTTGGGGCAACTACGACGTGTGGGCTCCAACCGGCACGACGATCGAGGTCAAGACGGGTGGCAGCGTGTACGTCATGTCGTGCGCGGTGATGGTCCCCGCGATGTGCGACGTCGGACGCAGACGGTCGACGTTCGCGGGCAGCGCACCGCGGGCCTCGAACGATGACTCCATCCCCATCGCGAGGTGACTCATCCCGTCGGGCGACGGCAGCAGGCAGACGACCAGGTAGACGCCCGCGCGGAGCACCTGCCACGTCGTCTGGTGACCGTCGGCGGGCACCGCGTTCGCGCCGCCGGCCGCGTAGGTGAGCGACAGCGCTGCGCCGTCGCCGCCGGCCTTGAGCGCGGCCGTGAAGTCGGCCTCGGTCACGCCATCCTGCAGGCGCAGCAGCTGGGCCTGGTGGTCGACCTCACCGGCGTTGGTGAGGTTGACCCGCACGAGGCCGGCGGTCAGCGGCCCGTGCAGGTGCAGGTCGAACGCGTAGTCGGTGGTCGTGATGTCGACGGTGCGCGAGTCGGTGGCGTCCTTCGTTGCGGCGGCCGGGGCGGCGACGGAAGCAGAGGCCGTGCCGGGCGCGGCTGCGATCGCGACGACGGCCGTCGCGAGGGCGGCGTACCGGCGAAGTGGTCGAGCGAACATGCGGAACTCCTTGGGATGGACTGAGTGGTGGCGGTGATCGATGACGAGGTCACCGTGTCAATCAGCGCTTGGCACCCACTTGGAGCCCACTTGGAGCCGCTAGCGACCCGGGAGCCGCGGCCGACGTCCTGCACGAAGCCCCCGTCGGGCGGGCCCAAGGCCGCAGCAGTCATGGCCTCGGGATTCCGCAAAGACCCACTCACGAGGCGCCGCGTGGGGCACCATATGACCCCCACGGGGAGGAGGGGTCGTGCCGCTGTACAGCCGCGAGCAGGTGCTCGCGATGGCGCCCGACGCCTCCGCCGCGAAAGCCGGCCTGAGCCTGGCGAACGCCGCGCGTTGGTCGCGCACCGGCACCTCCCCCGCCGCCGTCTGGGGCGAGTGCCAGGGCAGCGGCCAGACGCCGTACCGCAGCGAGGTCGACCTCTCCGACGGCGCGACGAAGTGCAGCTGCCCGAGCCGCAAGTTCCCCTGCAAGCACTGCCTGGCGCTGCTCCTCCTCTACGCCGACGACACCATCGCCGAGGCGGCCCAGCCCGACTGGGTCACCGAGTGGCTCGCCGACCGCGTCGGCAAGGCGCAGGTCCGCGCCGAACGGTCCGCCGCCATGACCGACGCGCCCCCCGACCCGGCCGCCCAGGCCCGCAGGCAGGCCAACCGCGAGGCGAAGGTCGACGCCGGCGTCGTCGAGCTCCGCCGCTGGGCGGCTGACCTCGCGACGCAGGGGCTCGCCGCCGCCCAGTCGCAGCCGCGCGCGTGGTGGGACACCGTCGCCGCGCGGATGGTCGACGCGCAAGCCGGCGGCCTCGCCACGTACGTCCGCATGATGGGCAACACCGCCGCCCTCGGCGCGCATGCCGGCGACTGGCCAGAGCGGCTGCTCGATCAGCTCGGCGCGATGGCGCTCCTCACCGACGGTTGGTCGCGGCGCGACAGCCTGCCGCAGCCGCTGCGCGACACGGTCCGCTCGCGTGTCGGGTTCACGACGCCCGCCGAGACCGTGCAGCGCGACGGCCAGCGCGTGACTGACAACTGGACCGTCGTCGGTCAGCGCATCACCGGCGACGACCGGCTCCGCACCCTGCAGCAGTGGCTCCACGGCGAGACAACCGAGGAGTGGCTGACGATCCTGTCCTTCGCGCACGGCGGCGCACCGTTCGATACGACGCTCGCGCCCGGTCGTCGTACCGAGGCAACCCTCGCCCTGCACCCCGGTCAACGGCCGCGCCGCGCTCTCGTCCTCGAGCAGCACGGCGATCCGTCGCTCGTCGATCGCCTGCCAGGCCAGGACAATTGGTACGACGCATTGGGCATCGTCGCGACGACCCTCGCCGACGATCCGTGGTCCGACGTGCAACCGATGGCGGTACGACGGCTGACGGTGCTGACGCCCGCGAGCAGCGACGCGCCGTGGACACTCCGCGACGAAACCGGCGCGGCGTTGCCCATCGACCGGCGCTGGCCCGACACGTGGTCGCTGCTCGCCATCAGCGGGGGCCGGCCGGTCGACGTCGCGGTCACCTGGAACGGGTTCACGCTCACCCCGCTCGCCGCGGGCCCGTCGGACGGCACCGGCGTGGTGATCCTGTGACGTGGCACGAGTTGGTCGACGCGGCGCTCGTCGGCGCAGGCCGCGCGCCGTTGCCCGACCTGCCGGCGGCGCTGGCCGACCTCACGCCGCTCGACGATCGCGACAAGGGTGAGCTGTTCCTCACCGCAGCGGCGGTGCTGTCGCGCGCGCGTCGTGCGGGGCTGCAACCGTCGCTGTCGGCGGCCGATGCGCCAGCGCCGGCTTTGCTCGACGGCGAGCTCCCACTGCCGCCCGAGGCCGCCCAGACTCGGATGCGCGGCCTTCTTTCGAACGGGCAGCGGCCGCTGATCGTCGACTGGCTCACCGTCGCGGCCGGCCGCTTCCGCGTCCCCGACGACGCGCTGCCGGCGCTGCTCGAGCTCGTCCGACAGAACCCGCAACCCGAGCTCCTCGACGCACTCGGCCCGCGCGGGCGGTGGCTGGCGCGCCTCAACCCCGCGTGGGCGCAGCTCGCCGTGCGCGAGGACGACGTGACGCCCGACGATCTGCAGGAGCTGTGGGCGACGAGCGACCTGGCGACCCGCGAGACGCTGCTGCAGGATGTGCTCCGCCGCGCTCGACCGCTGGCCCGCGCACTCGTCGACAGCACCTGGGCGACGGACAAAGCAGCCGCCCGGCAGGCATGGATCATCCAGCTCGCGACCGACGTCGGCCCGGAGGACGAGCCGCTCCTCGAACGGGCACTCGACGACCGGTCGGTGGACGTTCGCCGCGCGGCCGTGCGCGCACTCGCCGGGCTGCCGCAGTCGCGCTGGCAACGCGCGATCAACGAGCAGGCGGCTCAGGTCTTCACCGTCACCAAGGGCCTGCTGAAGCGCACGATCACCCTCACGCCGCCGGCCGAGATGCCGCCCGAGCTGCTGCGCGTCGGGGTGACGGCCGCCCCGCCGGGCACGGGCCAGCAGGCGTGGGCGCTGCAGCAGCTCGTCGCCAACACCGACCCGTCCGTGTGGCGCGACCGCCACGGACTCGACGCCCAGGCCCTCGTCAAGACCGTGCAGAAAAGCGAGTGGAGCAAGCCTTTTCTGGCGGGGCTCGCCGCCGCCTCCAGCCGCTACGGCGACGCGCCGACGATGCTCGCCCTGCTCGAGCTCGACGAGTTCGCACATGTCCTCGTGAGTGCACTGCCGGCGCTCCCGAACGACACGCGCGCGCAGCTTGCGGCGGCCCGGCTGCACACTCCGCTCGGCCTTTCGCACGTGTTTAGCCTCGACGTTCCATGGCCGGACGCGTTCCGTCGCCAATTCCTGGCCGCGCTCCCGACACTGCTCACGAACCCGAGCAACGCGCACGTCATGAGCTCCGTGTTGCAACGCCTCGTTCTGCAACTGCCTCCCGACACGCCACTGCCCGACGTCGATGCCGTCCTGCACGACCGGCTGCGCTCCGCGTGGCGCACCTTCACCGACACGTTGCACACGCGCGCGGACATCCGCCGCGAACTCACCCCGCACGACGACAAGGAGTCCTCCTCGTGACCGTTCCGACGACCCGCACGGACGTGCTGCGCCCGCACGCCGAGGAGCAGTACGCCGCCGAGCTCGCCGCCGTCGCCGCGCAGGACGACCGGGAGCGGCCGCCGTCGTGGCGGCTGTCGCCGTGGGCGGTGGTGCAGTACGTGCTGGGCGGGACGCTCGCCGATGGCACGGTCATCACGCCGAAGTACGTCGGCAGCCGCCGGCTCGTCGAGGTCGCCGTCGCAACGCTCGCCACGGACCGCGGCCTGCTGCTGCTCGGCTCCCCTGGGACGGCGAAGACGTGGCTGTCCGAACACCTCGCCGCCGCAGTGTCGGGCAACTCGACGCTGCTCGTGCAGGGCACCGCCGGCACCAGCGAGGAGGCCGTCCGCTATGGCTGGAACTACGCCCGCCTCATCGCCGAGGGCCCGAGCGCCGCGGCTCTCGTGGCGTCGCCGTTGATGGTCGCGATGCAGACCGGCGCGATCGCCCGCGTCGAGGAGCTGACCCGCATGCCCGCGGAGGTGCAAGACACGCTCATCACGATCCTGTCCGAGAAGACGCTGCCCGTGCCGGAGCTCGGCATGGAGGTGCAGGCCATCGGCGGCTTCAGCGTCATCGCCACCGCCAACGACCGCGACAAGGGCGTCAACGAGATGTCCTCCGCGCTGCGGCGCCGCTTCAACACCGTGGTGCTGCCGCTGCCCGCGACGGAGGAGGACGAGGTCGCGATCGTCGCGCAGCGTGTCGCGCAGCTGGGTCGCGCGCTGCAGTTGCCGGCGGAGCCGCCGGCACTGACGGAGGTACGGCGCGTCGTGCAGGTGTTTCGCGAGCTGCGCAGCGGCGCGACGATGGATGGTCGTACGACGCTCAAGATGCCCACCGGGACGCTGTCGACGGCGGAGGCCATCAGCGTGCTCGCGAACGGCATGACCCTCGCGGCGCACTTCGGCGACGGCACGGTGCACGCGGACGACATCGCCGGCTCCCTCGTCGGCGCCATCATCAAGGACCCGACCGCAGACTCTGTTGCCTGGAACGAATACCTGGAGGCGGTCGTCAAGGAGCGCCCGGACTGGCGCGACCTCTACCGCGCGTGCCGCGACCTCGAGGTCATGACCGGGTGAGCGTCACCGTCCTCGGCGTCCGCCACCACGGCCCCGGCTCGGCGCGCGCGGTCCGCGCGGCGCTGGAGCAGCTGAGGCCGGACGTCGTCCTCATCGAAGGGCCGCCGGAGGCCGACGCGCTCGTCGGTCACGTGTCCGCCCTCGTGCCGCCCGTCGCGTTGCTCGCGCACCTCGTCGACGAGCCGGCGCGCGCGGCGTTCTGGCCGTTCGCGGAGTTCTCGCCGGAGTGGCAGGCGCTCGTCTACGCCGACGCCGCCGGGGTGCCGGCGCAGTTCATCGACTGGCCCGCGGCGGCGTCGCTCGCGGTCGACCGCGAGGACCGCGACGAGTCGGCGCTGCGCGGGGACCCGATCTCGTTGCTGTCCGCCGCCGCGGGCCACGACGACCCGGAACGCTGGTGGGAGGACACCGTCGAGCACCGCACCGGCGGCGACCCGTTGGAGCTCTTCGCGGCGATCGGCGAGGTGATGACGGCGCTGCGCGATTCGTCGGTCGAGGACGGCATGGCGCCGACGCGCGAGGAGCTGTGGCGCGAGGCGTGCATGCGGCGCGCGATCCGGGCCGCCGTCAAGGAGCACGCGACCGTCGCCGTGATCTGCGGGGCGTGGCACGTGCCCGCGTTGCAGACGCTGCCACCCGCTGCGCGCGACAACGAGCTGCTTCGCGACCTCCCGAAGCGCAAGACGCACATCACCTGGATCCCGTGGACGTCGCAGCGGCTGAGTTTCGCGAGCGGCTACGGCGCGGGCATCAGCTCCCCCGGCTGGTACCAGCACCTCTGGCGCAGCACCGACCTCGTCGCCGAACGGTGGATCGCCCGCGTCACCACGCTGCTGCGCGAGGCCGACCTGCCGGCGTCCCCGGCCTCGGCGGTGGAGGCGGTGCGGCTCGCGGAGGCGGTCGCCGCGGTCCGCGGCCGCGCGCTCCCCGGGCTGACCGAGCTGACCGAGGCCGCGACCTCCGTGCTGTGCAACGGCGACCCGATCCCCATGGCGCTCGTGCACGAACGGCTCGTCGTCGGCTACGAACTCGGCGAGGTGCCGCCGGACGTGCCGACGGTGCCGCTGCAAGCGGACTTCGAAGCGACGGTACGGCGGCTGCGCTTCAAGCCGACCGCCGAGGACAAGCTCGTCGAGCTCGACCTGCGCAACGAGACGGACCGGGCCCGCTCGCTGCTGCTGCACCGGCTGCCGTTGCTCGGCGTGCCGTGGGGGCGGCAGACGTCGACGACCGGGAAGGGCACGTTCAAGGAGGGCTGGCAGCTGCGCTGGCAGCCCGACTTCGTGGTGTCACTGCTGGAACACGCAAGATTCGGTACGACGATCGAGGCGGCGGCGTGCGCGGTGGTCACGGAGCGGGCCGGCACCGTGGAGTCGCTCGCGCAGGTGACGGCGCTCGTCGAGACGACGGTCATCGCGGCGTTGACCGCTGCGCTGCCGGCGGTGACTGCGGCGCTGGAGCAGCGGTCCGCGCGCACCGGTGACGTCGGCAGCTTGATGGCGGCGCTGCCACCGTTGGCGCGGGTCCTGCGGTACGGCGACGTGCGATCGACCGAGACCGAGCTCGTCCAGTCGGTCGTCGACTCGCTGCTCGTGCGCATCGTGGCGGGTCTGCCGCCCGCCACCGTGGGGCTCGACGAGGACGCCGTGGCCGCGTTGGCGGAGGCGTACGAGCAGGCGGAGCAGTCCATCGTGTTGGTTGGCTCGCCGGAGCAGGTGGTGGCGTGGCGCGGCGCGCAGCGCGCGGTCGCCGGCAACCGGGCGGCGGCGCCGTTGCTGGCCGGGCGGACGGTGCGGTTGCTGCTCGACGCCGGCGAGTACGGCGGCGAGGACGCGCAGGTGCGGCTTGCTCGTGCGTTGAGCCGGGGCGTGCCACCGGGCGAGGCGGTCGCGTGGCTGGACGGCTTCCTGCGCGGGAGCGGCCTGCTGTTGTTGCGCGACGACGTGCTGTGGGGTCTGCTCGACGAGTGGCTGAGTGGCTTGTCAGGTGAGCACTTCGACGCGGCATTGCCGTTGCTGCGCAGGGCGTTCGCGGGCTTTGCGTCGGGCGAACGGCGACAGATGGGCGAGCGGGCGCGGCACGGCGGCCGCGGCCGTGTTGCGGCGGCGACCGAGGAAGACTGGGACGCCTCGCGTGTGGCGCTCGTCGTGCCCGTGCTCGCGCAGCTGCTTGGCGTGGCGGTGTCGCATGCCTGACACGGACGACGAACGGCTGCGGCGCTGGCGCCTGGTCCTCGGCGGCGGGGCGGCGGACGGCGTCGGCGTCGACCTCGCCGGCCGCGACGCGGCGATCGACGCGGCCCTCGCCGCCGTGTACGACAACGGTCCGGCTGCCGGTGCGCGCGGCGACGGGCCGCGGACGGCGGGGCTCGGCGGGTCGGCGCCGCGGGTGACGCGGTGGCTCGGCGACATCCGCACCTACTTCCCGACATCCGTCGTGCAGGTGCTGCAGCGCGACGCGATCGACCGGCTGGGGCTTCGACAACTGCTACTGGAGCCGGAGATGCTGGAGAGTGTCGAGCCGGACGTGCACCTCGTCGGGATGCTGCTATCGCTGCGGTCGGCGTTGCCGGAGCGGACGAAGGAGACGGCGCGGCTCGTCGTCCGCAAGGTCGTCGAGGACATCGAACGACGGCTGCAGAGCGAGTTGCACCGCAGCGTGCTCGGGGCACTGGACCGCTCGTCGCGCAACCGGCGGCCGCGGCTGGCGGACGTCGACTGGCCGGCGACGATCCGGGCGAACCTCAAGCACTACCAGCCGGAGCTGCGCACGATCGTCGCGGAGACGCTGATCGGGCACGCGCGGCGGCGACGGGTGTCGGCGCTCAAGGACGTGGTGCTGCTGATCGACCAGAGCGGCTCGATGGCGTCGTCGGTCGTGTACGCGTCGGTGATGGGCGCGTCGCTCGCGACGCTGCGGGCGGTGTCGACGAAGCTCGTCGTGTTCGACACCTCCGTCGTGGACCTGACGGAGGAGTTGGACGACCCGGTGGAGTTGCTGTTTTCGACGCAGCTCGGCGGAGGCACCGATATCAACCGAGCGGTCGCGTACGGGCAGTCGCTGGTGCGGCGGCCGTCGGACACCGTGATGGTGCTGATCTCAGACCTCATCGAGGGCGGCGACCAGAGCCACCTGATCCGGCGCATCGGCGCGATCGTCGAGAGCGGGGTGACGCTGATCGTGCTGCTCGCGTTGTCGGACGAGGGAGCGCCGGCGTACGACCACGATCTGGCGGCGACGTGCGCGGCACTCGGCGCCCCCGCCTTCGCCTGCACGCCCGACCAGTTTCCGTCATTGCTAGCGGCGGCGATCCGCAAGGACGACATTGCCGTCTGGGCCTCGAAGGAGGGCGTCGCCATCGGCGGGTAATCCTCCTCTGTGAAGGCAGCGACACGACTCATTAAGTGGCGCGGGGCTTCGTAGCATCGCTCGTGAGGTAGTTCAGGAATTTCCTTTCGCGCGCGAGGACAGCGCCTCCGCATAGAACTCAAGCGCCGCCTTGAACTCGTCGGTCGGCACCGTCTCATCAAGTGAGTCATCCCACAGACCGTGAATCCGCGTGTAGTCACGTGACACCTCCACATGGAAGGCATCATTCGTATAGGAATCCTCGGTCCCATGTGCAATCGCATCGACGACAGCGGTAACGACTTCGGCAAACTGCCCACCGGCGGCCGGACCGAATCCAGTCTCCAGCAGCATCCCCAGTGCGCGGTGCTCAGGATCGACACTCACGTGACGCATGCCTCGAGCGTCAACGCTGACCTCATGAAGTAGTTGTCGCACGGCTGACCTTTCGTCAGTGCTCGGGGTAGAACGGGTACGCGGTGACTATCCTGCCCGAGTCATCAAGCCAACCTTCAACGGGGATGGGGCCGGCAAACCCGAAAAAGCGCTTACCGTCAAGCCCGTTGAGGGTAAACCGAGCATCATGGTAGGCCTCAGCAACAGCCGACTCAACGTCCGCAAGAGTCCAGTCGTCCGGCCAGAACGTCGACCACTTGAGATTGAGTGGATTGCCATTCGGCTTGCGTAGCGGGTCACCACTTTCGTCGACCATGCGCCAAGGTGCCTGGTAGACACCATGCTTCAGCTCAATCCTCTGACTTTCGTCAACTCGCTCACGGCCCACGTCTTGACCATTGTGCCGATGGTGGTAGCCGCTATGTGCTGTCCCATTCCATTTCAAGGCCCCAGTCGTGACGTGAGCTGACGCCGACCACCCGGGGATCTCGTCGTTGTCGAGACGTCGAGTGTGCGACGGCACGTATGTCGGAACGGCCGCCGCTACGGACGCCTCCGCCGCATCGACGCTACTCGACATCTCTCGGGCATCGTCAGAGAATCGGCTGTGCGGACCGAGTGTCCGTGCGGCAAATTGTCAATGAGTTCGTGGCCGAAGCGAATGATCTCCTGCCCGAACCTCTCCGCGATACCGCTCATCTGGCAATCGCCATTGCAGGCGACGCAGTCAACTGATTTTGCACGTCGTCGCCTTCCCCTCCTCGCCCAACGGTCATCCGGCAGCGACGTGAACGTTAGCGACAAGGAAGGCAACACGTCGCGGTTATCCACAGGGGTGGAGCAGTGACTTTTCACACTTGCACTCGTCCACGGGTGACCCGGGAGTGATCGGCGCCGTCCCTGTGCCCTGCTGAGGCGAGAGCGCCGTCAGAGCGGGAGACTCAAGCGCGCAAAGCTGTTACAGCGGACGGTGCGCGCCTTGGGATCGACCCAGTACGAGCAGACGATGACGCGATCGTTGCCGGCCGTGCTGGGAATAGGGCCGAACCACAGGTCGGCAAAACCCGGCTCGCGGCGAACGCCGACGAACGGATTCTCCATGCGCGTCATCACCCACAACGTCACAAGGACTCGTTCATCGACGGTCACCTGCTCGGTGTGACACCAGGCGTCGAAGCGTTCCAGAAAGCTGTCGAGCCGCCACAACGGCTCAGCCACGAAGGCGGGCGCGCAGCATGTCGACGGTGTCCTCCACGCCGCTCGCCGGCTTCGAGGACCCTGCCAGCCAGGCGCGGACTTCCGCCGGGTCGAGTCGTGACGAGGGATCCTCGTCGTCCATCGCCTCCGCCGACCGGAAGAACTCGAGCATCCACTCCTGCTCGATTCGAGCCGTGTCCCCCGGCGTCCGGCTCTCGTCGGCCCGACGCCACGGCGGTTCGCTATGCGTGAGCGCTTCCAAGTCCTGCCCGGTGAGAGCGCCGTAGCGGCTCAGCACGTAGCCGATCGTGTTGAGCTGGTGCACGTCCAGGCCGTCGGGCACGTCCGCGCCCGAGTCGCTCGTGGGCTCGCCGCCGTCCTTTTCTGCCCGCCACAATTGCCCGACGACGGGGCCCATGTCCCACGCCGATACCGACTCCCGGAACAACGGCTCTCCGGTCGCCGCCAGGTGGTGCCCCTGGCAGTAATAGAGCAGCTTGTGCAGCTTCTTCGTGCCGACGCCGGGCAGCCGGCGCCGGATTTCGGCCGCTATTGCGGCGGCGGGAACGGCAAGTGAAGCGGCCATGCCGACAGCATAGGTCGTGGCTCGACGGTCGCAGTCGACGTTGCAGGTGAAGATCTCCACGGCTGTTGCATACCGTCCCCCAGCGACAGAAGGCTCCGCCGGCCCTGACGAGCTCGCCACTGGTCCGACGTGCTCGGACCGCAGCCGCGCGGGCTCCGTTCGGCGCAGACTTCCTTTCGCCTGCAGCGTGCCTCGACGACGCTATGTCGGCCCCGACCAATACGCTCCCATCGACCGGATGAGGGGACGCGGCGCTGTGGACCACGATGACCTCGACGCTCTGCGACGCAGTCACGCGGCCTGGCGGCTGCTGCGCGCCGACCACGCGCCGTTGATCATCCACGTGCTCGGCGCGGTGTTCGTCGAGGAGAACGCGCGCGAGGTCGCCGCGCCCGTGCTGATCGACCGGCTCGACGACCTCCTGTACGGGCTGCGGGACAGGGACCCGGCCGCCTACCCGAAGCCCGCGAGCGCCTACCTCGACGACTGGACCGCGGCCGGCTGGCTGACCAAGCGATATCCGCCCGGCACCGACGAACCGCACTACGACGCCACGCCCGCGGTGGAGAAGGCAGTCGCGTGGGTGGAAGGGCTGCGCACTCGAGCGTTCGTCGGCACCGAGTCACGCCTCAACACGTTGCTCGAGCTCCTCCGCCAGATGACGTTCGGCTCGGAGGCGGACGCGTCCGTGCGACTCGCCGAGCTGCATCTTCGGCGGGCGGCGCTCGACGCGGAGATCGAGCGGGTCGAACGAGGCGACTTCGCCGTGCTCGACGAGGTCGGGCAACGGGACCGGTTCCAGCAGTTCTCCGCCATGGCACGCGAGTTGCTCGGCGACTTCCGCGAGGTCGAGACCAACTTCCGTGCCCTCGACCGGGAGCTTCGGGAACGCATCGCCAGGTGGTCCGGCTCGAAGGGACAACTCCTCGACGAGGTCGTCGGCGGCCGCGCCAGCATCGGCGAGTCAGACCAGGGCCGCAGCTTCCGCGCCTTCTACGACTTCTTGCTCTCGCACGACCGGCAGTCGGAGTTCGGCGAGCTTCTCGCGCGGGTGCTTGCCCTGCCCGCGATCGGCGGCGGTGATGCCCGGCTGCGGCACATCCATCACGACTGGATCGACGCGGCCGAGCAGACGCAGGCGACCGTCCGTCGGCTGTCGGAGCAGCTGCGCCGCTACCTCGACGACCAGGCGTGGCTCGACAACCGCCGCGTCATGGACATCCTGCGCAGCATCGAGTCGACCGCCCTGTCCCTGCGCGATCACGACACCGGCGATTTCCGCCAGGACCTCGACGACACTGCTCCGACAGTGTCCTTGCCGATGGAACGCCGGCTCTACCGGCCCTCCGCCTCGGCGGCCATCGACAGCTCCGCCGTCGCGCCTGGGGTGACCGACTTCGACGCCACGACGCTGTTCGAACAGGTGCATGTCGACCGGGCGCGCCTTGGCGCCACCGTCCGGCAGGCGCTCGTCCGGGCGCCCCACGTCGGCCTGCCGGAGTTGCTCGACGCGCACCCCCTCCAACACGGGCTGGCCGAGCTCCTCACCTATCTGTCACTGCGGGACGACGCGTTCAGCATCGTGTTCGACGAGGACGCGCAGATCGTCCTGCGCTGGTCCTCGGACGGCGGGGAGCGCGCGGCGACCGTCCCGCGAGTGCTGTTCGTCCGCACCGGAGAAGGGACGGCCTGACCCATGAGCCCTGTGCCTGACGCCCGCCCGGCAACCTCGGAGCTCAACCTGTCGCTCGCGGTGACGCAACTGATGAAAGGCCCCGTCTACCGAGACACGCACGAGAAGGCATGGCGCCACGTGCTGCCTCTGCAGGGACGCATCCGAGATCATGTCGCCGTGATCGGTCTCACGCTCGTCGTCGATGAGACGGAGGGCTACGCCTTCCTCAAATCGCTCCCAGAGAACGACGACGCCGAGCCCACGCCGCGCCTCGTGGCACGCCGGGCACTCTCGTTCTCCGTAAGTCTGCTCCTCGCACTGCTGAGGAAGGCGTTGGCAGAGTCCGACGCCAGGGACGCCGAGACCAGACTCGTGCTGACTCGTGACCAGATCGTCGAGCTTGTCCGCGTGTTCGTCCCACCCAGCAGCAACGAGGCGCGCGTCGTGGACCAGATCGACACCAGCATCGGCAAAGTCGTCGAGCTCGGTTACCTGCGAGGCGTCCCGGGCCAGCGGGAAACGTTCGAGGTACGAAGGATTCTCAAGGCGTACGTCGACGGACAGTGGCTGGCCGACTTCGACGCCAGACTGGCCGAGTACGCCGGGGCCGTCGGCGCCGGAGTGACTGAGGAAGCCGCCGACGCCGACGCGGACCGGGCGGAGGTGGCGCCGTGACCCTCTTCAGTGCCTTCTCGGTCGACGAACACGCCGGCGACGGCGGCTTCCGCCTCGACCGGCTCGAGCTCTACAACTGGGGCACGTTCGACGGGCGGGTGTGGGAGCTGCGCCCGGGCGGTTCCAACGCGTTGCTCACCGGTGACATCGGCTCCGGCAAGAGCACCATCGTCGACGCGATCACGACGCTGCTCCTGCCGGCGCATCGCATTGCGTACAACAAGGCCGCGGGAGCGGACACACGCGAGCGCAGCCTGCGTTCCTACGTCCTGGGGCACCACAAGTCCGAGCGCAGCGAGACCACCGGCCACACGCGTCCGGTGGCGTTACGCGACTCGGCGGCCTACACCGTCCTGCTGGGCGTGTTCGCCAATCCCGAGCTCGACGCCGTCGTCACCCTCGCGCAGGTCTTCCGTGTCAACGACTCCAACCCCGGGCCGCCGGACCGCTGGTTCGTGGTCGCCGATCGCGACCTCACGATCACGAAGGATTTCGCGGACTTCGGCAACCAGCTCGTCGCGCTGCGCAAGCAGTTGCGCGCCGGTGGCGCGCGGGTCCACGACTCCTTCCCGGACTACGGCAAGGACTTCCGGCGGCAACTGGGGATCGCTTCGGATCAGGCCATGGAGCTGTTCCACCAGACCGTCTCGATGAAGTCGGTCGGCAACCTCAACGAGTTCATCCGCGTCCACATGCTCGAACGGTTCGACAGCAGCTCGTGGATCGACCGGCTCGTCAGCCATTTCGAGGACCTCACCCGCGCGCACGAGGCCGTGCAGCGCGCCCGGGCGCAGCAGGAACAACTCGACCCACTCCTCGCGGATTGCGACCGACACGACGCGCTGGATCGGGAGGCGCAAGACCTCCGCGCGCACCGCGAGGCGGTGCCGTACTTCGCGGCGGAGAGAAAACACTCGCTCCTCGAGCAGCGGCACCGTCAGCTCGGAACAACTGCCGCGGACGTGGACGGAGGGCTCGACCGCGCCACCGAGCGTCTGCGTGACCTCCGGGACCGCCGCGACGGCTTGCTGAGTGCTCGCGACGGGCACGGCGGCGCGCGACTCGCCGAGATCGACCGCCTGCTGCCCGCGGAGGAGGCAGACCTGCGGTCGCGTCGGCAACGGTTCGAACGCTTCAACACCCACCTCGCGGCGGCGGGGCTCGCGGTCATCGATGATCCCGCGCAGCACATCCCCCGCATGGCCGAGCTGGCCGAGGCGCTGCGCAACGTGACCGACACATTGACTGGCCTTGACGAGGAGCGTGTCCAGTCACGCGTCGCGCGACAGCAAGTGGAGAAAGACTCTGCCGAGCTGACGGCGGAAATCGCCAGTCTCCGAGAGCGGCGCACCAACATCCCGCGCGTCAGCCTCGACCTCCGCGACCGACTGTGCGCCGAAACCCGTGTCGACCCCGACGAGCTGCCGTTCGCCGGGGAGCTGATCGCCGTCCGGAACGATGCCCGCGATTGGGAGGGTGCCGCCGAACGCCTCCTGCGCGGGTTCGGCGTTTCGCTGCTCGTCCCGCAGCATCACTACGCGACCGTCGCGGCGTGGGTCGACGCACATCACCTCGGGGCGCGACTCGTCTACTACCGCGTGCCTGACCGCACCGTCCCGGCCGTCGCGTCCGGGTCCGGGTCCGGGCCGCGACTCCTCGTCGACTGTCTCGATGTCAAGCCCTCGCCGTTCGTCAGCTGGCTGCACGCCGAGCTGAGCCGCCGTGCCGATTACGAGTGCGTCGACGACCTCGACGCGTTCCGTCGCGCCGGCAAGGCGGTCACCCGTGCCGGGCAGATCAAGGGAGCCGGTGGGCGTCACGAGAAGGACGACCGGTGGGGCATCGACGACCGCGGCCGGTACGTGCTCGGATGGGCGAACGAACAGAAGATCGATGCACTCGTACGTCGCGCCACCGACGTGCAGCTTCGCCTTCATGAGCTCGACGCCCGCGAACGGGAGCTCGAAACGGCAAGCGGCACAGCGGACGCGCGTCGCCAGTCGCTGCACGCTCTACGTGAATTCCCCGACCCCGCGGAGCTGGACTGGCAATCCGTCGTACGACGCATTCATTCCCTCCGCGACGAGCGCCGGTCGATCGAGACGTCGTCGTCGGCACTCGAACGCCTCGGCAAGGAGCTCACGGACGTGGAGCACGAGCTCGACGATGTCGAGCGGGAGCGCCGGGCGCTGAGTGAGCGCGTCGGCGCGGTGCGCGAGGAGCGCCTCGACGTGCAGCGGCGGCTGGACGCCGTGCGCGCGACTCTGGCGGCACCTGACGCCGAGACGGCGAGGGTCGCCTTCGACGCGCTGCTCGCTCGCCTGGCCCAGCGCCGCATCGGGACTGTCGACGACGTCGACCAACTGGCCGCGGCACTGGCCGGCGAGATCACCGGGGAGATCGAAACGTGCTCGAGGGCTCAGCAGACACTCGGCAACAGCATCGTGAGACGGATGAGCGCGTTCCGGGCGGCTTACCCGCTGGAGGTGGCCGAGCTCGACGACTCGGTCGCGTCCTCCGGCGGCTACCGGGAGTTGCACGCGCGACTGACGAAGGACGATCTCCCGCGCTTCGCCGCCGACTTCAAGTCCTACCTCAACACGAACACCATCCGCGACATTGCCCAATTCCATGCGCAGCTCAACAAGGAAGCCGACCTCATCAAGGAACGCGTCGCGACGATCAACGACTCGCTGCTCGCGATCGACTACAACGACGGGCGATACATCAGCCTCGAGACACAGGTGACGCCGAACGTCGACATCAGGGAGTTCCGGATCCACCTGCGCCGCTGCACCGACGGGTCACTCAGCGGGAACGACTCCGACCAATACTCGGAAGAGAAGTTCCTGCAGGTCAAGCAGATCATCGACCGGTTCCGGGGACGGGAAGGGCAGTCGGACGCGGATCGTACGTGGACGCGGCAGGTCACGGACGTACGCAACTGGTTCGTCTTCTCCGCCTCGGAACGGTGGCGCGAGGACAACGCGGAGCACGAGCACTACAGCGACTCCGGCGGCAAGTCGGGCGGCCAGAAGGAGAAGCTCGCGTACACGATCCTGGCGGCGTCCCTGGCCTACCAGTTCAAACTCGATCCGAGCACGCGGCGGTCGAAGACGTTTCGATTCGTCGTCATCGACGAGGCGTTCGGACGCGGATCCGACGAGTCCACCAGGTTTGCCCTGCAACTGTTCCGGACCCTCGGGATGCAGCTGCTCATCGTCACCCCACTGCAGAAGATCCACGTGATCGAGCCGTTCGTGTCCGCGGTCGGATTCGTCGACAACCGGACCGGCGACTATTCGCGGCTGCAGACGCTGACGGTGGCGGAATACCACGAGCGGCGCCTCGCCCACGCCGCCGGACTGGAACGTGAGCGTGCCGGTGACTGATCCGCGTCCCTGGACCACACCCACCGACGCCGTCTCGGTCCTGCGGCGGCGGTGGGACAGCGGATCAGTGCTCGCCGCCCTCGCGCGCGAAGAGCCGTTCACGCCAGTCGACATGCCGTTGCGTGGACCCACCGCGCGTGAATTGGCGAGCCGGCTCGGAGAGGCACAGCAGTGGGCGACCGATTGGGACCGGTTTGCCCGTCGCACGCGGCCACAGCCGTTGCGCGTCGAGATGGTCTCCGTCGGCGGGCGGCTCGTCGGCAACAACAGGGTCCCGGCCCGGCTGTGGGTCGACACCGTCGAGCAGCTCGTCGCCGTGCTCGGCGTCGAGGTTGACCTGCGCGCCTTCCGAGACGTTGTCACGCGGACGCGCGCCGCCGCTGCCGACCTCCTGTCGTACGTCGCAGCGCGCCCCCGACAGGTGCTCGCGCTCGCGGCGGACTGGCCGCGCCTGCTCGACACCGTCCACTGGGTCGACAATCAAGCCCAGCCAGGCATGTACGTTCGGCACATCGACGCCCCGGGCGTCGACACGAAGTTCATCGAGCGGCACAACGCGGTCCTCTGCGACCTCCTCGACATTCGCCTCGCCCCCGACCGCATCGACGCGGGCACGCCGCGGTCGGACTTCGCCGCGCGGTACGGGTTCCTGCGCAAGCCGACTTACCTCCGCGTGCGCGCCACATGCTTGCCCGGCGGGCTGACGGAGATGTGGGCGCGGGCAGATGAGGCGGCATCAGTCCTGGGTGACGTGCGGACCGTGTTCATCATCGAGAACGAGGTGACGTACCTCGCTTTTCCGCTGGCGCCCGACGCGGCCGTCGTGTGGGGCGGCGGATATACGCTGGGCGGTCGCCGAGTGCTCGCGTGGCTGAGCGACCGCGACGTCCGCTACTGGGGCGACGTCGACACACATGGCCTGGCCATTCTCGGGCGGCTCCGGCAGCAACTGCCGGCGGCGCGGTCCTTCCTCATGGACGCGCAGACGCTCACCGCCCACCGCGCCCATTGGGGTCGCGAACCGGCTCAGGTCACAAGCCCTATCGCCGGCCTGACAGCCGCGGAGGCAGCGCTGCACCGCGATCTCGTGGAGGGAACGTACGGCGACGCAGTGCGCCTCGAGCAGGAACGCGTGCGCTTCTCCGCCGTTCGCCATGCCCTCGACTGTTTCTGACCGTTGCCCGAGACACCGGCCACGTACCGGCGCGCACGCGGCACGGGCTGCACCGATATGCGTCGGCGGTTACTCGCCGTGTTCAAAGACCCAACACGCGTTCACCCACTTCACCCACTTCACCCACTTCACAGGCGAAGCCCGATTGCCTCACGATTACGGACCATGGCACCGTCTGCTCTGACCAGGATCTGTCCGACGTCTTCCTCGATGTCACGGGTCAGGGCTCAACATCGACGAAGCCTGGGAGCAACGGAACACCGACTGTCCCTTGTCAGACTCACTGTGTGACGTACACGGTGATCAGCTGCACGACCGCACAGTCCACCGCATCGGACGGCGGGATCTGGCAGGAAGCGGACAACTGCATCCCGACGCACGGGCTCAACTGCGTCCCGCCCCACCAGGCCTACTCCATGGCAACTATGCTCGATGGGGTGCAGCAGACAAACTCCGCATGTGTCGACCACCGACGGCCGCGACATTGCCTCAGCAGATCACCAACGGGCACAGAAGGCCCACGACGACTTGTCCGTCGTCGATTCGTCCGTGATTGTGCAGCCGGCAAACAACAGCCCACTCCCCGTGACACTTCCTGCCTTCTTCCAGGCGGCTCCGGCTCAGCAGAACGACGCGACTGCGACTGTCGGTGCCGTGACGGCGACGATCGTCCTGCATGACCCGACGTACATCTGGGACTACGGCGACGGCGCATCTCCCTATGAGACGACGAGCGTCGGTGGTCCATGGCCGGATGGCGATGTCCGCACGTCTACACGGCCGCCGGCAGTTACGACGTCACTCTCAACGTGCGTTGGAAAGCCACCATGACGATCACTGGCGCAGGTGTCCCGCTGGTGGGTGAGATCGATCCCGTCTTCCAGCCGGTCCCGGGCACCGCGGAGATGAACATCCTCGAGGCGCACGCTGTCCTGACGGACTAGCGAGCGAGCAAGCGCGCGCGCTGTCCTGACGGACAAGCGAGCAAGCCGGCAACCCGGTCCCTGTGCCCCGCCCCAAGCAGCCATTTCGGTTCAGCGACGGCCGCTGGATCGACCGCAACCACCCCGACGACAGCGAAATGATCATTCACGGCCCGCCGGCACGTGCGCCTCAATTGAGCCAGCGTCAGCCGGTCTCGCTGCGCGCGAGGGCCGCTGGTGCACCATGGCGGTGGGCAGCGCCACTACCATGACGGCATGATCGCGTCGGGACGAGCACGGTGGGATTGGGCGTGGCGGTGAGCCAGCGTTCGATGGTGCTCGTCGAGGACGATCCCGGCGATGCCCTCCTCGTCGCGGAGATGCTCTTCGAGGTGTCCCCGGACGTCCGGCTGACGCAGTTCAGGACGTTGCAGGCCGCCCTCGACGACTGGCCGGCCGACGCCGACTGCGTCCTGCTCGACCTAGGGCTGCCGGATGCCGTCGGTCTCAGCGCGTTGAACAGGCTGCGCGCCCGGGCGCCGGACGTGCCCGTCGTCGTCCTGACGGGGCGGATCGACGAGACAAGCGGACCGGAGGCACTCGCCGCCGGCGCGCAGGACTACCTCGTCAAGGGCCAGGTCGACGGTCCGGGGCTGGAACGCTCGGTCCGGTATGCAGTCGAGCGCGGCCGTGCGACCGTTTTCCAACGCGAATGGGTGGCTGCGCAGGTGCGGGCCGAGGAAAACACGCGTCTGGAGCGCGGGCTGCTGCCGAGCCCGCTGATGGAGACCGAAGAGCTCCGGCTCGCGCTGTTCTACCGGCCCGGCCGCGAGCGCGCGCTGCTCGGCGGCGACTTCTACGACGTGGTGCAGACGCCGACCGGGGTGCACTTGCTGATCGGCGACGTCAGCGGGCACGGTCCGGACGAGGCGGCCCTCGGTGTCGCCCTGCGCATCACGTGGCGGGCTCTCGTGCTGGCCGGCCTCCCACCGGCGGACGTGCTGCACGGGGTCGAGCAGGTCCTGCTCGCCGAACGAGGCGACGACGAGCGGTTCGCGACCGTCGCCATGGTGTCGCTGTCCCCTGACCTCACCGTGGCGGAGTGCCTCATCTGCGGCCACCCTGCGCCCCTGCTCATCCAGGCCGGCGGTGTCGTGGAGATCGCCGCCGAGCCGACCCCGGCCCTGGCGGTGGCACCAGGGAGCCATCCGAACGTGTCCATTGTCGACCTGGCTGGCGACTGGGGGATGTTGCTGTTCACCGATGGCCTGGTGGAGGGCAGCGAGAGTCCGGGATCCAGGGACAGGCTGGGCGTAGAGGCGCTGTCGGCTCACGTACAATCGCTGGTCCAGCAGGGGATGCCGCGCAAGGAGCTGGCTGCGGCGCTCCTCCTCGACGCCGAGCGGCGCCATGGTGGGGCGCTGACGGATGATGTCGCCGTGCTCCTCGTCGGCACGGCTGGCTGGTGGTGCTGACGGTGATCGGCGGTTGGACCCTCGCTCGGCGGCTGCGCGTTGCGCTGGGCGCCTTCTCCTTGCTGCTGCTGGTCGCGGTGGTCGCCATCCTGCTGGTGCTCAGACGTGCCGATAACGCCCTGACCGACCAGACGGAGCGCATCCTCCCCGCCCGCGTCGCGGCCGGCCAACTGCTGACGGCGCTCGTGGACCAGGAAACCGGGCTGCGCGGCTACGCCATCACCCATGAGGCGGCCTTCCTGCAGCCCTACCGCGAGGGGCTCGACAACGAGGCCCGGCTCAGAACGCAACTCGAGCGGTTCATCCGACCGCAGGACCCAGCCCGCCTGGACCTGCTCACCGTCGACGCCGCGATCACCGCCTGGCACCAGGAGTACGCGGCCCTCCGACTCAAGGATGTCCTGGCCGGCAGCGCAACCACGACGATCCAGTTCGGCAAGCAACTGTTCGACCAGGTGCGAACGGCCAACGGCGCACTCGACGTCGACCTCGCCCGCGAGGCCGCTGCCGCGCGGCGGGACGCCGACCGCGACCGCCAGCTCGTCGTCGTTGTGCTCTCCATTCTCGCCGTGCTCGTGGCGGCCGCGCTCGCCGGTCTCCAACGGGCCCTGCGCGGAGCCGTCCTGCAGCCCATGCGTGATCTGGCGCAGCAGGTGGCGACGATCTCCGGCGGCACGCACGACCTCGCGATCACACCGGGTGGTCCGCCGGACATCCGGGCGATGGGCCAGGGCGTCGAGTCGATGCGGCTCGAGCTGGTGCGGGCCGTCGCCGAGGTGGAGGCCCAGCAACGGGACATTTCGCGGCGGGCGGCGGAGCTGGCCCGCTCCAACGCCGACCTCGAGCAGTTCGCGTACGTCGCCTCGCACGACCTTCAGGAGCCGCTCCGCAAAGTGGCGAGCTTCTGCCAGTTGCTCGAGCAGCGTTACGGCGGGCAGCTGGACGAGCGCGGCGAGCAATATCTGGCGTTCGCCGTCGACGGCGCGAAACGGATGCAGCGGCTGATCACCGATCTGCTCACCTTCAGCCGGGTAGGTCGCACGAGCAGGGGGTTCGCCGCCGTCGATCTCGGCGCCTCGATCGCGAAGGCCTGGGCGGCCCTGGACACCCGGGTCTCCGAGTCCGGCGCGCAACTCGACGTCGAGGGCCAGGATGTGCGCGTCCACGGCGACGCGCCGCTGCTGCAAATGCTGTTCACCAACCTGCTGGGCAACTCCCTGAAATACCGGCGTGCGGACTGTGCGCCGCGCGTCCGCGTCACCCTCGTCGAGGAGGGCGACCATCTGCGGATCGATGTCGCCGACAACGGGATCGGTATCCCGCAGGAATATGCGGACAAGGTGTTCGTCATCTTCCAGCGCCTGCACGGGCGCGACGAGTACGAAGGCACCGGCATCGGCCTGGCACTGTGCAAGAAGGTCGTCGAGTTCCACGACGGCACCATCGAGTTGCGACCGTCGCCGCTCGGGGGCGCCTGCGTATCCTTCACCCTTCCCCTGGAAGAGAGTCCCGTCGATGTCTGAGTCGTCCGCCGGCCACCCCATCGAAGTCCTCCTCGTGGAGGACGATCCCGGCGACGTCCTGATGACTCAGGAGGCCTTCCATGACTACAAGATCGCCAACAATCTCCACGTCGTGACCAACGGTGAAGACGCCATCTCCTATCTCCGCAAGGAGGGCGCCTTCGCCCACGTCAAGACACCTGACCTCGTGCTGCTCGACCTCAACCTCCCGCGGCGGGACGGCCGGGAAGTCCTGCGTGAGGTCAAGTCCGACGCGGAGTTGCGGCGCATCCCGATCGTGGTCCTGACCACTTCCGACGCGGAAGAGGACGTCCTGGCGTCTTACCAGCTGCACGCCAATGCCTACGTCCGCAAGCCTGTCGACTTCGAGCAATTCGTTGCGGCCATCCGCGCCATCGACAATTTCTTCATCAGCGTTGTACGACTTCCAGGCCGTCCATGACCCGGGACCGCGCACGAGCTAGCCACCTGTTCGAGTGGTCGCTCCAGTGACCGCGCTGTCCCGCCGCGATGTCCTCAGGCTCGGCGCGCTCGGTGTCGCAGGGCTGGCGTCACTGGACTTCGTCGCCGGCTGCGGCTCCGGCTCCAAGGGACCAGCGGCAGGCAGCGGGCCGCTCCTGCCCTTCCAGGCAACCGCATCGACAAGCACGTCCACCGGGCTGCCCGGGCGGGTCGCCTGGGCGCCGACTGCCGACTCGGCGTTCTTCCTCGCGCTCGGCGCCGGGATGAAAGCGGCGGCGGCGAAGCGGGGCGTCGAATTCCTGACGGCCAGCTCCGGCAACGACCCGGGAAAGCACGCGCAGCAGATGACCGACTTCCTCACGCGCGGTGTCGGTTCACTGGCAATGCAGCCGCTCAACGCCGACGCCGACACCCCTGTCCTGCGCAAGGCCATCGACATGGGCGTCTGCGCGCAAGGCATCATCACCGCGCCGAGCACCATGCAGGTCGCCGCGAGTCAGTATCAGATCGGCTATGACCAGGGGAAGGCCGCCGCCGACTACGCCACCGCGCACCTGGGCGGCAACGCGCAGGTCCTGTATTTCAACCTGGACACGGTTGCGCCGGCCCTCAAGGTGCGTCACCAAGGCGTGCTCGACGGGCTGAAGACAGGCGGCCAAGGGATCGAAGTGGTGGGCGACGTGACGGTCGCGGACATCAGCACCACGTCGGGCGCCAACACGATGCTCAGCGCGCTCCAGGCGCACGGCGACATCAAGATCGTCCTCGGCGGGGACACCATCGTCGTCGGTGCCTACCAGGCGCTCAAGAAGGCGGGAAAGCTCACCGACGACATGTTCCTGTCGGGCGTGGACGGCGACAGCGACGCGTTGGCGCTCGTCAAAGAGGGCGGTGCCTACAAGCTCAGCATCGCCTTTGCGTGGAAGCTCATGGGCTACGGCCTGGGTCAGTTCGGCGCGGACTGGATCGAAGGCAAGCAGGTGCCACGGGTGCTGGTGGCTCGCGGGGTGAAGCTCGATTCCGCAGCCGCGGTCACGTCTTTCGAGGCCGCGAGCGCCGACCCGGCAAGCGTCTTCGCGGACCGCGCGGCGTACGAGAAATACCTGCCGCTCTTCGGCAACGTCAGCCACGCCACCCGCACCACGTTTTGGAGCACACCGGTCGACCCGCCGTCCGGGTCGAGCTGATGAGACAGGAGGCACCATCGTGGCGAAATACCTGTTGCTGAAGCACTATCGGGGCGCGCCGGATGCCGTCAACAACGCCCCGATGGACAAGTGGACGACGGCGGAGATCGACGCGCACATCGCATACATGAACGACTTCGCCGCCCGGTGCGACAGTCGCGGCGAATACGTCGACGGTCAGGCGCTGTCCCCAGACGGCATGTGGGTGCGTTCCGACGGCGACGGGCGCCCGCCGCTGGTGGACGGCCCGTTCGCTGAAACGAAGGACCTGATCGCCGGCTGGATGGTCATCGACGTCGACAGCCGCGAGCGGGCCATCGAGCTTGCCGGTGAGTTGTCCGCTGCCCCCGGCGCCGGCGGCGCGCCGATCCGCGAATGGCTGGAGGTCCGGCCCTTCCTGACGGCGCACAGCACCGACTGACAGGGTGCGCTAGAGAAACTGGAACGGCGGCATGTCCAGAGTCTCGCGTAACGAGTCGAAGTCGGCCGGTGCACTCCCACTGTCCGCGGCCGCGCGATCCGCCCGCCACTCGAACATCCGCAACAGGGCCTCGAGATACATCGACATCTGCTCGTCGGCCGCCGCCTCTCGCGGCGTCATCCCACCGAGCGCCGGCACCGTGTCATCGACCCACGTGCGCACCCACACCGCGTGCGACTCGGGCGACTGTTGCTGTCCCACGTCGAACACGCTTGGCAACACCATGTCCTGATGGGGATCGACACTTGTGCGCTCGAGCACGATGGGCTCCGCCCCCGCGGATGTCAGGATTTCGAGGAGCATATCGAGGCGTTCCTGGGAGTTGAGGTCCACGCGCAGTTCGTCACGTCGTACGACGAGAAGACCACGCACCCAGCGCTGCGACGCTCCGTCGTCGATGAACTCCGCTTCCGGCTGCGCACGCAGGACTTCCGCGCGTGACTGCTCGCGTTCGGCGCGCGTCAGCTCCCGCGCCCACCACGTCCATTCGCCGCGGTCCTCGCCGGGCGAGAAGTCAGGGTGCCCGGCAAGCGCGCGCACCACCGCGTCGACTGATGCCACCTGGATGCGCACCGACAACTGCACGATGGGGTGACCGTCCATGTTGACGAGGCGCGGCCGCTGTTGCCGCCACCCCAGCACCGTATGCGCGATGCGATCCAGCAGGCTGCCGATGACGCGAGACATCAGGAAGCTGATCTCCGGCGGGGCGCTCGCTTCCACACGGGCGAGGACACCGGCGGGATCGGCCTGCCCGGGGAGGGGAAACGCACCCAGGGGCGGCGATGATGTGGTGCGCCCACCCTTGTCGAACGCGCGGGCCACCATCGCGAAGGCTTCGTCGATCAAAGGAATGAGGGCGTCACCCTCGTCGGGACTGAGCCGCACCACCGCGGCCGTCGTCCGCCACACAGGTCCGTCGGCGACCAAGGCGCCCAGCAGGACGCTCCACCGCGGCAGATCCGCGATCTGTTCGGGCGCCATCGCGACGTAGTAACGGACACCTGTCGTGATGTCCATGACGTAGACGCCCGGGTCGGGTGTCGGATCCACGACCTGCCACAACCCGTACTGGACCGTGGACGGCCAGTCCCTCATCAGTTGCGCCACGCCATCGTCGGCGGCCGCGTCGGCGGCACGCTCGAGCAACGTCAAGAATTGCGTGGGCGGGGCGGCCAGGGCGTCGGGGGTCGGGTCGGCAGTGAGCCATGCATGCTCGATGAGCAATATCGGCACCTCCGGCGACAGTCCGACATCGACGAGCGCTGCCTCGTCAACCGTGCCGCGGGGCAAGTGCTCATCGAGCGCGCGCGCCCACGTCGGGTTCGCAGCCGTCCAGCGGCCGACGACGTGCCTCACCTCATCCATGCGCGACCGGTCGCCGAATGCCGCGACCAGATCCGGGCGGCCGCCGGTGCGCTCCACGGCGCGGATGAGGGCGGAGTACGCGTCCCGCAGCTCCTCCGCGTCGTCCTCGCCGACGTGGCTCTCGCCGACGTAATCCTCGCCGACGTGTTCACGGCCGACGTGTTCACCGCGTAGTGCGCCGATCCACGGCAGCAGCGCACCCTCCGCGAGGACGACCTCGTCGAATTCGAGGCACAGCTGGCTGACCGCGGCCGCGCCGCCGGCGGTCGTCGACGCTGTGGCGACGGCGTTCGTCAGCGACGCGCTGACGCTGGCCACGTCGGCACGGGCCGCGCCGATCTCCGCGGCGAAGCCCAGGGAGAGCAACGACGCCGGCGCCCGCTCATCCACGGCGGCCGCGATGTCGACCAGCCGGTCGACGCCACCCCCCGCCAGCAGCGTCCGGGTGAGGTCACGGGTGGGCATACGGTGGACGCCGTACAAGAATACGACAGCATCGGCGACATCGGCCGGTGCGGACTCGGGATCGAGGAGAAGCTGGACTCGCCGGTTGGCCTCCTGTGCAACGGCCACCTTCTCCCGGCGGCGCTGTTCGACGGCAGCCGCATCATCGCGGCGCTGCCGGGATGCCTTCTTCTTGCGTGCGGATTTCGACATCGGCCCTCCTACCATTCGGGTGCTCCGAAGCCAGTCTGCCAAGCATGCGGATCCGCTGCTCGACCGGTCAGCCGACGAGGACTGCGTGCCTTCGGTCACGGCATCGCGGCCGAAGGTCACGGCCCACGGCGCCCTACGATGCGTCCGTGTAGTCAGCGACCCACCAGTGCGCCCGGATATATTGCATGGAGATGTCAACAATGAGAGGCAGCGCCGGCGTTGTGGTAATCACTTTTCCTGCAGGGCCGAACGTGCGGTACGCAGGCACTGAGAAACTGGCGTGCACCGTGATGTGCTCGCCCTCGTGCTTTTGGACGAAAAGCATCACCGTCGAGATCGGATCAGACTGGAGCCGGTGCTTTCGCACCTGTTGGCGCTTGATCGCGTCAGCAAATGTCTTCAAGCAGGGACAGCTCGGCAACGCGATTCGCCTGACGGGTTCGAGAGTTCCTGCTGCACCGTCGAAAGCAAGCCAGCACGCAGAAAGGCCTCAGCCGTGCTGATTGCGGCGGCTTCGCTGCTGTCCCCGGTCGGGGCGCTCACCGGCAACGCCGTCGCTGTTACGGTGCCCGGAGTGGACGGCGTCCCCACGGGCGCAGACGGGGTCGCCGTAGGCGCGGGCGGTGTCAACCGCGCAGTCGGGGTTGGAGCGCTGCTCGACGAGGCCGACGTCTGGGGCACAACTGGGTTTGTCGGCGTGGCCGTGACCGACGACAGGGTCGTCAGCGGCGCCGGAGAGGGCGTGCAAGCCGTGCTCGGCAGGGCGCCAGGGCATCGGAATCGCGACGCCGTCGGCTTCGGCGGACCGATGCAGGGGGCGGTGTCAGGTGCTTCGCAAGCCAGTCTGCCAACCGAGCGGAACCGTGGCGCTGAATCACGACGCGTACGTGTAGTCCAAGACTTTCCAGCCATCACCCACGAAACGCATCGGTATGTCGACGAGCAACGGCTTCGGTGATCTTGCCGCGACAACCTTGCGATTGATGTCGAACGACCGGTAGGCGGGATACATGTACTTGAAGCGTACGGTGATCAAATCCCCGTGGTGCATCGTAACTCTGAGCTCGACAGGCGCAAATGGGTTAAACTCGACCCGGTGCTTTCGGTCCTTCTGCAGCCTGTTGCAGCGGCCTCATTTGCCAAGCGAAGGACAGGTCGGTAAGGCCAGTCGCTGCACAGGAGCGAGGTCTTGTTCTTCACTGGACACGATAAAAGCGCTGAGCAGGGCTTTCGCCGTTCTGATCGCTGCCGCTTCGCTTCTGTCCCCAGTCGGGGCGCTCGTCGGTAACGCCTTCGCGGTCACCGTGCCCGGCGTCAACCGAGTCGTTACGGGCGCAGACGCGGTCGGGACGCTGCTCGACGGTGCCGGTGTCGGCGGCACGACGGGCCCTGTCGGGGGCTCAGCAAGTCAGTCCGCCAGGCGAGCGGATCCGCTCGCAGTCAGCCGACGAGGACCGCATGCGCTTCGACGACATTCACGTCGAACATCGGACGTGTCAGTTGCTCAACCTGTTTCGTGCCGCCATCGGTGTAACCGGTGACTGGGTCGTACGCGGTCCACACGACATCCCAGATCAC
>CAXSDE010000041.1:0-27871 GCA_964236265.1 uncultured bacterium
CCCCGAGCACGACGTCTGCACCCCCGAGCACGACGTCCGGACCGAGGTCGCCGAGCGCCTCGGAAAGCCCGCCGTCGCGCGCCGCGATCTGATAGACGCCGAGCTGCGCGTGAACGGCCAGGTCGGCGGCAGACGGCACCGACTTGCCCGTCTTGAAATCGACGATGACGACAGTGCCGTCGTCGGCGCGCTCGACCCAGTCGATCGAACCGCGCAGCAGGACACCTGCCGACTCCACGACGAACTCCGCCTCGCTGGCGACCCAGAAGGCGCCACGCTCGGCGTACCAATTCAGGAAGCGCCGGATCGCCGCCTCGGCCTCGCCGCGCTCACGGACCGCCTGCCACTGGGCGTCGAACCCGAGTCGCGGCCACACCTCGTCGAGCTTGGCTGACAGGGCGTCCGCGTCGGGCGGCAGCGCACCCGTGCCGACAAGCCTGGCGAGCGCATGGATGACGAGCCCGAAACCCTGCGACGTCGTCGACACCGTGCGTGCCTGCGCTTCGTGGTCGAGGAACCAGGCGAGCGGGCAGGTGGTGTAGGAACTCACGGACGATCCCGACAGGCGCACCGGCACGGCCGGGTCACGCACCGGCACGGCGCCCGGCGTCACGTCGTCCACACCCCACCACGTGGACGGGTGCGCCGCGGGCGCGAGCGGGCGGCCGGTGGCAGCCGGCGCCGCCAGTCGAGCGAGCTGGGCCGCGGCGGCGAGGCGAAGGGGCTCGCAGGTCGCCGGGTCC
Organism: uncultured bacterium; assembly: GCA_964236265.1. Lineage (GTDB taxonomy): Bacteria > Actinomycetota > Actinomycetes > JAVEEB01 > JAVEEB01 > JAVEEB01. The sequence continues at coordinate 744 of CAXSDE010000041.1, forward strand.
ACCAGGGCCCGGCGCAGCCGCCCGATCAGCGAGGCGAACGACAGTGTGCCCGCGGGCGGCTCCGCCTGCTCCGGCAGCGGCACGCCGAGCTCATCGAGGAAGCGCGAGGGGCGGTCGCCGTCGTCCTCAGGAGAGCGGACGGCCGTGACGAGAAGCCGCGAGCGCGCGCGGGTCACGGCGACGTAGAAGAGCCGGCGCTCGTCGACCACCAGCTGGCCGGCTGTGACGGGCGGACCGTCCGCACCCAGCCTGTCTCCCTCGAGCAGCGAGGAGTTGCGCCGCACATCGGGCCAGACCCCTTCCTGCACCTGCGCCACGACGACGAGGTCCCACTCGAGACCCTTGGACCGGTGCGCCGTCAGCAGCCGCACGCAGTCGCCGCCGGCGAGAGCGCCGTCCCGCCGCGACTGGCTGGGAATCTCCTGCGCCCGGAGCTCGTCGAGGAGGCTGCCGACGCTCGCGCGTGGCTTCCGCTCATCCAGGCGCGCCACCATGTCGAACAAGGCCACGATCGCATCGAGGTCCCGGTCAGCCGCGCGGCCTTCGGAGCCCCCGCGAGAGGAGGCCGCCGCCCACCGGCGAGCGAGACCGCTGCCCTCCCACAGCTGCCACAGCGCGTCCTGCGGTCCCCCACCCGCCAGGGCCGCCCGGCCGCGGGCCAGCAACATGACCAGCCGCGTCGCGGGACGGGCCACGGCGTCGGGAACGCCGACGAGGTCACCTGGCTGCCCGATCGCCTCGGCGAGCAGCGTCTCGGAGGCTCGAGCAACGCCGTTGACGTCCGCGTCGAGGCGGCGCAGTGCGCGGCCCAGGCGGCGCAGCTGCGCTGACGTGGCGCCGACCAAGGGCGAGAGCAGCAACGTGCGGACAGCGTCGGGCGTCAACTGCGAGCTGTCGTCCGCGGCGGCGAGGGCCAGCAGGAACGGCGTGACCGCGGGGTCGCGCGCGACCGGCACGTCGTCGGAGGCGGTGACGACGGGAACCCCCGCCGCGCCGAGCACCCGGCGCGCCACCGGGACGCTGCGCACGCCGGACCGCACCAGCACCGCCATGCGCCCGTAGGCCAGCCCGTCCTCGAGGTGCGCCCGGCGCAGGACATCGGCGATCGCCGTGAACTCGTCGGTCGCGGTGGCGAAGAGCCGCACGTCGACCCGCCCCGCGTCCGGCGACGCGCTCGTCAGCCGCCGGTGCGCCTGCACCGCGGCGACGGGGAGGCCGGGCGTCGGGATGCGCGTCGCAACAACGCGGGAGGCGGCGAGGATCTCCCCGCCGAAGCGGCGGCACACCCCGAGCGACAGGACGGGCGCCCGCTCCCCCGCAAGGGTCGGGAACCGGTCGCGGAACTCGAGGATGCCGCGGACATCGGCGCCGCGGAACGCATAGATCGCCTGGTCGGGGTCGCCGACGACGGTGAGGTCGCCGCCGCGGCCGACCAGGAGAGCCAGCAGGGACTCCTGCGCCGGGTCGGTGTCCTGGTATTCGTCGACGAAGACGACCCGGTAACGCGCGCGGACCTCCGCGAGCACCTGCGGGTCGCCGAGCAGGATCAACGCCCGCCGGACGAGGTCGCCGTAGTCCATCTCCCCGCCGAACTCGAGCACGTTGACGAACTCCGCATAGAACTCGGCGGCTGCCGCCCAGTCGTCGCGGCCGGCGAGCGTCGCCAGCCGCGCGACATCCGCGGGGTCGAGCGCGCGCTCGCGCGCCCGGTCGAGGAGGCCCGCCAGCTCGCGCGCCATCCCTGCCGTGCCGAGCGCCTGGACCATCCGGTCCGGCCACGCGACCGATCCCTCCCCCGCGGCATGACCGCGCAGCAGCTCCTGGATGCGCACCAGTCGCTCCGGTCCGGTGAGCAACCGCGGCGAACCGCCGTCGTCGTACGCCGTCACGAGAGCGAGGCACCAGGCGTGGAACGTCCACGCGCTCGGCTCGGCGATCGTGCGCCCGAGGCGTCCGGCGATCCGCTCGCGCAGCTCGGCGGCGGCCTTGCGGCTGAACGTCAGGACCAGCACCTCGCTCGGCGCGGCGCCGCGCCGCACCCGGTCGACGACCGCTTCGACCAAAGTCGTCGTCTTACCGGTGCCGGGGCCTGCCAGGACCAGCAGCGGCCCGCCCGCGTGCGCCACGACGGCACGCTGCGCCGCGTCCAGCTGCGGCGCCACGAGGGGCGCGAGCGGTGACCGGACCAACCGGTACGGCGACGAGGTGCTCACGATGGGCGGACTCCGGATCGGTGGGGAGGAACTCCATCAGACCACGCCGCACCGACAGAAACGGCCCGTCGCGCCGGGCAGTGGATGTCCCGCGGCGGGCCGTGTCGTCGTACAGGAAATCAGTAGGCAGGAAGCTCCGGCTCGATCTGGCTGATCCAGGCGAGAACGCCACCTTGGACGTGCTTGGCGTTGCCGAAGCCGGCGGCGTGCAGCGACGCGAGGGCCTCGGCCGAGCGGATGCCGCTCTTGCAATAGAGCACGATCGGCTTGTCCTGCGGAAGGTCGGCCAGCGCCCGCCCGAAGAGGATTTCGTCCTTCGGGATCAGGACCGAGTCGGGAATCTTGACGATCTCGTTCTCGGCTGGCTCGCGGACATCGACGAGGTAGAAGTCCTCGCCCTCGTCCTTCATGCCTTTGAGTTCGCGCGCGGTGATGGTGTGACCGATGACGGCCTCCGCCGCCTCGTCGCTGACCTCCCCGCAGAAGGCCTCGTAGTCGATGAGCTCCGTGACCGTCGGGTTCTTGCCGCAGATCGGGCACTCGGGATCCTTCTGGACCCGGACGGTGCGGTAGGTCATGTCGAGGGCGTCGTACACCATCAGCCGGCCGAGGAGCGGTTCGCCGATGCCCGTCAGGAGCTTGATCGCCTCCGTCGCCTGGATGGACCCGATCGACGAGCACAGGACACCGAGCACGCCACCCTCGGCGCAGCTCGGGACCATCCCGGGCGGCGGGGGCTCCGGGTAGAGGCAGCGGTAGCACGGGCCGTGCTCGCTCCAGAACACGCTCGCCTGTCCCTCGAAGCGGAAGATGGAACCCCACACGTAGGGCTTGCCCAGAAGCACGCACGCGTCGTTGACGAGGTAGCGCGTGGGGAAGTTGTCGGTCCCGTCGACGATCAGGTCGTACGGCGCCAAAATGCCGAGCGCGTTGTCCGAGTCGAGCCGCACCTCGTGGAGCACCACGTTGATCAGGGGGTTGATCTCCTGCAGCTTCTCCCTGGCCGACTGCGCCTTCGGGCGGCCGATGTCGGAGGCGCCGTGGATGATCTGTCGCTGCAGGTTGGACTCATCGACCGTGTCGAACTCGACGATGCCGATCGTGCCGACACCCGCCGCGGCCAGATACATCAGCACGGGCGAGCCGAGGCCGCCGGCGCCGATGGCGAGGACCTTCGCGTTCTTCAGGCGCTTCTGCCCGCTCATCGCGAAGTCGGGGATGATCAGGTGCCGCGAATAGCGGCGGACCTCGGCGACGGTGATCTCGTCGGCTGGTGCGACCAGCGGCGGCAGGGACGACAAGGAATCCTCCAGCGAACTTCGCGTGCGTACGACGCGGCAAGCGTCTCATCCGTCGCCAACGCCCGACGCGGCACGAGGCATTCCGCCCCGCGATTTCGAGGTTTGAGCCGGAGCGGCGAAATTGGAGCCGATCTCGGCGGTCATGAGTGAGCCCTCGGAGAGCCGGGCATATGGCCGTCAGCAATGGCAACCCTAAGGAGCCTCACATGAGCGCCATGGACAAAGTCAACAACGCGGCGGAAGAAGCCAAGGGCAAGATCAAGGAAGGCGTCGGCAGTGCGACCGACAACGCCACGATGGAGGCAGAAGGCCAGGTCGACCAGGAAAAGGCCAACCTCAAGAAGGCCGGCGAGAACGTGAAGGACGCCTTCAAGTAGGCGCTTCGTTGTCTTCCTGAACCCCGGTGCCCACCTCGGTGTGCACCGGGGTTCAGCCGTGTGCGGGATCGTCCGGCGTGCTGATGGTCATCGGCGGGCGCAACGGCGACGTCGGGTCACGGCGACGGCCGGTCGCCGATCACTGCGCAGGCGCACGCAGACGCACGCAATCGGTGGCACGTTCGCGTCGTGGGACCGCTGCTCGCAGCTCGTCGACGACGATCCCGAGCACCAGCGGGTCGCCGAGGAGGCCGGAGTGATCGGGCGTGGCAGCCGGGCAGATCGCCTGCAGGCGCAGGTTGAGGCCACCGGTCAGCCGGGCGGACGTGGGCGGCTGCACGACGTCGTCCAGGTCCGTGAACAACGAGACCCAGCCGATCCCATCCGGCGTCTCCCCTCGCGCGTTGAGCGCCGCGAGGAACGGCGAGTGCGGACGTACCTGCTGGCAGGCCGCCGGACACAGCCCGGGCGCGACCGACGCAGCCAGGTCCGCGAGCGTCGTGCCGTGCTGCGGCGCGCCGAGCGAGATGACGAGCCGCACCCGGCCGGCTCCGTGGAAGTGCCGGACCCAGTAGCGGGCGAGGACACCGCCGTTGGAGTGGGCGACGATGTCCACGGGGGCGCGGCCGGCCCGTTCCTCCGCCCGCACCGCCGCCTCGAGTGTTTTCGCCTGGGAGGCGAACGATCCCGCCGCCCGGGCGGGCAGAGCCACGATCCGGACGTGACGGCCGGCAGCCCGGACGGTCGCGGCGATCGTCGACAGGCCCTCCGTGGAGCCACCGAATCCCGGCAGCAGCAGCACCGTGCCCCCGACCGCGGGGGTAAGGGTCGGGATCGGGATCGGGATCTGGGTCGGGGTCGGGGTCGGGGTCGGGGTCGGGGTCTGGGTCTGGGTCTGGGTCGGGGTCTGGGCCGGGGTCGGCGTCTGGGCCGGCGTCTGGGCCGGGGTCGGCGTCTGGGCCGGGGAACCGGCAGATGTGGCCGGCGGCGCAACGACGGGCGACGCGGCCGCTTGACTGCCGGCACCGTTCCCACCGGCGGGCGGGCTCGTGCAGGACGTCAGGACCAGGAGCACGGCCGTCGTGCCCATCAGCCGGCGCGCCGAGGAGACGGTCAGCACGGGCCGGCTTCCTGGTTGTGGAGGAATGCGCGCACCTCGTCGGCAACCCGTTGCGGGTCCTCCATCTGGGCGACGTGACCGCAGTGCGGCAGGACCAGCACCCGCGCGTCCCGGAAGAGCCGCGACGCCTTGCGAGCCAGTGACACCGACACTAGGCGGTCGCGGGCACCCCACACCACGAGCACGGGCGCCCGGACATCGTGCGCCTGCCGCCAGAGTGCTCGCCGGCCGCGGCCCAGGTACGCGGCGATCAGTCCGCGGAGGGAGCGGGTGAGGGCTTCGTCGTACCAAGGAAGGTGACGCCGGCGCGCGATCTCCTCGGCCGTCTCCTCCCACCGCTGCGGGGGCACGACCGACGGGTCGGCGAAGACGAGCTCGATGATGCCGCGAGCGCGCGCCTCGGAGGACATCCGACCGAGGTGGCGCTGGGCGAGCGAGCCCAGCAGCGGGATCGCCGGGATGGCGACCCGCGCGTCCGTCCCGCGGCGCGGCACCCAGACGGGCAGGGCCGGCGACACGAGGACCAGCGTCTTGACGAGGTCGGGCCGCTCCGCCGCGACGCGCGTCACGACGGCGCCCCCGAGGGAATTGCCGAACAGGTGGACGGGACCGACGCCCTCTGCCTCGAGAAAAGCGACGACGGCGCGCACATGCGTGTCCAGCCGGTAGTCCGGCGGCGGGTCCGATCGACCGAAACCGGGCAGGTCGATAGCTGCGCCGGCGAGAATGTCGCCGAGCAGCCAGCCGAGGTCGGTCCAATTGGTGGCCGAGCCGCCCAGCCCGTGCACGAAAACGGCAGGCTGCCCAGCTCCACCGGGCACGCGGCGCACAGACAGCCGGAACTGCCCGACCGTGGCCGTCGTCGCCGGCCACATCGGCAGGGGAGGCTGTCCCGCGCCGGGCAGCTGCGTGCGATCGGCGCGGGGAGCCAGCGCGCGATCGGCGCGGGGAGCCAGCGCGCGATCGGCGCGGGCGGGAGCCAGGGAGGCCGGCGGCGGGGTGCCGGCTGTCGAGCGGGTCCGCGCGATGTCCGGGTCTGCGGTCATGGGGTCGACGGTACGCGTGTGGTGCGCTGGGCAGGTGCGCGGACGGACGCGCGCCGGCCAGGGCCGACTCAGGCGTGGAGCAGTCGCTCGATTCGCCGGTTCACGGCGTCGAGAGTGGCCCGGATGACTGCCTGTCGTGGATCCTCGCGGACGGCTGCGGCACCTGTGAGCCGGTCGCCCGAGCCGTTGCCCAGCATCGTGACGCCGACGATGGCGGTGCGCTCGCGACCGGTCGGTGCAACCTCGACGTGCTCGAGCTCGAACCGGACGGCGTGGCTGAGCAGACCCTCGACGGCGCGCAGAGTCGCGTTGGCGACAGCCCGGTGCACACCCGACTGGGTCGCTGTGCCCAGGCATTCCCCCGACGCGGACATCCCATGGTGGGCGAGGGTCACCGTGGCTGTCACGTCCAGGCCGGAGGACACCAGGTGCATGCGCCGGATGGACGGACGTGGGTGGAGATCCTCGTACGACTCCGCCTGCGTCGGCAAGGCGTCCTCGATCAGCTGGACTTTCTCGGCATCGACGCCGAGACCGAACCGGTCGCGCAGCAGCCGGCCGACATCACTCGCTACCTTGATCTCGTCGACTCCCGGGAGCAGGCCGAGCCGAAGAAGACCGGGGCCGTCGAGCTCGGGCTCGACCTCTGCCTCGCGAACGCCCGGAATCGAGCGCAGCGCCGCGACGATCTCGCGATAGTCGCTCACGCTCATCCCGTCTCCAAGAGCAGGTCAGGGCATATCGAGGATTGTCGACCCACGACGTAGTCTCGGTTACCGAACAGCAGTTCTTGAGGGGTCGCCTCGCTCCGGGCTGTCAAGCGCTCTTGCGGACCCGCCTCGACTTCGCAGCCTCGTCAGACGCGGGCGCGGTCTTGGCCGCCGCCGATGTCGTCGCCTTAGCTGGTGCGGGGTTCTTCGCGGCGGGGTTCTTCGCGGCGGGGTTCTTCGCGGCGGGGTTCTTCGCGGCGGGCTCCTTCGCGGCGGGCTCCTTCGCGGCGGGCTTCTTCGCGGCGGGCTTCTTCGCGGCCCCGGCTTCAGCGACCCCCGCCTCGGCGGCGTCGGCCTTGCCGGGAGCCTTCCTAGGCGCCGGCTTGCCGGGGGTGGCCTTCCTGGCGACTGCGCTCTTCGGCGCCGACCGCTGCGCGGCGTCGCTGCCGGTCGCCTCGTCGCTGCCGGTCGCCTCGTCGCTGCCGGTCGTCTCGTGGCTCGCCGCGTGCGACGCGGTCGAGATGTCTTGCGCACTACCGCCGTCCGCGCGGTTACGCCGGGCGGCGTCGACACTCGCCTGCAACGCCGCCATCAGGTCGACGACCTGGCCCGTCGCTGCGGGGGCGGTGCTGGGGGCGACGATCTCGCGACCGGCAACCTTAGCCTCGATGACTGCCTCGAGCGCCTCCCGATAGGCGTCCGAATACTGCGAGGGATCGAAGTCGCCGGACAGGGTCTCGATGAGGGAGAGCGCCATCTGCACTTCCTGCTGGCGTACCTCGATGTCGTCGTCGAGGAAACCGAAGTCGACCTCGCGCACTTCGTCCGGCCACATCATCGTCTCGAGGACGAAGACGCCGTCGCGGACGCGCAACGTGGCGAGCGCCTCGCGGGACCGGAGCGCGATCTTCACGAGCCCGACGCGACCGGACTGCTCGAGCGCGTCGCGCAGCAGTACGTACGGCTTGGTGCCCGTCTTCTCCGGCTCGAGGTAGTAGGACTTCTCGAAGTAGATGGGGTCGACCTGCTCCAGCGGCACGAACTCGAGCACGTCGATGACGCGGTTGGTCGACAGCGGCAGCTCGGCGAAGTCCTCGTCGGTCAGCACGACCGTTTCGCCGCCGGGCAGCTCGTAACCCTTGGCGATGTCGCTGTACGGCACTTCCTCGCCGTCGACCGAGCAGATGCGCTTATATTTCACGCGGCCGCCGTCCGCGGCGTGGACCTGATGGAACGAGACGTCGCGTTGCTCGGTCGCCGAGTAGAGCTTCACCGGGATGGTCACCAGGCCAAAGCTGATCGAGCCCTTCCAGATGCTCCGCATGCCGTCCTCACCGTCTGTCGAACTGGGTGCGTACCCGAACCGGTCCGTCGCTAGTCGCCTCGATCACGTGGATCGCTTGGCGCGCGACGAGACTCACCCGGGGCCTGACCGTATCGCCCATAGTCCCCACCGCACACCGCTATGAGGTGTCAGCTGGGAAAGGGGTACGACATGCAGGTCGAGCTGGGTCGCCAACGGCACTGTCACCGGGCACGTCCGCGGCTGCTGCGCCGTCGCGGCGTTCGGGGCCGCTCTGGCGGTCATCGCCGGGCACCTGTTCACCGAGGCGAGCGATCCGTCTCGCAGTCTCGACTTCAGCGCCCGGGCTGTGGCAACAGCGCGTGCACACCCTTTCCGCCATTCCTGTGACGACCGACGCGCACGAATTTACCGTGCCATGCCTCCGGTTTACCGCGTTGTGCCTCGGGTTTACCCTGCTGTGCATCGGGTTCTGACGGGCGTGGCCGTCGCCGTCGCGCAGGGGCAACGCCTGCCCGCCGCGCTGACAGCTTACCGGTCACGGAGCGCCGTAGTCCCCCCCGGATGCGCCCGCTTCCGGTGACACGGCGGTGGGTAGGGCGCGGTCATGGCGCCGTCACTCGACACGTATCACCGCAAGCGCGACTTCGGCATCACGACCGAGCCGCGGGGAGACGAGGCTGCCCCCGGCGACGCTGCCCCCGGCGACGCTGCCCCGCGGTTCGTCCTCCAGGAGCACCATGCGACGGCATTGCACTGGGACCTGCGACTCGAACGGGACGGTGTGGGCCCTTCGTGGGCTGTGCCGAAGGGCATGCCGCTGGAGCCGGGGGTCAACCACCTCGCGGTGCAGACGGAGGACCACCCCCTGTCGTACTTCTCGTTCGATGGTGGCATCCCCGCGGGCCAGTACGGCGGCGGACGCGTCATCGTGTGGGACACGGGCACCTACGAGCTCCACGAGTGGACGGATGACAAGGTGTCGTTCACGGTGCACGGCAGCCGGGTCGACGGTCGCTACACGCTGTTTCGCACGAAAGGTAAGCAGTGGATGATCCGGCGCAAGGCTGATCATGCGCCCTCGGTCGGCGCGGACGGGGAAGCGTACGTGCCCATGCCCGAGCTGCTCCGGCCGATGCTCGCCACCACCGGCGCGCTGCCGGCGAAGGACGACGGATGGGCGTACGAGATGAAATGGGACGGCGTCCGGGCCGTCGTCTACGTCGATGGCGGCCGCGCGCGTGTCCTGACCCGCAACGACCGCGAGGTCTCGGCGACCTACCCCGAGTTGCGTGCCATGGCCGAGTCGCTCGGCGGCACGCGCGTCGTCCTCGACGGGGAGATCGTCGCGTTCGATGCGGAGGGTCGGCCCAACTTCGGACTGCTCCAGGCACGGATGCACGTCGCGCGGCCGACGAGCACGCTGCAGCACGACGTGCCGGTCAGCTACCTCGCGTTCGACATGCTGTATCTGGACGGTACGTCGCTCACCGGCCAGCCCTACTCGCGGCGCCGCGAACTGCTGTCCGCACTCGGACTGACCGGGCCGCACTGGATGGTGCCGCCATCCTTCCCCGGCCCGGGCGCCGACGTCTTCGCCGCCAGCAAGGCGCAGGGGCTAGAGGGCCTGGTCATCAAGCGGCTGGACAGCGTCTACTACCCCGGTCGGCGGTCGGACTGCTGGGTCAAGGCGAAGCATCAGCGCACGCAGAGTTGCGTCATCGGTGGGTGGAAGCCCGGAGAAGGCAACCGTGAGGGCCGGATCGGCTCACTGCTCCTCGGTGTGTACGACGATGACGGTCTCTTGCACTACGCGGGCCACGTCGGCACGGGGTTTTCCCAGCGCACGCTCATAGAACTCGGTGCACGGCTCGACGCCATCGTGATGCCCGAACCGGCGTTCGCCGATACCGTCCCGCGGGAACACGCGCGCCACGCCAAGTGGGTGCTGCCACGGTTGGTGTGCGAAGTGCAGTTCACCGAGTGGACGAAGGACGGCCGGCTCCGGCATCCGTCGTACCAAGGCTTGCGTAACGACATCGAGCCGGGGGACGTGCGCCGTGAGCCCTGAGTCCATCAAGGTGCCCGTGACGGTGGACGGTCGCGAACTCGTGCTGTCCAACCTCGCGAAGGTGCTCTATCCCGAGGTCGGCTTCGCCAAGGGCCAGGTGCTCGACTACTACACCCGCATCGCTCCGCTGATGCTGCCGCACCTGCGTAACCGCCCCATCACGTTCAAGCGCTATCCGAATGGTGTTGACGGCATGTTCTTCTTCGAGAAGAACGCACCCAAACATCGCCCGGACTGGTTTCGCACGGTGACGCTTGCATCGCCCGGGAGCACCCGCGGCTCGGACACCATCGACTACGGCCTCATCGACGATCTGCCCGGCCTGGTGTGGGCGGCCAACCTTGCAGTGCTCGAGTTTCACACACCGTTGTGGCGTGTCGATGACCAAGGCGCCGCCCTTGCTCCAGACCTGTTGGTCTTCGATCTCGACCCGGGTGCACCGGCCGACATCGTGCAGTGCTGCGAGGTGGCGTTCGCGGTGCGTGCGGTCATGGCGGAGGAGGGACTCGATGTCTACCCCAAGACATCGGGATCCAAAGGCATGCAGGTGTATGTCGCCCTCGACGCGTCGCGGCCATGGGAAGAAGTGCACGCCTTCGCCAAGAAAGTGGCGCAGCGGCTCGAGAAGGAGCTGCCGGACCTCGTCGTTCACCAGATGAAGAAAGACCTCCGCCATGGGAAGGTCCTGGTCGACTGGTCGCAGAACAACTCCTCGAAGACGACCATCAGCGTCTACTCCATGCGCGCCCGGTCAATGCCGACGGTGTCGACGCCGGTCACCTGGGACGAGGTGCAGACCTGCCTCGACGCGCGCGACCCGTCGCTGCTGGTCTTCACGAGCGACATGGTGCTGAAGCGCATCGCCGAGATCGGCGACCTGTTCGCGCCGCTGCTCTCGTCCGCGGGTCACTTCTGAGACCGCGCGGCCGGGGCGCGCGGTGCTGACGGGCTGACAGGCGAGCGAGCGGGCGAGCGAGCGGGCGAGCGAGCGAGCGGGCGGACGGACGGACGGACGGGCGGACGGGCCTACGGCCACGGCGCGTGACCGTGCGTCGGGGCGCGTGGACAGTCGGCGCTCGGCACACACATTGCTTGTGCTCCTTGGCTGTTTGCGTCGGTGCTGATCCCCCGCTTGTCCTTCGTCATGGACTGTCCGGCCGCGGACGTGTTGTCGACCCTAACCCCCTCACAGGTGCTGGACGTCCTGGAAGCGGCCGCGCCCACGCCGCAGACGGTCGTCCTTGCCCATGCATGCAGTCCCGCGTGCTCAGCGACACGGATGCCTAGCGCCTGTTGAGCATCTGGGTGCGTATCGAGTCGTGGGTCATTGCGCGCACCGACATGGCGGTCGTCGAAGTCGCACGTGAGCAGCCGGCATCGAGCGTCGACTACGGGCTGCTCGGTTGTTATTACCTCGTGCACCGAGAGCCTGCCGATCCGTCCCCGCTCTGACTACGGTCCTGCCCGCGTTCTCCGGCCTGCGGGTCCGGCCCACGTTCTCCTGGCCGCGTTCGCCGACCTGCGGCTCCGCCCCACGTTGGCCAACGCACCGTTGCTGTCGCCTGCGCAGGGGCGAAGCGTGGGCGTCCGCAGGGTGGGCGTCAGAGGAGTGCGCGTAGCCAGTCGTAGAAGTGCACCGCCTGTGCTTGCTGAAAGGCGCGCACCGTGGGCAGGCCCGGTGGTGGTGGCATCCGCGCCGCGTTGACGAGATAGCCCGCCGAGACGACTGCCGCCACCCTGATGACGTACGGGTCAGCTCGCCGACCGGCCTGCGTCATCGCGACGAACTCACGCGGAGCCGGGCCACCCTGCATCGCGACGGCGCCGGAAGCCCCGACGACATCGCACACCGGGTTTCCGCGGCAGGCCGAGGGCCAGTCAACGAGTCGCGCTCGTCCATTGTCGATGAGCAGGTTGTCCCCGCGCGCATCCCCGTGTAGCACGGCGTCACCGACGGAGGACGCCACCCACTCGCGCTCGACGGCGGCGAACTCGTCAATCCGGCATGCAAGGTCGGCGGGAAGATATGGCACCAGCCGCCGCACCGCCGCCCTCCGCGAGACGGCGTCCGCCGCGGCCGCGGCATCGACAGAGTCAGCAGCGGCGTCGGTCGCGGCGTCGGTCGCGGCGTTCGCAGAGTCAGCGGCGAGGGCACGCCAGCCGGTGAACGTCTTGCCGAAGACCTCGCCCAAGGGGCGCAGGGCAGGCGGCGCGAGCACATCAGCGAGCGCATCCATCGCGTTGACGAACGCCCCTAGATCCCGTGCAGACCACGGCAGCCCTGGCAGTGCCCCCGAGACCTCCTCGGTGACGAGCGCGGCCCAGGGTGCCTGATCGAAAACGGCGATCAACCGCGGCGCGAGCGCCGTGGAGCCGAGGACGTCGAGGTTGATGCCCTCCCGGAGATGCAGGTCGCGGCTGACCGCGTTGATGTCCCCGCTGACCGCCTTGACGAAGAAGCGCTCACCAGCGAGCGTGGACACCGTCGCCGCGGCCCCCGGCGAAAACCCGGTCGGGTGATCCGTGACGCCGACAACTTCGCCGCACGTGGACTCCACGAACGCACGGACGTGCTCCGGCAGTTGCCCGTACGGGAGGCGAGCGCCGCGGGCGGCAGGTCCGGTCATCGGTCCACTGTGCAGATTCCGGGCCGCGGCGCCAACTCAATAGCTCCGAGATCAGAAGCTCCGAGATCAGAACGGGTGCCGAGTACCGGGCGACTGCGACCGGGCGCGCTCGCGTGCTCGGGTGCTCGGCCCCGGACCAGGCACGGCGGACCGGGCACGGCGGACCGGCTGGACTGGACCTGGCACAGCGGACCGGGCACGGCGGACCGGCCGGACTGGACCGGGAACGGCGGACCGGCTGGGCTGGACCGGGCGGCGGACCCGGTCCGGACGGTCAGACCAGCGACGCGGTGCTGGTGCGGGATCGGGCCGGCTGGGTCAGCAACCCGGCGCTACGCACGGCCGCGGGTTCGCAGGCGAGCCGGTAGCCGCGCTTGACGACCGTACGCACGATTCGTGGGTCTCCCAGCATGGTCCGCAACCGGCCGACGGTCGTCTCCACCGCGTGCTCGTCGGAGCTGTCGCCCGGCAGCATCGCGAGCAGATCGGCGCGGCTGACAACCCGCCCGGGCTGGCGCGCCAGCAGGCGGAGCACCGACATGGGGCCGGGTGGCAGCGGTCGCAGCACGCCGTCGAGCACGACGGCGTGTCCCCGGACCTCGAGCAGGTGCGAGGACGCGCGGAACGGTCCGCAGCGGGCCGGCAACGTGGTGACGATCTCTCGGGCCAGCGCGCCGAGCCGCGCGCGGGCCGGCCGCGACGTCGGCACCCCCAGGCGGTCGAAGGGTGCCGCCGCGACCGGGCCGACGCAGACGACCAGGACATCGCGGCGGAGCGCCGTCAGCAGCGGCTCGAGTTGACCGGCGTCCTCGGCCACCTGCAGGACGTGGGTGACGGCCGGCGCGCTCGTGAAGGCAACGGCGTCGACGGACCGGGCGATGATCGCTTCGACCAGCCGGGAGATGGACGCCACGTCTTCGGGGAGCGCCCACCGGTAGACGGCGACCTCGATGACCTCGGCGCCCGCCACCCGCAGCGCGCGCACCAGATCGGGCGACGGCTCCCCATACATCTGCACGGCGACGCGCTGACCGACCAGGGACCGTGCCTGCAACAGCGACACGATGTCGTCCGTCGACTCGGCGGACAGCGCCGCCGAGTCGGTGAGACCGCACGCGCGGACCGCACCGCGTGCCTTCGGGCCGCGGGCGACGATCGTCGCGTCCTGCAGATGCGCGAGCAGCTCGTCGCCGATGCCCCAGCCTTCGGCGGCTTCCAACCACCCCCGAAACCCGAAACCGGTCGTGGCAATAACCAGATCGAGCGGTCCGGCGAGGCACTGCTCCGTGGCCCGCCGCAGTTCCACGTCGTCGGCGATCGGTACGAGCCGCAGGGCGGGAGCAGACACGACCCGAGCACCCCACTGCTCCAGCAACGCACCGAACTCGTCCCGCCGGCGCGACGCCGTCACGGCGACCGTGAAACCCGCCAGCGGCGGTATGTCACCGGCCCCGTGAGGGGACTGCGCGGACAGCGTCGATTCGGTCACGGACAGAGCACTTCCACCGTGCCGTCCACCACGCGGACGGCGTAGACAGGCAGTCGCTTGGCCGCGTCGTCGAGTGAGACGCCGGAACGCAGGTCGAAGGCGTGCTTCAACAGCGGGGACGCCACCGTGGGGATGTCGCCGCGGGTGCCGACGATCCCCCTCGACAGCACGTACGCGTTGGTGAACGGGTCGCAGTTGCCGACGGCGAAGATCTCGTCGTCGTGCATGCGGAAGATGGCGACCTGCCGGCCGGCGATGTAGGCGGCCACGCCCCTTTCGGGCACCAGATGGTCGAAGGCGCAGACGGGAAACCACGTGCGCGTCGCGGCGATCGTGCTCATCGTCCCACCACCTCCAGGGTCGGCCCGGCGATCTGCACCGGACGCTTGGGTCGGATCTGGCCGCGTTCGACCTCGAACTCGATGGACGGGTCGGGCATGTCGGGCGCGTTGACGAACGAGACGAAGCGCGACAGCTTCTCCGGGTCCTCGAGGACGCCCCGCCACTCGTCGGCGTACGAGTCGACGTGCTTGTCCATCGCCGCATCGAGTTCGGCGCAGATGCCGAGCGAGTCCTCGACGATGACGGAGTGCAGGTAATCCATGCCGCCCTCGAGCGACTCGATCCACGGCGCCGTGCGCTGCAGCCGGTCGGCGGTGCGCACGTAGAACATCAGGAAGCGGTCGATGTAACGGACGAGGTCGTCGTCGGAGAGGTCGTTGGCGAACAGGTCCGCGTGGCGTGGCGTGAAGCCGCCGTTGCCGCCGAGGTAGAGGTTCCAGCCCTTCTCGGTCGCGATGATCCCGAAGTCTTTGCTCCGCGCCTCCGCACACTCGCGGGCGCACCCCGAGACACCGGACTTGATCTTGTGTGGAGCGCGCAAGCCCCGGTAGCGCATCTCCAGACGGATGGCCATGGCGACCGACTCCTGCACGCCGTAGCGGCACCATTCACTGCCGACGCACGACTTCACGGTGCGCAGCGCCTTGCCGTAGGCGTGGCCCGACTCCATGCCCGCGTCGACCAGTCGCTGCCAGATGAGAGGCAACTGCTCGACCCGCGCGCCGAACATGTCGATCCGCTGGCCGCCCGTGATTTTCGTGTAGAGGTTGAAATCTCTGGCCACCTGGCCGATGACGATGAGGTGCTCGGGCGTGATCTCACCGCCGGCCACCCGCGGCACGACCGAGTAGGTCCCGTTGCGCTGCATGTTGGCAAGGAAGTGGTCGTTGGTGTCCTGCAGGGCGGCACTCTCCCCGTCGAGGATGTGCCCGTTGTCGAGTGAGGCGAGAATCGACGCGACGGTCGGCTTGCAGATGTCGCAGCCGCGACCGGTGCCATGGCGATCGATGAGCGCGCTGAACGTGCGCACGCCCGTCGCCTTGATGATGTCGAACAGCTGCGCCCGACTCATCGAGAAGTGCTCGCACAACGCCTTGCTGACGTCGACGCCGGAGTCGGCGAGCATGCGCTTGAGCAACGGCACGCACGACCCGCAACTGGTGCCGGCCTTGGTGCACGCCTTCAGCGCGGGGACGTCGACGCACCCCTCGCTGTGGATGGCGTTCTTCACCGTGCCGACCGTGACGTTGTTGCAGGAGCAGACAGTGGCCCCTTCCGGCAGCGCACCACCCGACGGTCCGACGAGCAGCAGCTGCTCCGGGGTGTCCGGCAGCGCCATGCCGACGAGAGGCCGCAGGCTGCTGTAGGTCGACGCGTCCCCCACGAGCACCCCGCCGAGCAGGGTCTGCGCGTCGTCGGAGACGACCAACTTCTTGTAGACGCCGGCGATCGGGTCGGCATACACAACGGACAGCGCACCTTCCGTCGCGCCGTGCGCATCGCCGAAGCTCGCGACGTCGACACCGAGCAGCTTGAGCTTGGTCGACATGTCTGCGCCGGTGAATTCGGCGGACCCGCCGAGCAGCCGGTCGGCAACGACCTCGGCCATCGCATAGCCGGGTGCGACCAGTCCGTAGATCCGGCCGTGGGCCAGCGCGCACTCGCCGATCGCGAACACCTGTGGGTCGGACGTCGCGCACGTGTCATCGACGACGATGCCGCCCCGGTCGCCGACGGCGAGACCGCACGCGCGGGCGAGGTCGTCCCGCGGCCGGACTCCGGCAGAGAAGACGACCATGTCCGTCGCCAGCTCGGCGCCACCGGTGAAGCGCATCTGACCGACGGCTCCATTCCGGCCCGCCTCGATCCGCTCGGTCGCCGCCCCGAGGTGCACCACGACACCCAGCGCCTCGACGTGCCGGCGCAACACGGACGCGCCGCCCTCGTCGATCTGCACCGGCATGAGACGGGGTGCAAACTCGACGACGTGCGTCTGGAGGCCCAGGGTGCGCAGCGCGTTCGCCGCCTCGAGCCCGAGCAGGCCGCCGCCGACGACCGCTCCGACCTTCGCACCGAGCGCCCATTCCTGGATCGCGTCGAGGTCCTCGAGGGTGCGGTAGACGAAGCAGCCGCGCAGGTCGTTGCCGGGGATGGGGGGCACGAATGCGTAGGACCCGGTCGCCATCACGAGCACGTCGTACGTGACCTGGTGGCCGGACCGTGTCGTGACCAGACGCTGGTCGCGGTCGATCGTGTGCACCGGGTCGCCGAGGCGCAGCATCAGGCCGTCGCCGTCGTAGAACCCGCCCGGCACGAGCGTGAGCTCGTCGGCTGTCGTGCCCGCGAAGTAGGACGACAGCCCGACACGGTCATACGCCGCCCGGGGCTCCTCACCGAGGACCGTCACGGTCCACGTGCGTGCCGTGTCGCGTTCACGCAAGGCCTCGACGAGGCGCTGCCCCACCATGCCGTTGCCGACGACCACCAGTCTGCGACGCATGTGCCACTCCCATCGGCCAAGAGGGTGTTCGTGCTGCCGATGGATCGATGCTGCGCGTCGGGGGTTTCCGATGAGGTTCCGCATTGTTTCCGGTGCGTGAATCCGAGCGCACCGGCGCCCACGGCTGATGTGTGCCGCGCTATCCCAGGCGCACGATATCCCCCATTGCGACGACGGCCGGCTCGACCGGAATGCCGATCCACCCTCGGGCGCCCCCACGGAGGTCCACGAGAGTCCCGCGCGTGGAGTCGCCGGGCTCCAGCCGGGCACACCAGCGGGCGAACTCCACGCAGGGTTCGGCCACCACCACCGGGTGCAGCCGGACGGCGCCGATCGTCAACTGCGCCGGCTCGAGGTCCGAGAGCAGCAGATCACTGTCGACCAGGACGTTCTCGCCGGCCACCCCGTCCGCGAGGTGCGGTCCGTAACGCGCGCGGAGCGCCCGGTAGGCGGCCGTCGTGAGCAGCGACACCGGCGACTCGGTGCGGTGGCGCGTGTCCGGGTGGTCCCGGTGGTGCACGTCCACGAGCCAGGCCCCGCCGGAGCGCCCGAGGCAGCCGACGTCGGTGACCTGCAGTGCGTCGACGGCCAGCAAGGGCTCCGGGTCATAGACCCGCGCGCCGCGCTCGCCCGGTTTCAGCCGCCCGCGCTGCACCTGCAGCCGGACGACCCGGCCGAGCTCGGACACCATGCAGCCCACAGTAACCGAGGCTCCGTGTCACCGACGGGTGCTGGGCACGCCACAGGCCGTCATCGGCTGAGCGCCACCTCCAAGGACCCGTCAGGCGCCGCCTGCTGGGGCGGCTCGCCGGCCGGCTCGTCATCGGGATCGGCCACCGCCAGCCAGTCGACGATCCCGGCCACGAGATCGCGGCAGCCGCCGCAGCCCGTCGTCGCCCGCGTCACGCCGGCCACCGCGGCGACCGTCTTCGCGCCGGCGAGCCAGCACTTCGTGATCGCCCGCTTGCTGACGTTGTTGCAACGGCAGACGGTCGCCCGGTCGGGGATGTGCGCGGGATTCTCCACCGTCGTCGCCGCACCGCGCCCCGGGAACAGCAGCGCGATGCGGTCGGCGGGCACGGGGCCGCCCCGGTCGAACAGTTGCGTGACGGCGCCGACCGTCGCGTTCTCGCCCAGCAGGATCGCGCCGGTCAGCCGGCCGTCGCGGATGACGAGCTTCTTGTACGTCCCGCGCACCGGATCGACGAAGCGCACGACCTCGGCCGTCTCGTCATCATCGAGGTGGGCGTCGCCCATCGTCGCGAGATCGACATCGCTGGCCTTCAGCCGGGTGACGATCGCCGACCCACCATAGGACGCCCCCCCGCCGCCGGTGAGCGCATTCGCCACGACGGTCGCGTGCTCCCACGCAGGGGCGACGAGGCCATAGACGGACCCGCGATGCTCGGCACACTCGCCGATGGCCCAGACGTGTGGATCGGACGTGCGGAGGTGGTCGTCGACGACGATCGCCCGGTTGACCGTCAGCCCCGCCTCGCGCGCCAGCGCCACGTCCGGCTCGACCCCCGCAGCCAGGACGACGATGTCGGCGGGCAGATGCTCGCCGTCGGCCAGGACGATGAAACGCTCCTCGCCCGCGGCGTCGTACCGGATCGGGACGCCCTTCAGCCGCACGCCGATCCCGAGCCGCGCAAGCGTGCGCACGAGCACCCCGCCGGCAAGGTCGTCGATCTGCTTTTCCATCAGGTGACCGCCCTTGTGCAGCACCGTGACCGCGACACCCCGCCCGGCGAGCCCGCGAGCGGCCTCCAGACCGAGCAGGCCCCCGCCGACGACGACGGCGTGCCGGGCACCGGCGCTGCCCGCGATGATCCGCTCACAGTCCTCGACCGTGCGGAAGACGTTGACACCGTCGGCCAGTTCGCCGGGGCGCTCACTGCCAGGGCCTTCGACGAAGCCGGGCACCGCGGGCACCCGCGGGCGGCTGCCCGTGGCGAGGACGAGCTCGTCGTACGCGAAGGACTGTCCGTCGGCGGTGACGACGGCGCGTGCCGTGCGGTCGATGCGCGCGACCGCTGCGCCGAGGTGCAGGCGGACGCCGTTGGCCTCGTACCAGGAGGGGGGCGTCAACGCGATGTCGCGGACGGTGACCTTGCCGGCAAGCACGCTCGACAGCAGGATCCGGTTGTAGGCCGGGAAAGGCTCGGCACCGAGCACGCAGATGTCCAACGAGCGTTGAGGATCCCGGGCCCGCAACTCCTCGACGACCCGGGACCCTGCCATGCCGTTGCCGACCACGACGACACGCGTCATTGGGTGGGCACCTCCTCGCGAACGGCGCCGCTGTCGACAGCTTCCATGCGGTCGGCAGCCTCCATCCGGACGGCGCACACCTTGAACTCCGGCATGCGCGAGGTCGGGTCGAGAGCCGCATTGGTGAGCGAGTTGGCGCGCCCGGCACCACCCCAGTGGAAGGCCATGAAAATCGTGTCGGGCCTGATGGTTTCGGTCACCCGCAACACTCCTTCGGCGACGCCGCGACGGCTGATCACCCGCACCGCGTCGCCCTCGTGCAGCCCGTGCCGGCGGGCGAGTTCGGGGTGCGCCTCGACGAACGGCTCGGGCGACGCATCGACGAGCGCACGCACCCGGCGGGTCTGCGCGCCGGACTGGTAATGCGCCAGCACACGGCCGGTCGTCAGATACAGCGGGTAATCGGCGTCGATGTCCTCGGCCACCGGTCGGTGCTCCACCTCGATGAAGTGCGCGAGGCCGTCCGCCGTCCCGAACTTCTCCCGGAACAGCCGCGGCGTGCCCGGATGCGTCTCGTCGGGGCATGGCCAGAAGACGCCACCCGCGGACGCCGCACGTTCCCACGTCACGCCGGCATAGTCGGCGGCACCACCGGCGGACGCGCGCCGCAGCTCGGCGAAGACGAGGGCCGGGTCGGCGGGGAACTTGTCGCCGCAGCCGAGCCGTCCCGCCAACCCCGACAGGACTTCCAGGTCGGTGCGCACACCGGCAGGTGGGTCGAACGCCTTGTGCCGGCGCAGCACCCGCCCCTCCAGGTTGGTCATCGTGCCGTCCTCTTCCGCCCACTGGGCGACGGGCAACACGACGTCCGCGCGCGCCGCCGTCTCGGAGAGCACGAGGTCCGCCACCACCAACAGGTCGAGCGCCGCGAGACGCTCGTCGACTCGCCGCGCGTTGGGCGCCGACACGACGACGTTGCTGCCGAAGACGAGGAGTGCGCGTGGGCCGGCCGGGGTGCCCAGGGAGTCGAGCAGCTCGTACGCCGACACCCCCGCTTGGGGCAGCTCGTCGGGGTCGATGCCCCAGACGCCGGCGACGTGCGCCCGCGCGGCCGGGTCGTCGATCTTGCGGTAACCGGGCAGCTGGTCGGCCTTCTGCCCGTGCTCCCGGCCGCCCTGCCCGTTGCCCTGCCCGGTCAGGCAGCCGTAGCCGCTGCCCCGCCGGCCGGGCAACCCCAGGGCGAGTGCGAGGTTGATGAAGCCGGACACGGTGTCGGTGCCCTTGCTCTGCTGCTCCGCGCCGCGGGCGGTGAGGATCATCGCCCGGTCGGCGGAGCCCAGGAGGCGCACGGCTTCGTGCATCTGCTCGACGGGGACGCCGGTGACGCGCTCGGCCCGCTCGGGCCACCAGGTGGCCGCGCGGCGCCACGCGTCGTCGAAACCGCTCGTGCGCTCGGCGATGTAGGCCTTGTCGACGTACCCCTCCATCATGGCGACGTGGAGCAGACCGAGGGCGAGCGCGAGATCGGTGCCCGGGGTCAACTGCAGGTGGAGTGCGGCGCTCTGGGCCGTCGGGGTGCGGCGCGGGTCGACGACGATGAGCGCGCCCCCGGCGCGCTGCGCGTCGGCCAGGTGCTGCACGAACGGGGGCATCGTCTCGGCGACGTTCGAGCCGACGAGGAGGACGGCGTCTGCCGTCCCGATGTCGGTGACCGGAAAAGGCAGTCCACGGTCGATCCCGAACGCCTTGTTGGCCGCGGCCGCTGCGCTCGACATGCAGAAGCGCCCGTTGTAGTCGATCTTGGACGTGCGCAACGCAACCCGGGCGAACTTGCCGAGTGCATAGGACTTCTCGTTCGTGAGCCCGCCGCCGCCGAACACGCCGATCGTGTCGGCGCCGGACTCCGCCTGCAGCTCGCTGACATCGCCGGCGATGCGGTCCAGCGCCTGCTCCCACGTGACGGGCAGCAGCGGGGCGCTGCGCGTGGCGCGCATGAGGGGGGTCGTCAGCCGCTCCGGCGAGCTGAGGAGGTCCGCCGATGTCCAGCCCTTCTGGCACAGGCCGCCCCGGTTGGTGGGAAAGTCGCGCGGCGTCACCGCAATCCGGTCGTCGACGCGCTCGAGCGTCATGCCGCACTGCAGGGCGCAGTAGGGGCAGTGGGTCGCGGTGGCGGTCATGGTCCCAGCATCGACGCGCGCAGTTTCCGGGGCGGATCCGAATTGTTTCGGGCGCGTCAATTACCTGACACAGTGGCGGGCGACTCGTGTGCAGGCCGAGTCGCGGCCCCCGACCGCGCGACTCGGGGTTGCGCTGGGCGCGAACACGGGCGTCGCCGACGGCACCCGCGCCACGCGCTGAGGTAGCGTCGCGACCGGAACGACGCCAGGAATCAAGCTGTGAACGACGCCAGGATCAAGCTGTGGAGGACACGTGGAAGTCAAGATCGGTGTGCGGCACGCACCCCGCGAGCTCGTCCTCGAAAGCAACCAGACGCCCGATCAGGTGCAGGCTGCCGTGACGGAGGCGCTCGCCACCGGCGGCGTCCTGTCCCTCGTTGACGACAAGGGCCGACGGGTCCTCGTGCCGGTCGCTCAGCTCGCCTTCATCGAGATCGGCGAGGGCAGCAACCGCCGTGTCGGTTTCGGGACGCTCTGACAGCACCGACCGTGATCTGAAACCTCGGCAAGAAAGTTGCCGCCAACTTCGGTGGTCCCCGTTAAACGCGCGTATCCACGGGCATTTCCTCGGCGCGAACTGGTGCCGATCGACGGCGTCAGCTGGAGAAGGAGCCTCAGATGCTGTACGTCATCCTCATGGCCATCGTCGTCGGCGCCATCATCGGCGCGTTGGCGCGGTTGATCGTTCCGGGCCGGCAGAACATGAGCAACGCACTCACGGTCGGCCTCGGCATCATCGGCGCCATCGTGGGCGGGATCATTGGTCGGGCGGCGCACCTGCACAACCTTGTGACGCTGATCATCGAAGTCGCCGTGGCCGCCGCACTCGTCTGGCTCGTCGCCGGCCGGTCGCGCTCGACCACGCGCATCTGATCGCCCGCACCGCCCAGTGCCCGCCTCCCACCGGAGGCGGGCACTTTCGTGTCGGCCCCAGTGGTTTTCGTACACTGCAGGAATGGAATTTCGTGCCCTCGGCCGCAGCGGCCTGAAGATCAGTGAGATCGCGTACGGCAACTGGATCACGCACGGCGGGCAGGTCGAGGCGGAGGCGGCAAAGGCCTGCGTGCGCGCAGCCCTCGAGGCTGGGATCACCACGTTCGACACCGCTGACGTCTATCACCGCGGCGCGGCCGAAACCGTCCTCGGCAAGGCGCTCAAGAACGAGCGACGCGAGGGACTCGAGATCCTCACAAAGGTCTACTGGCCGGTGGGCGACGGAGCCAACGATCGCGGGCTGGGCCGCAAACACGTCCTCGAGTCGATCGACGGCTCGCTGCGCCGGCTACGGACCGATTACGTGGACGTTTACCAGGCGCACCGCTTCGATTACGAGACGCCGTTGGAAGAAACGATGCAGGCGTTCGCCGATATCGTGCGGCAAGGCAAGGCCCTCTACATCGGCGTCTCGGAGTGGCGCGCGGAGCAGATCCGCGCCGGCAAGGCGCTCGCCGACTCCCTCGGCATCCAACTGGTGTCCAACCAGCCGCAATACAGCGCGCTCTATCGCGTGATCGAGGCCGAGGTCGAGCCGACGTGCCGCGAGCTCGGCATCAGCCAGATCGTGTTCTCCCCCATCGGCCAAGGAGTGCTGACGGGCAAATACAAGCCGGGGGCCGCGCCGCCCGCCGGCACGCGCGCGCTCGATGAGAAGGGCGGCGGCGCGCAGTTCATCCAGCGGCTGCTGCGCGACGAGGTCCTCGAACGCGTGCAGCTGCTGCGGCCGCTGGCCGACGAAGCTGGCCTCAGCATGGCCGCGCTCGCGATCGCGTGGGTGCTCGCCAACGACAACGTCGCCGCCGCCATCATCGGCGCGTCGCGCCCCGAACAGGTCGCCGAGAACGTCACCGCCGTGGGCAAGATTCTCGAGCCCGACCTCAAGGCACGGATGACGGAGATCCTCCGGCCCGTCGCGGAATCCGACCCCGCACTGACCCAGTCGCCCGATCCGCGGCCCTGACCGGCCCGCTGACTCCGCGGCCCTGACCGGCCCGCTGACTCAGACGCCTCCCCCGGCCCGCTCAGTCAGACGCCTGACCGGCGCTCAGGCAGACCCCCTGACCGGCTCGCTCAGGCAGACATGCCGAGGGTCGCCATCCGGCGGGCGTGCGCCTCGGTCAGCCGCGTGAACATGCGACCGATCTCGGCGAGGCTGTCGTCACCGGCGGCGGCGAGCAGAGCCGTGACGCCGGGCCGGGTTCTCGCGACGCGGTGCGCCTGGGCCAACGCTTCGCCGACGATGCGCCGCGCCCACAGGGCGAGCCGGCCGGCGACGGCGGGCTGCTGCTCGATCGCGAGCCGCACCCGGTCGACGACGAACTGCGCGTGCCCGTTGTCGGCCACGACCTGCTGGACGAGCGCGCGGGTGGACTCGTCGACGTACTCGGCGATCTCCGCGTAGAAGTCGTTGGCCAGACCATCCCCCACGTAGGCTTTGATGAGCCCTTCAAGCCAGTCCGACGGGGCGGTGGCGATATGGAATGCGTCGATGGCGATCGTGAACGGCTCCATCGCCGCCTCGGGGGCGATGCCGAGGCTCTCGAGCCGGGCCGCCAGGAGCCGGTAGTGGCCGAACTCACCGGCGGCGAGCGCCGCCAGAGCCGCCTTCTCCGGGATCGTGGGGGCCAGGTGCGCGTCCTCGGCGAGGCGTTCGAAGCCGATCAGTTCGGCGTACGCCAGGATCCCCAGTAGATCGACGACGGCATCGCTCGACGACTCCACGGTGATCTCCTCCACGCCCCTGACAACTCCGCGACCCTATCTGCTGCGCCTGGCGGGTCTGCACTCAAGAGATGACCGCCGGAAGCCGACTTACCGAGGCGGGAGGTCTGATGGTGCTGCAAACGGTGGCCGGCACGACTGTGGGCGAGGACGCGGACGATCTGCAGGCGTGGATACGCGTGCTGGCCGGCTGTCCGCACGTGACCCACACGATGTTGACGCGCTGCGACAACCCGACCCACGGCGACAACGATCGCCCGTCGTGGTTCTACGTCGAGGGGGACGCGCGCCATGGTGTCGCCCGGCGTCGATGCCTGTCGTGTGCCGTCGTCAAGCCGATGCTCGACTCCGACGACCACTGGACGTTCCCGCCGATGTGGATGTGCCGCGGCTGCGGTCAGTCCATCGCCGAGATCGGGATCGGCGCGCACGCCGAGACGACCGGTGAGGGACCGAAGGTGACGTGGCTCGTGGTGGGATTGCGCTGCGTCGGCTGCGGGATCGTCGACGGCCTCACCGACATGCTCGTGCCGCACCTGACGCTCGGGGACGTCGCCCGCCAGATCTGACGTCCGCCTCGCCGGCCCGACGGCCCGCGGGCACACTTGCGTGCATGCGACTGCTCGTCCTCGCCGACACTCACGTCCCGCGCCGGGCGCGTGATCTCCCGCCCGCCGTGTGGGACGCGGTCGACGCCGCCGATGTGGTGATCCACGCCGGTGACTGGGTGGAGGTGTCGTTGCTCGACGCGCTGTCCGCGCGCGCATCGCGGCTCGTCGGCGTCCATGGCAACAACGACCACGGGGTGCTGCGCGAACGGCTGCCGTTGGTCGCCCGCGTAACGCTGGAGGGCGTGCGCTTCACCGTCGTGCACGAGACGGGCGCTTCCACCGGGCGGACCGAACGCATGGCGGCGCTGTATCCCGACACGGACGTGCTGGTCTTCGGGCACAGCCATATCCCGTGGGACACGACAGCATCGACGGGTTTGCGGCTGCTCAACCCCGGCTCGCCGACGGAGCGGCGGAGCATGCCGGCGTGCACCTACCTGACAGCGGCGGTCTCGGCCGGCGTGCTGAGCGACGTGGGGATGCACGAGGTGACGAGCAGATGACGGTACGACGGCTGCACGTTGCGGAGGAGGCCACCGTAGAGGTCGTCGCGGGTCCGGCTTGGATTCGCGCGGCAGGCGACGGCGGGAGCGGGACCGGCTGACGAGGCGCCTCAGTCGTTGCCGGGTTTAGTGGCTCATCACAGATGTGGGTGTAGGGGCGTTGGGCGCGCCGCTGCGCTGTTGAGGGTCGAGGTTCCTCAAGGATGGGAGTTCTGACGCTTCCACCTGAAGGACCTCGACGTGCCTGACGCTACCTTCTCTTGTCCTGATCTGACCACGTTGGCTCGTCTTGATGACCTCGGTCTGGCAGTGACCGGGCAGCTCGTTGAGTCCGGGCGGGCGGTGCTGGCCTGCCAAGTCGTTGACCCCGACGGTTGGTGCCGACGGTGTGGTTGCGAAGGAACGCCGCGTGACAGCGTGACCCGCGCCATCGCGCATGAGCCGTTCGGGTGGCGGCCGACGACTCTGCTCGTCACGATCGTCCGTTACCGGTGCGCCGGCTGCGGGCACGTCTGGCGCCAGGACACCACCAAGGCTGGCGCGCCGCGGGCGAAGCTGTCCCGCGGGGTCTGCGGTGGGCGTTGGAAGGCATCGTCTGTGCGCACCTGACCGTCGCCCGGGTCGCCGAGGCGCTCGGCGTCGCGTGGAACACCGCGAATGACGCAGTCCTCGCTGAAGGCAATCGGGTGCTGATCAGTGATACGAGCCGGTTCGACGGGGTGACGGCGATCGGTGTCGACAAGCACGTGTGGCGGCACACGGCGGTGTCAACCTGTGGAAGCAACGGTGGTGACAAGTACGTGACCGTCATCATCGACCTGACCGGGATCCGGGACGGCACAGGACCGGCGCGGCTACTCGACATGGTCGAAGGCCGCTCCAAGCAGGCGTTCAAAACCTGGCTCGCGAACCGGCCGAAAGCCTGGCGCGACGCCGTGCAGGTCGTCACGATGGACGGGTTCACCGGCTTCAAGACCGCGACCACCGAGGAACTGCCCAACGCGGTCGCGGTCATGGACCCGTTTCACGTTGTGCGCCTCGCCGGCGACGCGCTCGACCAGTGCCGCCGCCGGGTGCAGCAGGACACCGTCGGGCACCGCCGCCGCGCGATCGACCCGCTCTACCAAGCGCGACGGACCCAGCACACCGGAGTCGACCTGCTCACCGATATGCAGAAACACAGACTGGCTTCGCTATCCGCGGGCGATGACCACATCGAAGTCGAGGTCACCTGGGGTGCCTACCAGCGCATGATCGCGGCCTACCGGGAAGCCGACCGCGTCGCGGCCCGCGCAGTGATGAGCGAGCTGATCACCTCGTTGCGCGACGGCGTCCCCGCCCCTCTCCGCGAACCCGTCACACTCGGCCGAACACTGAACAAGCGAGCCGCCGATGTGCTCGCCTACTTAGACCACCCGCGCACGTCCAACGGCCCCACCGAGGCGATCAACGGACGACTCAAACACCTCCGCGGCAGCGCCCTCGGGTTCCGCAACCTCACCAACTACATCGCCCGATCCCTCCTCGAAAGCGGCGGCTTCAGACCGCGACTACACCCTCCATTGTGAAGAGCCTCTTTACTGTTTCAAGCTGGATTACGCACTGCGGTCTCGGAGCCACGATGCTTAGCCGACATCAATACCGGCCGCGTAGGGCTCCTTGATCCCAACCGGTCGAAGCAATTGATCTTGGTGTAGGACTCTCGGCGAGTGGATCGTCGAGGAGGACGTACGTGGCGCGCAGAATGTTGTCTGATGCCGAACGGGAGGAGATCTCCCGCGGGATCGCTGAGGACGCGACCGGGAA
>CAXSDE010000042.1:0-26224 GCA_964236265.1 uncultured bacterium
GCCGGAGCTGGCGCACGATCTCTTCGGCGGCCTCGATGTTGTTCTTCGTCACGGTTTCTTCGAGGTTTCCGCCCTTGCCGACGAACTTGCCGGTGTTGACGTCGACGACGACCATCGCCTCGGTGCGGTCGATCACGAGCGAGCCACCACTGGGCAGGTAGACCTTGCGGTCGAGCGCCTTGATGAGCTGCTCGTCGACGCGGTGAGCCGCGAAGACATCTTCAGTCGACGTCCACTGCTCGACGCGCTCGCGGAGCTCGGGGGCGAACGTCTCGACGTACTGCTCGACGAGCTCCCACTCGTTGCGACCCGCGACGACCAGCTTTGTGAAGTCTTCGTTGAAGATGTCGCGGACGACACGGATGACGAGGTCCGGCTCGCCGTAGAGCAGCGTCGGGCCGCCGGAGGCCTTCTGTGCCTTGTCCATGATGGACGACCATTGCGCCTGCAGCCGCGCGATGTCCCGCGTCAGCTCTTCCTCGCTGGCACCTTCGGCGGCCGTGCGCACGATGACGCCGGCCTCCTCGGGCACGACCTTCTTGAGGATGCTCTTGAGGCGGTTGCGCTCGTTTTCCGGCAGCTTGCGGCTGATGCCGGTCATCGAGCCCTCGGGGACGTAGACGAGGTAGCGGCCGGGGAGCGAGACCTGCGAGGTGAGACGCGCGCCCTTGTGGCCGATCGGATCCTTCGTGACCTGCACCAGCACCGACTGGCCGGACTTGAGCGCTGACTCGATCCGGTGCGGTCGGCCGTCGAACTGCGACGCGTCGTAGTTGACCTCGCCCGCGTAGAGCACGCCGTTACGGCCCTTGCTGATGTCGATGAAGGCGGCCTCCATCGACGGGAGCACGTTCTGGACGCGGCCGAGGTAGACGTTGCCGACGTAGGAGACGGCGTCGGCGCGGGTGACGTAGTGCTCGACGAGGATGCCGTCCTCGAGCACAGCGATCTGCGTGCGCTCCGCGGTCTGGCGGATGACCATGATGCGGTCGACCGCCTCGCGGCGCGCGAGGAATTCGGCCTCGGTCAGGATCGGCGGCCGGCGGCGGCCCTGCTCGCGTCCCTCCCGGCGGCGCTGCTGTTTGGCGGCCATGCGCGTCGAGCCCGCGATGCCACGGACCTCGTCGTCGCCGTTGGTGGTCTGGCGCGGCTGGCGGACGCGCACGACCGTGTTGGGCGGGTCGTCCGCGGGGGCGTCCACGCCCGTGCCGGACCGGCTCCGGCGGCGGCGACGGCGACGCGTGCCGCTCGCGGAGTCCTCGTCGCCGTCAGCGTCGTCGCTCGGTGGCGCGTCGGGCCCAACTGCGGCGGCGGCGCCGTGTAGGTCCTCGGCGGCGGCGTGTACGTCGGCGCCGGCGGCGTCCTCGTCGCGTGGCGCAGCGTCGTCGCCGTCGCCCTCGGTGCGGGCGCGGCCGCGGCCGCGGCGGCCGCGGCGACGGCGTCGGCGGGCGACGGCCTCCGCGCTGTCGTCCTCCGCGTCGTCCTCACCGGCCGCCTCGTCGGCGGCGGCGTCGGCGTCGGCCGCCGCGTCGCTCTCGGCGTGGGCCGCCCCGTCGCTCTCGGCGTGGGCCGCCAGCTCCTCCTCGGTCAGCTCCTCGTCGTCGACGAGCGGGACGTCGAGAGCCGCGCCCTCCGGCGCCCCGCGGCGACGGGAGCGGGAAGCGGGTGCGGCGGCCTCGGCCGCCGGCGGCTGGAACACGACGGCGAACGGCGCGGCCGACGCGCGGGGTGCGCGCGTGCGGGACCGGCCCGACTCGCGGGGGCCGGCTGGATCGACGTCGGTCGGTTCGGCAACGGCATCGGACGTCTCGTCCACCGCGGAGAAATTGGCGGCGGCGGCGGCACGGCCGCGGCGGCGCCCCGCGGGGGCGGCGGGCGCGGCGTCTGTTGCGGTTGCGTCGGCTGTTGCGGGGGCGCTCCCGTCCGGGAGCGCGGCGGGGGCGCTCGCCGAGTCGCGGCGGGTGCGCGACCTGCTCGCGCCGGTGCTGGGCGACTCGGGCGACACGTCGACGGACGGGGTGTCCACCGCCGGCAGGGCCTCGGTGGCACGCGCGGCGGCCCGCTGACGCGCGGCCCGCTTGGCGGGAGCCGGTGAATCGATCGGCATCAGGTCGACGGTGTCGACGCCAGGAGATTCGGTCGGCGGCAACGCTGCCGCGGTCTTCTTGGCCGCCGCCTTCTTGGCGGGAGCTGCCTTCTTCGCCGCGACTTTCTTGGTGGTGGTTTTCTTGGCGGTGGTTTTCTTGGCGGCGGTTTTGCTGGCGGCGGTTGTGCTGGCGGCGGTTGTGCTGGCGGCGGTCTTCTTGGCGGCCGCCTTCTTGGCGGGAGTGCCGGCCGGGGTGGTGGTGGAGGGGTCTTCGGTCATGATCTGTGGTTCTCCGTCCGTGCTCCCGGGCGCGGAATCGCGACCGCACAGGAGCTGTCTGACATGTGGTACGACGATGCGTATGCGTCGCCGCAAGTCTTCGGGCGGCGCCTGGTAAGCGCCTGACGAGGCTCATCCAGCCGGGTGGTCGACGGGCTGCCGGTCCGCGGATAGCGGGTCACCGATCGTCCCGTCTTCGCCCAGCAGCCCCTGCGCCAAGCGGGTCACCCGAGCCCCCTGGAGGACTTCGAACCCGGCAGCCGCCCGGAGCCCGGACAAGACATCGTCGGGTCGAACGGCAGGTGTGAGGTGCCGGACGACTACGTGCAGTATTCCACAGTTGTTTTCCCCACCCGATTCCTCGGGTGCCGTGTCGCTCACCTGGAGTCTCGCGACCGCGGACCGCGCGTCGAATCGCCGCCGCCCGTCCTTGGTCATCCGTTCCACCTCGACGGACTCGGCGGCGAGGAACACTGCGGCCGCGGACGCAAGGGCCACGGGGTCGGCACCGGGCAACTCGATCAGCCAGTGCGACCCGGTGATCCGTTCCGGCAGTGAGCCGACGACGCCCTCGACGCACTCGAGGATGTCGAGACCCGGTGGGAGGGAGGCATCGAGCGACGCGAGCACCTCCGCCGGGTCGCGGCGTTCGGCCAGGCCGATCTCCAGGTATTCGGCCTCGCTCGCGACGCCCGTCGGCGCGGCACCGACGTAGCTGATCTTGGGGTGCGGCGAGAAGCCGGCGGAGTAGGCCATCGGCAGCGCCGCCCGCCGTACCGCGCGTTCGAGCGCCCGGGAGAAGTCGCGGTGTGACGAGAAGCGCAGCCGGCCACGCTTGGCGTACCGGATCCTCAGTTTTTGGACGACCGGAATGATCTCACGGTCAGGTTGAGGCCTAGCCACGTGAGGTCGGCCACGGCACTGCACCGTTGCCGGCGACCGGCGTCAGCGGCAGCAGCATCCGCCCGGTGGGTCCGACCTGGATGTCGGTGCCCAGCTGGGGGCAGACTCCGCAGTCGAAACACGGCGTCCAGCGGCAGTCGTCGACCTCCACCGCTGCCAGCGCGTCCTGCCAATCGGACCAGAGCCACTCCTTGTCGAGGCCGGAGTCGAGGTGGTCCCAGGCCAGCACCTCGGTCTCGCCACGCTCGCGGGTCGTGTACCAGTCGAGCGACAGCGGCGTGCCCTCGAACGCCTCGGCGGCCGCGCGCTCCCAGCGGTCGAACGAAAAATACTCACTCCACCCGTCGAAGCGGCCGCCCTCCTCCCACACCTTGCGCACGACGG
Source organism: uncultured bacterium (assembly GCA_964236265.1). Lineage (GTDB taxonomy): Bacteria > Actinomycetota > Actinomycetes > JAVEEB01 > JAVEEB01 > JAVEEB01. The sequence goes on from CAXSDE010000042.1 coordinate 3,653, forward strand.
CGCCCACCCGGCGGTCGCCGCGCGAGAGCAGACCTTCGATCATGGCCGGGCGACCGTCGTGATAGCGCATGCCGATCGCCTTGCCGTACTGCTTGTCGGCGGTGATCGCTTTGCGCAACTTCAGCAGCCGCTCGTCGATCGTCTTCCAATCGAGCATCGGCGCCCACTGGAACGGTGTGTGCGGCTTCGGGACGAAAGGCCCGATCGACACGGTGCACTTGATGTCACGCGAGCCGCTCGCCTCACGGCCGGCCTTGATGACCTCGGCGGCCATGCGCGCGATCTGCACGACGTCCTCGTCGGTCTCGGTCGGGAGTCCACACATGAAGTAGAGCTTGACCTGCCGCCAGCCGTTGGCGTAGGCGGCCGTGACGGTGCGGATGAGGTCTTCCTCGCTGACCATCTTGTTGATGACGCGGCGGATGCGCTCGCTGCCACCCTCGGGCGCGAACGTCAACCCGCTGCGCCGGCCGTTGCGGGACAGCTCGTTGGCCAGGTCGACATTGAAGGCGTCCACCCGGGTCGACGGGAGCGACAGCGAGACGTTCTGACCCTCGTAGCGGTCGGCCAGCTGCTTGGCCAGCGGCCCGATCTCCGAGTGGTCGGCGCTCGACAGGGACAGCAGCCCGACCTCCGACAGTCCCGTCGCCGCAAGACCCTTCTCGACCATCGAGCCGATCGTGTCGATGCTGCGCTCCCGCACGGGTCGCGTGATCATGCCCGCCTGACAGAAGCGGCAGCCGCGCGTGCACCCGCGGAAGATCTCGACGCTGTAGCGCTCGTGGACGGTCTCCGCCAGCGGCACCAGCGGCCTGGCCGGGTAAGGCCACTCGTCCAGGTCCATCACCGTGTGCTTGGCCACGCGGAACGGGATGCCGGCGCGGTTGGGCACCACCCGCTGGATGCGGCCGTCCGGCAGATAGTCGACGTCGTAGAAGCGCGGCACGTAGACGACGCCGTCGCTCGCGAGGCGCAAGAGCAGCTCCGTGCGGCCGCCGGGGCTGCCCTCGGCCTTGAACGCCCGGACGATCGCCGTGATGCGCAGCACCGCCTGCTCGCCGTCGCCCAGCACTGCCGCGTCGAGGAAGTCCGCGATCGTCTCGGGGTTGAACGCGGCGTGGCCGCCCGCCAGCACGATCGGGTCGTCGTCGCCGCGGTCGGCCGCGAGCAGCGGGATCCCCGCGAGGTCGATGGCGTTGAGCATGTTGGTGTAGCCGAGCTCGGTCGCGAAGCTGAATCCGAAGATGTCGAACGCCCTCACCGGCCGGTGCGCGTCGACCGTGAACTGCGGCACCCCGTGCTCGCGCATCAGCGCCTCGAGGTCGGGCCACACGGCGTAGGAGCGTTCGGCCAGCACACCGTCCTGCTCGTTGAGCACTTCGTACAGGATCGCGACTCCCTGATTCGGCAGGCCGACCTCGTACGCGTCCGGATACATCAGACACCAGCGGACATCCGTGGCGTCCCAGTCCTTCTGGGTCGCGTTGAGCTCGCCGCCGACGTACTGGATCGGCTTCTGCACACGGGCGAGCAGGGGCTCGAGGCGCGCGAACAGGGAGGGGACGGGCATCACAAACACAACTTCCTGGTACGACGGGGACGGGTTCAGCGTAACCGCCCGCCCGTCCCGCTCAGCCGGTTCGACGCCCCGGGCTCAGGACGTCACGTCGGCCGATGTCAGCCGGGCCCAAGCCGCCGCTCCGAAGATGCCCGTGTAGGCGAGCGGGAGCGCAAGCGCTCGCAGCAGGGCCCCCGCGTCCACCTGCAGACGCAGGAGCTCGCCGAAGTCGAACCAGTGGTGGGTGAGCAGCAGTGCGCGGAAACCGCCGAGTTGCGGGATGGCGTCGAGGACGGCGAACGCGATGGCCAGGCCGACCGTCGCCGCCATCGCACCCACGGGCACCTCAGTCAGTGTCGAGAAGAACATCGCGAGCGCCGCGAGCCCGAGGAGGTCGGCGAACACGAAGCCCGCCACGGCCGCCGCCCGCAGCGCGCCGGCCGGCAGTGACACCGTGTCGCCGGACAGGAGGGTCATCCCGTGGGCGCCGAACAGGCTGACCCCCACGACAACGCCGACCGCGGCGACGAGCGCCACGCAGGCGGCGACGTAGACGGCGACGCCGCTGGCCTTCAGCGCCAGCACGCGCGACCGCGACACGGGCAGCGTCAGCAGATAGCGCAGCGTGCCCGCACTGGCCTCTCCCGCCACCGCGTCGCCGCCGACGACGGCGACGGCGAGCGGCAGGAAGACCGGCAGGCACGCGGTCAACGCGGCGAAGGCGAGGAACAGGCCGTTGCCGGTCAGCTGACCGATGAGGGGCGGCCCGTCGCCGGGGCGCGGCGCGGCAACGCGCACCGCGATGCCGATGAGCACCGGGACGCCGGCGAGCACGACGAGGATCAGGAGGTTGCGCCGGCGACCGAACACGAGCCGCAGCTCGGCCGCCAGCTGCCGGCGCAGGGTGCCGCGGACGACGACCCGCGCGTCAGGTGACGACATCGAAGCCCTCCCCCGTCAGTTCCACGAAGAGCTCCTCGAGACCCGGCCGTTCGACGGCGAAGGCGCGGACGCGCACGCCGGCGCGCACCAATTCGGCGTTGACGGTCTCGGCGGCCACGTCGCCCGCCGTCGCGGTCACCGCGTCGCCGGCGGGGGCCTGGACGCGCAGGCCCAGTCCCGCCAGGGTCCGGACCGCCAGGTCGGCGTCGGGTGTGGTGACCCGCACCAGCCTCGCCGCGCCGCCCAGCACCTCGTCGAGCGTGCCCTGTCGCAGGAGCCGGCCCGCGCTCATGATGCCGACGTGGGTCGCGACCTGCTCGATCTCCGCGAGCAGGTGGCTCGACACCAGCACGGTGGCCCCGTCCGCGGCGAGCTCGCGGATGAGCCCGCGGACCTCGCGGGTGCCTTGCGGGTCGAGCCCGTTGGTCGGCTCGTCGAGGATGAGCAGGTCGCGGGGGCGCAGCAGCGCCGCGGCGAGCCCGAGTCGCTGTTTCATGCCGAGGGAGCAGCGCCGATAGTTCTTCGGCGCGGCTGCCGCGAGGCCGACGCGGTCGAGCGCCTCGGCGATCCGTTGCCGGCTCGTCGCCGGGTCGGTCGACGCATCGAACGCGTCGAGTCGGCGCAGGTTGTCGCGCCCGCTCAGGTAAGGGTGGAAGGCGGGGCCCTCGACCAGGGTGCCGACGCGGGGCAGCACGTCGGCGGCGCTGCCCGGCATCGGCCGGCCGAGCAGCTCGATCGACCCCGCGTGCGCGGACATGAGGCCGAGCAGGAGGCGGATGGTCGTGGTCTTGCCGGAGCCGTTGGGCCCGAGGAACCCGAACACCGCCCCGCGCGGCACGTCGAGCGAGACGTCGGCAACGGCGACGTGGCTGCCGAAACGCCGCGTCAACCCCACCGTGCGGATCGCGCTGCCGGTCCCGGGCAGGCGGGCGGCGGCGCTGCCGTCGATCGCGGCCGTGGCCGTGGCCCCGACCGCCTCCGTCACAGACCGTGTCCGGAGGCCGCGACCGCCTGCAGATCCTCGGGACGGACCGCGCCGACATACACGTGACCGTCATCGGACAGCAGCACGGACAGCAGGGCCGTGCTCACCACCCGCCCCCCAGGGACGGGCGTGGAGAGCTCGTCGAGCATCTGCGTCGCCGACGGCGCATCGCCGCGGTGACGCACGGGGGTGGCGGCGCCCGGCATCGCCAGCTCCGCCACGGCCGTCCAGCCGGTGCCGAGGAACGCCGGCTGGCCAGCTCCCGCCGCGCCGGAACGCACGCCGCCGGAGGGCGTTGCGTCGCCGTGCCGGTCACCGGCCGCACGGGCCGCACGGGCCGCACCGGCTGTCGAGTCCGCACCGGCCGTCGAGCCTTCAGTCACAACGGCGCCGACCGGCGGAGTGAACACGAAGATCGCCGGGTCGATCGGAGCGAAGCTCACGGCGGTGAAGCGCACGTCGATGGCGGGGGTGTCATGGCCGCGCGCGAATACCTCGACCTGCAGCGGCACGTGCGTGGCAGCGTCGAAGGCGATGCGCACGCTGCCGACGAGGGTCCGGTCATCGTGCGGGGTCAGCACGAGCCGGTAGGCCGCGAGCCCCGCGACCCGCGCAGTGCCGTCGACGGTCACTGCGGTCGTCGGCGCGAGGGCAGCGAGCGCCGCGGTCGCCATCGCGGTGGGGGTTTGCGGACCGTCTGCGGTGGCCGGCATTGCGGCGGCCCCGTCGTGTCGGGTCGCCGGGACGGTGGAGTGGGTCGCCGTGTGCGACGACGACGCGTAGGTCCATACGTCGGGGCCGTTGTGCACGATTTCCGTCTCCGCCAGTTGGCCGAGCATCGCGACCCGCTGCAGCGACGGACCCGACTCCCAGACGCGGAAGTCATGCGTGCCGGTCACCAGTGACTGGAGCGACAGCGTGCCGGCACCGGCATTGTCCATGCCGGGGAGGGCGGGCAACCCGAGGTCGACCGTCTCGCTGACCGTTCCCGCGAATGCCGCCGGCGGCGTCGCGGACGCAATCGCCCGCAGGAGCTCCGCCGCGGTCGTCGCCGGCAACGCCGGGTGGTCGTCGGCATGCGCCGAAGCGTTCACCGTGATGGAGATCGCGGCGACTGCGGCAGTCACCCCCACAGGGACGGCCCAGCGACGGAGGCGCTTGCGCGGCGAGGTGGTCATGCCCTCATTCTGCGCCGCGTCGGCCCACATTGCCCGTGTGCGGCGAACCCGCACAGGCTCTGCACAGGTGCGCGCCTCGCGCCGCGGTCAGCTCGCCTTCCGCTCGGACCGCAGGTGAATGTTCTGCAGGAGACCGACGGCGAGCAGCATGGCGAACATGGACGAGCCGCCGTACGACAGAAAGGGCAGGGGGATGCCGGTGATCGGCATGATCCCAATGTTCATCCCGATGTTCTCGAAGGCCTGGATGCCGACCCAGGACGCCACTCCGACGGCGACAAGGCTGCCGAACCGGTCGGTGGACCGGCGCGCGATGCGGAACCCACGCCAGACAACGATGCCGACGAGGCCGACGATCGTCGAGCTGCCGACGAGGCCCAACTCCTCCCCCGCCACTGACATGACGAAGTCGCTCTCGCGCACAGGCACGAGGCCCGCGTTCGTGCGCTCGCCGTGCAACAGCCCCTGACCCGTCACGCCACCGAGACTGATGGCGATCTGAGCCTGGTAGACCTGGTAACCGGCCTTCTGCTGAGTGGCCGCGTCGTCGAGATTGGTGAACGAGGTGAGCCTGTCCATCTGGTACGGCTTCACGACACCCAAGCTCATCGCCAGCATCACGACCGCGGCGCCCGCCGCAACCACGCCCACCACCCACCGCAACTTTACCGGCGCCGTCAGCAACACGGCGAACATCGTGAAGACGAAGACCATCGTTGTGCCGAGGTCCGGCTGAAGCATGATCAAGCCCATCGGCATCGCCGCGAGGGTCAGCCCCGCCAGGATGCGCCGCGGGGCCGGGTCATCGGAGGACTCACCCTCCCGACGTTCACCCAGGATCGTCGCCAGCATGACGATGAAGCCGACCTTGGCAAACTCCGACGGCTGCACCTCGAAGCCCGCGCCGATGCGAATCCATGACCGGGCGTGATTGTGGATGATGCCGACGTGCGGCACGAGAACGGCGATCAGGCCGATGATTCCTGCGGCGTAGACGAACGGCGCGTAGGCGCGCATGGTCTCGTAGCTGACGAGCGTCGCTCCGACGCCGAGGCCGGTTCCGATGACGATGTTGACGATGTCCTTCGTCAGGAACGATTGGCTCGTGCCGTCGGGGACCCGCGCCGCGTAGACGAGCGCGCACCCGATGCCGAGCAGCGCGATGACGGCGGTCAGCAGCGGCCAGTCGAGGCGGCGCAGGACGGAGTCGCGGTCGAAGGGCCGGGCGCGTGGCATGTCGCCGAGGTCGCCGAACGGCGCCATCCGCGGGGTGGCCCACTGGTCGCTCATGGCGCACCCCTGGTCGTCGATCGGCGGCGACGCGAACGGCGGCGGCGCGGACGGCGCCGGCCCGCTGCCAGCGTCGCGACGCCGATGAGAGCGGCCGCGGCAGGCGTGGCGGTGCCGGGAGGGGTGGCGGTGCCGGGAGGGGTGGCGGTGCCGGGCGCGGTGGCGGTGCCGGGCGCGGTGGCGGTGCCGGGCGGTGTGCTGCCCGGCGCTGCTGTGTTTCCGGGCAACGGCGTGCTGCCCGGCAGTGGCGGCCCCGTCGGCGCGACGACCGCGGGCAGCGTCGTCGAGAGGGGCGCGGGGCGCACGAGGGTGCCGTCGGGACGGAACGTCGGCAGCTTCGTCGCGAGGACGATCGGCGATGAGCCGCCCAGGCCGAACATGCCCTCCCAGATCTTGCGGACCGCGGGCGCGGCCGTCGCGGCGCCGAGACCGCCGTCGGGGATGACGACGACGACGGTGTAGCGGGCCGGGTCGTCGACCGGGCCGCCGAACGAGGAGAACCACGACGTGTCGTCGCGGTCGACGGTCGTCTGCGCGGTGCCCGTCTTGCCGCAGATGGTCACCTTGGAGAAGTCGAAGTCCTTGAAGATGGACTTGGCCGTGCCCTTCGTCGGGACGTCGCACATGGCCGTGCGGATGCCCGCGAGGATGCCGGGGTTGCCCGTCAGGTGGCCGCGCACCTGCGGCGTGATGGTGCGCCGTGGCTTGCCGTCGGGCCCGAGGACGCCCCAGGCAAGGGTCGGGGAGAACAGCGTGCCGCCGTTGGCGAGCGCGGCGTAGGCCGTCGCCATCTGCAGCGGCGTGGCGAGGACGGTGCCCTGGCCGATGCTGAAGTTGGCCTGGTCGCCGACGTTGTAGGTCGCGCCACCGGGCGCGCACTGCTCCGCGGCGACGGCCCGCTGGTAGGGCGTCTGCTTGGATCCTGGCTTTGCCAGCTCGCAGTAGCGGGCGCGGTTCTTCAGCCAGGAGGCCTGCTTGGCGGCCCGGTCCTCGATCATGCCCGTCGCCTCCAGCGGGAGGTCGACGCCGGTCGGAGCGCCGTACCCGAACTGTCTCGCCGTCTTCTGCTGCGTCTCCTGTGGCGGCTTGCGTGCCGCGACCAGCGCCTTGTCGGTGTTGTATTCGGTGATGGCCCAGTTGTAGTAAGTGGTGTCGCACGACTTCACGAGCACGTCGTGCAAGGTGAGCTTTCCGAGAGGGCGGCTCTCGTAGTTGTGCTTCAGGGTGTCGCCAACCTTCACGGACGCCGAGCATTCGTACTTCGACCCGTCGAACGCCACCAGGCCGTCCTTGGCCGCGCCGACCGTCGTCACCAGCTTGAACGTCGATCCCGGCGGGAACTGGCCGTTGAGCGCCCAGTTGTTGAGCGGCGAGCCCGGGGCTGTCTTCAGGACAGCGAACTGCTTGTCGCTGATGCTGCCGACCCACACGCTCGGGTCGTAGTTGGGGTAGGTCGCCATCGCGAGCAGGCGGCCCGTCTTGTTGTCCATGACGATCGCAGCGCCCTTGTCGGCCTTGGACAATCCGGTGGTGCCCGTCGGTGTGACGACCGTCGGCTGCGCGTCATCGGCCACGATGGCGTCGGCGAGGGTCTTCTCCGCGAGGGCCTGCAGCTGCGCGTCGATGCTGAGGACGAGATTGTCGCCCGGGACCGGGGCGGTTTCCGTGAGCGTCCCCGTGACCCGGCCCCGCGGGTCGGTCTTCACGACCTGCTCCCCGGCGGTGCCGGACAGGACCGACTCGTATTGCTTCTCGAGGCCCTCCCGGCCGACGAGCTGGCGGGAGTCGTACGACGCGAAGGCAGGCTCCTTCGCCTCGTCCGCGGTCAACGGCTTGATGTAGCCGAGCAGCTGCGCGGCGTTGACGCCTGCGGGCTCGTCGTAGTGCCGGACCGGCATCGGCTGGACAGTCAGACCCGGGAATTGGTCGAGGTGCTCGACGATCTGCTGAGCCACCGCGGGCGGGGTGTTGACATCGATCGGGATGGGGGCGCGCGGGTTGCCGAGCCAGCACCCCAGGTGGGTCGAGTGGTCGCATGATGTCGCGCGGTTGCGCAGCTCCTCATACGTGTCCGGGAGCAGCGCGGACAGCTTCATGAGCGTGCCGATCCCGATGTCCTTCTGCGCGGCGAGGGCCTGCGCATCGGCGAAGATCACGAGCTGCGAGCGGTTGGAGGCGAGCGGGCGGCCCTGCGCGTCGAGGATCTCACCGCGGATGGGAGCCGTGAGAAGCTTGTCGGAAAGCGGCTTGGTGACCGTCTGGTGGGCTTGCCACGGGTTGGCGACCTGCATGTAGTAGAGCCGGGCGACGAGGCTGAGCAGCAGCGAGAGCATCAGGACGCGCAGCACCACGATGCGCAGCCGCGCGCGCTCGCTCACGACGTGCTCCCTGCCTGTTGCTCGACGACGACAACCCCATCACTGACTGGACGCGGACCTCGCCGGCGAGGTTTCCCGATGCGGTGTCACAGCGGGTTCCCAGTCGATCTACAGCGGTGCCTCGCGGTACGGGACGAGCCGCTTGTCGATGGCCGACACCAGCGGAAAGACGAACGGCGTCAGGACGACATCGTAGAGGACAGCGAGCGGTACGACGGCCACGATGTCGCCGATCGACGCGTGGACATAACCGAAGACGGTGCCGAGCAGCGTGTCGAACAGGTTGCCGATGAGCACGCCGAGCCCGACGAGTGCCATCGGGAGGAAGGCCGACCTGCGCCCCTCGCCGCGCCACCCGCCGAGCACGTAACCGACAACGCAGTAGGCCAGCGCGAAGCGTCCCATCGGGTGGTCCGCCGGTGGCGCGAGGTCCAGGACGAGCCCGGCGCAGAACCCGAACAGCATGCCGGTCGAGCGGCCGCGGCAGAGAGCGATCGAGGCGACGAGCACGAGCACCAGCTGCGCCGGCGGGCCGGGCAGCCCGAGCATCGGCAGGGCGCTGGTCTGCAGGACGACCGCGAACAGCAGTGCCACGAACGCGACCACGACCCGCAGGGCGTTGATCACCCCGTCGCTCCGGGCGTCGGCGTCGCCCCCGCAGTGCTCACCCCACGCGCCGGGGCGTGGGTGGCGGTGGCGGTCGCGGTGGCGGTCGCGGTGGCCGTCGCGGTGGCGGTCGCGGTCGGGGTCGGGGTCGGGGTCGGCGTCGGGGTCGCCGTCGGGCTCGCGGTCGCGCTGGCGGTCGGCGGCAGTGGCCGGCGCGGCACCTGGGGCCCGGGGCCGATGATCACTCCGACGAACTCGAGCGTGCCGGCGGCCGCCGCGGGCTGCACGTCCGCGACCCGCAACGTGGACCCCGGGCTGGCGGAAATCCTTGTCACGGTGCCCACCTCGATGCCCGGGTAGTACGGCCGGTTCTTCGCCGACCCCCGCGTCACCAGAACGTCGCCGACCCGCATGTCGGCGGTCGGCGAGTCGAGCGTGAGGCGCATCGGGCCGTCCCCCTGGCCGAACGCGAACCCCGTCTCGCCGTTGCGGGCGATGTTGACGGCGATGCCGATGGACGCGTCGTTGACGAGGCGCACGGTCGACTCGTGCGGCTGCACGACCACTATCTTGCCGAGGAGCCCGGCGCCCGTGACGACGGGCGACTCCTCCTTCACCCCGTCTGCGGACCCGATGTCCAGCAGCAGCGTGTATTCGTCCGTGGGGGCCGGCCCCCGGCCGATCACCCGGGCGGGCAGCTGCTGCCACTTGATGGCCAGGCCGGACAGGTCCTTGAGTTGCTGGAGCTCGTTCGTCGCCTGCTGGGAGGTGGCGAGTTGTTGTTTGAGGCGGGCGTTCTCGTCCTTCAGGGCGGTGAGGTGCTTGTCCTGCGTGGTGCCGAAGTGCACGCCGCCGGTCAGCGACGTCGTGCCGCTGCCGATCGTGCGTTGCACGGGGCCGATGACGATGGCCACCCCGCGCTCGAGCGGGCGGAGCGGGGAGTTGGCATTGCCCTGGTAGTCGACCGTCAGCAGCACCAGCGACGTCAGCACCAGCAGGGCGAAGAGCAAGCGGGTGCGTCGGGGGCGGTCGGTCATGGACGGGGCCGGGCGACGGGCGCGGCGCCCGAGATCACCCGCGAAGCTCGGACATCAGGACCGGGCTCAGCACCTCGAACTCTTCGAGGCACTTGCCGGACCCGATGACGACCGAGTGCAGCGGGTTTTCCGCGACGTGGATCGGCATGCCCGTCTCGTGGCGCAGCCGCTCGTCGAGGCCGCGAAGCAGCGCGCCCCCGCCGGTCAGGACGATGCCGCGATCCATGATGTCGCCCGACAGCTCCGGGGGGCACTTGTCGAGCGTGGTCTTGACGGCGTCGACGACCTGGTTGACGGGCTCCTCGAGCGCCTTGCGAATCTCCTCGCTCGACACCACGATCGTCTTCGGCAGGCCTGACACGAGGTCGCGTCCGCGGATCTCGGCGTGGGGCTCGTCGCTGCTCGGGAACGCCGACCCGATCGCCATCTTGATCTCCTCAGCCGTCCGCTCGCCGAGCATGAGGCTGTATTCCTTCTTCACGTACGTGATGATCGCGTTGTCGAGCTCGTCACCGCCGGTGCGGATCGACTGACTCGTGACGATGCCGCCGAGAGAGATGACGGCGACCTCGGTCGTGCCGCCACCGATGTCCACGACCATATTGCCGGTCGGCTCGTGCACGGGGAGGCCGGCGCCGATCGCGGCCGCCATCGGCTCCTCGATGATGCTGACCTTGCGGGCGCCGGCCTGGATCGCGGCTTCCTTGACGGCACGGCGCTCGACGCCCGTGATCCCGCTGGGGACGCAGATGACGACGCGCGGCTTGGCGAAGTGGCGCTGCTTGTGGACCTTTTGGATGAAGTAGCGCAGCATGCGCTCCGTCGTCGCGAAGTCGGCGATGACGCCGTCCTTGAGCGGGCGAATGGCCACGATGTTGCCGGGGGTGCGCCCGATCATCCGCTTGGCCTCGCTGCCAACGGCGAGAATGTGGCGCGTCTGCAGGTTGATGGCCACCACGGACGGCTCGTTGAGGACGATGCCCTTGCCGCGCACGTAAACAAGGGTGTTCGCCGTGCCAAGGTCGATGGCCATGTCACGGCCGAGCAGAGAGAAGCTCATCGGTGCGTGATCGCCCTTCATCGCTGGCGTCGTTCGGATAAGTCGAACCGCAGAACCGCTTGACATCTCGGCTCGGCACGGCTTGGACGGCTCGATCGTAACGCGCTTGGCCCGGTTGGGGGAAACTCCGCGATCCGACTAGCCCAGGGATGTTCTTTTCGTACGACGCCACAGCGACACAACGGGTTGCAGCGGTCAGAGTCGAGTCAGGACAAGCCGGGGAAGAACAGGCGGATCTCCCTGGCGGCGGACTCCGGAGAGTCGGACCCGTGCACGATGTTCTCGCCCACTTCGAGGGCGAAGTCGCCGCGGATCGAGCCGGGGGTGCTCGCGACGGGGTCGGTCGCCCCCATCAGGCCGCGGGTCGCCTCGATCGCCCGGGGCCCTTCCGCGACGAGGGCGACCAGAGGCCCGGAGGTGATGAAGTCGATGAGCCCGGCGTAGAAGGGCTTGCCCTCGTGCTCGCCGTAGTGCTGCTCGGCGGTGGCGCGGTCGAGTGTCCGGAGCTCCAGCGCCGCCAGGGTGAGACCCTTGCGCTCGAGCCGGCCGACCACCTCCCCGACGAGCCCGCGCGTGACGCCGTCGGGCTTGATCAGGACGAGGGTGCGTTCGGTCACGGGGGCCTCCGGGGCAGGTCGGTTATGGGTCGGATGGCGGCTCAGCGGTCGTGGGTCGCCCCGCAGCGTATCGGCGCGCCGATCGGGCGCTCGCTGCCACCCTCGTGGAGCCGATTGGTGTGAGAGCGCTCTCTCACGGAGTGGGGACGTGCTTCACTGTCGCTATGGACCCGCACACCGGACAGCGGTCATGAGCCCCTCCTCCCCGCAGCGCGCTCGCGTCGCCGTGCTCACACACTTCCTGGTCAACGGCATCGGAATGGGCATCTGGGCGTCCCGCCTTCCATCCGTCAAGCAGGGCCTGCACCTCGAGGACGGCCAGATCGCCATCGTCATCCTCATGGGCGCGGTGGGCGCCATGGCGTCGCTGCGCGCTGCGGGACCGTTGATCGAGAGGTTCGGAAGCCGCCGTACGACGCAGCTCGCCGCCGTCTTCATGTCGGCCGCGTTGCTCGTGCCCGCGGCCGCCGACGGGCTGGTGCAGCTCGGTGCCGGGATGCTCCTGCTCGCCGCCGGCGCCAGCTTCCAGGATGTCGGCATGAACTCCCAGGCCGTGGCGATCGAGCATCGGCTCGCCAAGCCCATCATGTCCTCGTTCCACGCCGCGTTCAGCGTCGGCGGGATTCTCGGGGCGGCCGGTGGCGCCCTGACGGCCAAGCTCGACGTGTCGTACCGACTGACTTTCGTCCTCTTCTCCCTGGCACTCACCGCGGCGGTCCTGTGCGCCAATCGCTGGCTCCTGGACGCGCCCGAGACCGCCCGCCGCGACCGCGCCGACCTGCAGGGCCGGGGCGGGCTGCCCCACCGCGGCGTCCTGATCGCCCTCGGGATCGTCGGCCTGTCCAGCTTCGTAGCCGAGGGATCGGCCGCCGACTGGACCGCCATCTACCTGCGCGACAACACGGGGGCGACCGCGGCGGTGGCCGCAATCGGGTTCATGCTCTTCAACGTCACCATGACCGCGGGGCGCCTGGTGGGCGACCGGCTGGCGGCGCGGTTCGGTGCGATGCTGCTCGTGCGCGGCGGGACGGCGCTCGCGGGCGTTGCCCTCGTGGGCGCGCTGGTGGTCGGCTCCACGGTCGCGGGGATGGCCGGCTTCGCCGTGATGGGGCTTGGCCTGTCGATCATCGTGCCGCAGGTGTTCAGCGCCGCCGGACAGCTCGCCCCCGGGCGCGCGCCCGCCGCCCTGTCGCTGGTGTCCGCGATCTCGTACGTCGGTTTCCTGACGGGGCCCGCGTCCATCGGCGCCGTGGCGCACGCCGTCAACCTGCGAGTGGCCCTGTTCATCCCCGCGGCGCTGATCCTCGGGGGCTCGATCGTCGCGAGCCGCCTGCACACGGCGACGGACTCCCCGCTACCCGCGGCGGCCGAAGAGCTGCTCGCCGGCAGCGAACCCGGCGCGGGCCCGCAGCTCTAGGCACCTCCCGACTCGACAGCCCCATCGAGGTTCGCCGGGCCCGGCGCGGCGGGCCCGCCGCCACCTGCCGACCCGCCCCCCGCGGACCCGGACCCCCGCGGACCCGGCCCCCCGCGGACCCGGCCCCCCGCGGACAGCCGCCACCTGCCGATCCGCCACCTGCCGATCGAGTGGCGGAAAAGCGCCGGCCAGAAGCGCGTTCCCGCCGCTCGATGCCGGAGGGGGACGCGGGGCGCGGCGGACCCGGCCCCCGCCGATCGGGGGGCGGAAAAGCGCCGGCCAGCGGCACCTTCTCGCCGCTCGATGCCGGAGGCGGACGGCGGAGCGCGGGGGCGCGCGGGGCGAGGCGCGGCGGACTGCGGGGCGGCGCGCCCGGGGCCCCCAGCCCCCCGCCGGTCGAGGGGCGAAAAAGCGCCGGCCAGGAGCGCCTTCCCGCCGCTCGATGCCGGAGGGGGCGCGGCGGACGCGGCGCGGCGGCCCGGGCTCGCCGCTCGGTGCCGGAGGGGGACGGCGGAGCGCGGGGGCGCGCGGGGGCGAGGCGCGGCGGACGCGGCGCGGCGGCCCGGGGCCCCCAGCCCCCCCGCCGGTCGAGGGGCGGAAAAGCGCCGGCCAGGAGCGCCTTCCCGCCGCTCGATGCCGGAGGGGGACGCGGGGCGCGGCAGGCGAGGCCCCCCAGTCGGTCAGCTGGCGCGGCGCAGGAAGCTGTCGAGCGCGGTATGCGCCTCCGCAAGGAGCCGGCCGCGGTCGATCCCGGCGTACGCGAGCGCGCGCGGGACACGGCCGACGTCCGCGGAGAGCACCCCGATCAGCAGGTGGGCGCTGAGTATGCGACGCTCCTTGCGGGCCTTCGCGGCCGCGGCACCGCGCGTCATCGCGAGCCGGGTCGACTCTCCGATCCGCCGGGCGTCAGGCAGATAGACGGGCCCGGGTGCCTGCAGCGCCGTGACCCCGACAGGCGCGAGGCTGGCGGCCTGCTCGATCGCCAGCGCGCTGCTGACGCCGTCGACGTCGAGGCCCACCTGAGCGAGCACGACGTTGGCGACGGTGCCGGGAAGACTCGCGAGGGCCAGCAGGAGGTGCTCGGCCTCGACCGTCTCGCTGCCGGCCAGGCGGGCACATGTCGCGGCGTGTTGCAGGACGGCCTTGACCTCGTTGCGCGGGGTACGGCGCATCATCGGCTCCTCTTCTTCGGCGCGTCGAGGGTCAGCCGCTTGGCGTGCTTCTTGTGGACGGCCTGTCGACTCACCCCGAGCGCCTCGGCGACCCGCGCCCAGCTCCAGCCGGCCCGGATCGCCCGGGCGACCTCGTCCGCCTCGATCTGGTCGGCGAGGAGCCGCAGAGCCACGACGGTGGCGAGGCCGTCGCTCGGGTCGGCGTACGTGGTGGGAACGGCGGAAACCATGTCGTCAACCTATGTTGACGACATACCGGTTGTCAACCTGAGTTGCTCGACCGGCGTGGGTTGCTCGACCGGCTTGGGTTGCTCGACCGGCGTGGGTTGCTCGACCGGCTTGGGTTGCTCGACCGGCTTGGGTTGCTCGACCGAACTGAAGTTGCTCGACCGACCTGAAGTTGCTCGACCGGCTTGAAGTTGCTGGACCGTCCCGGGTTGCTGGACCGGCCGTGGGTTGCTCGCCGGGCCTGTCAGGACGGCGGCACGACGGCGTAGGCGCGGACGGGGAAGGTGCCGAACCCGGCGACGAGCGGCGGCGCTGCGGTGAATCGCGCGCCCGTCGGGGGCAACGTGCCCAAGTTCGTCAAGTGCTCGACGATCGGGATGCCGGCGGCGAGCAGGAGACTGTGGGCCGGCCGCGGGCCGTGCGGCACCGCGTCGTCGATGTTGACCGCGTCGATGCCGACGAGCCGGGCGCCCTGCGCGACGAGCCAGTCCGCCCCGGACTCGGCCAAAAACGGCGCGCCCTGCGCATAGCGTGCGGTGCCCCAGTGCTCGTCCCCACCGGTGTGGAGCAGCACCGCGCACCCGCGGACGTCGTACGGCGCGAGGGTGTTGACGTCGACGGCGCGCGACCCACTGCCCGTGGTGCGTACGACGACCGCGGGCAGATCGGCGAGCGACGAGAGCGGCAGGCCGGCGAGGTCGGCGCCGTCGGGATAGCGGTGGAACGGGCTGTCGAGGTAGGTGCCCGTGTTGCCCACCATGGAGATGCGGTCGATGGCAAATTGCGTCCCCGCGGCGTACATGTCGCGGGACGCGTCGCGGGTCAGGTGCGGCGTGATCTCCGGCGCGGGCAGTCCCGGGTAAGTGGTCATGCCGGCGCTGATGACGTGACTCAGCTCCACATAACGCCAATCGCGCTTGACTTCTGCGCTCGTCGCGGGGTCGCTCGGGCCGCCGCGGGTGCCCTTGTGCGGCTCACGGACGACGCGAAGACCACGCACCTCGACGTCGCCTGCCATCAGCAACCCGAGCGACGCGAGGAACAGCCGGCCCACCTCAGCTGCAGAGCCGTCGTCTGACGGCACATCGACGCGGAAGCCCTCCGCGACGAGGCTTCCACCGTTGGTGAACGTGACCGTGGCGTCGAAGAGTGCGCGGGAGTCAGTCATGAGCGCGAGTATGTCGGAGCGGTGCCCGCACCGTCGTCGAATAAGCGGCCGCCGGTCAGTCGGCGAGGATGCGCCGGGCCTCTCCGACCGTGACGACGGAGCCGGTCACGAGCACGCCGCTGCCCTCGCCGCCGGCGGCCTCGTCGATCGCCGTCTGCAGGGCGTCGCCGAGTCGCGGCAGGGCGGTCACCCGGCCGGGGCCGAATACGTTGCGCGCCAGGGCAGCCAGAACGTCGACCGAGAGCGCGCGCGGCGAGGAACTGGCCGTCACGATGATGTGGTCGAGCGCGGGTTCGAGGGCGACGAGGACGCCACGCACATCCTTGTCGGACAGCACCGCGACGACGCCGATGAGTCGTTCGAACGTGAAGGAGTCCCGCACCGCCGCGGCAAGGGCCTGGGCGCCGGCGGGGTTGTGCGCGGCGTCGAGCAACACGGTCGGATCCCGGCGGACCACCTCGAGGCGCCCGGGCGAGTCGGCCTCGGCGAACCCCGCCCGCACCATGTCGACGTCGAGCGGGCGTTCGCCGCCGAAGAACGCTTCCACGGCTGCGAGGGCCGCGGCGGCATTGGACGCCTGATGCGCGCCGTACAAGGGAAGGAAGATGTCTTCGTACACGGCGGTGAGTCCCTGCAGGGTCAGCACCTGACCGCCGACCGCGACCTGGCGATCGAGCACGGCAAACTCCACGCCCTCGCGGGCGATCCGCGCACCCACCTCGGCAACACGGCGCGCGAGCACCTCGGCGGCCCCGGGCGGCTGCCGCGATGCGATGAGGGTCGAGCCCGCATGCACGATGCCGGCTTTCTCCGTCGCAATGGCCTCGACCGTCGACCCGAGCCACTCCGTGTGATCGAGCGAGATCGGGGTGATGACGCTGACAACGGCCTCGAGGACGTTCGTCGCATCCCACGACCCGCCCATCCCGACCTCGATGACACCTACGTCGACCGGCGCGTCGGCGAAGGCGGCAAAAGCCATGCCCGTAAGGATTTCATGGTAGGTCAACCGCTCCGGGTGCCGCGCGTCGACGATCGGGAGGTACGGCGCGATGTCGTCGTACGCGCGGGCGAACTGCTCCGCCGACAGCGGCTCGCCGTCGAGGGCGATGCGCTCGCTGACCGACTCGAGGTGCGGCGACGTCGTGCGGCCCGTGCGGAGGTTGCAGGCCCGCAGCAGGGCGTCGATCATCCGGCTCGTCGAGGTCTTGCCGTTGGTGCCGGTGATGTGGACCGACGGATACGCGCGCTGCGGTGAGCCGAGAACGTCCAGCAGGTCGACGATTCTCGACAGGTCCGGCTCGATGCGCTGCGGCCACCGGTCGTCGAGCGCTGCCTCGACGCGCACGAGCGCCTGCGCCGGCGTCTCGTCGGCGACCGGTGAGTAGTCGACCTCTCCTTCGCGGTCGCCGTCGTCCGCGACGTCCATGTCGGGGGCGTCATCGGGCATGCGCGGCGCGACGACGTCCTCGTCGGTCTCCACGACCGTCGGCGCGGCCGCGGCCTCGGGCGTCGTCGTGACGCCGCCCTCATCCTCGAACGGATACAGCAGGTCCTCGGTCTCGGGCTCCGTGTCGAAACGCCCGGACGCGCGGTCCGTCGGATAACCCAGCAGACGCTCGTCTTCCGTGGTCGACGGGGCGATGTGCGGCTCCGGGCCGTAGATCTCCTCGTTGTGCTCGCCGAAGCCCTCCGGCTGCTGGTCGTGCGGCCGCGGGCCGCGCGGCGGCTGGGGCGTGCTCATGCGACCGGCAAGACCGCGAGTTGCTCGCGCAACCGCTCGATGTCGGCCGTCGCCTCGGCGCGCCGGCGCTGCATCTTCCCGACCACGGCCTGCGGCGCCTTGCTCACGAAGTCGGCGTTGTCGAGCTTGGCCCCTACCTGCGCCAGCTCTTTCTCCGTGATACCCAAGGTCTTCTGCAGGCGGGCACGCTCGGCCGCCACGTCGATCGCCCCCGACGTGTCGATGCCGATGCGCACGCCCGCGACGGCGAGAGCCTGCCAGCCCTCCCCCGCTGCGCCCACGTGCAACGGCGACAGACCCGCGAGAGCCTCGAGCTGCGGCAGCAACTCGTCCAGCGACGCACTCTGAGCGGCATCGTCCGACGCCAGCGCGCCGGCCATCTTCGTGCGGGGCTTGATCTGCTGCTCGGCCCGGAACCGGCGCACTTCCGTGACCACGGACTGCAGGACGGCGACCTGCGCCTCGGCGCCGGCATCGGTGTAGGACGCGTCGGCAACGGGCCAGTCCGCGATGACGATCGACTCCCCGCCCGTCAGCGTCGTCCACAGCTCCTCGGTCACGAACGGCACGAGCGGGTGCAGCAGCCGCAGCAGCGCGTCGAACACGTGACCCAGCACGGCGCGCGTGCCCGCGGCCGCCTCCCCGTCCGCGGACAACGGCGCCTTCGTCAGCTCGATGTACCAGTCGAAGATCTCGTCCCACGCGAAGTGGAACAGCACGTCCGCGAGCCGCGCAAACTCGTAGCGCTCGTAGAGATCGTCCGCCTGTGCGATGACCGCGTTGAGCCGCGACAGGATCCATCGGTCGGCGACGGCGAGCTCCTCGCGCGGCGGCAGCATCGCCGTCGCATCGGCACCGTTCAGCGCCGCGAAGCGCGTCGCGTTCCAGATTTTCGTGATGAAGTTGCGAGAACCCTGCACCCACTCCTCGCCGATCGGCACGTCGGTGCCCGGGTTGGCGCCCTTGGCGAGGGTGAAGCGCAGGGCGTCCGCGCCGTACCGGTCGATCCACTCGAGCGGGTCGACGACGTTGCCCTTCGACTTCGACATCTTCTTGCCGAACTGGTCGCGGATGAGGCCCGTCACCGCGACGTGCGTGAACGGCACGTCCTTCATGGCGTACGAAGCGAACATCATCATGCGCGCGACCCAGAAGAAGATGATGTCGTAGCCGGTGACGAGGACCGACGTGGGATAGAAGACCTCGAGATCGGCGGTCTGCTCCGGCCAACCGAGCGTCGAGAAGGGCCAGAGCCCGGACGAGAACCACGTGTCGAGCACGTCGTTGTCCTGTGTCAGCTGGGTTTTTCCGCACTCGGCGCACGCGCTCGGGTCCTCGCTGCCGGCGGGCACGGTGACGTGTCCGCCGGGGCAATACCAGACCGGGATGCGGTGGCCCCACCACAACTGGCGGCTGATGCACCAGTCGTGCAGGTTGTCGACCCACGCGAAATAGCGGTCGGCCATCTCCGCCGGGACGAACTCGGTGCGGCCCTCCCGCACGAAGTCGCCGGCGGCCTTCGCGAGCGGCTCGACACTCACGTACCACTGCAACGACAGCCGCGGCTCGACGACCGTCCCGCAGCGCGAGCAGTGACCGACGGCGTGCACATACGGCCGCTTCTCCGCAACGATGAGACCCAGTGCCCGCAGGGCTTCCGTGACAGCCGTGCGCGCCTCGAAGCGGTCCATGCCCTGGAACGGACCCGGCACGCTGATGCGAGCCTCGTCGTCCATGACAGTGATGGATGGCAGATTGTGGCGCAGGCCGATCGCGAAGTCGTTGGGGTCGTGCGCGGGCGTCACCTTCACGGCGCCCGTGCCGAACTCCGGGTCGACGTGCTCGTCGCCGACCACCGGAATGCGCCGACCGCTCAGGGGCAGCTCGATCGTCGTACCGATCAAATGCTGGTAACGCTCGTCGGACGGATGCACCGCGATGGCGGTGTCGCCGAGCATCGTCTCGACACGCGTCGTCGCGACCTGCAACGGGCCGTAGGAGATCGTGACGAGCTCGCCCTCGTCGTCGCTGTGCTCGACCTCGATGTCGGACAGCGCGGTGCGACAACGGGGGCACCAGTTGGTGATGCGGTTGGCGCGGTAGATGAGGCCGTCGGCGTACATGCGCCCGAACATGACGCGCACGGCATTGGACAGGCCGTCGTCCATCGTGAAGCGCAGGCGGTCCCAGTCGATGCCGTCGCCGAGCCGGCGCATCTGCCCGAGGATGCGCCCCCCGTATTCCGCCTTCCACTCCCAGACCCGCTCGACGAACGCCTCGCGCCCCAGGGCGTGGCGCGTCGTGCCCTCCTTTTCCGCGAGCTGCTTCTCGACCGCGTTCTGCGTGGCGATTCCCGCGTGGTCGGTGCCCGGCAGCCACAGGGCGTTGAAGCCCTGCATGCGCTTGCGGCGGGTGAGGGCGTCCATGAGCGTGTGCTGGAACGCGTGGCCCATGTGGAGCTGCCCCGTGACGTTGGGGGGCGGGATAACGATCGTGTACGGCGTCTTGCCGCCGATCGTGGTGGCCTCCGCCGTGGCGTGGAAGTAGCCCGCCGTGACCCAGCGCTCGTACAGGCGGGGCTCGGCGGCGGCGGCATCGAAGCTGGGAGGAAGTTCGCTGGTCACGCCGTGAGTCTAGTGAGCGCGCATCACGCCACGACCGGGCGTTTCCCCACGGCTCCGGCGACCGGGCGGCCCCGCTTCGGTCAGAGACCAAAGCGGCGGACACCTAAGATCACCGGCAGGGCCGCTGGAGGGAGAAGCATGGCTGCCGCCATCGAGGTCACCGACCTCGTCAAGACGTTCAAGGGCGGGGTGAAGGCGCTCACCGGCGTGTCGTTCGCCGTCGAGCCCGGCACCGTCTTCGGGTTGCTCGGCCCCAACGGCGCCGGCAAGACGACGGCCGTGCGTGTTCTCACGACCGTGCTGCGTCCGGACAGCGGGCGGGCAACGGTGCTGGGCCGCGACGTCGTTCGCGAGCCGGACGCGGTGCGCAGTCTCATCGGCCTCGCAGGCCAGAACGCGGCCGTGGACGAGATCCTGACCGGCCGCGAGAACCTCCAGATGATCGCGCGCCTCAACCACTTGCCGCTCGACTTCGCGCGCTCGCGTGCCCTCGAACTGCTCCGCCAGTTCGAGCTGACGGACGCGGCGGACCGCACGCTCAAGACGTACTCCGGCGGCATGCGACGGCGACTTGACCTCGCCGCGGCACTCGTCTCCCGTCCGCAGGTGCTCTTCCTCGACGAGCCGACCACGGGGCTCGACCCGCAGAGCCGGCTGGGCCTCTGGCAGGTAATCGAGGAACTTGTCAGCGAGGGCACGACCGTGCTGCTGACCACCCAATACCTCGAGGAGGCCGACCGTCTCGCCAGTCAGCTGGCCGTCATCGACCACGGCGGCGTGATCTCCACCGGCACACCGTCGGAGCTGAAGGCTCGGCTCGGCGCGACCGTCGTCCACGTCGCGTTCGCTGACGGGGTCGCGGCGGAGAAGGCGGCCGGCGCGCTGACGTGGATCGGCAACGGCTCCCCGCGCATCGACGGCAACACCGTCGAGATCAACGTCGAGCAGGGCCCGCGGACGGCGATGGAGGCCCTGCGGCTGCTCGATCAAGCGGGGCTGGAGGCGACGGAGTTTGCGCTGCGCGAGCCGAGCCTCGACGACGTGTTCCTCGAGCTCACGGGCCGCAAGGCCGAGGACGAGCCGGCCGACGACGAGCCCGCCAAGCGCCGCGGTCGCCGTAACAAGGAGAAGGCATGACAGCGCCCGCAGTCCCGACGATCGCCCCGCTGTCCCGCAGCAAGCTGGCGTGGGCGATCTCCGACGGCATGACCATGACCAAGCGCACGCTCATCGCCTACACGCGCATCCCCGAGGCGTTGTTCTTCACGCTCGTGCAGCCGCTGATGTTCGTGCTGCTCTTCCGGTACGTGTTCGGCGGCGCGATTCAATTGCCACCCCCGTTGACGTACGTCGACATCCTCATCCCGGGCATTTTCGTGCAGACACTCGTCTTCGGGGCCGTCGGCACGGCGATCGGCCTGTCCGAAGACCTGCACAAGGGAGTCATCGACCGCTTTCGCGCGCTCCCGATGGCGCGATCGGCGGTCCTGGCCGGCCGCACCACGGCCGACCTGCTGAAGAACATCCCCGTCGCTGTCGTCATCTTCGCGATGGGGCTGCTCGTCGGGTTCCGCCCGCACGGCAGCATCGTCAACATCGTGCTTGCGACGCTGCTGCTGCTCTTCTTCTCGTACGCGATCTCCTGGGGCTTCGCCATCATCGGGCTCACAGCGCCCAACTCGGAGACGGCGCAGCTGATGAGCTTCCCGTTGCTGTTCCCGTTGACGTTCGCCTCCGGTGCCTTCGCGCCGACCGAGTCGATGCCGTCGTGGTTGCGTGGCTTCGCCGACCACCAGCCGGTGGGCGCATTGGTGCACTCGACGCGGTCGCTGATGCTCGGCCAGCCCGTCGGCTCCTACGTGTGGGAATCGCTGGCGTGGTCCGTCGGGTTGCTGGCGCTGTTCAGCACGATCGCGGTGCGCCGCTACCGCCGCATCACGTAGTGATCAGTATTTCCCGGTCAGCTTCTTCTTCGCGCGCATCACGCGGAGGACGGTCGCGAGGATGCCGTGCGGGCCATACGGCTCGAACGCCTGCACGCGCGTCAGCAGCCCGTTGCGTGACTCCGCCACGAACATCTGCGGGAAGCGCACCTCGCGCTTGCCCTTGATCGTGTGGTGGGTATCGACCTCGACGGACACGGCCCCGTCGTCCGCGGTGAACCAGCGCTGCTCGTGGAAGCGCATCTGCTCCAGCCCGCCGATGCCCCACACGAGGGACTCGCGGACCTCGTCGGTGCCCGTGTTGTGCACGCGCGGGTAGTGCGGGTCGACGAAGACCGCGTCGGGCGCCACCAGTGCCACCGCCCCGTCGACGTCCTTAGCCTCGCACCGCCGGAACATCTCGGCGAGCAGTTCGCGTGCCGAGCGGGTCGCGCCCGGCGTCGTACCAGCTGGCTCTGTCATGTCTCGCCCTCCGCGTTGCCAACAGTCTGGCCTGTCGGGGCGCCGCCGAGGAGGATGCGGAGGGCGGCGCGGGGGGCAGGCGTCGATCTGCCCGTTGTCGACGTTGATCCAGACATCCGTGGCGGGTAGCGTGCCGGGCGGGGCGGGGCGGGGCGGGGGCGGG
>CAXSDE010000043.1:0-25573 GCA_964236265.1 uncultured bacterium
GGCACCAACCTCAAGGCGTGGCTCTACCGCATCCTGACCAACACGTTCATCAACAACTATCGCAAGGCGCAGCGCCAGCCGCAGCAGTCACCGACGGAGCAGATCGAGGACTGGCAGCTCGCCAACGCCGAGTCCCACACCTCCGCAGGCCTTCGCTCCGCCGAGGTCGAGGCCCTCGACCATCTGCCCGACAGCGACGTGAAGGATGCCCTCCAGGCCCTGCCGGAGGACTTCCGCCTGGCGGTCTACCTGGCCGACGTCGAGGGCTTTTCGTACAAGGAAATCGCCGACATCATGGGCACACCGATCGGCACGGTGATGTCGCGTCTGCACCGCGGCCGACGCGCGCTGCGCCGCTCACTCGAGGACTACGCCGCCGAGCGCGGTTTCACCAACCC
This sequence comes from uncultured bacterium, assembly GCA_964236265.1. Taxonomy (GTDB): domain Bacteria; phylum Actinomycetota; class Actinomycetes; order JAVEEB01; family JAVEEB01; genus JAVEEB01. The sequence continues at coordinate 399 of CAXSDE010000043.1, forward strand.
CGACGCCATCGACTCGACCGCCGGCTCGTCCGTAGGGGAGGCCCACTCATGAGTTGCGGCAAGCCGCACGAGACCGACTGCTCCGAGGTGCTGGAAAAGGTCTACCTGTATCTCGACAACGAGATCGCGGTGTCCGATTACGAGAAGGTCCGCCACCACCTCGATGAGTGCGGTCCGTGCCTCAAGCAGTACGGCCTCGATCAGGCGGTTAAATCCGTCGTGCAGAGATCGTGCGGGTCGGACCGGGCGCCGGAGACACTGCGGGTGCAGGTCCTGGCCCGGATTCAGCAGGTGCGCATCGAGATCGACCGCCTCGAGTAGGTCCGCGCCAGAGGGGGACCAGCTTTTCCCGTCGTACGACGGTCAAGTGCTCAGCCGGCGAGGCGGCGGTTGACGGCGTCGAGGACCGAGCGGGCAACCGCGTCCGCCTCGTCGTTGCGCACGATCGCGCTGCCGGACAGGACGAGCTCGCCGTGACGCGTCGTCAACTGGATGACGCTGATGGCGACGATCCGGCCGCCCACGGGCAGCAGCGACGACTGCTCCAGCTCGGCGGGTGTGCCCAGCAGCTCGGCAAGAGCGCCGAGCGTCGCCCGGGCGACGAGGCGGGGGCGCCCGCCGGCCGAGGACGCCCCGGCCGCCGTGCCGGTGTAATCGTCCTGGCCTGTCCTGATGGTCACGCTCACGGTGGCGTCGAGGCCCGAGGTCTGCGTCATCACCGACGCCACGACCGGCCGGACGAGACTGTCCGGATCCGGCTCGACGGCCACGTCCTCGTCGTCGAGCTGCACGACGCTGACGATCCGATGGTCGAGGTCGATGTCGTAACTGGCGAGGGCCAGCGACTGGATGTCGCGCACCAGTTGCTTGGGGGCCTTCACGCGGTCGGCGAGGATGTGCACCTCGGTGGGCGTCGCGTCGAGCATCGTGACGACGCTGGCGGCGCGCACCCCGGGGATGCGGCGCAGAGCGTCCTCGAGTTCGGGGCGGAGGCGGAGTGTGGTCATAGTGGGGTCCTCTCATGGAGCGATCCCCAACCTATGACCACCGTTGCCCGAATGTCGGGGACTCCGCAAGTGAGCGCGAAACCGGCATGTCCGGTTGGCCGTTGCATCCCTGTCGCAGAAGTCCAGCTGCGGGCGATCCGGGGGATATTTCCTCGAACACCTTGACGTGATCGTTATCCGACCGCTTCACTGACCGAGTTGCCGTGGCACCCTGGAGTGCCGGCACGGGGGAAGGCGCCTCGCGTCTGTCGGTGATCATGTGCGCAGCACCGTTCACCTTTGACAACTGCAGATGGCGAGACCGAGGCCGGCACGACGCACGACCCTCATCGAGCAAGGCACACCGCACTCCACAGCGGAGCGGATGCTGCACGGGACCTCCCCAGCGGATCCCCGTGACTTCATGTGCGAAGGAGTTGGTACTCGATGAAGAAGATCGTCTCGGTTTTCGAGCACGCGATGGAAAGCATCGCAAAAGGCGCCCCCACCCTTACGTGGAGGTAGTCGGGCGTGCCGGTCTCGGCCTCGCCATCTTCGGACAGCACCTCCTGCCCCGGGAGCCCGACCCATGCGCATGCCCATGCGCGCACGCATCTACGTCTACGTCGTCACCGGCGGTGGCGCGGCAGCGTGCGCGGTAGCACTCGGGCGGGTCACCGACTGGCGGTCCGTCCTGCTCCTGGCGACCCTCATGGTGGTTGCGCTGTCGTTGTCGTCCACCGCACTCCGGTGGGTCGACCTGTCACTCGGCGTGGTCATCGCCGTCGCCTCGTTCACCCTCGTCGGGGGGGCCGGCGCGACCCTGGTGTGCGCCGCGGGCGCGGCTGCTTACGCCGAGGAGAAGCGGCCCGCCATCAAGCGCGCCTTCAATCTGGGCCAGCTGGCGTTGTCCGGCGCGGCCGGGGGGCTCGTGTATTCGCTCTTGCACGGCGCGGTCGCCTCCTTCGGGCCCAGCGACTTCCCGCGCACCGTATGGGTCGTCCTCCTCGCGGTGATCGCGTACTCCGCGGTCAACGTGGGACTGATCTCCGGTGTGGTGGCCCTCGTGGAACGATTGCCGGCCGGCTCCGTGGCGAAGGCTGTGTCGCTGTCCGCGCCGTCGAGCGTCGCCTACGGCTGTCTCGGCCTGATGCTGGCCGTGCTGTGGATCGATTACACGCCCGCATCCGCGATGCTCCTCTTCCTGCCCGTCCTGAGCGCCCGCTGGGCGATCCGTCAGTACGCCGAGCAGCAAAAGGCGTACGAGTCGACCCTGCGCGCGCTCATCACCGCCATCGAGGTGAAGGACGGCTACACCCGCGGCCACTCCGAGCGCGTCTCGCGGATCGCGACCATGATCGCCCGTCAGGCGCGGCTGCCGGAGGACCGGGTGGACGCTGTCAGATATTCGGGGTTGCTCCACGACGTCGGCAAGACGGGCATTCCAAGCCGCATCCTGGGCAAGCACGGCAAGCTCACCGACGCCGAATTCGATGTCATCAAGACGCATCCGGCGCGCGGTCTCGCGATGCTCGAAGGCATCCAATTCCTCGAGGAGTCGCTCACGGGCGTCTATTCCCACCACGAGCGCATGGACGGCGCCGGCTATCCGCTCGGCCTCGTCGGCATGGAGATCCCGGAGATCGCGCGCATCGTGATGGTCTCGGACGCGTTCGACGCGATGACATCGACCCGTTCCTACCGGCCGGCACGCACCGTGGAGCAGGCGATCGCCGAACTCCGTAGATGTGAAGGCAGCCAATTCGACCCGGTGATGGTCGACGCCCTCGTGGGCGCGGTCGACAAGCAGGGGTGGGAAGGCGACCCCGAACAGTTCCGGCCCGCCGCCGACCGCGCGGCGGGAATCTCCGCGACACCCGCGAACCGCCCGGTGGGCGCTGCGCCCGAGGTCCCCGCAGCCCGGACATGACACGCAGCCGCCACCCGGCCCCCTTGCCCGTCGCGTTCGCGCGGCTCGTCGGCGCGCACCCGCTGATCCTTCCTGCCGTCCTGCTGTGCGGCGTCGCGGCTCCGTACGCCATGCTGCATCCCCTGACCGAGCCGTCCGTCATGGCGACCTTCGCGTTCGTCGGGCTGATCGTCATCGGCGAGCTCGCCCGGGTGGCGTTGCCGGGCGACCGCGAGGCCTCGCCCCTCGCCACCGCGGGCGCCCTGGCGTTCGCCCTCACGCAGTCCCTCGGGCAGACCCCGATTCCCCACGGGGCGATGGTGACCGTCAGCGCGACCGCCTTCGCCAGTCTGGCCGGTGCTCTCGTGCATGCCGCGGTCGGCCGATCCCCCCGCCTCGACACGGTCGCGCGGCGAGTGCTTGTCGTCGGCCTCGCCGGCGGTCTCTACCCGCTCGTCCGCGACCGCCTCGGCACGCCGTTCCCGAAGCTCACCACGGTGGCCGTGCTGGTGGCGGTCGTCGCGTGCGCCGGCGCGCTGGACGTCGTGCTGTCGGCGTACGACAGGCACTGGCGGCTGCGCACTCCGCTGTTACCCGCGCTGACATCCGAGCTGCGCCTGTCGGCGGGTCTCGGCGCTGCCATCGCCGCGACGGGAGTGCTGATCCCGCTCGCGGCACACCGGATGCAGTTGTGGGCCCTGCCGGCCCTGTCGCTGCCGCTCCTGGTCACCCAGTTCGCCTACCGGCGCTACGCGGGGATCCGCGACACGTACGGCCAGACGATCCGGGCGCTGTCCCGCATCACCGAGGTGGGCGGATACGTCGTGGCCGGTCACGCCGAGAGGGTCACCGCCTTGTCGGCCGCCATCGGGCACGCACTCGGCATGACGGAGGCGGAGCTCGTCGATCTCGAGTACGCGGCGCTGCTGCACGACGTGGGCCAGCTCTCGCTCGATGACCCTGCCCCGCCGGGCAGTACATTGACGGTGGACCCCGCGCACCGCACCCGGGTTGCCGGCCTGGGCGCCGACATCATCAGGAGCACCGGATTCCTCGACCGGGTCGCGGTCCTCGTGGAGCGCCAGGCCGACCCCTACCGCCGCAGCCGCCGCGCGTCCGACGACGCCGTCCCCCTGGGCAGCCGGATCATCAAGGCGGCGAGCGCGTACGACGACCTGCTGACCGAAGCGGGGGGCCACGAACGCGGCAGTGCGGACGCCCTCGAACGACTCCGCCTGGGCATGGCCTACGAATACGACCCGCGCGTCGTCGCGGCCCTGGCCGCCGTGCTCGCCCGCACACTGCCCGAGGGTGTGTCGGGCCGCTGAGGCGACGCAGTTCCGGTGCCGGGGCCCGCTTTCGCTAGGGTCGGCCGCGGGATTCCTCGGTCAAGGAGCACACATTGTTCGAAACGGTCCTGGTCGCCAACCGCGGTGAGATCGCGCGGCGCATCATCCGGACGACGCAGCGCATGGGCATCAGGGCCGTGGCGGTGCACTCCGATGTGGATGCCGACCTGCCGTTCGTGCGGGAGGCCGACGAGTCGGTGCTCCTCGGGGCCGCCGCGCCGAAGGAGTCCTACCTCGACGCCACCAAGATCATCGAGGCGGCCAGGCAGACCGGGGCAGAAGCCATCCACCCGGGTTACGGGTTCCTCGCCGAGAGCGCGCGTTTCGCCCAGCAGGTCATCGACGCGGGCCTCGTCTGGATCGGGCCGGCGCCGGACGCGATCGACGCCATGGGCGACAAGATCAACTCGCGTAATCTGATGCAGGCTGCGGGCGTGCCGGTTGCCGCCGGCACCCCCGACCCGCTGACCGATGTCGAACTCGCGCTGGAGGCGGCGCGCTCCATCGGCTATCCGATCATGGTCAAGGCCAGCGCCGGGGGCGGCGGCATCGGCATGGCGACCGTCTACGACGACGAGGGTCTGCGCAAGGCGTTCGAGACCGCGTCCACGCGCGCGGAGCGGTTCTTCGGCTCGCCGTCGATCCTGCTCGAGCGCTATCTGCCGAATGCGCGCCACGTCGAGGTCCAGATCCTCGGCTTGTCAGACGGTCGGGTCGTCGCCCTGGGGGAGCGCGACTGCTCGGTGCAGCGCCGCCACCAGAAGGTCGCCGAGGAGTCGCCGTCACCCGGTGTCACGCCCGAGCTGCGCGCCCGGATGCTGGCCGCGGCGGTGCGCGCCGGCGAGGCCGTCAACTACACCAACGCCGGCACCGTCGAGTGCCTCGTGTCCGGCACCGAGTTCGTCTTTCTCGAAATGAACACCCGCCTGCAGGTCGAGCACCCCGTCACCGAACTCGTCACCGGGGTGGACCTTGTCGAGAGCCAGCTCCTCATCGCCGCCGGTGAGGACGTCACGTTCGACCCGGCCGACGTTGCGGTGCCCAAAGGCCACGCGATCGAGCTGCGCGTCTACGCGGAGGACCCCGTGCGCTTCCTGCCCGGTCCCGGCACCATCACGACGTGGCGGGAGCCGACCGGCGACGGCATCCGCGTCGACTCCGGCTATGCGGACGGCAACACGGTGACGCCGAACTACGACCCGCTGCTGGCGAAGCTGTGCGCGTACGGGGCCGACCGCGGCGAGGCGCTCGAGCGCGCGCGCCAGGCGGTGCTCGGCTTCGAGGTGGTGGGACCCAAGACCAACCTCGCGTTCTTCACCGAGCTGCTCGACAACCCGGAGTTTGTGTCGGGCCGCTACGACACGGGTCTCATCGACCGGATGCGCGCGAAGAAGTAGCGCGGCGACACAGCCAGGCGTCGACGACCGCGAGGACTTCCCGGAGGTCGGGCACCTGGGCATCCGGCACCACGTCATGGGCGGGGGTGGGGCGGCCGGACAGCCAGATCGTCCGCATGCCTGCCTGCTGGGCTCCCCAGATGTCGTCGCGCAGGCGGTCGCCGACGAACACCGCCTCACCGGGGGCGACCTCGGGCAAGGGGCGCGCGTGGTTTGATCGTCGCCCGACGACCCTTCGACCGAGGAGCTGCAGCATGGCCGAGGAAATCCGCGCCGAGATGGTGGCGAACGTCTGGAAGATCGTTGTCGCCGACGGGGACGACGTGGAGGCCGGCGACACCATCGCGATCCTCGAATCCATGAAGATGGAGATCCCCGTGGAGGCGACCGAGGGTGGCACCGTGACGCTGCACGTCGCCGAGGGCGACGTCGTCCAGGAAGGCGACCTGATCGCGGAGATCGAATAGCTCCGCGAAAATCCCGCTGAGCGGTCAAGACCGGCCGGCTCGTGGCCGACAGATTCCGGGTGACCTCGACCATCGAGCCCTTCCTCCGCGCCCTCGTCGAGTGCGGCGGTTCCGACCTGCACTGCAAAGTCGGTTCCCCGCCTCGCGTCCGCATCGACGGCCGCCTGCGCAAGTTGCAGACCCGTGACCTCACGTCCGCCGACACCGAGCAGATGGTCCTCGAGGTCCTGCGCGCCGACCTCGTCGAGGAGTTCCACCGCAGCAACGAGGCCGACTTCGCCTACTCCCTCGCCGGCATCGGCCGCTTCCGGGTCAACGCGTTCCGCTCCCGGGGGTCGGCCGGGCTCGTTTTCCGCCGCGTCTCCGTCGGCGCCATTCCGCTCGACGACCTCGGCCTCCCGCCCATCATCGGCACCCTCGCCCTGGAGCCGCGTGGCCTGGTGCTGGTCACCGGCCCGACCGGATCCGGGAAGACGACGACGCTCGCCGGCATGATCGACCACGTCAACTCGACACGTGAGGTGCACGTCGTCACCATCGAGGACCCCATCGAGGTCCTGCACTTCGACAAGATGGCGATGATCAACCAGCGTGAGGTCCGTGTCGACACGGAGGATTTCCCGACCGCGATGCGTGCCGCGATGCGCCAGGACCCCGACGTCATCCTCGTCGGCGAGATGCGCGACCACGAGACGGTCAAGGCCGCGCTCGCCGCCTCCGAGACCGGCCACTTCGTCATGTCGACCCTGCACACCACCGACGCGCAGGAGACCATCAACCGCATCATCGACTTCTTCCCGCCGCACGAGCAGAAGCAGGTGCGCCTCGCGCTCGCCGGCGCACTCCGCGGCATCATCTGTCAGCGTCTCGTCCCGCGCGCCGACGGGGAAGGCCGCGCCGTGGCGATGGAAGTCTGCGTCAACACCGGCCGTATCGCGGACGCCATTGCCGACCCCGACAAGACGGGCACCATCAACCAGCTGATCTCCGAGGGCGGCTTCTACGGGATGATGACGTTCGACCAGCACCTCGTGTCGTTCATCCGCGACGGGGTCGTCACCCTCGACGACGCCATGGCTGCCTCCACGAGCCCGCACGACCTCACCGTCGAATTGCGCCGCCTCGGGCTGGTCGCGTAGCTGTCCGGCGTTGCAGTGATCCTCGGCCTCGCTTCTTCCCGAGGCAGTGCGCTGCCCGGCTCGTCGGACAACGGCCGGGGTTTTGTCCGGTTGCCGACCGATTGTGCGCTTCGGATTCCGGCTGTTGATCCCGTTGTCACATCGCGGCGGGCCGTCACGCCTGGTGCATCGGCGTAGCTGCGCGTTCTTCGTTACCGATCCTGCGCCTCCACGTAACGCTCGCGACATGATCATTCGCCAGCGTATGCAGACATGGACACAGACTCGTATGCACCAACGCATGCACCGACGCCCTCGGTCAGCGACGTGGCATACGCCGCCATCAAGGCGCAGGTGCTGCTCGGGGCCGTGCCGGTCGGCTCGCGCCTGCGGGAGGAGCGCATCGCGGACCGCCTCGCTGTCTCGCGCACCCCCGTCCGCGAAGCGTTGTTGCGGCTCTTCGCGGAACGCTTCCTCGAGCGGCACCCTGACGGCGGCTTCCGGGTGGCCTATCCGACCTCCCGCTATCTGAGGGAGCTGTATGAAGTGCGGCGGGCGCTCGAGCTGTTCGCCGTCCGGCGCACGCTGGCCGAACCGAGCGCCGCGTCGGCGGCGATCCTCGGGGACCTGCACGACGAGTGGTCGGCCCTCGCGGCGGACGCCCCTGAGCTCGACCCGGAGTTCGTGCTCGTCGACGAGGACTTCCACCGCAGGCTCGCGGAGGCCGCCGACAACGAGCTGCTCGTCGACGACCTGCGCCGCGTGTGCGAGCGCATCCGGCCCGTCCGCACGCACGACTTCATCTCGCCGGGGCGCATCAAGGCCACGATCGCCGAGCACCTGGGGATCGTGACGGCGGTCCTCAGCGGGTCGCCGGCGGCGGCCGACCTGCTGGACGAGCACATCCTGCGCTCCCAGAGCGTCGTCGAGCCGGCACTCGGCCGCGTCATCGAACGAATGCTCACCAGCCGGGACGAGGCACTCGCATGGTGACCGAACAGCCCATGACCGCGCCGGCCGCCGGGGACGCAGCCCTGCCCGCCCTGCCCGCCCTGCCCGCCCTGCCCACCGCGCCGGCCGCCGGGGACGCAGCCCTGCCTGCCCTGCCCGGGCGCACGGTGCTCGAGGCATCGCATGTGACCGTCCGCTTCGGTCCGGTGGTGGCGAACGACGATGTCACGCTGACGGTGCGCTCCGGCGAGATCCACTGCGTGCTCGGCGAGAACGGTGCCGGCAAGAGCACCTTGATGAAGGTGCTCTACGGCCTGTATCACCCGACCTCCGGCGACCTCAGCGTCGACGGGCGGGAAGTCCGGATGGAGTCCCCGGCTGTCGCGCGCAAGCTCGGCATCGGGATGGTCTTCCAGGACTTCAGGCTCGTGCCGGCCCTGACGGTCCTCGAGAACGTCGGCCTCGCGATGCCAGGAAAGGGCTTGTTGTACGACAGGAAGTCACTGGCGAGGGCATTCGCTGACGCGGCGGCCTTCCTCGGGCTGGACGTGAACCCGAACGCCAAGGTGCACACGCTGCCGATCGCGCAGCAGCAGCAGATCGAGATCGCCAAGCTGCTCGTCGCCGGTGCGCGCGTCGTCATTCTGGACGAGCCGACCAGCGTCCTCGCCCCGCAGGAGGTCGACGGCCTCATCGAGCGGATGCACGACATGCGTGCGCGCGGACTGTCCGTCGTGATGATCACGCACAAGCTGAAGGAAGCGCGTCAGGTCGCGGACCGGCTCACGGTCCTGCGGGGCGGCCGGGTGATCTGCGAGGGCGTGGAGCCGCATACGGTCAGCGACGCGGAGCTCGTCGAGGCGATGGTCGGCCGCGCCGTCACCGCGCTGCCGACGGCACGTTCCCCGGTGGTCCGCGAGGAGCCCATGGTCGACATCAAGGGCCTCAGTGTGCCCGGTGACGGCGGTCGCCCCGGGGTCGTCGACTTCGATCTGCTCGCGTTCCCGGGCGAGGTCATCGGGATCGCCGGTGTGGCGGGCAGCGGCCAGCGGGAGTTGACCGACGCGCTCGCGGGCGTCCGGCCCTGGACCGGCGGCACCGTCACCGTCAACGGGACGACGCTGACACGTTCGGACCCGCGCGCGGCGATGCGCGCGGGGATCGGCTCGGTGCCCGAGGACCCGGTTACGCAATGGCTCGTGCCGGGGATGAGCGTCGTCGAGCAGATCGGGCTGTCCCGGATCAAGGAATCCGCCGGCACGCACCGGCGATCGCTCGGGATGGACTGGGCTCGCATCCGTGCACACGCCGAGGGCCTCGACGCCGCTGCAGGGCTGCACATGGCGCAGGCAGACCGCCAGATCGCCACGCTGTCCGGCGGCAACATCCAGCGCGTCGTCCTCAGCCAGGTGCTCGCCTCGTCCGCCAGTGTCTGCGTGCTCTCCTACCCCAACCGCGGTCTCGACGTCGCGTCCTGCCGGCAGGTGCACGAACTGATCCTGCAACGCCGCGACGAGGGAGCGACCGTCCTGCTCGTCTCGGAGGACCTCGACGAGCTCATGCAACTCAGCGACCGCATCGTCGTGCTGCTCGAGGGCCGGCTCGCCGGCATCCGCCGTCCCGCGGAAACCGACCGCGCCGACCTCGGTCGCCTCATGACAGGAGCCGGACAATGACAGTGACCATGGTCGACGCGGCGCCCGTCGAACCGCCCCTCGAACCGCCCCCGACCGCGTCCGCTGTCCGCCCCCGCTGGCTGCACCTCGCCCGCCGCACGGCGTGGTGGGTCGGTGTCTATCTGGCTGCGCTCGTCATCTTCGGCGCGTTCGTCAGTGGGCGGCACGTGAACCCGCTCTCGATGTATCACGCCATGTGGACCTCGACGTTCACGAGCCGCTACGGCTTCGGTCAGGTGCTCAACAAGGCCGGGCCCTTCATCCTGGCAGCCCTCGCGGTCACCGTCCCTGCCCGCGCCGGTCTGGTGAACATCGGCGGCGAAGGCCAGGTGGTGGTCGGCGCGGTCGCGGCCGGGGGAGTGGCGCTGATGCTCGGCGAACACGTGACGGGCGTCCCGGCCATGGCGCTCATGGGCCTCGCCGGTGCGGCGGCGGGAGCAGCCTGGGCAGGCATCGCCGCACTCCTCAAGCTGTTCGGCAATGTCAGCGACGCGATCTCCACGCTCCTGCTCAACTATGTGGGCGCGGATGTGCTGTCCTACCTCGTCTACGGGCCGTGGAAGGACGCTGCCGGCAACGGGCAGCCGGTGTCGCGGCCACTGCCCGCCGGTGACTTCCTCCCGACGTTCCACCCACTGCAGACCCACGCGGGGATCTTCATCGCCCTTGCCGCGCTCGGCATCGTGGCGTTCGCACTCGCCCGCACCCGGTGGGGCTTCGCCCTGCGGGCCGTCGGCGGCAACCCCGAGGCCGCACGCCGGGCCGGTCTCGCGGTCGGTCCCCTGCTGCTGTCGGCGATGCTCGTCGGCGGGGCACTGGCCGGCCTCGGCGGCATGGTCCAGTTCAGCGGGCTCGAGGGACAGCTGCGTCCCGGGTTGGCGATGACCTTCGGCTATACAGGCTTTCTCGCGAGTTGGCTCGGCCGGCACGCGCCCGGAAAGGTCGCCGCCGCCGCCACCTTGCTGGCGGCCATCGTGATCGCCGGCAACGCACTGCAGATCACCTCCCACCTGCCCGGCGGAGCCGTCAACATCCTGACCGCCCTGATTCTCCTTGCGGTGCTCGCGCAACGGCCGCTCCGATCGAAGGTGACGCCATGAGCTCGTCGCAGTCCGTCGTCGTCACCATCACCGCCGGCGCGATCGCGGGCGGCACGTCGATCCTGTTCGCCGGCCTCGGCGAGACGATCTCCGAACGCTCCGGTGTCATCAACGTCGGCACCGAAGGCACGATGCTCGTCGGGGCGCTCGCAGCCTTCGCCATGACCGCAACGACGGGCAACGCGTGGCTCGGCGTCGGGGCCGGCATCGTCGCCGGAGCCGCGCTGTCCGCTGTGCACGCGTGGCTCGTCGTCTACCGGAGCGCCAGCCAGCTCGCGACCGGTCTGGCCGTGCTGTTCCTCGCGCTCGGTGTCACCGCGCTCTACGGCGTCAGCTACGTGAGCGCCAACATCGGCGGTTTCACGAAGTTTCGACTGCCCGGGCTCGGCAGCATCCCCTACGTCGGCGACATCCTGTTCGATCAGGACCCGCTCACGTATGTGTCCTACGTCCTGGTCCCGATCGTCATGTGGGTGCTGTTCCGGACGCGCTGGGGGCTCCTGCTGCGATCGGCGGGTGAGCGCCCGGAAGCCTTGCTCGCCTACGGGATGTCGCCGCACCGTGTGCGGCTCGTCGCGACCGTGACGGGCGGGGCTCTCGCCGGGATCGGCGGCGCGCAGCTGTCGACCGCGCTCGCGCTGACCTGGTCGGAAGGCATGACCGCCGGCCGCGGCTTCATCGCCGTCGCGCTCGTCATCTTCGCCGGGTGGAACCCGGTGAAGGTCATGGCCGGGGCCTACCTGTTCGGCGCGGCGATCACGCTCGGCAGCGTCCTGCAGGTGCGCGGCATCCGTGTCAACCAGTTCCTGCTCGACGCGCTGCCGTATCTGCTGACCATCGCCGTTCTCGTCGTCCTCGCCCGTGCGCGGGCGCAGGCCGCGCCCCGCGCCCTCGGGCAACCACTGTGACTGCCCACGGCACGCGCATCGTGCGCCCCCATGACCCGTCCCATCCGTCTACGCCTCGAGAAAGTTCGCCCATGACATCGTCTCGCCTGTTGATGCAACGACGCCGGTCGGCGCTTCCCGTCGCGCTTGCCGTCATCGCCCTCACCGCAGCCGCCTGCGGCAAGAGCACCTCCACCTCCAACGTCGGCAACACGGCGGCCGCGTCAGCAGCACCGTCGTGCACGTCACCTGCCGGTGCGACCGGACCCGGCGCGGGCACGACGAAGGTCGGCTTCATCTACGTCGGGTCCAAGAGCGACTACGGCTACAACGAGGCCGCGCACGACGGCGCTACCGCGCTGAAGAAGACCTGCGGCAACCTCGACATCCTCGAAGCCGACTCGATCCCCGAGACCTCGGAGATGACGACGGCTGCGGAGCAGATGATCGGGCAGGGGGCGAAGATCATCTTCTCGACCAGCTACGGCTACCTCGACTTCGCGATGGCACTCGCGAAGAAGCATCCGGACATCGCGGTGTTTCAGCAGGGCAACTTCATCAAAGGCGCCGTGCCGCCCAACGCCAACACGTTCTTCGGCAACGTCTACGAGACGGTCTATCTGGCCGGCATCGCGGCCGGGAAGGCGACCAAGTCCAACAAGCTCGGCTTCGTCGCTGCGTTCCCGATCCCCCAGACGCTGCTCAACATCGATGCCTTCCAACTCGGGGCGCAGTCAGTGAACCCCGCCGTGCAGACCTACGCCGTTTTCACCGGCGCGTGGTGCGACCCAGCGAAGCAGGCCGACGCGGCCAACAGCCTGCTGACCGAAGGCGCGGATGTGCTCACCCAGCACCAGGACTGCACCGGCACCATCATCAAGGCTGCCGAAGCCAAGGGTGCGTCGTCCGTCGGCTACCACTACAACGCATCGTCCCTCGCCCCGAAGGGCTGGCTCACGGGATCCGAATGGAACTGGGGACCGATGTATGCGGCGATGGTGAAGAGCGCCCTCGCCGGCACGTTCACGGGCAGCGTCTACAACGCCAATTGGAGCCTGGGCTTCAACAGCAAGGACATCCCGACGCCGCTGCAACTGTCCGCCTTCGGGCCGTCGGTCACCGCTGACACACAAAAGCTCGTCGGGGACGCGAAGGCGAAGATCCTCGGCGGGTGGTCACCCTTCACCGGTCCGATCTACGACCAGTCCGGAAAGTTGACGGTGCCGGCCGGGCAGGCGGCCAGTGCGGCTGACCTCGCCGGGCTGTCCTATCTCGTCAAGGGTGTCATCGGCAACGCCTCCAGCAAGTAGCCCACCGGACACGCTCCACCCCACGGGTGGCAGCGGGACGCCGAAACAGGTGATCGCCCCGCTGCCACCCGCTCGCCCTGAAAGGAGGCACGCAGATGAGCTCGGGACCCGATGCGCTGCTGAGCGACATGGCGCGGCTGCTGCGTGGGGGCGGGCAACCCCTCACCGATGACGGCGCCCCGACATTCGCTGCGTCCGCCCGGATCGCGCCGGCCATGACACCGGCCGCCGTCACCGCCCTCGTCCTCGCCGGCGGTGATCGCGACCCCGCCGATGTCACCGCGTCGGCCAAGGCGTTCGACGCGCGGCTCACCCTCTTCACGACTGTCCTGCCGACACCGGCGACCGGAGCGCGGGGGGCGGCCGTGGCCGTGAAAGACCTGTTCGACATCGAGGGCGTGGTCACCCGCGCCGGGTCCACCCTCCGGGCGGCGCACCCGCCCGCGAGCGCCGACGCCACCACCGTCGCCCGCCTGCGGGAGGCGGGCGCGCACCTCGTCGGCGCGACCAACATGGACGAGTTCGCCTACGGCTTCACCACGGAGAACTCGCACTTCGGCACGACCCGCAACCCGCACGACCCGGACCGCATCGCCGGCGGCTCCTCCGGAGGATCGGCCGCAGCGGTGGCGGCGGGCGTCGTACGGATCGCGCTGGGCACGGACACCAACGGCTCGATCCGGGTGCCGGCTGCGTTCTGCGGCATCTTCGGGCTGCGGCCGACGTATGGGCTGGTGCCGAGAACGGGGGCCGTCGCGTTCGTCCCCGGGCTCGACGCGGTGGGTCCCCTCGCGCGAACCCCGGACGACATCGCCCTCGCCATGGACGTCATCGCAGGCCCTGACGGTGTCGACCCGACCTGCAGCGAGCAACCCGCGGGCGCGCCGTCGTACCGCGACGCGCTCGACCGCGGCATCGACGGGTTGCGCGTCGTCTCCGGCGCCGGTGAGCTCTGGAACGGCGCGCATCCCGACGTCGAAGCGGCAGCACGTCTCGTCTGCGACGCCCTGGGTGCGCGGGCGGCACTGGAGCTCCCCGACGTGGGCCGCGCCCGCGGCGCGGCGATCGTGATCACCGCCGCCGAGGGGGCCGCGCAGCACCGCGACGCGTTGCTGGCCACGCCCGATGCGTTCGACGTCCGCACCCGAGGCCGCTTCCTGGCCGGCCTCGGTGTCCCGGCCATCGACTACATCGACGCGCAGCGCTTCCGCCGCTGGTGGCAGCAGCGGGTGCTGGCCGTGCTGGCCGAGATCGACATCCTGGTCGTGCCGACCGTGGCGTGCCTGCCACCGCTGCTCGATGCCCCCACCGTGGAGATTGCGGGCAGGCAACTCCCGACGGGCGCGGTCCTCGGCCGGTTCACGCAACCGCTGTCGCTCATCGGATTGCCGGCACTGTCCGTGCCGGTGCTGACGGTCGATGGCCTTCCGGCGGGGGTGCAGCTGGTCGGCAGGCCCGGCTCTGACGCAACCCTCATCGCGGCCGCCGCTCACCTGCACCGCACCGGCATTGCGACCATTGGCCACCCGGCAGTGTCGGTCGCCACTCTGGAGGAGGTCGTGTGAGCGAGGTCAACCGCCCCGACGTCGTCGAGGAGGTGACGGAGGCTTTCCACGCCTACGAGAAGGCGCTGGTCGACGGCGACATCAGTGCCATGTCGGCGGCGTTCTGGGACTCCGGCGTCACCGTCCGCTATGGGATCAACGAGGTGTTGTACGGCGCGGACGAGATCGCGGCCTGGCGCGCCGCCGCCCCGCCGATCCCGCCGGGGCGGCGCCTCGGACCCACGGTTGTCGCGACGTTCGGCACGGATTTCGCCTGTGTCAGCACGGAATTCCGCAACCCGGGGTTCGTCGGCCGGTTCGGGCGGCAGAGCCAGACGTGGGTCCGGATGCCCGGCGGCTGGCAGGTCGTCGCCGCCCACGTCTCACTGCAGGACGAGCAGTGAACGGCACGTACGTCGCGGGGTCCGCTCCGTATCCGTGGCCCTTCGACGGGGACATGTCCGGCGACCGGTTCGCCCTTCTCGTCGTACAGGATGATGTGTTGCCCTCCGCCACGCATCGGGAGGCGCTGGCGCTCCTCGCGTCGGACGTGCAGCGAGCCGGCGGGATCGTCCTCGCCGTCGTGCGCGGGGGTGCGAGCGTCATCGTGCACGGCGACGTGACGGTGTGCGCCCCCGGTCGCGACGGCTTCTACGCGACGGCGCTCGACGACGTGCTGCGCCGCGCTGGGCGCGACCATCTCGCCTTTGCCGGCTGGCACCTCGAGATCGAGGTCCACTCGACGCTGCGCAGTGCCAACGACCGTGGCTATGAATGCCTGACGCTGACCGATGTCTGTTGGCCCGCCGATCCGGCGCTGGCGGATGCATCGAGCTCGATGATCCAAATGTCCGGCGGAATCTTCGGGGCCGTCGCCACCAGCGCCGCCCTCGTGGCCGCGCTGATGTCCGTCGCCGCGACCGCGCCCGCTGCCGCGCGACCCGCATACCAGGAGGAACTCGCATGACGCTGTCCATCCCGACGCAAGAGACGTCGCCGGCCACGTACGGGACGGTTGACGCCGAGCCTTATCCATGGCCGTACGACGGGCACATCGACCCGGCGCGCACCGCGCTGGTCAACATCGACTGGCAGGTGGACTTCTGCGGCCCCGGCGGCTACGTCGATGCGATGGGCTACGACCTCAACCTGACGAGGGCGGGCCTCGAGCCGACGGCCGCTGTCCTCGAAGCCGCACGGCGCGTCGGCATGCTGGTCATCCACACGCGGGAGGGACACCGGCCGGACCTCGCCGACCTGCCGCCCAACAAGTTGTGGCGCTCCGGGCGGATCGGGGCCGGTATCGGCACCGTCGGTCCCTGCGGCCGCATCCTCGTGCGGGGAGAACCCGGTTGGGAGATCGTCCCCGAGGTCGCACCGATCGACGGCGAGCCCATCATCGACAAGCCGGGCAAGGGCGCCTTCTACGCGACGGACCTGGACCTGCTGCTGCGCACCCGCGGCATCACCCACCTCATCCTGACGGGCATCACCACGGACGTGTGCGTGCACACGACGATGCGGGAGGCCAACGACAGGGGCTATGAATGCCTGCTCCTGAGTGACTGCACGGGTGCGACGGACGTCGGCAATTACCGGGCCGCCCTGCACATGGTCAGGATGCAGGGTGGGGTCTTCGGGGCGGTCGCGCCCTCCTCGGCGCTGCACGCGGCGCTCGCGGATTAGGCCACGGATTAGGCCAGGCTTGGGCCGGATCAGGCCCGGCTCGGCGCCGGCGGAAAGTGGGGTTAGGCAAGCAGGAGACGATGAGTTAGGGTTGCCTAATCCGTCGTCCATCCGGGAGTCGTCGCCGTGCTTGCCAACTATCTGATCGGCCTCCGCGAAGGCCTCGAGGCCGCCCTCGTCGTGAGCATCCTCGTCGCCTACCTGGTGAAGAGCGGGCACGCTGACCGGCTGCGTCCGGTCTGGCTGGGGGTGGCCGGCGCGATCGCCCTGAGCCTGCTGTTCGGCGCATTCCTGACGTTCTCGTCGAGCGAGCTGGGATTCGAGGCACAGGAGCGTTTCGGCGGCACGCTGTCGATCATCGCCGTCGGCTTCGTTACCTGGATGATCTTCTGGATGCGCCGCACGGCGCGTCACCTGAAGGCGGAGCTCCACGGCCGGATGGACGCGGCGCTCGCGCTCGGGAGCGGCGCCCTTGTCCTCACAGCGTTTCTGGCCGTCGGGCGCGAGGGACTCGAGACCTCCCTGTTCATCTGGTCCGCGGTGCAAGCCACCGGCCAGAGCACGCAGCCAGTGCTCGGCGCCGCGCTCGGCCTCGCCACGGCGGTGGCTCTGGGCTACCTGTTCTACAAGGGTGCCATCCGCATCAACCTCGCGAAGTTCTTCACCTGGACGGGCGCGGCGCTCATCGTCGTCGCGGCCGGCGTTCTCGCGTACGGCATCCACGACCTCCAAGAGGCGGGCACGCTGCCGGGCCTGCGGTCGCTGGCGTTCGACGTCTCGTCGGCCGTCCCGCCGGAGAGCTGGTACGGCACCCTGCTCAAAGGCACCGTCAATTTCACCCCGACGACGACCTGGTTGCAGGCAATCGCCTGGACGATTTACATCGTCACCGTGGGTGTCTTCTTCTTCCGTAAGCCGCGCCCGGTGGCTGCGGCCCCCGTCGCCGCCCGGGCGACCGCCGGCGCCTCGACTCGCTGACACCGGTCGGGCCGCTCGTCGACCTCGTCCGCTGTTCCCCCAACGCTGAATCGGAGACCCCTTCATGGCCTCGCGCCGTCTCGCGCTGACCATCGCCCTCCTCGCCCTCCCGGGCCTTGCCTCCTGCAGTTCCAAAGCCTCCGGTGGCGGTGGCGGTGGCGGTGGCGGGGGCGGCGCGGGTGGCGTGTCGGTCGAGGCGACAGACACGGCCTGCACCGTGGCGACCACTACGCTCCCGTCGGGCCCGGTGACCTTGCACGTCACCAACAAGGGCAGCAAAACCACAGAGGTCTACGTGTACGGGGCTGACGCCGGAGTCTTCACCAAGGTCGTCGGCGAGGTGGAGGACATCGGCCCCGGCACGTCGCGCGACCTGACCGCGACGCTGACGGACGCTTCGTACGAGGTGGCCTGCAAACCCGGCATGACCGGGGACGGCATCCGCACCAAGCTGACCGTGACCGGTGGGAGCTCGGCGGCCGCCAGCGCGTCCCCGTCCGCGTCCGCTGACCGCACCTTCGCGCTCACCTCGGACGGCACAACGATCACCGGCGCGCCGACGACCGCCAAGACCGGCGAGAGGCTCGCCTTCACGTTGACCAACAACGCCAAGGGCGCGCGCGCTCTCGAGCTCAAGGACCCGGCCGGCGCGGTGGCGGGTGTCTCGTCCGAGATCGCGCCCGGCGGGACCGGGACGCTCGTCGTCCAGCTGTCGAAGGCAGGCACATGGGACATCAACGTCGAGGGAGACGGCGTGGAAGACATCACCGTAAAGCTCGTTGTGGGCTAGGTGTCACGACAGCTGGGCCTCAGCTGGTGGCTGCTCACTATTTCGCCGGGGCGCCAATCGTCGTCAGTTGGCGCCGCACGCATCAGTTGCCGACGGTGCCGTGTCGGATGCAGCGTGCCGTCCAGCCGGTGGGCGTGACCTGCACGACCATCCTGCGCGCGCACAGGGTGCACCACCGGGGCGGTTCCATCGTCAGCAGGCGCATGCATTCGTCGTGGCCGCCGTCAACGAGCCGCTGCCCGCAGTGACCGCACGTCGGGGCGAGCTCCAGCCCGTAGACGAGCAGGTCGATGCCGTCCCGGTGCCACTCCCGCGTCGACAATCGTTGGAAACCCAGGCGTTCATAGAGTTTTCTGGCGGCCACTCGGCTCGGCTGGGCGGACAGCACGATCTCCTCGGCACCCTCCGCGGCGGCGTGCCACGCGCAGCCACGCAGCAGGATCTCGCCGATCCGGTGGCCCCGCCGGTCCGGCGCGACCGCGAGGAGGCGCAGCTCGCGTTCGCCGACCTCGGCGACGTGGGAATGGTCCGAGGTGCTCGGCAGGAGGCAGGCGGTGCCGGCGATCGTGCCGTCCGGTGCCGTTGCGACGAACACTTCCGCGACGTCTCCTGCGCGCACGGCCGCGGCGAGCAACTGCTGGTCGTGGCTCAGTGGCCCGTCCGCCAGGAACGCGGCCACGGCGACGTCGGCGGCGTCGGCCAGTTCGGCGGGGCGCGCGAGCCGTACGACGAATGTCTCCACTACAGCGTCTTCGACAGGGCCTTGATGGGCATCTTCAGCTCATCGAGCAGCGCAAGGTCCGCACGGGCGTCCCGGCCGAGCGTCGTGAGGTAGTTGCCGACGATGACCGCGTTGATGCCGCCGAGCATCCCCGCGCGCGTGCCGAGGTCGCCGAGCGTGAGCTCGCGGCCCCCGGCGTACCGGAGGATGGTGTGTGGCAACGCGAGCCGGAACGTCGCGATCGCGCGCAACGCATCCCTGGCGTCGAGCAGCGGCAGGTCACCGAACGGGGTGCCTGGCCGCGGGTTGAGAAAGTTGAGCGGCACCTCGTGCGGGGCCAATTCCCCAAGCTGGGCTGCGAATTCGGCCCGCTGCTCGAGCGTTTCGCCCATCCCGAGGATGCCGCCGCAGCAGACTTCCATGCCGGCCGCGCCGACCATCCGCAGTGTGTCCCAGCGCTCTTCCCAGGTGTGGGTGGTCACGACGTTCGGGAAGTAGGAGCGCGCGGTCTCGAGGTTGTGGTTGTAGCGGTGCACGCCCATGTCGACGAGCTCGTCGACCTGCTGATGGGTCAGCATCCCGATAGAGCACGCGATCTCGACCTGGATGCCGGCGGCGCGGATCGCCTCGATGCCCTGGCGCACCTGCGCGAGCAATCGCCCGTCCGGGCCGCGCACGGCGGCCACGATGCAGAACTCCGAGGCGCCGGTCGCCGCCGTCTCCCGCGCGGCGCGGACGAGCTCGGGGATGTCGAGCCAGACCGCGCGGACGGGGGAGGTGAACTGCCCGGACTGTGAGCAGAAGTGGCAGTCCTCCGGGCAGCCGCCCGTCTTGACCGAGACGATGCCCTCGACCTCGACGTCGGGGCCGCACCAGCGCATGCGAACGTCGTGCGCGAGCTGGAGCAGTTCGTCGAGCCGCTCATCCGGCAGCTGCAGGCACGCGAGCGCCTGCCCGGCCGTAAGACCGCGGCCCTCCTCGAGCACCTGGTGGCGCGCGACGGCGAGGACGTCGGTGCCGGTCGTCTGTGCGGTCACGCGCTGACCTCCGGAGAATGGGTACGGCGGAATGATCCCGCATCGAACCCGCCGCCGAAGGGGGGTCCGAGGGACGCGGCGGCGAGCAGCAGGAATCCGCGCCTGTCGAGGTGCCCCGCGCCCTCGGGGAACGCGCCGGCCAACGGGCGGGCCGCGAGCGTCTCGAGGTCGCGGATGTTGGAGCGGGCCGCCAGATCCGGGGCCGACGGCCAGGCGCCGATGACGACCCCGGCGAGGTCGAGGCCGCGGGCGGCCATGACTTCCAGGGTCAGCGCCGTCTCGTTCAGGGCCCCGAGCCCCGCGCGTGTGACGACGAGCACCGGCGCGACGAGGCGGTGCGCCAGGTCGGCGAGGGTCAGCCCGTCCTCGTCGTACCGGACAAGCAGGCCGCCCGCGCCCTCGATGATCACGAGCTGGCAGTCCATGGCCAGCTCCCGGGTCCGTCGTACGACATCGTCGGCAAGGAGCGCCGGAGACTGGCTGCGACGGGCGGCGGCGGCCGGGGACAGCGGGTCGGGATAGCGCGCCAACTCGTGCAGGTCCAGCACTCCCGACAGGCGCCTGACCTCGTCGAGGTCACCGGGCTCACCGGCGCCAACGCCCGTCTGCGCGGTCTTCACGACGGCCACGGCGGCGGAGCGGGCCCGCGCGAGGGAGGCGATCGCGGCCGTGACGACGGTCTTTCCCACGCCGGTGCCGGTGCCGCTCACGACGAGGATGCTCACGCGCTGCACGATAGGTCGCCGGGCGGCGCGCCCCGGCGGCCGCCCCCACGGCGCTGCCGAGCGCGACAATGGCCAGGACGGGCGAGGGGAGGGAGGACGCATGCGAGGACTCCGCGTGGCGCCCGGTGCCGCCCTTGCCGCGATGGCCACGCTTGCGGTGGCAACGGTTGTGCTGGCGGGCTGCACGCATCAGCTCGACTCGACCGCGCCTGCATCGGTCTCAGCGATCCCGTCTTCGCTGCCGGCGGTCTCGTCCGTGCCGACCAGTCCCGAGCCGAGCTCGGCCCCCCCGTTGCCCTCGCCGATCCCGTCGACGACCGGCAGCCCGTCGATGAGCACGAGCCCGTCGACGACGAGCCCGTCGACGACGAGCCCGTCGGTGAGGGCCAGTCCGTCGCCCACGACGTACGCCGACACCGGCGGGCGACAGGTCGTCGCCGACATGGTCGCGGCGGTGGCCAGGGCAACGTCCGTGCACTACTTCGGCAGCCTCGACCAGAGCGGGACGCCAATCGATGTCGACATGAGGGTGAGCCGCACCGGGGCCACCGGGACCGTCGACTTCCCGGCCGGCCGGGTCGAGCTCCTGCGCGCCCGCGGCGCGCTCTACCTGCGCGCGGGGGCCGCCGTCTGGACGTCGCAAGGAGTGAGCGACCGGCGGGCGCTGAAGGCAGTTGCCGGCAACTGGGTGCTGCTTCCCGCGGCGGACGCCGCGCGGTTCCGCGTCTTCACCGACCTCGACTACCTCATCGCGGGCTTCAAGCAGCCGTCGTACGCCGTGACGGGCACCCGCGTCGTTGCCGGGGTGCACGCGGTCGAGCTGCGCGACGCGACAGGCACCGTGCTGACCGTCGCGGCCGCCGCCCCCCACGTGCCGCTGACCATCACGAGCGCCGCTGGCAAGGGGTCGCTCACCTTCGCCAACTGGGGGCGGCGCCTGACTGTCGTCGCGCCGCCCGAGCCGGTCGACCTCGCCGCATTGTCCTCGCCGGCGGCTTCGGGCTGACCCGACATTCCGCGGGCGGCCGGTGACGCGCGGGCGTCAGACGAGCGAGGACGGGCGGCCGTCCGCGACGGCGATCGTGTCGGTCAGCAGGTGCGCCAACCGCGGCAGGTCGCCGGCCTCGAGGCGGTGCGTCGCGATGCACACCTCGTCCCGCCACACGCTCAGGACGAGCAGCTGCGTCTCCGGGTGCCAGGTGGCCCGCAGGGCGCGCCCCGCACCGCGCGCGTCACCGAAAACGGCGACCGGCGGCTCGTCGGCGGGTGGGGACACCACGCCAGCATCGCCGCCCGGGCCCCGCTTGTGAAGAGGCCGGCTGGGGCATGAGCGACGATGGGTCGATGGACGATGGGGCGATGACGGAACGACGGGACACCGGCCGGCGCGGCGGGACGATCGCGCCCGACCGCATCACCGAGCTCGCCGACAGCCTCGAGCAGGACCGGCCGTGGGTCACGATCGTCTGGGACGACCCGGTCAACCTCATGACCTACGTGACGTACGTGCTCCAGTCCGTGTTCGGCTTCAGCCGCGAGAAGGCGACCACTCTGATGCTCGAGGTCCACCACCAGGGACGCGCGGCCGTGTCATCGGGGACCCGCGACGAGATGGAGCGCGACGTGACCCGCCTGCACGCCGCGGGGCTCTGGGCGACGGTGCAGCAGGACTGATGCGCACCTTTCGTCGTACGAAGTCAGGAATCACCGGGCGCCTGAGCGCGCCCGAGGTCGACGTGCTCAAGACCGTGATCGATGAGGTGCTCGGCATCCTGTCGCCGGGCGATGTGGAGCCCGACCCGCTGGCCGCCATGACAGGGCTGCACCTGCCGCCGGCGCCCGACACGAGCGCCCACCCGGTGCTGGCACGGCTGTTTCCGGACGCTTACCGGGAGGATGCCGCCGCCTCGGAGGCCTTCCGGGTGCTGGCCCACGGGGAGCTTGCGGCAACGAAACGCGAGGCTCTCCAAACCATGCGTGCCGCGTTGCCCGAGGACACGCAGACGCGGGCGGACCTGATGTTGGACGAGCCGGCCGCCCAGCTCTGGCTGCACGGGCTCAACGACCTTCGCCTGTCCCTCGGCACGTCGATCGGCATCGGGCCGGACTGGGAGGATCAGCTCGCCGCGATGCCCGAGGGCGACCCCGGCTGGTTCGCCGTCGCCGTCTACGACCGGCTCACGGCGATCCAGAGCTCCCTGATCGACGCGCTCGACCGCGGCTGAGCCACGGCTTGCTGCTCGGCTGCGTCACGGCTTCAGCAACCCCTTGGCGGATCAGCTCGGCGAGGGCGCGCCCGCGTGGCGGCGAGCATGTCGCCGAGCGGCTGCCGCAGTTCGGGGGTCGCGACGATCTCCGGCTCCTGGCCGAGGCGGCAGCCGCGTTGGATCTGCCGCTCGCGGAGCAACCAGGTCGCGATCTTGTCGTACGCCGTCCCGGGGGTGGCCATGTGGCGCTCGGCCGCGGCGCGCCGCTCGACGGCGGTCTGCTCGATGGCCGCCGCCGCGAGCCGGCCTTGCCGGTGAAGTCGGTGATACATGCTGCCCTGGCCCGCACCGGCCCTCTCCTGGATGAGGCGCACCCGCCCCTGACGGTGCTCGCGCGGTCGGTAGCCTTACGGGCGTGCTGAGGATCGACCAATCGACGTACGACGCGATCGTCGCCCACGCCCGTCGGGACCACCCGGACGAGGCGTGCGGCGTCGTGGCGGGGGCGTATGGCTCCGACCGCCCGACGCGCTTCATCCCGATGCTCAACGCGGCGCGCTCGCCCACGTTCTACGAGTTCGACTCCGGCGACCTGCTCGCGCTCTACCAGGAGATGGACACGCGCGACGAGGAGCCCGTCGTCATCTACCACTCCCACACGGCGACGCAGGCCTACCCGTCGCGCACCGACGTCAGCTTCGCCGCCGAGCCGGGTGCCCACTATGTCCTCGTCTCGACGCGCGAGCCCGACACGCACGAGTTCCGGTCGTTCCGGATCGTCGACGGCGAGATCACGGAGGAACCGGTCGACGTGGTGGCAGCGTGGTGAGCCCTCGCCGCTACACGCGATGTCGTCAGGCCTGACGCCCGGCGGAATTTCTCGTCCGGCGCCCCCGGTTGCGACACTGGACCCACCTGCACTGTTCTGACATGCACAAGCCGCGCGTCCGCGCGGCACGACGACGGAGAGACTCACTTCCATGGCTATCGAGGTCAAGATCCCGACGATTCTGCGCCCCTACACGGGCGGCGAGAAGAACGTCCCCGCCGGCGGCGCGACGCTCGCCGAGATGATCGAGGACCTGGAGACGCGCCACACCGGCATCCGCGGCCGGCTCGTCGACGACAACGGTGCGCTGCGCCGCTTCGTCAACATCTACCTCAACGACGAGGACGTCCGCTTCCTCGGCGGCCTGTCCACCGCCGTCAAGGACGGCGACTCGGTCACCATCCTGCCCGCCGTCGCCGGCGGCTGACCGTTCCCGGTGCGCTACGACTCGCTGCTCGACTCCGTCGGCAACACCCCGCTCGTGGGGTTGCCGCGGTTGTCGCCGTCGTCCGAGGTGCGGTTGTGGGCAAAGCTCGAGGACCACAACCCCACCGGGTCCATCAAGGACCGGGCGGCGTTCGCGATGGTGGCGGACGCGGAGGCTTCCGGGCGGCTGACGCCCGGGTGCACGGTGCTCGAGCCGACGAGCGGCAACACCGGCATCTCGCTGGCGATGGTGTGCAAGATGCGCGGCTACCAGCTCGTGTGCGTCATGCCGGAGAACACGTCGGTGGAGCGGGCGCAGCTCCTGCAGATGTACGGCGCCGAGATCATGTATTCACCGGCCGCCGGTGGCTCCAACATGGCCGTCGCGATGGCCAAGGGAATCGCGGCCGACAACCCCGACTGGGTGATGCTCTACCAGTACGGCAACGCGGCCAACGCGCTCGCGCACTACACCGGGACGGGTCCGGAGATCCTGCGCGACCTGCCTTCCGTGACCCATTTCGTGGGAGGGCTCGGGACGACGGGCACGTTGATGGGGGTCGGGCGCTTCCTGCGGGAGCACGCGCCGTCGGTGAAGGTCATCGCGGCCGAGCCCCGGTACGGCGAGCTCGTCTACGGCCTGCGCAACATCGACGAAGGCTTCGTTCCCGAGTTGTACGACGAGAAGATGCTCGACGCCCGTTTTTCCGTCACCGCCTTCGACGCACTGCGGCGGACGCGCGAGCTCGTGGAATGCGAGGGCATCTTCGCCGGCATCTCGTCCGGGTCGATCCTGCATGCGGCGCTGGCCTATGCGGACCGCGCGGTCGAGGCGGGGGAGCGCGCCGACATCGCGTTCGTCGTATGCGACGGCGGGTGGAAGTACCTGTCGACGGGCGCCTACACGGGCACGCTCGAGGAAGCCGCGGCCCGCATCGACGGTCAGCTCTGGGCCTGAGCGCTTCGCTCTTTCGCCGTGCCCGCCCCCGGGGTGCCCTGGGAGCGATAGCCACCCCATAGCCGGGCCAGCGCTCCCCAGCGACGTCGCTCCGTCCCGTCGTGGAGCGGCGACCACCCCATAG
>CAXSDE010000044.1:0-25248 GCA_964236265.1 uncultured bacterium
GGAGCCCCGGCCGCCGCCGTCCCGGTGGAGGCGCGGCATGAGCGACACCCGCACCCCGCTGCTGGTCGAGGCCGTCGGCAACGGGACGGCGATCGGGCTGATCTGGCTGGTCATCTCGAGCGGGCACGGAAGCCTGCCTCTTGCCTGGGGTGCGTGCGTGCTGGTCGGCCCGCGCATCGGCGGGACCCTCTTCTACGCCCTGCACTGCCGCGCGCGCCGACTGTCGGCGTCGCTGCCGGGCCGGGCTGACACGGCCGTCACGGTCCCCGCCGTGCTTGTTCCCCCGCAGGCCGCCTGCCGGGTGGGCGCTGACGGGCGAGTCGTGCCGGCAACGGGCCCGTCGTCATGGCCAAGAGCCGGGCGACGTCCCGGACGGCGGCCGCGCCCGCCCGCGTGGCTCCGACCGTGCTCGCCGACGGCCCGTAGCCGACGAGCTGCAGCCGCGGCTCGCGAGCCGCTCGCGTGCCGACGAGGCGGATGCCGCCCCCGGGCTCGCGCAGGTGCAGCGGCGCGAGATGCTCGACGGCCGGGCGGAAGCCGGTGCACCACAGGATGACGTCGGCGCGCACCTCACCATCCCGCCAGCGCACGCCATCGGGTTCGATGCGATCGAACATCGGTCGCCGGTCGAGCACTCCGCGGGCCCGCGCCGCTTCCGTCGCGGCAGTGCGGACGAGCCCGGTCGTGCTGACGACGCTCGGCAGCGCCCGGCCTTCCCGCGCCGCCGCGGCCGCGAGGGACACCGCATGGCGGCCGGCGTCCTCGTCGAACGGCCCGTCCCGCCATACCGGCTCGCGCCGGGTGACCCACGTCGTCGTCGTGACGTCGGCGATCTCGAGCAGCAACTGCACCGCTGAGGCACCCCCTCCCACGACGACCACGTGCTCCCCGACGAAGTCGGCCGCCGCCCGGTAGTCGACGGTGTGCAGCTGGCGCCCCGCGAACGACTCCATGCCGGGATAGTGCGGCACGAATGGCCGCGTCCAGGTGCCGGTGGCGTTGATGACGGCGCGCGCCGCCCACGAGCCGTCGTCCGTCGTCACGAGCAGGCGCTCGCCGTCGTCGCGGACGGCCGACACACGGACAGGGCGCCGTACGGGAAGGTCGAAAGTCTTCTCGTACGACGAGAAGTAGTCGGTCACGACCACGGCGGCGGGGGTGTCCGGTGCCGACGCAGGCACCGCGAGGCCCGGGAGATCGTGGAGCCGGTGCGCGCGTCCGAGCGTGAGCGACGGCCATCGGTGGTGCCACGCACCCCCCGCGGTGGAGCCGCCGTCGAGGACGACGAACTCGATCCCGCGCTGCCGCAGATGGTAGGCCGCCGACAACCCGGACTGACCCGCGCCGATCACGACGACGTCGATGAGTTGCGGGTCGATGAGCTGCGGGTCCATGAGCTGCGGGTCGTCGGGCTGCGGGTCGACGGGCTGCGGGTCGATGCGTTGCGGGTCGATGAGCTGCGGGTCGATGAGCTGCGGGTCGACGGGCTGTTGATCGGTCGCGGTCACGTCGGGTGCAACGGGGGCCGCGGGCGCCCTGTTCCGTCAGGAGACGCGGGTGACGACCACGCCGGCGAGCGTCTCCAGCGCGTCCTTGGCCGGACCGTCGGGCAGCCCCGTGATCGACGCCCGCGCCTCGTCCGCCCAGCGCTGCACTTCCGCGCGTGCTTCCTCGACGACACTGCTCCCCCGCAGTGCCGTCAACGCATCCGCGATGGCAGTCTCCGCCAGCGGCTGACCCAGGAGGCCTTGCAGCGGCTGGAGGCTCAGGTCGGACGAGCGCGCGGCGAGCAACGTCGGCAAGGTGGCGATGCCCTCGCGCAGGTCCGTGCCGGGCGTCTTGCCGACGTCGGTGGCATTGCCGACGACGTCGAGCAGGTCGTCGGAGAGTTGGAAGGCGACGCCGATCTTCTCGCCGTACGACGCGAGCATCGCAACGGTGACCTCGTCGGCGCCGGCCAGCATCGCGCCGAGCCGCGCGGAGGTCGCGATCAGCGAGCCGGTCTTCTCGGCGACGACCTGCAGGTAATGGTCGACCGGGTCGTCGTCCTCGCCCGGGCCCACGGTCTCCCGAATCTGGCCCTCGCACAGCAGTGCGATGGTGCGCGCGAGCATGCGGGTGGCTTCGGTGCCGAGGTCGGCCGTCAGCTCCGACGCGCGGGCGAACAGGAAGTCTCCCGTCAGGATCGCGATGGTGTTGCTCCAGCGGGCGTTCGCCGAGTCGGTGCCGCGCCGGAGAGGCGCCGCGTCCATCACATCGTCGTGATACAGCGTGGACAGGTGCGTCAGCTCGATGGCGACGGCCGCCTGCACCACGCCGGGCAACGTCGCATCGCCGAAGCGCGCCGCCAGCAGCACGAGCAGCGGCCGGAACCGTTTGCCACCGGCCTGCACCAGATGCCGGGACGTCTCAGCCAGGAAGGGATAGCTGCTGCGGACGGCCTCTCGCAGCTGGCTCTCGACCGCGGCGAGGTCCGCGTGCATCGCGTCCTCGAGGTCGGCATCGAGGAAGTCGACGCCGAGCGCGTCGAGACGGGTCTGCGGGTCGGGGGGCGCTGCGGGAAAAGCGGCAGCCCGCACCGGCCGTTCGCTGGCTGGCACCACCGCCTACTGCATGAACGGCGTCGCGTTGTGCGCGATGTCGAGGAGCGGGCCGGGCACCACACCGAGCACGACCGTGACGACGACCCCGAGCGCGAGCGCACCGCTGGTGAGGGCGCCCGGCAACGCGACCGTCGGCCCTTCCTGCGGCGGCTCATGGAAGAACATCAGCACGACGACGCGCAGGTAGAAGAACCCGGCGATCGCACTCGCGAGCACACCGACGATGACGACCGGCATGGCACCGTCGGATCCCGCGGCCTGGAAGACGGCGTACTTGCCGAAGAAGCCACTTGTCAGCGGGATCCCGGCGAGCGCCAGCAGGAAGAGCGTGAACATTCCGGCGACGACCGGCGACCGCCGACCCAGCCCGCGCCACTTCGACAGGTGCGTCGCCTCACCGTCGGCGTCGCGCACGAGCGAGACGATGACGAAGGCGCCGATCGTCGGGAAACCGTAGGCGACCAGGTAGAACAGCGTGCCACTGATGCCGGCGGGCGTCGTCGCGATCACCCCCGTGAGGATGAAGCCGGCGTGCGCGATCGACGAGTAGGCGAGCATGCGCTTCACGTCGGTCTGCGTCAGCGCCATGAGGGAGCCGACGACCATCGTCAACATCGCGACGCCCCAGAAGATCGGACGCCAGTCCCACTTCAGCGGGCCGGCGGCGACGTAGACGACACGCATGAGAGCACCGAACGCGGCGACCTTCGTGCACGCAGCCATGAGCGCGGTGACCGGAGTCGGCGCGCCCTGGTAGACGTCCGGCGTCCACGCCTGGAACGGGACGGCGCTCACCTTGAACAGCAGGCCGACCACCAGGAGCGCGAGCCCGGCGTACAGGAGCCCGTCGTTGCTGCCCGTGGTGCCCACCGCATCGCGGATCCGGCCGAGGTCCGTGCTGCGGGCGTAACCGTAGAGGAGCGCGGTGCCGTAGAGGAAGAAGCCGGAGGAGAAAGCGCCGAGGAGGAAGTATTTCATCGCCGCCTCCTGCGAGAGGAGACGACGGCGACGCGCGAGCCCACACAGGAGATAGAGCGGCAGCGACAGCACCTCGAGGGCGACGAACAATGTCACGAGGTCGTGCGCGGCGGGAAACAGCAACATGCCGCCGATCGCGAAGATGGCGAGCGGGAAGACCTCGCTGTGCGGCGACGCGACGACCGAGATCTGCTCCTCTCGGCTGCCCGGGATGTTGACGGCCTCGGCGACGAAGGCACTGCCGTTGGTGTCGCTGGAGCGCTCGGCGAGGAACAGCAACGACACGACGGCCAGCACGAGGAGAGTGCCCTGCAGGAACTTGGCGGGCCCGTCCTCGACGACCGCACCGCCGGCCGTGATCATCGACGGGATACGGATGACGACGAGCGCGACCATCGCGGCCAGGAGACCGGCAATGGCCAGACTCGCCTGTGCCACCCAACGGTAGGCGCGCGGCGTGAACGCCTCGGCTGCAATGCCGAGCACGCCGGTGCTGAAGACGATGAGCATCGGCGCGAGCGCCTTGTAGGATACGGACGGCGGCGTGAACGTCCCCGTGCTGTCGATGGCCTGGAGCGCGAAGCTCACTTGCCCGTCCCTTCAGAGGCGGCGGGCGCGGCGGCAGGGTGCTGAGCCACTGGGTCCGTCTGACCGGTGTCGTGCTGCGTCGAGGTGACCGCGGGGTTGATGACGTCCAGCGCCGGCTTCGGGAAGAAGCCGAGGCCGAGGATCAGCGCGACCATCGGGACGAGAGCCGCGGCCTCGCGCCAGGACAGGTCGTGCATCCCGGCGTTGCGCTCGAGCAGCGGTCCTTGCATGGTGCGCTGGTACATCAGGAGGATGTAGAGCGCGGCGAAGACGATGCCAACCGTGGCGACGATCGCAAACCACCGGTAGGTCGTGAACGTGCCGATGAGCACGAGGAACTCACTGACGAAACTGTTGGTGCCGGGCAGGGCGAGTGACGACAGGCCCGCGATGAAGAAGCCGCCGGACAGCCACGGCGCCACCTTGTGCACGCCGCCGAACTCCGTGATGGAGCTCGACTGCTGCCGCGCGACCAGGAAGCCGACGATGAGGAACAACGCGCCGGTCGAGAAGCCGTGGTTGACCATGTAGAGCGTGGCGCCGGCCATGCCCTGCGTCGTGAACGCGAAGATGCCGATCGCGATGAAACCGAAGTGCGCGATGGACGTGTAGGCGAGCAGTCGCTTGAAGTCGCGCTGGCCGATGGCGAGCAGCGCCCCGTAGATGATGCCGATGACGGCGAGCGTCATCACGAGCGGCGCCATGGTCTTCGACGCGTGCGGGAACAGCGGCAGCGACCAGCGCAGGAAGCCGAACGTGCCGACCTTGTCCATCACGCCGACGAGCAGGATCGACGCACCGATGGGCGCCTCGGCGGCCGCGTCGGGCAGCCACGTGTGGAACGGCCACAGTGGTGCCTTGATGGCGAAGGCCAGGAAGAAGCCGAACCAGAGCCACAGCTGGACGCTCGTGGCCATCTGCATGCCGGCGATGTCGGTGATCAGGAACGAGCCGTGCCCGCTGCGAGCCGAGATGGCATAGACGCCGATGACGGCGGCGAGCATGACGAGCCCGCCGGCGAGGCTGTAGAGCAAGAACTTCATGGCCGCGTACGACGCCTTCGGGCCGCCCTTGCCGTAACGCCCGATGAGAAAATACATCGGGATCAGCATGGCTTCGAAGAAGACGTAGAACAGGAACAGGTCCGTCGCGGCGAAGACGCCGATCAGCATGGCCTCGAGCAGCAGGACCCAGGCGAAGAACCCCGCGGGCTGCACGCCCGGCGCCTTCGTGCCGACGCGAACCGCGCCGCCGCCGACACGCACCGCGCCGCTGCCTTCGGTGCTCGCGCGGCCATCGGTTAGGCGCTCGTAGTTGAGGTCGGAGCGGGTGGCGTCCGTCGTGGCGAGCACCGTCGTGGCGTTGTCCGCTCGCCAGGACGCGACGACGACGACGGGCACCAGGAAGGCCGTGAGCAGGATCATCACCAGCGCGATGCCGTCGATGCCGACCGCGAAGTGGACGCCGAACTGCGGGATCCAGCTGTAGCTGCGCGCGAACTGGAACCGGTCACCGCTGGACGAGTAGCCGGCGGCCATGGCGATGGTGAGCGCGAACGTCAGCAGCGACAGCGCCAGCGCGAGCCAGCGGGCGGCGTCCGCGCGCACCTTGGGGGCCGCAGCCACGAGGACAGCACCGACGGCCGGGACCGCACCGACGACGAGCAACCACGGAAAACTGCTCACGCGACTCTCTCCAACAGCAGGGCCGCGGTGACAACCACGGCGCCGGCGAACACGGACAGCGCGTACGACCGGACGAAGCCGGTCTGCAGGCGGCGGAAGCGACCCGAGGTGCCGCCGAGGAACGCGGCGAGCGCATTGACTCCGCCGTCGATGCCGCGGTTGTCGGCGAACACGAGCGCGCGGGTCAGGTATTGCCCCGGACGCATGAACACGCCCTCGTTGAACGCGTCGGCGTAGAGCTGCCGGCGGGTGGCGCGCACCAGTGGCCCGGCGGCGGGCGCGACGACGGGGATCGCGCGTCGCCCGAACAACACGTACGCCGCGCCGGCCCCACCGGCCATGGCGAGGAAGCCCAGGATCGTGAGCACCACGGTGGACAGGACGGGACTGCCTTCGGCCGGCTTGCCGAGCACCGGCTCCAGCCAGGTCTGCAGGTGCAGCACGTGGAGCAGGACGAAGCCGCCGGCGACGGATCCGACGGCGAGGACGACCTGCGGCCACACCATCGACGTCGGTGACTCGTGCGGGTGCGCGCCCTCGGCCCAGCGCTTCTCGCCGAAGAACGTCATCAGCATGAGGCGGGTCATGTAGAACGCGGTGAGGACGACCGCGAGCAACGCGATCACGCCGAAGATGACCCCCGAGGTGCCGCCCTTGATGAACGCGGCCTCGATGATCTTGTCCTTCGTGAAGAAGCCCGAGAACAGCGGGAAACCGATGAGCGCCAGGTAGCCGGCGGTGAACGTCGCGAACGTCCACGGCATCGCCGTGCGCAGTCCGCCGTAGCGCCGCATGTCGACGTCGTCGTTCATCGCGTGCATCACGGAGCCGGCGCCGAGGAACAGCCCGGCCTTGAAGAACCCGTGCGCGAGCAGGTGGATGATGCCGAACGCGTAGCCGACGGGCCCGAGCCCGACGCCGAGCATCATGTAGCCGATCTGGCTCATCGTCGAGGAGGCGAGGACCTTCTTGATGTCGTCGTACGCCGTCCCGATGATCGCGCCGTAGAGCAGCGTCGCCGCTCCGACGATGGCGACGACCATCCGCGCGCCCTCGGACAGGTTGAAGATCGGGTTGGACCGTGCGACGAGGTAGACGCCGGCGGTGACCATCGTCGCGGCGTGGATCAGCGCCGACACGGGGGTGGGACCCTCCATGGCGTCGGCGAGCCATGCCTGCAAAGGCAGCTGCGCGGATTTGCCGCACGCCGCGAGGAGCAGCAGCAGCCCGAGGGCCGTCACGACGCCGTGCGCCACGTTGGACGCGCCCGGGACGCCGACCGCACTGAAGACGCCGCTGAAGTCGATGCGGCCGAACTGCTGGAACATCAGGAAGATGGCCAGCGCCAGTCCCACGTCGCCGACGCGGTTCATGAGAAAGGCCTTCTTGGCCGCCGTGGCGGCACTCGGCTTGTAATACCAGAAGCCGATCAGGAGGTACGACGCGAGACCGACGCCTTCCCACCCGACGTACAGGAGCACGTAGTTGTCGGCGAGGACGAGGATCAGCATTGCGGCGACGAACAGGTTGAGGTAGGCGAAGAACCGGCGGCGACCGGGGTCGTGCGCCATGTAGCCGATCGAGTAGACGTGGATCAGTGTGCCGACGCCCGTGATGAGCAACAGGAACAGGGCGCTGAGCTGGTCGAGCCGGAACGCGACGTCGACACTCAGGCCGCCGACGGAGATCAGGTTGTAGACATGGTCGACCATCGTGCGGCCGCCGTTGTCCGCCGACTTGCCGACGAGGGACAGCACCTGGACGAAGCCCGCCGCGAACGAGGCCGCAGCGGCAGCGGTCGCGAGCCAGTGGCCCCAGGAATCGGCGCGCTTACCCGCCAGTAACAGGATCAGGCTGCCCAGCAGCGGCAGGGCGACGAGCAGCCACAGGGAGCCGTTGGCAGAGCCGGTCACCATGCGGCACCCCGGGAGGACTGGTCGACGTTCACGCGTCTCCTAATACTTCAGCAGGTTGGCGTCGTCGACCGACGCGGAGCGGCGGGTCCGGAACACGGTCATCAGGATGGCAAGGCCGACGACCACTTCCGCGGCGGCGACCACCATCACGAAGAACGCGTAGATCTGGCCGTCGAGCGTGCCGTTGATCCGCGAGAACGTGACGAGGGTCAGGTTGACCGAGTTGAGCATCAGCTCGACGCACATGAACACGACGATCGCGTTGCGGCGCACGAGCACGCCGACCGCGCCGATGCTGAACAGCAGCGCCGCGAGGAACAGGTAAGCCGTCGGGCTCACAGCTTCTCCTCCTCGAGCAGCACGGCCGCGGGGAGCGGCGGGTGGGCGCGGCGCAGCTCCTGCGCGATCGACGCAGGCACGCTCCCGGGAGCCGGTGAACCGTCGGGCAGCAGCGCCGGCGTGTCGACGGCATCGTGGCGGGCGAACACGCCCGGGCCGGGCAGCGGGGACGGCCGTGGGCCGCGGAAGCGGGCCAGCGCCATCTCGCGCTGCGTCACCTTCGGACCCGTGCGCTCCTTGTGCGCGAGGACCATGGCGGCCAGCGCGGCGGTGATGAGGAGCGCGCCCGTGACTTCGAATGCGAACAGGTAGCGCGTGAACAGGAGCTTCGCGACGCCGTAGACGTTGTCGGAGCCATTGGCCTGCGGCGTCTCGAGGCCGACCACCGGGCCGCCGTTGAGAGCGCCGCCGAGCGCCGACATCAGCACGATGGCGAAGCCGACGCCCGCACCGAGTGCCGCGGATCGGTGACCGCGGATCGTCTCGATGAGCGAGTCGGAAGCGTCGACGCCGACGAGCATCAACACGAACAGGAACAGCATCATGACGGCGCCGGTGTAGACGATGACCTGGACGAACGCGAGGAACGGGGCCTGCTCGGCCGCATAGAACGCAGCCAGACACAGCATGTCGAACGCCAGGAACAGCGCGGAGTGCACCGCCTTGCGCGCCAGCACCATGGCGAGGCCCGCGAGCACGGACAGGGGCCCGAGCACCCAGAACAGGACTTGTTCGGGAGCGGTCATGAGGCGTTCTCCCCCGGGGCGAGCGCCTCGTCGCGCGTGCGAGTGCTGTCGGGGTTGCGGCCTTCCATCGAAGGGTCCGACGGGACAACCGGCAGGGAGAACACGCCGAGGTAATACTCCTTCTCGCTGTCCGCGAGCCGGCGCGGGTGGGGCGGCTGCTCCATGCCCGGCATGAGCGGCGCCAGCAGTTGCTCCTTGGTGAAGATGAGATCCTGCCGGCTGTCGTCGGCGAGCTCATACTCGTTCGTCATCGTGAGCGCCCGGGTGGGGCACGCCTCGATGCACAGCCCGCAGAAAATGCAGCGCAGGTAGTTGATCTGGTAGACGGCGCCGTAGCGCTCACCCGGCGAGAAGCGCTCCGCCTCCGTGTTGTCGGCGCCCTCGACGTAGATGGCGTCGGCGGGACAGGCCCACGCGCACAGCTCGCAGCCGACGCACTTCTCGAGGCCGTCCGGATGACGGTTGAGCTGGTGGCGTCCGTGATAACGGGGGGCCGTCGGCTCCTTGCGTTCCGGGTAGTACTGCGTCGTGCGCTTCTTGAACATCGTGCGGAACGTGATCAGGTGGCCCTTGGCAAGGCCTAGGGCGTAGCTCACCCAGTCGTTGGTCGGGTCAGCCATGGCCGTCCTCCGGGGTGCTGGGTGCGGACTGGCCGGTCAGTGCGGCGGTCGTGCGCGGGTCTGCGAGCGTCGCGACGGACCCGGTCGTCGTGCCGGCGATCGTGATGGCTTCCTGTGCCTTGATGGCGGGTGACGGGGCCCGCGGCGCCCGGAGATCCGCGACGCTCGGCGTCGGGAACGACGGGGGGTCGCGCGGCAGGTCCGGGTCAGCCGGCTCGACCGATTTCTTCTCGGGCAGGAACGAGGACAGGAAGACGAGGACCAGCGCCGCGATGAGAACGTAGATGGCCATCCGCCCATTGGAGACGTGGACGTT
Organism: uncultured bacterium; assembly: GCA_964236265.1. Taxonomy (GTDB): domain Bacteria; phylum Actinomycetota; class Actinomycetes; order JAVEEB01; family JAVEEB01; genus JAVEEB01. Next base: position 9,792 of record CAXSDE010000044.1, read on the forward strand.
GAAGTGCCACACGCGCACCCCGGCGACGAGGACCATCCAGGCGAGGGCGATCGGGATGAGCCAGCGCCAGCCCAGCTTCATGAACTGGTCGTAACGCAGTCGCGGCAGCGTCGCGCGGATCCAGATGAAGACGAACAGGCACGCGTAGACCTTCATCACGAACCAGAGCAGCCCCCACCAGCCGGCGAAGTGCGAGATGACCGGGATCGGGAAGGGCCGCCACCCGCCGAGGAACATCGTCGTGCCCAGCGCCGAGACGGTCGCCATGTTGACGTATTCCGCGAGGAAGAACATCGCGAACTTCATCGAGCTGTATTCGGTGTGGAAGCCACCGACCAGCTCACCCTCGGCCTCGGGGAGGTCGAACGGCGCGCGGTTGGTCTCGCCGATCGCGCTGATGCCGTAGATGACCATGGGCACCACCGCGCCGATGGCGAACCACTGGTGCTCCTGCGCGTCGACGATCGCCGAGGTCGACAGGGATCCGGTCAGCATGAAGACGGTGACGAGCGCCATGCCCATACCGATCTCGTACGAGATGACTTGCGCGGCGGAGCGAAGACCACCGAAGAGGGGGTACGGAGAGCCACTCGCCCAGCCGGCGAGCACGATCCCGTAGACCCCCAGTGACGACGCGGCCAGGATGACCAGCACCGCCACGGGCATGTCGGTGAGCTGCAACGCCGTGACGTGACCGAACAGGTGCACGCGGGGACCGAGCGGGATGACCGAGAAGGCGACGAACGCCGGGATCACCGAGACGATCGGCGCCAGGAAGAAGATCACCTTGTCGGCGATCGTCGGGTTGATGTCTTCCTTGAACGCGAGCTTGATGCCGTCGGCCAGCGCTTGCAACATGCCCCAGGGGCCGGTGCGGTTGGGGCCGGGGCGCTGCTGCATCCAGCCAACGATCTTGCGTTCGAAGTTGATCGAGAGCAGGACCGTGACGACCAGGAACCCGAAGACGCCCACGACCTTGATCACGATGAGCCACCAGGGATCGGCGACGAAGCCGGCCAGCTCGGGCATCAGAGGACACCTCCCGCGCTCAGGGTGACGACGGAGCCGCTGCGGCCGACGGCGCGGGCGCCGGGGCCGGTGTGCGGGTGTTCCGGGAGCCAGACGACGCCCGGCGGCAGGTCGGCGATCGCGGCGGGCAGCACGGCTGACCCGCGCGCGCCGGTGACCGTGAGCGCCCCGCCGTCGATGATCCCGAGGGCGGCCGCGGTCTCGGCGGACAGGCGGGCCAGCGGCGTGCGGGCGGTGCCGGCGAGGTGCGGCTCGCCGTCCTGCAGGCTGCCGGCGTCGAGCAGCTCCCGCCACGTCGCGAGATAGGCCTGTGACTTCTTCAGGTCCGCCAGCGGGCGGGCCGGTTCGTCCACCACCACCGGTGCGCCGGAGCGGGCCGGCAGCGCCGAGATCTCGACACGGGCCGCGTCGAAGTCGGGCAGGCCGAGCCGGACGCCGAGGGCGCCGGCGAGCGCGTCGAGAACGCGGGTGTCGGTCATCCGCTGCGTCGCGTTGAGCGCCTGGCCGAAGGGTCGTGGACGCCCCTCCCAGTCGACGAAGGTGCCCCCCTTCTCGGCGACGGCCGCCACCGGCAGCACGACATCGGCGAGTGCGGTGACGTCGCTGTGCCGGATCTCGAGGCTCACGACGAACGCACTGCCCAGGGCCTCGGCGGCGAGCGCGGGGTCGGGGAGGTCGGCGATCTCGACGCCGCCGACGACGAGGCCGCCGAGCTGGCCGGCGGCGGCCGCGGCGATGATCTCGCTGGTCGACCGGCCGATGGCGGAGGGCACGGTGCCCCACTCCTCGGCGAGCGAGGCGCGCGCCGATGCGTCGAGCACGTGCCCCCCGCCGGGCAGCAGGTTGGGCAGGCAGCCGGCATCGACGGCTCCGCGCTCACCGGCGCGGCGCGGGACCCAGGCGAGGCGGGCGCCGGTGGCGGCCGCGAGGCGGGCGGCCGCGGTGAGCGCGCCCGGCACGGCGGCGAGGCGCTCACCGACCAGGATCACCGCGCCCGGCCGGCGGAGCGCGAGGGAGGCGGTCGCGTCGCCGGCGGCCAGCGCGTCGAGGGCCGACGGCTCGCCCCCTGGCACCGTGTGGAGCGCGGTGCCGCGCAGCTTGGTCAACCCGCGCGTGGTGTACGGCGCGATCGACCAGACCGCCAGCCCCCGGTTGCGCGTCGCCTTGCGCAGGCGCAGGAAGATGATCGGCGACTCCTCCTCCGGCTCCAGGCCGGCCAGCAGGACGGTCGGCGCGTGCTCCAGGTCCTCGTACGTCACGCCCAGGCCCGTGCCGGCGACGTGGGCGGCGAGGAAGGCCGCCTCCTCGCTGGAGTGCTCACGCGCCCGGAAGTCGATGTCATTCGTGCCGAGCACCACGCGGGCGAACTTGGAGTAACTGTAGGCGTCCTCGAGCGTCAGGCGTCCCCCGGCGATCACGCCGACGCCGCCCTCGGCCTTGGCCTTGGCTGCCGCGAGGCCGGCGGCGGCGAACTGCAGCGCCTCGGTCCACGTCGCCTCGCGCAACTCACCGTTCGAGGGGTCGCGGATCAACGGTGTGGTGAGGCGGTCCGGCAATCCCGTGTAGGTGAAGGCGAAGCGGCCCTTGTCGCAGGTCCATTCCTCGTTGACGTCGAAGTCCTCGCCCGAGAGCCGGCGGACGACCTTGCCGCGGCGGTGGTCGGTGCGCATGGCGCACCCGGCCGCGCAGTGCTCGCACGCAGACGGCGTGCTGACGAGGTCGAACGGGCGGGCGCGGAAGCGGTAAGCCGCTGACGTGAGCGCCCCGACGGGGCAGATCTGCACGGTGTTGCCGGAAAAGTAGGACTCGAACGGCTCGTCCGCGGAGATCGCGACCTGTTCCTCGCCGCTGCGCTCGAACAGGTCGATGAACGGGTCCCCGGCGATCTGCTGACTGAATCGCGTGCAGCGGGCGCACAGCACGCAGCGCTCGCGGTCGAGCAGCACCTCCGAGGAGATGGCGATCGGCTTCGGGTAGGTGCGCTTGACGTCACGGAAGCGCGACTCGCCGGCACCGTTGGACAGCGACTGGTTCTGCAGCGGGCACTCGCCACCCTTGTCGCACATGGGGCAGTCGAGCGGGTGGTTGAGCAGCAGGAATTCGAGGTTGCCGGCCTGGGCCTTCTCGGCCACCGGGGAGGACAACTGCGTCTTGACGACCATGCCGTCGGTGACGGTCGTCGTGCACGAGGCGAGCGGCTTGCGCTGACCCTCGACCTCGACGATGCACTGGCGGCACGCGCCGATCGGATCGAGCAGCGGGTGGTCGCAGAACCGCGGGATCTGGATGCCGAGCTGCTCGGCGGCGCGAATGACCAGGGTGCCCTTCGGCACCGTCACCTGGAAGCCGTCGATGGTGAGCGTCACGCCATCCGGGATCGGCGGGGCTGCGGGCGGCGGGGTGGCCGCCGCGGAGGTCCGGTCGTCGGTCGCGGTCACCGCGTCACTCCAGCAAGGATCGGGACATCCTCCGCGAACGGGCAGCCGCCGGAGGTGAAGTGCTCGATGTATTCGTCGCGGAAGAACTTGAGTGACGACACGACGGGCGAGGTGGCCGCGTCACCGAGCGCACAGAACGACCGGCCGAAGATGTTGTCGCACGCGTCGAGCAGCGTATCGAGATCCTGCTCGTCGCCCTTGCCGTGCTCGAGGCGCTCGAGGATCTGCACCAGCCAGTTGGTGCCTTCGCGGCACGGGGTGCACTTGCCGCACGACTCGTGGGCGTAGAACTCCAGCAACCGCAGCACCGTGCGCACCATGCAGACGGTGTCGTCCATGACGATGACGGCCGCGGTGCCGAGCAGCGACCCGGCAGCCTGCACGCCCTCGAAGTCCATCGGCGTGTCCAGGTGCTCCGCCGTCAGCATCGGCGTCGACGAGCCGCCCGGGACCCATGCCTTCAAGGTGCGGCCCTCGGGGACGCCGCCTGCCAGCTCGAGGACGTCGCGGAACGTCGTACCCAACGGGATCTCGTACTGTCCCGGGCGCACGACGTGACCACTGACACTGAACATCTTCGGGCCGGGCGACTTTTCCGTGCCGATGCTCTTGAACCAGTCGGGGCCCTTACGGATGATGTACGGCACGGACGCGATCGTCTCGACGTTGTTGACACACGTCGGGGACGCGTAAAGACCAGCCACAGCAGGAAAAGGCGGCCGGAGGCGCGGCTGGCCGCGGTAGCCCTCGAGGGAGTCGAGCAGCGCCGTCTCCTCGCCGCAGATGTAGGCGCCCGCCCCGCGGTGCAGCGTCAGCTCCAGGTCGAACCCGGTGCCGAAGACGCCCTTGCCGAGATAGCCGGCGGCGTAGGCCTCGTCGATGGCGCGCTGCAACCGGCGGCCGGCGTGGACGAGCTCGCCGCGCAGGTAGATGAAGGCGTGGTTGGAACGGATGGCGTACGACGCGATGATCATGCCCTCGATCAGCCCGTGCGGGTCGATCATCATGTAGGGCGCGTCCTTGCAGGTGCCCGGCTCGCCTTCGTCGGCGTTGACGACGAGATAGTGCGGCTTGCCGTCGCCCTGCGGGATGAACGACCACTTCATGCCGGTCGGGAAACCGGCGCCGCCGCGGCCGCGGAGCCCCGAGTCCTTCACGATGGCGATGACCGCGTCGGGGTCCATGGCCAGCGCGGTGCGCGCGGCCTGGTAGCCCTCGGTCTTCTCGTACGTCTTCATGGTCCACGGCTGGTCTTCATCCCACCGGGACATGAGCACGCGGGTCTCGGCGATCACGAGTCAGCCTTTCCGGCGACCTTCTTCAAGGCGCCAACGACAGAGCCGACCACGGACTCGACAACTCCGTGGTGCTCGTGCCCAGCCGCGGCCGGCGTGCCCGTGCCTCGTCCGCCGGCGTAGAAGCCGGCGAGCTCCATCTCCGTCTCGCGGAACGTCGCGGGGGTCTCGCCGCGCACCGGAGTCGGGATCGCACCAGCCTGCACGGCCCTGACGAGCGCGAGCGCCGATTCGGCCGTCTGGTTGTCGTAGAACTCGTAGTTGACGGTCACGACGGGCGCGAAGTCGCAGGCGGCCAGGCATTCCGCGTGCTCGAGCGTGATGGTGCCGTCCGGGGTGGTCTCGTCATGACCGACGCCGAGCTCGGCCTTCAGGCACGTGTAGATGTCCTCGGCGCCGCGCAGCTGGCAGGAGATGTTGGTGCACACGCTGACGAGATAGTCACCGGTCGGGCGGCGCTTGTACATCGTGTAGAAGGTCGCGACAGCGCCGACTTCGGCCTTCGTCAGGCCGAGCTCCTCGGCGCACAGCGCGATGCCCGCGGGGGTCACAAAGCCCTCTTCGGCCTGCACCAGATGGAGCATGGGCAGCAACGCACTGCGCGATTTGGGATAGCGCGCGATGATCGCGCGCGCCTTCTCGCGGGTCTGCTCGGACAACGGCACTAGCGATCCACTCCACCCATGACGGGGTCGACGCTCGCGACCGCCGCGATGACGTCGGAAATCATGCTGCCCTCGGTCATCGCCGGGACGGCCTGCAGGTTGACGAAGGAGGGGTCGCGCACGTGGACACGGTACGGGCGGGTGCCCCCGTCGCTGACGACGTGGTAGCCCATCTCGCCCCGCGGCGACTCGATCGGCACGTAGACCTGTCCGGCCGGCACGCGGAAACCCTCTGTGACCAGCTTGAAGTGGTGGATGAGCGCCTCCATCGAGGTGCCCATGATGGTGCGGATGTGGTCGAGCGAGTTGCCCATCCCGTCACTGCCGAGGGCGAGCTGGGCGGGCCACGCGATCTTCTTGTCGCCGATCATCACGGGGCCGGGCTTGAGCTTGCCGAGGCACTGCTCGATGATCTTGAGCGACTCGCGCATCTCGGCCACGCGCACCTCGAAGCGGGCCCAGCAGTCGCCGTTCTCCCGCGTCGGCACGTCGAACTCGTAGGTCTCGTAGCCGCAGTAGGGCTCCTGCTTGCGCAGGTCCCACGGCAGGCCGGCGGCGCGCAGCAGCGGGCCGGTGACGCCGAGCGCGACGCAGCCCGCCGCGTCGATGACGCCGACGTTCTTGTTGCGCGCGGCCCAGATCGGGTTGCCGGCCAGCAGGCCCTCGTATTCCTTGATTTTCTTCGGCATGTAGACGAGGAAATCGCGGATCTTGTCGACCGCGCCCGGGGGCAGGTCCTGGATGACGCCACCCGGCCGCACGTAGGCGTGGTTCATCCGCAGGCCGGTGATGAGCTCGAGGATCTCGAGGATGACCTCCCGCTCGCGCCAGCCGTACAACATCATTCCCATGGCGCCGAGCTCGAGGCCGCCCGTTGCGAGCCAGACCAGGTGCGACGCGATGCGCTGCAACTCCATGACGAGCACGCGAATGACGGTGGCACGCTCCGGGATGTCATCGGTGACACCGAGCAGCTTCTCCACGGCGAGGCAGTAGGCCGTCTCGTTGTAGAGAGGCGCCAGATAGTCCATGCGCGTGACGAAGGTGACGCCCTGCACCCAGTTGCGGTATTCCGTCGACTTCTCGATGCCCGTGTGCAGATAGCCGATGACGAGCCGGCACTCGGTGACCGTCTCTCCCTCGAGCTCGAGCACGAGGCGGAGCACGCCGTGGGTCGAGGGGTGCTGCGGCCCCATGTTGACGACCATCTTCTCGGTGCCGCTGATCGCCTCGTCCGTCAGCGAGTCCCAGTCGCCGCCGACGAGCGTGAAGATGCGGCCCTCGGTCGTGTCGCGGCTCGGCGCGTAGGGGTCGGTCGGGCTGGCGCCCCCAACATTGGCGCCCGCGGGAGTCCCGGGGGTGTCGGTGGTGGTCACGCGTAGGACCTCCGCTCGTCCGGCGGCGGGATGTGCGCGCCCTTGTATTCGACGTCGATGCCGCCGAGTGGATAGTCCTTGCGCTGCGGGTGGCCGATCCAGTCGTCCGGCATCTGGATCCGGGTCAAGCCCGGGTGACCGTCGAAGACGATGCCGAAGAAGTCCCAGGCCTCGCGCTCGTGCCAGTCGGCCGTCGGGTAGATGGAGACGACCGACGGGATGTGCGGGTCGGCGACGGTGGTCGCGACCTCGAGCCGCAGCCGGCGACGGTAGGTCATCGACGTCAGGTGGTAAACCGCGTGCAGCCGCCGGGGCGAGTCGACGTAGTCGATGCCGCTGACGCAGCTGAGCAACTCGAAACGCAGCGACGGGTCATCGCGCATCGTGCGGCACAACTCGAGAATGTGCTCGCGTTTGACGTGCAGGGTGAGCTCCCCGCGGTCGACGACGATGCGCTCGATCGCGTCCCCGAAGCCGGGGAAAACCTCGGCCAGGTGGTCGGTGGCCTCGTCGTACCAGCTGCCGAACGGCTTGGGTGTCGACATCTCGGGGGCGACCTGCGGCACGAGACCGTTGAAGCCGGACGTGTCTGAGGACCCGTGCACACCGAACATGCCGCGGCTCGGTTGAGCCGGGCTCAGGGATCCGTCGGTGGCCTCGCTCATCGGCGGCGCTTCTGGATCTCGAGGACCGGCAGGCCGGCGCTGACGGCCGTGCCGCGGACGATCGGCTTCTGGTAGGGCGAGTCATCGAGCTCGGTCCGGGTCAGCTTGCCCGTCACGTCGCCGGCCTGGATCTTGGCGTGGAGCTTGAGGATCGCGTCCAGGAGCATCTCCGGGCGCGGCGGGCAGCCGGGCAGATACATGTCCACGGGCACGATGTGATCCACGCCCTGGATGATCGCGTAGTTGTTGAACATGCCGCCACTGGAGGCGCAGACGCCCATGGCGATGACCCACTTCGGCTCGGCCATCTGGTCGTAGATCTGGCGGAGCACCGGCGCCATCTTCTGGCTGACACGGCCGGCGACGATCATCAGGTCGGCCTGACGCGGGGTGGCGCTGAACCGCTCCATGCCGAAGCGGGCGATGTCGTATTTCCCGGCGCCCGTCGCCATCATCTCGATGGCGCAACAGGCGAGGCCGAAGGTCGCCGGCCACACCGACGACTTGCGCGCCCAGTTAACGGCACCCGCAACGGTCGTGAGGATCACGCCGGTCGGGAGCTTCTCCTCGAGGCCCATGTGGTGATAGCTCGATTCAGCGTTGGCAGACGGTTGGGACTAGTCCCACTCGAGCCCGCCGCGACGCAGGACATACACGTACGCGACGAGAACGGTGGCCACGAACAGGAGCATTTCGACGAACAGGAACACCGATGAGCTGCCGGTGCGGAAGAACGCGACGGCCCACGGGTAGAGGAAGATGATCTCGATGTCGAAGACGATGAAGAGCATCGCGGTGAGATAGAACTTGATCGGCATGCGGCTGCCGATGGCCCGCGGCGACGGCTCGATGCCGCATTCGTAGGCGTCGAGCTTGGCCCTGTTGTAGCGCTTGGGCCCGACGAGCGAGTTGGCGGCGATGGAGCCGACGGCGAAGAGTGTCGCGAGGATGAAAAGGACCAGCATCGGCAGGTAGACGTTGAGTCCCATCGCGGTGTCCTTCCTCTTCTCGGGCGTGCGCCCAGCGGTTCAGTGTAGGTAGAGCGGTCGCCGGCTACGCGGCCGGGGCAACCTTCGCCAGCAGATTGATGACGCGATCCACGGCGTCGCCGCCACGCGCGTCGGTCAGGCCGGCCATCAGCTTGAGCAGCGACCGCATGAGCGCCGGGTGCTTGAGCCCGTGCTCGGTGCACGCTTTCATGATCTGCGGATTGCCGATGATCTTCACGAAGGTGTTGCCGAGGCGGTAGTAACCGCCGTACGTCGCCTTGAGCGCCTTGCCGTAGGACTCGAGCGCGCGCTCGCGCGCCGGCCCCTCGCGGCGGGCGAGGGCCTGCACGACCGTGTCGGCGGCGATGTGGCCGGACTCCATGGCATAGGCGATGCCCTCGCCGTTGAACGGGTTGACCAGGCCAGCCGAGTCGCCGAGGAGCAGAAGACCGTTCTTGTACGCCGGCTGCCGGTTGAAGCCCATCGGCAGCGCGGCGCCCTTCGCCTTGCCCGTGGCCGTGTCCTCGCGCATCTCCCAGTCGTCGGGGAGCGAGCCGACCCACCGGTTGAGCAGGTCCGGGTAGTCGGTCTTGCCGAAGGCGGCGCTGGTGTTGAGGGCGCCGAGGCCGACATTGCAGGTGCCGTCGCCCATCGGGAAGATCCAGCCGTAGCCGGGCAGGAGGCGGCTCTCGCGCGGCTTGCCGTCCCAGAGCTCGAGCCAGCCCTCGAGGTAGTTGTCGGTGCTGCGCGGGCTGGCGTAGTAGCGGCGGTAGGCGACACCCAAGGGCCGGTCGTCGCGGCGCGGGATGCCGGCGCCGAGCGCGGTGCGGGCGGAGTTGCCGTCGGCGGCGAGCACAACGGGGGCTCGGAAGGTGACCTTGGGGGCTTTGCGGTCGCCCGTGGTCTGGGTGGTGACGCCGATCGTGCGACCGTTGCTGTCCTGCAGCGGGGCCAGGACGTTCGTCGATTCCTGCAGCCGGGCGCCGGCCTTCTGGGCGTGCCGGACGAGGAGCTCGTCGAAGTCCATGCGGGTGCGGGTGACACTGTAGGGGGGGTAGTCGCTGAGCTCCGGCCACGGCATCTCGAGGCTGATGCCGCCGCCGTAGACGCGCAGGCCATCGCTGTGGCGCCAGCCCGACTCGACGCTCGTGTCGATGCCGAGCGCGATGAGCTGCTTGACGCCGCGGGGAGTCAGGCCGTCGCCGCAGACCTTCTCGCGCGGGAAGGTCGTCTTCTCGAGCACGAGCACATCGAGGCCCGTCTGCGCCAGGTAGGCGGCGGCGGTGGAACCGGCGGGCCCGGCGCCGACGACGATGACGTCGGCGTCCTGGTCAGCGGTGCGCGGCGCGACTGGCACGCGGGCTCCTTGGTCGGGTCCTCGACGGGTGTGGCGCCGGCGCCTTGCCGGGCAAGGCCTCGTGCGCTTGTGAACGGATTCACGAGCGTCCGTACGCGCAGATCATAAGCCCCGGCGGCAGTCGGCGCTCTCCGGCCCGCCGGGCCCCCGTGCCCGCGGCTCGGCCGCCCCTCGGCCCCGCCGCTCGGACCATGGAGCAGCAGCACGCCCATAGGGCGGCTAGCGCTCCCGGCCGACGGGGACCAGGGCCGCAGTGGAGCGCCCGCAGCGCCAGGGGGTGGCTAGCGCTCCCGGCCGACGCGGGCCAGGGCCGCAGTGGAGCGCCCGCAGCGCCAGGGGTTGCCTAGCGCTCCCTGGTCAGCTGGACGGGCGAGTCGCCCGGTGCAGCGCCACCACGCCGAACGTGAGGCCGCGCCACTGCACGCGGTCCCAGCCCGAGTCGGCGATGCGGCGACCGAGCGCGTTGCCGTTCGGCCAGGTCAGCATCGACTCCGTGAGGTATTGGTAGGCATCCGGGTTGGAGGAGAAGCGGCCCGCGATCAGCGGCAGCACCTTGAGCCACGTGCGATTACCCACACGCAGCAGCGGACGGGGCGGCTGGCTCGTCTCGCAGATCACGAGGCGCCCGCCCGGCTTGGTGACCCGCAGCATCTCGGCGAGCGCGGCATCGACGTCGGCCACGTTGCGCAGCCCGAACGAGATCGTCACCACATCGAACGACTCGTCCGCAAACGGCAACCGCAGCGCGTCCGCCGCGACGAGCGACACCACGTCGGCGTATTTGCGGCCCTTCTCGAGCATGCCGAGCGAGAAGTCGGCCGCCACGACCGTCGCGCCGGCCGCCGCGAGCACCACGGAGCTGACCGCGGTCCCTGCCGCGAGGTCCAGAATCGTCATGCCCGGTTGGGGGTCCACGGCCTTCATGGCGTCCCGGCGCCAGCGCGACTCGAGCCCGAACGTCATCACCCGGTTCATGAGGTCGTAGCGCTTGGCGACCCCGTCGAACATCGCGGCCACCTCGTCCGGCCGGCGGTCGAGCTTGGCCCGCGTCATGACATCTCCTTGCTGGAAACGATTTCCCCGGCCAACACAGTGCTCGTGCAGGACGCGTGGCCGTGGCCGATGAGGGCGTCGTACACGTCACCGGTCGTTGGCACGTCGAAGACCGCGAGGTCCGCCCGCGCCCCCGCCACCAGCCTGCCGATGTCGCTCATCCCGAGCGCGGTCGCCCCACCGAGCGTCGCCGCCTCGACGAGCCGCCGGTCGAGATCGGCGTCCTCGAATCCCTGCCGCAACGCCAAATCGCGCAGCGCGCGCACGTCGCCCCACAGGTCGAGGTCGAGATTGCTGGCGCGCGAGTCGGTGCCGACGGCGATGGGGTTGCCCTCGCGCAGGTAAGCCGCGACGGGCGCCTCGCCGGCCTGCAGGATGGCGTTGGACCGCGGGCACAACGCGACGACGGTCCCCCGTGACCGCAGCACCGCGCGGTCGGCCGCGTCGACGTGAATTCCGTGTGCCACATGGACATCGGAGCCGAGGAGCCCCAGCTCGTCGAGGCGCTGCACCGGCGTCAGACCACACCCCGAGCCGGCGAGGTCGAGGTCCAGCCCCGCGCGCACGGCGCCGGCCGCGGCAGCGCCGGTGCCCGTCCGGACGAACTCCGCCTCGTCGAGCGTCTCCGCGGCGTGCGGATGCAGCCGCAGGCCGCGGGCGCGGGCCAGCTCGCCGACAGCGCGCAGCGTCGCCGTGCTCAGCGTGTAGAGCGAGTGTGGGCTGAGGCCCACGTCCTCCTGATCGAGGCGGGCCTCGATCGCGGCGCGCACCTCCGGCCAGCGGCGGTCGTCCGCGCCGACCACCTCCTGATAGCGCAGGCCGCCGAGACCCGCCTCCGCGGCGGCGAGCGTCGCGAAGCCGTGAGTGTCGACGTCGGCCACCGATGTCGTCCCGCTAACGAGCACCTGGCGCACCCCCTCGCGCGCGCTGGCGAGCCACTGCTCCTCCGTGGTCGCGCGGTAGCGCGCGAAGAAGTGCCCGATCCATTCCGCGAACGGGACACCGAGGGTCGCCATGTCCGCGTATGACGTCAGTTGCAGATGCGTGTGTGCGTTGACGAGTCCCGGGGTCAGGACACCGGCGTGCGTGTGCGTCGCAGCGCCGTACAAGGACTCGATCTCTGTACGGCGACCAACCGCGACGATCCGCTGCCCCTCGACAGCGACGGCGCCGTCGCAGATCGGCGGCGCGACCACCGGCACGACGACGGCGGCCGCATGCACCGTGACCCTCACGCCTCCATCCTCGCAGCGGCCCGCGGGTGCTCCTGACCGAGCCCCGGCGGGAGCAGCCAGGCGGCGGACACGGCCGCGAGGAGGGCGATGGCCGCCGCGACGCCCATCGAGATCGCGGCGCCGTGCTCGAACGCATCCCGAGCGGCCGTCGCGAGTGCCGGGTCGTGGCTGTCGGCGGCCAGTTGGAGGGCGCTGCCGAGGCCGCGGCGCGCCTCGCGGGGAGCGCCCGCGGGGAGCGCGGAGTGATAGCCGACGGAGACGAGCGCCCCGAGGAGCGCCACGCCCAGGGCGATGCCGATCTCCTGCACCATGTCGTTGAGCGCCGACCCGAGGCCCGCACGCTCCGTCGGGATGGCGCCGAGCAGGGCCTCGGACGCCGGGGCGAGCGCCAGCCCCGCTCCGAAGCCGACCCCGAGGAACGTCACCGCGACCCGGGAGTAGCCGCCGCCGGCGCCGATGAACGCGAAATAGGCGAGGCCGGCGCTGACAAGGGTGAGTCCGGCGAAGACGACGACCCGCCCGCCGAAGCGGGTCGTCAGCGGAGCCGACAGGAGCGCGCCGACGATGACGGCACCGACGAGCGGCAGCATGCGCAGACCGGCCGCCAACGGCGACAGCCCGAGCACGAACTGGAGCTGCTGCGTCACCAGGAAGCTGGCGCCGCCGAAGGTGAACAGCAGCAGCGTGCCGGCGATCGCCGCCCCGAGGAACCGCCGCTGCCGGATGATCGACAGCTCCAACATGGGATGGTCCGTGTGCCGCTCCCAGAGGGCGAACGCGACGCCGGCGGCGATGGCGGCCGTGGAAGCGGCGATCACCTTCGGGGACGACCAGCCCTTGTTGGCCGAGGAGATCACGGCGTACACGATGTTGACCATGAAGACGGTGCTGAGGACGGCGCCGACGATGTCAGCCTTGCCCGCCCCCGGGTCCTTCGACTCGGGGATGAGGATGACGGACGCGATGACCGCACCGATCACGATCGGCACGTTGAGCAGGAAGACCGAGCCCCACCAGAAATGCTCGACCAGGATGCCGCCGAGGATCGGGCCCGCGGCCATCCCCAGCGCCGACATGCCGCTCCACACCGACATCGCCTGCACCCGCTCGCGCGCCGGGAAGATGTTGATGAGGATCGACAGCGTGCCGGGCATGAGGAGCGCGCCGCCGATGCCGAGGAACGCGCGGGCGGTGATGAGCCAGTGGGTCGTCGGAGCGAACGCGCAGGCCAGCGAGGCGACGCCGAAGATGACGAGCCCGGTGACGAAACCGCGCTTGCGGCCGTAGCGGTCCGAGAGGCTGCCGGCGCTCAGCAAGAGGCCGCCGAAGACGAGCGAGTAGGCGTCGATGACCCACTGCACCTGCGAGGTCGACGTGTGGAGATCGTCCGACAGCGACGGGATGGCGACGTTGAGGACGGTGTTGTCCAGCACGACCATGAACAGGCTGGTGCACAGTGCCCCGAGGATGACCCAGCGACGAGGGTGGCCCTCCACGTCGTACGTGTAGCGGGTCGCTTCGGTCACCCGTGAGAGTGTGGCCCATGGGCGGCTCGTTGCGCCCGCAGCCACCTGGAAGGAACCTGACTCGATGGCCTCGGTGACCGGCTCGTTCACGGTGGACACGTTCGACGCCACGCCCCTCGACGGTGCCGGCGGCGTGCTCGCTCGGATCGAGATCACGAAGACGTTCACGGGTGGGCTGACCGGCACGTCGACGGTCTTCATGACTTCCGCTCGCACGGGGGTGGACGACTCCGCGGGCTACGTCGCGATCGAGCGGGTGGTCGGCGTCGTCGACGAGCTCGACGGCACCTTCGTGCTGCAGCACTCCGGCACGTCCGACCGGGGGGTCCAGTCGCTGACCGTGACCGTGGTCCCCGACTCCGGGACGGGGTCGCTCGACGGGCTGCGCGGGGAGTTCATGATCGGGGCGGAGTCGCCCGGCGGCCACGAGTATTCGTTCGACTACACGCTCTGAGTCTCCGGGTGCGGCCCGGACCACTCCGACGATGGCGATCGCGGTCGCCGACCTCGTGGACAACCCCCAGACTGGCCCAGGCCGACTTGTCAGGCTGTGCGATGGCCATGGCCGTCGTGGAGCCTGACAAGTGCCGAAACCGAGCCATCCACAGTGCGAAAAGTGCCCACAGGTTTGCAGCCGCGCGGGCGGCGACGTCGCGGACGTCGGAGACCCTCGCACCATGACGACCGTCGCGAAGCTGATCAAAAGCCAATCCGGCGTTGCGACCCGTCAGCAACTCGTCAAGGCGGGTTTGTCGCCGGCGCGCATCGCCTCGAGGCTCGCATCGGGCCGATGGCAGCGTCACGGACTGGTCATTGCCACCAACAACGGCACGCCGACGCGCGACCAGCTGCAGTGGATCGCCGTTCTCAATCATCCGCAGCCATGCGGCCTCGCGGGCCTGACCGCCGCCACCGGCTGGGGTCTCACGGGATGGGACTCCGACGCTGTTCACGTCATCGTCCGCCGGGGAACGCCGGCCTGGAAATCGGACGATGTCGTCGTACACGAGTCTCGACGCTTCACTGCCGATGACCTGTTCATCCCGCGGAACGAGCCGCCCCTCGTGACCCCGTGTCGAGCCGTCATTGACGCCGCAGCGTGGGAGCCCAGCCCACGTCGGGCCGGGGGACTCGTGTGCGCCTCCGTCCAACAAGGGGTGTGCTCGCCGATGGCCTTGGCGGAGGAACTGAAGACGGCCGGCGCGATCCGGCATCGCCGGCTGTTGCGCAGCGTCATCGGCGACGCGGTCGGCGGGGCGCAGTCGTTCGCCGAGATCGACTTCACGGTCTTGGCCAGACGCGCCGGCCTGCCGCCGCCCAAACGGCAGGCCATTCGGAAGGTCGGTGGTCGCACTCGCTACCTGGACGTCGAGTTCGACTCATTCGTCGTTGAGGTCGACGGGGCACACCACTTCTCGGCGGCCTCCTACGCGAAAGGGCTCGACCGCCTCAACGATCTTGTGATCGGGGGCGACAGGGTGCTGCAGTTTTCGACGCTGACGATCCGCACCGACCCGAAAGCCGTCATCGCGAAGTTGCGGGCGGCGAAGGCGGCGTTCCCGCCGGCGGCGTGACGAGCTGGCGTCGAGCCAAGTGCCCGAGTTGTCAGGCTGTGGGATGGCCAGAGCCGTCGTACAGCCTGACAAGTCGCCGTGGTGGCGTGGCGGGGGGTGTCTCTATGGCGGGGCGGCGGGCGTCGAGCGCCCGAGCCCACCGGCCGACTTGTCAGGCTGTGGGAGGGCCAGAGCCGTCGTACGGCCTGACAAGTCGCCTTGGCGTGGCGTGGCGTGGCGTGGCGTGGCGGGGCGGGGGGCGTCGCGGGCGGCGGG
>CAXSDE010000045.1:0-24320 GCA_964236265.1 uncultured bacterium
GAGCTCGTCGACACCGCGGCCCGATCGTTCGTGCCGCAGGCCGTCGCCCCGATGCAGCGCACCCCCGATGCCGCGACCACGCCGTCGGTCGCGTCCATCCCACCCGACGAGCGGAACGTCACGCCGGCCCGTATGGACAGCGTCGTGCCGCGGCGTCGTCCCGACTTCCCCGAAGACGGCTTGCCCTCGCAGGGTCCGTCGGGAGTCGGTGCCGTCATGGGCTCCGCGGCGACAGCGCCGGCAATTGCACCTGTCACGTCCATCGAACGGGATCCGAGCGTGAACAAGAGTTTGTTGCTTCGTCTGATCGCCGGCGTGAGGGGTCTCTGACATGACCATGAAGCCACGTCGTCGCACCAGTGGACAGGCAGTGAAGATCGTCGTCACCGGTCCCTTCGCGGCCGGCAAGACGACCCTGATCCGCACCATCAGCGAGATCACCGTCCTGTCGACGGAGAAGGACATCACCGACTCCACGCGCTCGCGCAAGAGCGAGACGACGGTCGCGATGGACTTCGGCCGCATCACCATCGACCGCGACCTCGTCCTCTACCTTTTCGGCACTCCGGGCCAGGATCGCTTCGACTTCATGTGGGAGATCCTCGGCGAAGGCATGCTCGGCTACATCCTGCTGCTCGACGCGACCCGGGAGGATTCGCTCGAGGAGTCGGTCGGGATCCTCGCGGCTTTCCGCCGCATGGCGAAGGTGCCGTTCGTCGTCGCGCTCAACCGCGTCGAAGGTCTCGACCCGGCGGCGGAGCAGCGCGTGCGTGACGTGTTGCAACTCGACCACGAAGTGCCCGTCCTCCCGTGCGACGCCACCGACCGCGAATCGGTCAAGAGCGTGCTGCTCGCACTGCTGTATGCCGTCGTCGACCAGATCGACACGCAAGCCGCGAGCGTCTAGGCGCGCCCGCGTGTGGATGCGTCGCCGCCCGACCGCTCGCGCCGGCCGGGGGACCGGTTACGAGCCGGCGTATGCCGACAGCGGCGCCTTGCGCACGATTGCTGCCGGGTTGTCGGCGGAGGCCGCCGCCGCCGTGGCGGCCGTCGCTCCGGACCTCGTCGGGCCTGTCGGGGGGGCGGTTCCCCCGGCGCGCGTGGCGTCGTACCCGCTTGCCGGTTCGGGTCCGGTGCGCGGCCGCGTGGTGCGTCTGGGCTTCGCGGATGCCTCAACCGTCGACCTCGGTCCCGCTGACCCGTGGAGGAAAGCCCTGCTCGCCGTCGCCCGCGATCTTCTGGCGACAAAGGCTTCCTGACCTCAAGAGCGGCCGTCGCGCGCCGAAGAAACAAGCGCAATGGTGCGCCGCCCCGTGAGGGGCGATGCCGCCTCGCCGGTGGCGATGACGAAGGAGACGGATGAAGCAGCTCGGGGACATCCTGCTCGACAGTGGGCTGGTTTCCCGCGACCAGCTGATGGAGGCGTACGACGAGCACCAGCGCCTCGGTCGTTCGCTCGGGCGCGTGCTGGTGGACCGTGGCGTCCTCACCGAATCCCAGCTCGTCGCCGCGCTCGCACAGCAGATCGGCCTCCGCTTCGTCGACCTGACCGAGTTTGCCGTGGACGGCTCGGCCGTCGGGCGCGTTCCGGACACCGTCTGCCGGCGACACACCGCCTTGCCGATCGGCTACGAGGACGGCAAGCTCCTCGTCGCCATGGCCGACCCGGCCAACGTCTTCGCCATCGACGACATTCGGTCGCTGACCGGCCTCGAGGTCAAGCCGCTCGTCGCGACGCGCGCCGATGTCATCGCGGCCATCAACCGATACCACCGAGCCGACACGGATTTCGACGAGCTGACGATGTCGCTCGACAGCACCGAAGAGGCCGAAGACCTCTCGAAGGTCAAGGAGGTCACGGAAGACGCGCCGATCGTCAAGTTCGTCAACCTGCTGATCACGCAGGCGATCCAGGACCGCGCGTCCGACATCCACATCGAGCCGTCCGAGAAGGACATGCGCGTCCGCTTCCGCATCGACGGCGTGTTGCACGAGGTCATGCGGTCGCCGAAGAACATTCAGTCCGGCGTCATCAGCCGGCTCAAGATCATGGCCGAGATCAACATCGCCGAGCGCCGTATCCCGCAGGACGGCCGGCTGTCGGTCAACGCCAACGGCAAGAAGATCGACCTGCGAGTCGCGACGCTGCCGACCGTGTGGGGCGAGAAGGTCGTCATGCGTGTGCTCGACAACACGACAGCATCGCTGAACCTGGCGGACCTCGGCTTCAGTGACGGCAACTTCGACCGCTACTCGCTGAGCTTCACCAAGCCGTACGGGATGATCCTGGTCACGGGCCCGACGGGCTCGGGCAAGTCGACCACGCTCTACGCGACGCTCAACATCGTCTCCACGCCGGAGAAGAACGTCATCACGGTCGAGGACCCGGTCGAATACCGGCTGGCGGGCATCAACCAGGTGCAGACCAACGTCAAAGCGGGGCTCACGTTCGCTGCCGCTCTGCGCTCGATCCTGCGCTGCGACCCGGACATCGTGCTGCTCGGTGAGATCCGTGACCACGAGACGGCGCAGATCGCCATCGAGGCCGCCCTCACCGGCCACCTCGTGCTGTCGACCCTGCACACCAACGACGCCCCGAGTGCGATCTCGCGATTGATGGAGATGGGCATCGAGCCCTTCCTCGTCGCGTCCGCACTCGACTGCGTGCTCGCCCAGCGGCTGGCCCGCCGGCTGTGCACGAAGTGCAAGGAGGAATACACGCCGACTGCCGACTCGCTGCTCACTGCGCGCGTGCCGTGGGACCAGTCCGGGCCGGTGCCGCAGCTGTTCCGTCCGGTGGGCTGCTCGGCGTGCTCGAAGACGGGTTACAAAGGACGGCTCGCGCTGCACGAGGTCATGAACGTAACGGAGACGATCGAGCGACTCGCCGTCGAGCGTGCCTCGGGCGACCAGATCGGCAAGGCCGCGCGGTCCGAAGGCATGACGACGTTGCGCGATGACGGCATGGCGAAGGTCCTGATGGGTGTCACGTCGCTCGAGGAGATCCTCCGCGTCGTCGTGTAGCGCGGACGCCGTCACTGGTTCCGCCGAACGCCTCAAGCCCCCGCCGCGGAAGGCCGATGGCAGAGAGAGCCGGGCGCCACGGGCGGCCCGAGAGGAGTGTCGGTGGACAGCAATTCGTTCGAGGAGTTCTACTCGGGTCCAGGCCCCGTCGAAGCAGGCCCGTCTCCGTTGGATGCGGAGTGGGCCTCAGGGGTCGTGCCCGCGCAGCAGTCGTACGCGCCCGCGCCTCCCGCGCCGCAGTACGCAGCCGCGCCGGCCGGACCGCCGGCACCGCAGTATGCCGCAGCACCGGCAGCACCGCAGTATGCGGCCGCGCCGCCCGCGCCGCAGTACGCGGCCGCGCCGCCCGCGCCGCCCGCGCCGCCCGCGCCGCAGCAGTACGCGCCGGCCCCGGCCGCGCCGCAATATGCAGGTGCACCACCGCAGCAGTACGCGCCGACCCCGGCCGCGCCTCCGGTCGCCGCCGCACCGCTCGCGCCGGCACCCCTTGCGCCGGCACCGCCTGCGCCCGTGACTCTCGCGCCGGCCCCGCTCGCGTCGGCACCCCTTGCGCCGGCACCCCTCGCGCCTGCACCCCTCGCGCCGGCACCGTCCGCCCCCCCGGGCCTGGCGCCGTCGCCCCTGGCCGCACCTGCTGCGCCCGCAGCCGGAGCACCGGTCGCGCCGACTGCAACCGCCGCTCCCGCTCCGACGGAGGCCGACAAGCCGGCCGGCCGCGGGGCCATGGAGGAGGACGCCGGGGTCGAGTCGCTGCATCTGACGGACCTGCTCGTCGAGGTCCTCAACTGCCGCGCCTCCGACCTGCACCTCACGGCCGGTGCCCGTCCGACGATCCGGCACCACGGCCACCTCACGCAGATGGAGGACCGGCCGGAGCTCACGCCGCCGGTCATCCAGCGCATGATCTACGCGATCCTGACGCAGAAGCAGCGCGAGAAGTTCGAGGAGAACCTGGAGCTCGACTTCGCGTACGCGGTGCCGGGCAAGGCCCGATTCCGTGTCAACGTCTACAAGCAGCGGGACGCGATCGGGGCGGCCTTCCGGCTGATCCCGTTCGAGATCAAGCCGCTCGAGGCCCTCGGCGTGCCGCCGCAGCTCGCCAACTTCGCGATGCTGCCGCGTGGCTTCGTCCTCGTCACCGGGCCGACCGGCTCGGGCAAGTCGACGACGCTCGCGTCGATTGTCGACCTTGCCAACCGGCAGCGCCAGGATCACATCATGACCGTCGAGGACCCGATCGAGTTCTTGCACCAGCACAAGAGCTGCATCGTCAACCAGCGCGAGGTGGGGGAGGACACGCACTCGTTCGGCAACGCGCTCAAGCACGTGCTGCGTCAGGACCCCGACATCATCCTGGTCGGTGAGATGCGCGACCTCGAGACGATCTCCGTTGCGCTGACCGCGGCCGAGACCGGCCACCTCGTGTTCGCGACCCTGCACACGCAGGACGCCGCGCAGACGATCGACCGTGTCATCGACGTGTTCCCGCCGCACCAGCAGCAGCAGGTGCGCGTCCAGCTAGCCGGTGCCATCCAGGGCGTCGTCTGCCAGACCCTGGCGCGCACGGCCGACGGACAGGGGCGCGTTGTCGCCTGCGAGGTGATGGTCGTCACCCCAGCCATCCGCAACCTCATCCGCGAAGGCAAGACGCACCAGATCTACTCGGCACTGCAGGCCGGCGCCAAGTACGGAATGCAGACCATGGACGCGCACCTCGCCGAGTTGGTCAAGCAGGGCAAGATCACGTACGAAACCGGCCTGGAGAAGTCGCACCACGCCGAGGACTTCAACCGGCTCTGCGGACGAGCGTAAGAGGGATAGGTCATGGCTACAGCAACGACGTTCCAATACTCCGTCCGCGACAAGTCGGGCAAGCTTGTCAGCGGCAAGATCGAGGCCGAGTCGCAGGCAGCGGTCGCGACGAAGCTCAAGCAGATGGGCTACGCCCCCCTCTCGATCGAGGAATCCAAGGCGGGCGGCTCCGGGGTCAAGAAGGAGCTCAAGATCCCGGGGTTCGGCGGCAAGAAGAAGAAGGTCAAACTCAAGGACCTCGCTGTGTTCTCGCGGCAGTTCGCAACGATGATCAACTCGGGTCTGTCGATGCTTCGCGCACTCAACATCCTGTCGGAGCAGACCGAGAGTCCGGAGCTCGCGCGGGTCATCGGCGAGATCCGCACCGATATCGAGACGGGCGGCTCACTTTCTGGCGCTATGGCGAAGCACCCCAACGTGTTCCCGCCGCTCATGATGAACATGTGTCGGGCCGGCGAGGTCGGCGGCTTCCTTGACTCGGTCATGCTGCAGATCGCCGAAAACTTCGAGGCAGACGTCAAGCTGCGCGGCAAGGTCAAGTCTGCCATGACCTACCCCGTGGTCGTCTTCTGCATCGCCATCGTCGCGGTCATCGGCATGTTGCTGTTCATTGTTCCGGTGTTCACGAAGATGTTCAAAGAGCTCGGCGGCAAATTGCCGCTTCCGACGCAGATCCTCGTGTGGCTGTCGGCCGGGATGAAGTGGGCCGCTGTGCCGGTCATCATCGGGGTCTTCGTGTTCCTGTCGACGTGGCCGAAGGTGAAGCACAAGCAGGGGGTCCGCAACTTCCTCGACCCGCTCAAGCTCAAAGCGCCGGTCTTCGGCCAGCTCGTCAGCAAGATTGCCCTCAGCCGGTTCACCCGCAACCTTGGCACCATGATGCATTCCGGCGTGCCCATCCTCCAGGCGCTCGAGATCGTCGGGGCGACGACCGGCAATGTCGTCCTGGAACGTGCCGTGGCGGACGTGAGGGAGAGCGTCAAGAATGGTGAGTCGCTGTCCAAGCCTCTCGAGCAGCATCCCGTCTTCCCGCCCATGGTCGTGCAGATGATGGCTGTAGGCGAGGACACGGGAGCCCTCGACACGATGCTGCACAAAATCTCCGACTTCTACGACCAAGAGGTCGAGTCGACAACCGAGGCGTTGACCTCACTCATCGAGCCTCTCATGATCGCCGTCCTCGGCGGCATCATCGGCTCCATGATCGTGGCCCTCTACATGCCAATCTTCGGAGTGTTCAACCTCATCAAGTAGGGCGCTGCTACGACGATCGCGCCGGCCCTTCTCATCCATCCTGGTGGGAGGGCCGGCGCTTTTGTGTCCACCCAATCGGGTGATCCTCGCGAATCTCCTCAAGGTGGCATGAGCGCCGGCCGAATACATCGTTGTCATCAAGCACCGCTCGGTCAGATAGGGCACACCCGCCGCGAGGCGGGGCCGCAAAGTCACGGGGCTCGCAATCGCGAGCTGGCCAGGCTGCCTCGGCTGGGACCTCTTCGGAGGTGCCGACCACAGGGTTACGAACGGGCGATTCATCGGCATCTTCGAAAGGGAATTTCACATGTTGGCTCGTATGCGCAAGTCCATGGACGAGAAGGACCAGGGCTTCACCCTCATCGAACTCCTCGTCGTCATGATCATCATCGGTATCCTCGCGGCCATCGCGATCCCGGTGTTCCTCAACCAGCGCAAGAAGGCTGTGGACACCGCGGCAAAGGCCGACGTTTCAACGCTGGGCAAGGAAGTCGCCACGTACTACGTGGACGCCACTACGGTGCTTGCTCCGACGGCGGGTATCCTGGCAGCCGGTAGCTACACCTTCGCGGCACCCGTCGGCACAGTCGGTCGCGCCAGCAACGGTGTGACCAAGGCCGAACTCAAGTACCACACGGCCACGCCGGTGACGACGATCGCCGCAACGGACACCACCCCCACTGGAAATTACTGGTGCGTGGAGCTCACCTACTCCGGTGGCACCGCGACGCAAGTGTCGTACTCGGCCGCCAATGGCCTCACCTCGGGCCCGTGCACGTAAGCCAGTGCTTGTAGGAGCAGGCGGCCACCTTACGGTGGCCGCCTGTTCTGTGCTCTGGAGGCGAAGTTACTCGACTGTGGAACTCTGCCGGGTTAGGCCACGCAATTTCTGTGCCGGAGATTGTGAGGCAGTGTTCACGGCCGCATGACACGGCCGGGTCATAGCTCCGGGGCTGGGGAGCGATCAAGAGGAGCCGAGTGTGGGGACGCAGCGACGGATGTTGGACGGCGGCGGACCGCGCGAGATCGCGACAGGGTTGCAAGCGGGCAGGCTCGCCGGGGAAGCGACCAACGAGACTCTCGTGCCGCCGAAAGGGTCGCCGAGCGGTCATGGTGGACGGGTGAGCCATGAAGCCGTCTACAGCTACGTTTATGCGATGCCCCGTGCGGAGCTGTCGCGCACGGGATCAGGTTGGATTCGAAGCGGATCCGTCGGCGACCCGATCAAACCTGCGGGTCAACGCTGCGGGCCGATCGTCGGGACGGTCTCGATCGACGACCGGCCCGAGGACGTCGCGGGTTGTAAAGTCCCCGGCCATTGGGAGGGAACCTCATCATCGGCCAAGCAGGAACGACCGCCGCGCGCCACGTGCACATCACCGCCGCGACCGACATGAAGATCTACTTCGCGCACCCGCACGTGCCGTGGGAACGCGGCACGAGCGAGCACACGAACCGGATGATCCGCCGTTACGTGCCCAAGGGCACGCCGATCGTCGATCACCAGCCCTACCCCATCGCGATCGCTGAAGAGATCAACGAGATCCCCCGCAAGATCCTCGACTGGCTCACCCCACGCGAAGCCTACGAACGCCTACTCGCGACCACCGTTGCTTCCACGGGTTGACCACGCCGCCTCGAGGCCGGCACTTGCTGACTGCACGGGCGAGGTCAGCATCGCCGACCCGATAACAGGGGCCACCCTTAGGATGCCTCCATGTCTATGACTGACGCTTTCGCGCGCCTCCTCGTCCCCTTTAGTGGAGTCCTCGGGCTTCTCGTCGGGTCATTCCTGAACGTCGTGATCTGGCGTGTTCCTCGCCGCGAAAGCGTCGTCCGACCGCGATCGCATTGCCCGCGCTGCGACGCGGTGCTCTTGGAGCGCGACAACTTGCCCATCGTGTCGTGGCTACTGCTCGGCCGCAAGTGTCGCACCTGCCGAGCGCCGATCAGCGCGCGCTATCCGCTCGTCGAATTGCTGACGGGTGTGCTGTTCGCCGTCGTCGCCGCGCGCATCGGCTGGCGGTTCGCGGTCTTGGCTTTCCTCTACTTCGTCGCACTGGCCGTCGCGCTCTCCTTTATCGATTACGACACGAAGCGACTGCCCGACGTTCTCACGTTGCCCGCGTATGCCGTTGGCCCAGTGCTGTTGGCGGCGGATGGACTCGTCACGCACAACTGGTCGGCGATGATCCACGCGGTCGTCGGGCTCGGCGCCCTCGGATTGTTCTATTTCGTGACCTGGTTCCTGTATCCGCGCGGGATGGGTTTCGGGGACGTTAAGCTGTCTGGTGTGGTGGGGCTCTACCTGGGGTGGCTCGGATACGGGACGCTGGCCGTGGGTGCCTTTCTCGGGTTCTTGTTGGGCGGACTGTGGGGGATCGGGCTCATCGTCTCAAAGAAGGGGGGTGGCAAGACCGAAGTGCCTTACGGTCCCTTTATGTTGCTCGGCGCCGTCATCGCGTTCTTCGCCGGCCACCCTCTCGCGGACCTCTATCTCGGCGCTTTGCATCGTTGAAATAGCCGGCGCCAAGTGCCCGAACGGGGCGCTGTTGGGCCTCTTGGCGTAGATGGGCGCATCCTGTTGCTCAAGCCAAGCCCCTAGCCATCCGATGCCCTTCCCGACAAGAAGCCAGGACGGCACCCCTCGTGCCGGCACCGGGCAGGAGAAGGGCAGGCGAACGCGACGTGGCAAGCAGGATTGCCGTCGGCCTCGACATCGGCACCTCTAGTGTCCGGGCGGCACAGGTGTCGTTGAGCAAGGGCAACTCGACGTTGGAACGCTTCGGACAGGTGGCTCTGCCGGCTGGCGCCGTTCGGGACGGTGAAGTCGTTGACGCGGCGGCCGTCACCGCGGCGATCAAGCAGCTGTGGTCACAAACCAAGTTCAGCACGAAGAAGGTCGTACTGGGTGTGGCGAACCAGAAAGTCGTCGTACGCCAGGTAGACCTACCGTGGTTAGAAGAAGATGAGCTACGCAAGTCGCTCCCGTTCCAGGTGCAGGACTACATTCCCATCCCGGTGGAGCAGGCGATTCTCGACTACCACCCCCTCGAGGAGCTGACGGACGGAACCGGTGCGCGCATCTTGCGCGTCCTGCTCGTTGCGGCGTCGCGCGAGATGGTTTCGTCGATCTTATCGGCCGTCACGGACGCGGGACTCAAACCATCGGCCGTGGATCTCACGTCTTTCGCCTTGTTGCGCTCGCTGGTCAATGCCGATGAGCTTGGCATGGCAACCTCCGCGGAGGCATTCGTTGACATTGGCGCCAGTGTGACCAACATCGTGGTCCACCAGGGTGGGTCTCCTCGCTTCGTCCGCATCCTGCTCATGGGCGGCGGCGACGTGACCGAGGCGTTGGCCGAGCGGGCTGGTGTGCCCCTAGAGCACGCGGAGTCGCTCAAGCAGTCGGTAGGAATGGGCATCCCCGCTCAGGGCGAAGCGCACCCTGCCAGTCGGGTGATTGAGTCGGTTGGGAGTTCCCTCGTCGAGGAGATCCGCGGATCACTCGACTACTACCTGGCGCAGCCGGCCGCCGTCCGCATCGGGCGCATCGTGCTGACCGGAGGCGGATCGCGGCTCAACGGGTTTGCCGAGCGGTTGGCAACCTCGACTCGGCTTCCCGTGGACCTCGGGAGCGCACTTGCCGGCATGAACATCGGGAAGACTGGTTTGTCCGCGGAGCAGATTCAATACATCGAGCCGCTGGCCTCGGTGCCAGTCGGCCTTGCCATGGGGGTGAACGCATGAGCGTCGACACACTCGTAGTCGCGCCGGCGCGGCTCCCGCGCGTCAACCTGCTCCCGCAGGAAATTAACGAGGCCAACAAGGCGCGGCAGGTAAAGCTCGGCCTTGTCGCGGCAGTCGTCGTGTCCGCGGTCGGCATGGGCTATCTCACGATGACCGCAGGCTCACAGGTGACCACCGCCCAGACGTCGTATGACGCAGCGCAGACCAAGACCCAGGCGCTGCAGGCTGAGCAGTCCAAGCATGCCGGCATCACATCACTAAAGGCGCAAGTGACCCAGCGCGAGATGCTGTTGTCCACTGCCATGGCCGACAACGTGAGATGGGCCGGCTTCTTGAACGACGTGCGGATAGCGATTCCGCGAGGGGTGCGCTTCCAGACCTGGGCGGTAACAGTGACTCCCCCGACGGCGCAGAGCGGCCAGCCGTTGACGGCGTTCGGAAGTGGTGGCGTCGCGACGTGGCAAATCACGGGTCAAGGGAAGTCGTACGAGGACGTAGCCAAGCTCATTGAGTCTCTCTACAAGATGCAAGCCGTCGATAGTGCGTACACAACGTCGGTCAAGAAGGAAGCGGACAGCGCGAGCAAAAAGGTCGTCTACCCGTTCACTCTGCAGGCCCGTGTCAGTCAAGACGCGACTGCCCCCTACCAGCCGAAGGCGGATCGTTGACATGGCGAAGCTCCGGTCCCTCATCATGCTCGCCGCTTTCGCCGTCGTGGCGGTGCTCGTTGGCGGCTGGTTCGTCCTCGTCTCGCCCAAGAACGCCGCGGCTGCCGATCTCAATGCTAAGGCAGCTCAGGAGGCACCGAAACAACAGGCCCTCCAACAGCAGATCAACATGTTGAAAGTGGACGAGAAGCAAGCATCCGCATACCAGCGTCGATTGGATGCGGTCGCGTTGCACCTCCCTGTCGGGGCTGCGCTGCCAGGTTTGATGCGTGAACTCACCAAAGCGGCGGACGCAACGAACGTCCGGATCGAGGAGATCACGCCGTCGATACCGACTGCTGCGAACGCCGCTCTCATCACCGTTCCTGCTGCCAAGCCGACGGGGAATGCATCTCCTGGGACGACGGCCTCACCCCCTTCCGGGCCTACGGAGGCGACTGCTGCGTCTTCAGCGCCCGCCGCCCCCGCCGCCGCCGCCCCAGGTCTAGTCCTCTCGCAGGTGCCGATTACGTTCGTCGTAAGCGGGACGTACTCGGGAATCTCGGACTTTGTCGCTCGCATCCAAAACTTCAAGCGGGCGCTACTGGTGCAGACAATCAATTTGGCGATTGCCCCGCCGGTCGCCCGTGGCGGCACTACAGCAAAATCGCCGAACGGCTACTCCGGACTCCTGACTGCGACGATCGGGGGCTCTGCATTTACTTCTGGCTCCCCGGCGGAGGCCGGCATAGAGGTCACCGCCACTCCCACGGCCAGGCCGGCGGTGCCCATGCCGGCACAGCCGATGCCGTCGACTTCAGACATTGCGAAGGGCAGCTCGTCATGAGTGAGACACCTGGACTTCCTGGCATTGGAACCGAGAGCGACGCCCCCGCGCCCCGCAGCCGGCGCATGGTCGTCATCGCGGGCATCGTCGCCGTGTTGGCGGCTCTGGGGGTCGGTGGATATCTGCTCCTCGGCGGTGGACAGGACGCCGCGAACACCACGGCCGGACCGCCGCCGGTGCCGACGACGCGTCTGACGCCAAGCGCACCGCGCCCCCCGTCCTCGGCGCCCGTGCGCACGCTGCCACCGGCCGGCTCCGAGCCGACGCGGCACGACCCATTCAAACCGTTGTACAGCCCGGCGCCTGAGCCTGCGACGGCGGTGCCGAGTGCGACGGCGGTGCCGAGTGCGACGGCGGCCCCGACGTCGCCGTCGACCGGCCCCGTTCCTACCGGCCTTCCGACTGGCGGCACGGGAGCGGGAGGAACCGGGACAGGAACTGGAGGAACCGGCACCGGTACGGGCATCGGCGGTGGCACCGGCCAGGACGTCGTGACGTTCTTGTCAATAGCCAAGA
This sequence comes from uncultured bacterium, assembly GCA_964236265.1. Taxonomy (GTDB): domain Bacteria; phylum Actinomycetota; class Actinomycetes; order JAVEEB01; family JAVEEB01; genus JAVEEB01. The sequence goes on from CAXSDE010000045.1 coordinate 11,851, forward strand.
CGGCTAAGCCACTCACCGTGACTCTGCGGCTTGATGGTGCAGTCGTGACGGGTGCCGCCGGCGACACCCTAGGGGGAATGTTGAAGATCCTCTCAATTCGACCGGACGACAACGCAGGCACGTTCCAACTTGGTGAGGCGACGTTTGACCTGCACGTCGGCGACTTCTACAGCAACTGACTCAGCACTTGCACCGGCCGTCGCGGATCCTCGCGGCGGCCGGTTTGTCGTCGTCCGCCGGCCCGCATGAGAGACTGCGGGCATGCTGCGGTGGATGACGGCCGGCGAAAGCCATGGACCCGCGTTGACGTCCGTTCTCGAGGGGCTTCCCGCCGGTGTCGAGATCACGACGACACTGGTCGGGGACGAGCTGGTGCGACGCCGCGCCGGCTACGGACGCGGTGCGCGCATGGCGTTCGAGCGGGACGAGGTCGAGTTCCTCGGCGGGGTGCGCCACGGACTGACGCTCGGCAGCCCGATTGCGGTGCGGGTCGGCAACACCGAGTGGCCTAAGTGGGAGACGGTCATGGCCCCGGATCCCGTGTCGGCGGAGGAGCTGGCCAGCCAGGCGCGCGGCGCCGCGCTCACGCGACCGCGCCCCGGGCACGCCGACCTTGCGGGGATGCAGAAATACGGCTTCGACGACGCCCGCCCGGTGCTCGAACGGGCGAGTGCCCGTGAGACGGCGGCCCGCGTCGCGATCGGCACGTTCGCCATGCAGTTCCTGCGGCAGGTCGCCGGTGTCGAGGTGCTCAGTCATGTCGTGTCCATTGGCGCGGCCGCCGCTCCCGACGGGAGCCTCCCCATGCCCGATCAGCGCGACGCCGTCGACGCTGACCCCGTTCGCTGCCTCGACGCCGACGCGAGCGCGGCCATGGTGGCCGAGATCGATGCCGCGAAGAAGGATGCCGATACCTTGGGCGGCATTGTCGAGGTTGTCGTGCACGGCCTACCGCCAGGCCTCGGCAGTCACGTCCACTGGGACCGGCGGATCGACGCTCGCCTCGCGGCCGCTCTCGTGGGTATCCAGGCCATCAAGGGCGTCGAGTTCGGCGACGGCTTCACACAGGCACGCAGCCGTGGCTCGCAGGCGCACGACGAGATCGTCGGGACGCCGGACGGCATTCGCCGGCTCACCGGCCGGGCCGGTGGCGTCGAGGGTGGAATGACGACGGGGGAGATCCTCCGAGTGCGCGCCGCTATGAAGCCGATCTCGACCTTGTCGCGGCCCCTGTCGACGATCGACACGCGCACCGGTGAGCCGGCGAAGGCGATCGCGCAGCGCAGCGACGTCTGTGCGGTGCCGGCGGCGGGAGTCGTGGCCGAGCACATGGTTGCCCTCGTTCTGGCCGACGCCGTCCTCGAGAAGTTCGGCGGCGACTCCGTGTCCGAGACGCGTCGCAACCTGCAGAGTTACCTTGCGGCGCTGGTGATCCGATGACAGGACCGCGGGCCGTGCTCGTCGGTCCGCCGGGTGCCGGTAAGACCACGGTGGGCCGCTTGCTCGCGGCCGAGTGGCGGGTCTCCTTCCGCGACACCGACGCCGACGTGGAGGCGGTTGCCGGGGCACCGGTCGCCGACATCTTCCTCGTTGAGGGCGAAGAAGCATTCCGCGTGCTGGAACGCGCCGCCGTGGCGCGCGCCGTCGCTGAGCACGACGGCGTCCTGTCGGTCGGCGGTGGCGCCGTGCTCGACGACGACTCCCGCGCGTTACTGACCGACTGCACGGTCGTCTTCCTCGACGTCGACCTCGATGCGGCCGCCAAGCGCGTCGGCATGGCCCGCGACCGGCCGTTGCTGCTGGGCAACCCGCGCACGCAACTGGGCATCCTGATGAAGGCGCGGCGCCCACTGTATGAACAGGTCGCCGACCTCACTGTCGCCACAGCAGGTGTCGCTCCGGCCGACGTCGTCGCGCAGATTGTCGCGTCGCTGCAATGAGTGTCGTGACGGTCGGCGGTGAGTCGTCGTACGACGTGATCGTGGGTCACGGGACGTCCCGGGCGCTGGCCGACGTCCTGGCCACCATCGCGCCCGAGGCTACCGCGGTGCTGGTGGTGCACCCGCACAGCCGGCCGGCAGACGACGTCGTCCACGCTCTGCGTGCCGCTGGTCTTACCGTCGTGGCGCACGAGTTGCCCGACGGGGAACGCGCGAAGGACGTCGCCGAGCTCGATCGGCTGTGGACTGCATGCGCCGCGATTCCCTTATCACGCACGGATGTCGTGGTCTCCGTCGGCGGGGGAGCGACAACCGACGTGGCCGGCTTCGCCGCGGCGACGTGGCTGCGGGGCGTCGGTGTCATCCATGTCCCGACGACTGTCCTCGGCATGGTCGACGCGGCCGTGGGCGGCAAGTCGGGCATCAACACGGCGGGGGGCAAGAACCTCGTCGGTGCGTTCCACGCGCCGCTCGCGGTCGTCTGCGACATCGATCTGCTCGCCACGCTGCCGTCGGCGGAAGTCGTCAGCGGCTTGGCCGAGGTGATCAAGTGCGGATTCATCGCCGATCCGGCCATCCTCGACCTCATCGAACGCGATAGCGCATCGGTGCGCGACCCGCTCGACGGCCGATGGGAGGAACTCGTCCGGCGGGCCGTGCAGGTCAAGGCCGACGTCGTGACCGGTGATTTCCGTGAAGCCGGCCGCCGAGAGATCCTCAACTACGGACATACCCTCGGGCACGCCATCGAGAAGGCCGAGCACTTCCGCTGGCGTCACGGTGAGGCGATCGCGGTCGGCATGCGGTTCGCGGGCCGGTTGTCCGTCGCGAGTGGCCGCCTCGCCGACCCGTCGGTGGCCAGGACGCCCTCCTCGCCGCGGTCGGGCTGCCGACGTCGTATGCGGCCGCGGCGTGGCCGCAGTTGCTCGAGGCCATGCGTGTCGACAAGAAAACGCGTGCCGGACGACTACGGTTCGTCGTACTCGACGGACTCGGAGCAGCCGGTGTGCTCGAGGACGTCGACCCCGACCTGCTCGCCAGCCTGTACGAAGAGGTCTCCGCATGACACACGTCCTGGTCCTCAACGGACCCAACCTCGGCATGCTCGGCACGCGTCAGCCCGACGTCTACGGCACGGCGTCGTACGAGGACCTTGTCGCCCTGTGCTCGACGGTGGCCGCCGACCTCGGTCTCACCGTCGAAGTGCGGCAGACGGACGACGAGGCGGAGATGCTCGGCTGGCTGCACGCGACGACGGGCGCCGGTGCCGGCGTCGACGCAGTGGTGCTCAACGCCGCGGCGTGGGGCCACTACTCGCACGCGCTGGGCGACGCGGTGACGATGCTGACAGTTCCACTCGTCGAGGTGCACTTGTCCAATCCGTCCGCGCGCGAGGAGTTCCGGCACGTGAGCGTCGTGACTGGTGTGGCGACAGGGATCATCGCGGGGTTCGGTCAGAACTCCTACCGGCTCGCACTGCTCGCCGTCCGCGCCATGCTCCCCGCTGCCGACTGAGCACAGCCACAACGAAAGACCCGGTGCTGAGCACCGGGCCTTCGTCTGTGCCGATCCGTTTGCGCCTAGCTGACGCGCACTGCGTCGAGGTCGACGTTGTTGCCCTTCGAGGCGGCATTGTGCGTACCTGTCGAGTCGAGGCGCACGCTGTGTCGCCCACCACCGACCAGGGTCGAACGCCACACCGTGTTGTTGCAGGTGCTGAAGCGCTGATATAGGTCCACGGTCTTGACAATGGTGCCATCGAGCACGATGTTCATCTTGCCGGACTGGGGCCCCTTGCAGGCGACGACCGAAACAGACGCGCCCTTGACGTAGACCAGACCCGACGGATGGCTGGTGCCGGCCTTGGCCGCGGCCACCGAATCGAAGCTCGCTCCGACCGCGTCGGTCGCGCGGTGCACCGACCACCACTGAAAGACGGTGGGCGAGGTTTCCTGCAGCGTCCCCGCGTTGGTGACGAAGCGGTCGATAGAGACGACGTGGCCGGAGGACGCAGTGTCCTTCTGGGCGACGACCATCACAGTCAGCACGTGGGTGCCGCTGCTCAGACCCTTGACTCGGGCCACCTGCTTGTTCCACGTCACGGCCTTCGAGTAGAAGGACACGGTTGCCCGCGTCTTCCCGTCGACCTTGACCGTCGCGCGCCCCCCGTCGGGGCCACTGCGACCGAAGACCGTCGCGGACGACCCGGAGAACAGGAGTTGGACCGCACTGCCCACGTTGCCGGAGCTGACAATGCTGCCGCCACTGGCGTGGGAGCTCGACGCGTGCGACCAGCTCTCCTTGATGTCGGTGCCCCCGCTGTCGACGACGACGGGCGCGCTGACCGGCATCGTGTCGGCGCGGCACGCGTTGCCGACCGCGTCCGTGATGCCCGGGCCGACCCAGGCGACGTAGTGCTCGCCTGCCGTCAGTGGGCTCGATGGGATGAAGCGAGCGGTCTTGCCGTCCACTACGATGACTATGCCGGAAACGCGCGAGGTGGGACTGCTCGCCGGCGCGACCGCGAGGTTACTCTGCGTGATTCCGCTGACGACCTCCGAGAACGAGATCGTCGCGCCGGACACAAGGGAGATGCTGTTCCGCAGCGACGCCGTTGGCGGCACGGAGTCCTTTACGAAGCTGCGCGTGGCTGACCAGGTGAGCGGGTGGTCGGACTGGTCGATCGGTTGTACGCGCCAGAAGTAGGTTCCGTCGCCGAAGTTGGCGTCCGGGCGGGTGAACTGCGTGAAGTCGGTGATCACCTCGAACAGGTTCGATTGGAATTTGCGGTCGCTCGACACCTGCAGGCGGTAATCCCGTGCTTCCTGCGTGTTGTTGCCTGCCGATGAGGTGAGGAGGTCGGCCCAGGTGAACGTCATGGACAGCGCCGTGACGGTCGAGCCATCGGCGGGAGTGGCCAGCGGCAGCGGCGGCGTGCGCTTCGCGAACGTCGCCCCAGCGGTGCTGCCGGCGCACTTTTGCCCCAGCGTCACCGACTTGCCCTGGATGAGCGGATTCGTCTGGTAGTTGTTGAAGTTGAACGACGCCGTCGTGTCCGTCAACGCCGTGACTGTGACACCTGCGATCACCGTTTCGCCGACGTGCCCTGACATTGACTTGCCGTTGAGGGTGAAGGTCACCAGGCGCGGAGGACCGGGGTCGATCTGCGTGACGCTGATCGTGCCGGCGCCGGCGTTGCAGCCGTAGACGTACCAGTGGTAGCTCTTGCCCGCCTGGTTGTCGAAGAACGAGTCGTGCGGGGTGAACTGCGGGCCGGCGACGAGGTAGGCGCGTTGCACGTTGAGACCACCGGCATCGAGGGTGATGACGAGCGGGTACACGCGAGCCTGTGCCACCGCGGGCCAGGAAAAGGTCGGCGTGTCGGTGCAGGTGACCGTGCAGTTGACCGTCGCAGTCCCCGGCGCGGTGTTCGGGGCACCGGGAGGGGCTGACTGATAGGCGACCGAGTACACGGGCGACCACGGTCCACACGAAACATTCAGCGCGTCACAGCCCTCCGTCAGCCGCGGGTTGTTGTCCGCGACCAGGTTGCTCTCCTTCGTGCCGTTGACCGCGCGCACGTGGTAGGACCAGTCGTGCACCCCGTCGCCGTTGGAGTCCGCCCCCGCCGCGAACGTCTTTAGTGTCATCCCGCAACTGCCGTCGCTGGGGTCCTCTGTCCCGATCGTGTCGTACGGCGTGTAGCTCAGGTGGTTGGTGAAGCAGTCGATGCGTGCGCCGGGACTGAAGTCACCCTCGGGCCCGTATTGGACGAGGTACGCGGACGCCTCGGGCACCGACGACCACGAAACTGAGGGGTTGGCGTCGGTCGCCTGCTGCGTAACGGTCGGGGCGGCCGTCCACTCGTGGTAGAAGACACGCTCACTGGACCAGTCGGTGTGGTGGCCGGCGGTGTCTTCGGCACGGACGCGCCAGAAGTACGAACCGTACGGCAGGGTGACGGGCAGCATGTAATTCGTGCCGACCGTCGAGCCGCCCGTAGGCAGCTTCACGGTGTTGTTCGTCCAGTCGTCGTTGGGACTGACCTCAACGATGTAGTGGTCAGTGTTGGCGACCGGATCCCACGTCAGGAGCACGTCGACCAACGGCTGGGACTCGTCCTTGCTGTCGACCGGCGAGACAAGGACGGGCCCCGTCTTGCCCGACATGACGTCCACGACCGTCGTCGTCGCCGCATCAGCGGACGCCGTCGACCAGGTCACGCCGGGAAAGACCCCGGCGATGACGACAACCGTGGCAACACCGGCCACTCGCGCTCGCATCCTATTCGCGTACAACGCCACTCCTCACAGAAACCGCTGCGTGACACTCGTGTGTCAGCCGACTGGGCATGGCATCGGCACGTTCTAGGGGGAGCCCGTTACTCCGGATGGGTTAATGCGGTCAGACTGGGCGGAGAATTCCCGGAGGGAGAATGCATGGCGGCGGACCAGGCGGACCAGGCGGACCAGGCGGACCAGGCGGAGCGGCTGGCGGCGGTCGCCGCGGTCTGCGCCGCCGCCGGAGTGGACGCGCTCCTGGTGACCGACCCGGTCAACGTTCGCTATCTGTCCGGTTTCACCGGCAGCAACGGGACGCTGCTCCTCATTGCGGGCCGCGCAGTGCTGGCAACCGACGGCAGATACGACGAGCAGGCCCGCCGGGAGACTGTAGGCATCGAGATCGTGCAAACGCGGACGCCGTTGGCGGCCGTGAGCGACGCCGCCGCCTCGCGGTCGGTCCGCGTTCTCGCCGTCGAACGTGACCACCTCACGATGGCGGCCTCCGAGCGTTTGGTGGCCCTCGCGTCCGTCGCCGGCATGCGTGTGGTCGGTCGCTCCGGCCTGGTCGAGGGCATCCGCCTGCGCAAGGGTGCGGCCGAGCTCGACGCGTTGCGGGCGGCGGCCGCGTGCGCGGACGAGGCTTTTCGCGTCGCGACGGCAACCGTCGCGCCCGGCACGACGGAGCGCGGGCTAGCCAGGGCGCTCGACGACGCGATGCGCGCGCTGGGAGCGTCAGCCCCGGCTTTCGACACCATCGTCGCCGCCGGACCCAACGGGTCGGAGCCGCACCACCAGCCGTCGGACTACGCGATCCGCGACGGCGACCTGGTCACCATCGACATGGGTGCGCTGATGGACGGATACCACTCGGACATGACTCGCACGATCGTGGTGGGCAGGCCGGCGCCGTGGCAGCGCGAGGTCTACACCGTCGTCGAGCGCGCGCAGCTGGCCGGTCGCGCGGCCGTCCTCGTCGGCGCGCCGGCCGCCGGTGTGGACCGTGCCGCCCGGGCCGTCGTCGAGGCAGCCGGTTTCGGGAAGCATTTCGTGCACGGTGTCGGCCACGGTGTCGGCCTGCAGATTCACGAGGCGCCGATGCTGTTCGGGGACAGCGAGGCAGAACTTGCCGACTCCATGGTCGTCACGGTCGAGCCGGGCATTTACCTGCCTGGGCGCGGGGGAGTCCGCATCGAGGACACCATGGTCGTCGGGTCCGGCGAGATCCTCACCAAGGCGCCGTACGACGTCATGTTGAGCGCATAGACCTCGCGGGGGGTGCCGAGCGAGCACGTCGACCCGGTGCCGTCCAGCGGTCGCGCCGCCGAGTGAGGGGGATCGGCTCGGCTAGACTTGTCCGCAACGCGAGCCAGCCCGCCGTGGGCGTCGTACCGGATCATTCGCTCGTACGAGCAGTAGGTGGAGTTTCTCGGTGGCAACGACCAACGACCTCAAGAACGGTCTCACACTCGACCTCGACGGCGTCCTGTGGACCGTCATCGACTTCCAGCACGTGAAGCCGGGTAAGGGGGGCGCCTTCGTGCGCTCCAAGTTGAAGAACGTGATGACGGGCCAGGTTGTCGAGCGCACTTTCAACGCCGGCTTGAAGATCGAGACCGCCACGGTCGACAAGCGCGAGATGCAATATCTCTACGCAGATGGCGACGGTTACGTCTTCATGGACACGGGCAACTTCGACCAGATCACGATCCCCGAGGCGACGATCGGCGACGCGCTCAACTATCTGCTCGAAAATCAGATGGCCACCGTCGCGGTCCACGAGGGGATCCCGCTCTACATCGAGCTGCCGGCGTCGGTCGAGCTCACGGTCCAGCACACCGACCCGGGGCTGCAGGGCGACCGGTCGACGGGCGGGACCAAGCCCGCGACCCTCGAGACGGGCCACCAGATCCAGGTGCCGCTGTTCGTCAACACCGGCGACAAGCTCAAGGTCGACACCCGTGAAGGCGGCCGTTACCTCAGCCGCGTCACCAGCTAGTGGCTGCTCGCAGCAAGGCGCGTAAGCGCGCACTCGACATCCTTTTCGAGGCCGAGCAGCGTGGGTTGTCGCCGCTGCCGCTCCTGCGCGACAGGCTTCCAGTTGCGGATCCGCCCATCTCTGAATACGCCGTGTCGTTGATTGAGGGCGTCGTCGCGCACCAGGCGCGCATCGACGGGCTGTTGTCGTCGTACGCGATCGACTGGACGCTTGACCGCATGCCGCCAGTCGACCGGGGACTGCTCCGGATCGCGGTGTTCGAGCTGCTCTGGGTCGACGATGTTCCCGACGGGGTCGTCGTCAGCGAGGCGGTCGAGTTGGCCACGACGCTCTCGACCGGCGAGTCGCCGAAGTTCATCAACGGCATTCTCGGCCGCATGACCGATGACAAGCCCACTCTTGTTGCCGGGCTCGCGGCGCCCGGCAATTAGGCGACCGACCGGATCAGCTCAGCGCCTCGATGGCGCGGCGCGCCTCTGCGTCGAGCACACCCCACGCGATGAGCTGCTCGGTGATGGCCGTCGGCGACGTGTCGTAGATGACGGCCAGCGAGCGCAGGTCCTCGTGTCGGATGGACAGCACCTTGCCGTTGTAGTCACCGCGCTGTGCCTGGATGGTGCGCGCGTAGCGGGCCAGGGGAGCGGCGTCGGAGGCGGGCACGTTGTTGAGGCGCTCGAGGTCGAGGATGAGCTTCGCGAGCGGCTCGTTGCCCCCGTATGCGGCGCCGTCCGGCAGCAGCTCGCTGACCGGCACGCCGTAGAACTCGGCCAGCTCGGCGAGCTTGGCAACGGTCACCGAACGATCGCCGCGCTCGTAGGACCCGACGACGACGGCCTTCCACTTCCCGGACGACTTCTCCTCGACGCCGTGCAGGGATAGCCCCTGTTGGGTGCGGATGGCGCGCAGTCGTGCGCCGAGTGCTCGGGCGTAGTCGGTCATGTGTGTCTCCGTTGGGGCCGTGGGTCTCGGTGCTTCGCCGGCGTTGTCTCACTACTGGCTCGACCTGGGCCGCGCCGTTGACATCGACGCGAAGTGACCGGGTCGCCCATGTGCTCAAACCGCGCCTTGGTTACGCAGAGTAAACGTACGGCGGTCACGCTCCGCGGTCAAGCCCGCATCCGGCCCTACTGAGCCTCCCGTTTCGTACGCCCGGACGCCGCCTGAGCGGAGGCCATTCGGCCTACCGTATGGGACAATTCGACGGACGTTGATAGCACGGTCCGTGTTCATTTTCGGTTCAACTGTGCCGGACCGTCACTGAGTGCTGACGAAGCCGTCACCCGGCCGGAGGCGCGGCAGGCCAGTCCTTCCTCGCCTGCTAACATGCATCCGAAGAAGACCGTCCTTTAACGACCCGTCCTGTGAGGCGGGGAAGGAGGTCGCGGGTGCCTGCGTCTGTTCCGCCATCGCCCACGCCGCAACGCGCCACGAGCACGTCAGACCCGTCCGACGGGCGCTCCGTCCTCGATCCCGCCGACGTGGGACGCGCGTTGACGCGGATCGCGCACGAGATCCTCGAGCGCACCAAGGGCGGCGATGACCTCGTCCTGCTCGGGATTCCGACCCGGGGCGTCACCATGGCCAACCGGTTGGCCGCGCGCATCGCCGATGTCGAGGGCCTCGACGTCCCCGTCGGCTCGCTCGACATCACCATGTATCGGGATGACCTCCGCCTGCGTAGCCCGCGGGCGCTGGAGACGACGGACATCCCCGGCGGCGTCGACGACAAGCTGGTCGTCCTCGTCGACGATGTCCTGTTCACCGGCCGCACGGTCCGGGCGGCCCTCGACGCGCTCAGCGACCTCGGTCGTCCCCGCGCCGTGCAGCTTGCGGTCCTCGTCGATCGGGGCCACCGCGAGCTGCCCATTCGCGCGGACTACGTCGGCAAGAACCTCCCGACGGCTCGCGCCGAGCTCGTCTCGGTCCGGCTCGAGGAGATCGACGGTTCCGATGGCGTGCTCCTGGCGGCGGGCTCATGATCCGTCACCTGCTGTCGGCCGCTGACCTGGATCGCGAGTCGGCGACGCTCGTCCTCGACACCGCCGAGGAGATGGCCCGCCTCGGCGAGCGGTCCGTCAAGAAGCTCCCCACACTCCGCGGCCGCACCGTCGTCAACCTGTTCTACGAGGACTCGACGCGCACGCGCACCAGCTTCGAACTGGCCGCCAAACGGCTGTCCGCCGATGTCATCAACTTCTCGGCGAAGGGCTCCAGCGTCAGCAAGGGCGAATCACTGAAGGACACGGCCCTCACCCTCGAAGCCATGGGCGCGGACGCCGTCGTCTGCCGCCACGGCGGATCGGGGGCGCCGCACCGGCTCGCGCAGTGGGTGCGCGGCAGCGTCGTCAACGCCGGCGACGGCACGCACGAGCACCCGACGCAGGCACTGCTCGACGCGTTCACCATGCGCCGCCGTCTCGGGCGACTCGAGGGCCTGCGCGTCACGATCGTCGGCGACATCCTGCACAGCCGCGTCGCCCGATCCAACGTGCTGCTGCTGGACATTCTCGGTGCTCACCCGACGGTGGTCGCCCCGCCCACGCTCCTGCCCGTCGGCATCGAATCATGGCCGACCGAGGTGTCCTACGACATCGACGCCGTCCTGCCCACGAGTGATGTTGTCATGATGCTGCGCGTCCAGCACGAGCGGATGACGGCGTCGTACTTTCCCAACGTGCGCGAATATTCCCGCCGCTACGGCCTCGACGGCCGGCGCGCCGCCGCGCTGCCCGATGACGCGATCGTCATGCACCCCGGTCCGATGAACCGTGGCGTGGAGATCGCGGCCGACATCGCGGACTCGCCCCGCTCGACGATCGTCGAGCAGGTCGCCAACGGCGTCAGCGTGCGAATGGCCGTGCTCTACCTCCTGCTCGGTGGCGCGGAATCCGCGATCGGCTCGTCCGCCGTCCTTACCCCTGAACGAGCGCGGTCATGAGCGACTGGCTCTTGCAACGTGTCCGGCCGCTCGGCGGCGATGTCGTCGACGTGCGCATCTCCGGCGGAGTCATCGCGGAGATGGGCGCCGGCCTGTCCACACACAACATCGAGGTGTACGACGGGGGCGGCACGTTCGTACTGCTGCCGGGACTCGTCGATCTCCACACGCACCTGCGCGAACCCGGCCGCGAGGATGCCGAGACGATCGAGACCGGCACCCGGGCTGCGGCACTGGGCGGCTACACGGCCGTGCACGCGATGGCCAACACCACACCGGTCGCCGACGTGGCGGGCGTCGTCGAACAGGTGTGGCGGCTCGGCCGCGACGCCCGCTGGTGCGACGTGGCACCGGTGGGTGCGGTCACCGTCGGCCTGCACGGTGAGCACCTCGCCGAACTCGGCGCGATGGCGGAGTCGATCGCGCGCGTGCGGGTGTTCTCCGACGACGGCAAGTGCGTGTCCGACCCGGTGCTGATGCGCCGCGCCCTGGAATACGTCAAGGCATTCGACGGTGTCATCGCCCAGCACGCGCAGGATCCGCGCCTCACCGAGGGAGCGCAGATGAACGAGGGCGTCGTCTCGGCGCGACTCGGTCTCACGGGCTGGCCCGCCGTTGCGGAGGAGGCGATCATCGCCCGCGACTGCCTGCTCGCCGGCCACGTCGGCAGCCGCCTGCACGTGTGCCACCTGTCCACCGCCGGGTCGGTCGAGATCGTGCGGTGGGCGAAGAGCAAGGGCTGGGACGTCACGGCGGAGGTGACGCCGCACCACCTCGTGCTGACGGATGAGTTGGCCGCCACGTACGACCCGACCTACAAGGTCAACCCGCCGCTGCGCACCGCCGCCGATGTGGAGGCGCTCCGTGACGCCCTCGCCGACGGCACCATCGACGTCGTCGCGACCGACCACGCGCCGCACCCCGTCGAGGACAAAGAGACCGACTGGACGGCCGCCGCGTTCGGGATGACCGGACTGGAAACCGCCCTCGGGATCGTCGCGGAGACGATGGTCGCCACCAGGCGCCTCGACTGGGCTGGCGTGGCCGACCGGATGTCGATCGCGGCCGCGCGGATCGGCCGCCTCGATGACCACGGCCGCCCGATCGCCGTCGGGGAGCCGGCGAACGTGACGCTGATCGATCCCGACCTGCCGTGGGTCGTCGACCGCGCCCGACTCGCCTCCCGCAGCACCAACACCCCGTACGCCGGCCGTGTCCTCCCGGCCACGCTCGTCGCGACGTTCCTGCGCGGCCGGCCGACCGTTCTGGATGGGAAGCGGATAGCGCGGGGCCGCGCTGATGCTGCTCGTGAA
>CAXSDE010000046.1:0-24301 GCA_964236265.1 uncultured bacterium
GGTGCCGACGGCGTCCGTGCCGAGAGAGTCCGTGGTGGTGCCGACGGCGTCCGTGCCGAGAGAGTCCGTGGTGGTGCCGACGGCGTCCGTGGTGGTGCCGACGGCGTCCGCAGCCGGCGTGGGCGTCGTGGGCGTCGTGGGCTTCTCGGGCCTCGGGAGCTTTCGCCTCGCAACGAAGGGCACCGCCGTCGCCCCCAGCCGAAGCGCCAGCGCTTCGGACACTTCCTCGATCGTCGGGCGTTCCACGCCGGCGAGATCCGCGATGGTCCACGACGTCCGTAGGACCCGGTCGACACCCCGGGCCGTAAGGACGCCGGTGCCGAACATCTCGCGGACGAAGCGCCGGCCGTCGGCCGTCGGCGCCAGCTCCCGGCGGAGCAGGCTGCCGGGCAGCTGGCCGTTGCGCGTCAGCCCGTACGGCGCCAAGCGCACTCGCGCCCGGACACGGGCGGCGGTCACCCGCTCGCGCATGACGGCACTCGATTCGGCGGTCGCCTCGTCGTCGAGCATCGCCGCCTTCGGTGCCTCCACCCGCAGTTGCAGGTCGATGCGATCGAGGAGCGGTCCGGACAGGCGCCCGAGGTAGCGGCGCATGGCCGTCGAGGGGCAGGTGCATTCCTTGACACCACCGCACGGGCACGGGTTGGCCGCCAGCACCAAGGTGAACTCCGCCGGGAAGATCACCGAGCCCGAGGCGCGAGCGATCGTGATCGAGCCCGTCTCCAGCGGTTGCCGCAACGAGTCCAGGACACCGCGCGCGAACTCCGGCGCCTCATCCAAGAAAAGCACCCCGTTGTGGGCGAGGCTGATCTCGCCCGGTCGCGTCAGTCCGGAGCCGCCACCGACGAGCGACGGCACAGACGCTGAGTGGTGCGGATCGCGTAACGGCGGCCGGATCACGAGGGGACAGCCGTCCGGCAGCGCGCCCGCGACGGAATGGACGGCCGTCGTCTGCAGGGCCTCATCGCCCGCGAGGTCCGGCAGGATGGTCGACAAGCGTTGCGCGAGCATCGTCTTCCCGGCGCCCGGCGGCCCCACCATGAAGACGTGGTGGCCGCCGGCGGCGCTGATCTCCATGGCCCGACGCGCGTCGGACTGGCCGATGACATCAGCGAAGTCGAGCTCCGCATCCGGCGGGCGTCGCTCCAGGCGGCGCGCCGGCGGAACGTAGTCCGGTGGTGCCTCGCGCTTGAGGACCGCGATGAGGTGGCGTAGCGAAGAGACTCCGCCGATGTCGCCGCCGTCGACGAGAAGCGCCTCTGCGAGATTGGCCGTCGGGACGAGGATGCGGGGCACTCCCGCGCGGGCCGCGGCGAGCACGGCGGGCAACACGCCACGCAGCGGCCGCACCTGGCCGTCGAGCGCCAGCTCGCCGAGGAGCACCGTGTGGGCGAGACCGTTTGGCGGCGTCACATGGTTGGCCTCGAGAATCGTGCCCGCGCACGCGAGATCGAACGCGCTGCCGCTCTTCGGCAACGACGCCGGGAAGAGCCCGATCGTCATCCGCCGTTGCGGCCACTTCTCGCCGCTGTTGACGATCGCCGCCCGGACGCGGTCGCGCGACTCGGCGAGCGCCGTGTCGGGCAGGCCGACCATCGTCAACCCCGGCAGGCCGTCTGCGAGGTCGGCCTCGATCTCGACGAGGTGGCCGCGGACGCCGACGACAGCCACGCACCTCGTGCGGGCGAGCGCCATCAGCCGATCCCGATGAGGTGCTCGACGACCGGCGCAGCGGACCGCGACGTCGTCACCGTCACCACGTCGACGCGCAGGTGGACGAACCGCGGCCTGCGCGTCAGCAGCCATTGCGACATCGCCCGCCGGATGCGCAGCATTTTCCGGGCTGTCACGGCTTCGGCGGCCGTGCCGAACACGGATGACGACCGCGTCTTCACTTCGACGAAAACCAAGATGTCGCTGTCCCACGCGATGATGTCGAGCTCCCCCTGCGGGCAGCGCCAATTGCGCTCCTCGATGACGTAGCCGAGCGCGAGCAATGACTCGGCCGCCAAGTCCTCGCCGTACCGTCCGAATGTCTCTTTGACTGTCACGACGTCGACGGTGCCGCAACACGCCGAATTGACGAGGCCGGTACGTCATCCCTGTGGAGCGTTGGCTGCTGTGGACAACGCGTGTCCGCGCAACGCGCACCCATGCCGAACGACACGCGCCGGAGGGCTGAGCCCCGGGAGTCGCGTCGCGGTGTCGCTCGCTGATCCCTTCGCGGCAGGTGGGTTCGCTCGACGTCCGTCTTCGCGGCGTCCCTCGACGTCCCTTCGCCGCAGAGGTCGTCAGCACACCGCGGCTCCCTCGTCGGGAGCGGCCCGCACCGCCGGTTCGAGCAACGACAACGTCCGCTGCCCGGCATCGAGGGCGACGCGTATGCCGACCGGCATCGGCAGATTGGCGCCGGCATGCCCGAACTCGACGTTGCCCAGAACCGGGATGTCACGGTCACCGAGGACGTCGAGGACTATCTCGCGCAGGGTCGGAGACGGGTCGGGGCCGTCGAGTCCGTCGATCGCGTGCGGGACGCCGACGACCATGCCGGAGATCCGATCAAGGATGCCGCAGTGTCGCAGCACGTGCAGATAGCTCCACACGTACGACGCCAGTCCGCCCATCTCCTCCCAGAACAGCACCGCACCGTCGAAAAGCTCGAGCGGCAGCGCGTACGGCGTCGCCTGCGCCAGCACGATGCGATTGATGACCCCGCCGATCAGGCGACCTTCGGCTCGACCAGGACGCCAGCACTCCCACGCCGGGCTGGTAGGCAGCGCACCGATCGGCTCCGGGCTGGTCAGCAGCGTTACGTAGAGCTTCTCGAGTTCCGCGCTGCGGGCCGCGGGCGCCGCGTGCCACGCGCCGCCAAGACCGGGCGTGGCCAGGTCCGCGTGGAAGCCGACCAGACCCGTGCGCGCATAGAGCACCAGGTGCAGCAGTGAGATGTCGCTGTAACCGAGGATCGGCTTGGGGTCGGCAGCGATCGCCTCGATGTCGATCAGGTCGAGGTAGCCGAGCACCGTCTGGCCGCCGTCATGCGCGACGATGGCGCGCACCTCAGGATCAAGCAGAAGTCGGTTGAGCTCCGCGGCGATCTCCGCCGGGCGCGCCGCGCTCCACCAGTGGTGCTGCCCCGCTTCGAGCAGGGGCGCGAGCCGCACGCGGAATCCCATCCCCTCCAGAACGCGGACCGCACGTTCGAGGTCGGGCCGGTGTCTGACATCGAGCGGCCCGGACAGCGCCGCGATGACGACGAGGTCCCCGGGCGCCAGGGCACGAGGCAGCAGCAGTCGAGGCGGTGCATGGGCAGTCACGGACGAAGTATCCCGATCACGCCGACGGGGGGGCACATAACGGCTCACCGCCAGGTCGCGAGTGACGTTCTCATGGCGCAGTTACTCGGGGGAAACTTCCCCATCCGGCGCGGCCGCGCGGTGGACCTCGGTGACCGGCCCACCCCAGGTCGACGCGGGGTAAGGGTTGCCCGTCTCCGTCAACTCGTTCGTGGCATCCGTCAAGGGCGCATCGGACGACCGCGCAGCGGGCAACCCCGCAAAGGACAACCCCGCATCGCGCTCTCCGTGCCGGCGGACCGGCTCGTCGAGGTGGACCTCGGTGCGCACGCCTTCGGCGACGGGAAACTCCTCGCTCGTGCCCTCCATGGGCCGTTGCGCTGGGTCGGCGCCCTCGGGGACCCCCGCGGCCGGGCGGTGGGCGCTGATGCGTCGGCCCCCATCGCCCGGCTCCGTCCGATCCCCGATGTCCCTGCCATCGTCGGCGGACTCCCCCGCGGAACGGGGCGCGGACGACTGCGCGTCATTGCCACTGCCGACGTAGTCCTGCGCCGTCTGACGCTCCTGCGGGGACAGGTCGCGGTGGTCCGCGAGACGCTGCTGCTCGGGGCTCAGTCGGTCGGTCGTGGAGCCGCCGGCCGTGGAGCCGTCGGTGGCAGAGCCGTCGGTGGCAGAGCCGTCGGTGGCAGAGTCAAAGGGCGTGGTCATGGCCGCCTCCATCAGGTCAACTGCCGGCACTCCTACCCAGGGAACGCCGGTCGACCCGACGAGAGATCCAAGTCGCTCTTCGCCAGTTCTTCGACGTTGACATCCTTGTAGGTCATGACGCGCACGTTCTTCACGAAGCGCGCCGGCCGGTACATGTCCCAGACCCACGCATCACTCATGACGACCTCGAAGTAGGAGTCGTTGCCCGGGTTGCGCACGTGCACCTCGACCGAGTTGGCGAGGTAGAAGCGCCGCTCCGTCTCGACCACGTACGCAAAGAGCCCGACGACGTCCCGATACTCCCGGTAGAGCTGGAGCTCGGCCTCGGCTTCGTACTTCTCGAGGTCCTCGGCACTCATGCGATCTCCTCGGCCATGGGCCCATTGTTCCCTACGTGGTCGGCCGATGCGCGCCGCACATTGACGAACCGATGGCGGTGCTCGATGCACGGGCCGTGCCGCTCAAGTGCGGCCGAGTGCTCAGGCGTGATGTAGCCCTTGTGCGTCGCGAAGTCGTACGCCGGAAAGCGCTCGTGCAGCTCGACCATCAGGCGGTCCCGGGTCACCTTGGCGATGACCGACGCGGCGGCGACGCAGGCGGCCACGCGGTCGCCCTTCCACACGGCCAGCGACGGCGCGCACAGGCCGGGCACGGGAAAGCCGTCGAGGAGCACATAGGCCGGGTCCACGGCCAGATGCGTGACCGCCGAGCGCAGGGCGAGCACGTTCGCGACGTGCAGCCCGAGGCGGTCTACGTCCGCCGTCGAAATGACGACGGCATGCCAAGTGACGGCGCGGTCGACGATCTCCGCGTACGCCCGCTCGCGCGCGGCGACCGTCAGCAGCTTCGAGTCCGCGAGACCGGGCACCTGTCCCCGCTTGCCGTCCGGGAGGACGACGGCGGCCGCCACCAATGGACCGGCGCAGGCACCGCGTCCGGCCTCGTCGGCGCCGGCGATCGGCAGCAGACCGTGCCGGGCCAGGGCGCGCTCGTATCCCCACAGGCCGGCATCACGCCGGACAGTGGACCCGCGCGGCCAGCCGCCCATCAGCGCCCCGTCACCGACGCACAGCAAACCCGAGCGTCAGCTCGGGACCGATTCGCGCAGTTCCTTGATCTTGGCCTTCTTGCCGCGTAAGTCACGCAGGTAGTAGAGCTTGGCGCGCCGCACGTCACCGCGGATGACGACCTCGATCTTCTCGAGGATCGGGCTGTGCACCGGGAAGGTGCGCTCGACCCCGACACCGAAGCTGACCTTGCGGACCGTGAAGGTCTCGCGGATGCCGCCGCCCGAGCGACGGATCGCCACACCCTGGAAGACCTGGACACGCTCGCGGTTGCCCTCGCGGACTCGCACGTGGACCTTCAACGTGTCGCCGGAGCGGAACAGGGGGACGTCGGTCCGCAGCTGGGCTGCGTCGAGCGCGTCGAGCGTGTGCATGATCAAATCCTCGATACGACGGCACGCGGGCATGACAGCTCGCGGCTGGGGTCAGGCGACAGCCCTTTACTCTGCCACATCGACGCCCGGGACGGGAAACCGCCCGTCGGATTGCGCCTCGAGCAACTCCGCGAGGACCGGCCGCAATTTCTTCTCGAGCGACGCCGGGTCGATCCGGGCGAGCAGCTCGGGGCGCCTTTCCGCCGTACGACGAAGGGCTTGTTCGGTGCGCCACCTTCCGATCGTGCCGTGATCCCCCGACGACAACACTGCGGGCACGTCGAGCCCGCGCCACGACGGCGGGCGCGTGTAGACCGGGCCTTCGAGCAGCGAGGCCATGGACCCCTCGGCGAACGAGTCGTCGACGACGCTCACCTCGTTGCCCAGCACGCCGGGCAGGAGCCGCGTCACGGCCTCGACGACCACCAGGGTGGCCACCTCTCCCCCGGCCAGCACGTAGTCGCCGAGCGAGACCTCCTCTACCGGCATCCGCGTGCGGGCGTCTGCGAGGACGCGCGAGTCGATCCCCTCGTAGCGTCCGCACGCGAAGGCCAGCCACGCTTCCGTCGCGAACTGCGCCGCGAGGCGTTGGGTGAACGGACGACCAGAAGGAGTCGGTACGACGAGCAGCGGCGGCTGGGGCTCGTCCGCGACAATCGCGTCGAGCGCGGCGCCCCAGGGCTCGGCCTTCATGACCATGCCAGGGCCGCCCCCGTAGGGAGCGTCGTCGACGGTGTGGTGGACGTCGTCGGCCCAAGAGCGAAGGTCGTGCACCCGGACGTCGAGGAGCCCGCGGTCGCACGCCTTGCCGATCAAGGACAACCCAAGCGGCCCGGACACGTAGTCGGGAAAGATCGTGACGACGTCGATGCGCATGGCTCAGACCGGCGCGGGAGGTTCGTCGGCCGGCTGCCCCGCGGGCGACCCGAGCTTGCCCGGTGTCGTCGGCCGGTCCGGCGCCGCCGGCTTGCCCGGTGTCCGCCGGTCCGGAGCCGTCGGCTTGCCCGCTGTCCGCCGGTCCGGAGCCGTCGGCTTGCCCGCTGTCCGCCGGTCCGGCGCCGTCGGCGGGTCCGGCTCGCCCAGCTCGAGAAGCCCGTCCGGCGGGTCGACGAGAATGCGGCCGCTCGCCACGTCCACCGTGGGGACGATCGCGCTCACGAACGGGATGAGGATCTCCGCGCCGCCGGGGCTGGTGACGGCGAACGTCTCGCCGCCGGGCAGGTGCAGCACCTCGGCGAGCGTGCCGATGACGGTGCCGTCGACGTGCTCGACGCGCAGACCGACCAGCTGGTGGTCGTAGAACTCGTCCGGGTCGTCCAGCGGTGGCGAGTTTTTCTCGTCGACGACGAGGACCATGCCGCGCAGCACGTCGGCGGTCGTCCGGTCGTCGATCTCGGCGAACGTGACGAGGAGCCGCCCGGAATGCGGGCGGCTCCCCAGCACGGTCAGGATGCGGTTGCCGGTCTGCGTGCGCACGGTGGCGCCCGGCGCGAACCTGACCTCGGGAACGTCCGTCCGGATCTCCAGGGCCACTTCACCCTTGAGCCCGTGCGCGCGCGCGATGCGGCCGACGACCAACTCCATCGCGGCCCGATCGTCAGCGACGACCGTCGGTCTCGACGAGATCGACGCGGACACCTCGGCCGCCGATAGCAGCCACGACGGTGCGCAGCGCCTTCGCCGTGCGACCGTTGCGGCCGATGACCTTGCCGAGGTCGTCGGGGTGCACGCGTACCTCGACGACGGACGCGCCGGCGGTGGCGCCGCCGGCGCCGCGACCGCTGCGGTCGTTACGGTCGTTGCGTTCACGACGCGGCGCGCGTGTCGTCACGTTCACATCGTCCGGGTTATCGACGATGCCCCGGACCAGGTGCTCGACGGCGTCGGCAATCACTCGGCGGCGGCCTCGGTCGTAGCGCCCTCCGCGGCCGTGGCCAGCGCCTCGGTCGCAGCCGGCTCGGTGACCTCGGCCTCAGGCGCGGCGGCGACGGGTGCGTCGATGGTCGGTTCGGTCACCGGCGTCGCGTCCGTCGAAGCGGCCGATGCCGGCGCGTCGGTCGAGGCGGTCGCGGCGGCGGCGAGGGTCGCGGTCGCAGCCGCGTCGGTGATGGCCGCCTCGGGCGCACCGGCGAGGGGCGAGTCGGCGAGGGGCGAGTCGGCCAGGGGCGAGTCGACAGCCGCGTCGGCCTTCTTCGGCTTGGCCGCGGCAGCCTTCTTGGGCTTGGCTTCTGCCTCGGCGTCGGCGATCGACTGCTTCGCAGCGGCCTCGAAGATCATCTTGCGGTCTTCTTTGGGTGCAGCGGTCAGCAGGGGCGGCGGCGCGGGCTCGCCCTTGAACTTCTGCCAGTCACCCGTTTTGCGGAGAAGGGCCGCGACGGGCTCGGTCGGCTGCGCGCCGACGCTCAGCCAGTATTGCGCGCGCTCGCCGTCGACCTCGATGACGGAGGGGTCTTCCTTGGGGTGGTACTTGCCGATCGTCTCGATGACTCGGCCTTCGCGCTTTGTGCGCGAGTCGGCGACGACGATGCGGTAGTACGGCGCGCGGATCTTGCCCAGGCGCATGAGGCGGATCTTGGTTGCCACGAAGCTCAATTCTCTCTTGCGTTCGGAGGTGGGCCTGCCCTCAGTCTGCGTGGGGGTGCAGCCTGTAGGTGGCCCGGGACACGCCCGCGGGGGGTAGAGGGCCCGTCGCGGTCGGCTCTCGCTGCGTCATTGTGCCAGAGGCGGCACCGCGACGCCGAATCGGCTGCGCGAATCGGATCAGAACCGGCTGCTCGTCGATGCCGGTGGCGCAGTCGACGGGCCGGTTCATGCAGACCGGCCGGTTCATGCAGACCGGCCGGTTCACACCTGGCGGTGTGCCCGACTCCACGAACTCACGGCAAAGGCCGACGCCAACGCGGCGTCGGACAGGGCCGCCCGCCGCCACTGCGGCCTGAGGACGGCCAGGAGCACATCGCTCGCGGCGTGCAGCACATCGGTGACGCCGCCCGCCACGAGCACCGGGTGCACCGGCTGGGTCCACGTGAGGACCGCCTGAAGGAGGTGCCGCCCGCCGAGCAGGCGCGCGACGACCAGGCCGGCCCGCGGCACGCTGCCGGCACCCAACAGGCCCAGCGCCGACCGGGGGGCGATGAGCAGCGCGCCGCCCCAGAAGGCACGCAGCAGGGGCTGTGTGGCCGGCGCCGACACCGCACGTCCGGCCGGCTGCTCACAAGGTCCCGACGCCACCGGCCCGACCCGGAGGAGACCCGGCACCGTCATCGCCGTCTCCCCACCGCGACCCCCACCGACGCGGCGGCGGCCGCGATGAGCGACGCCAGTAGGCCGTGGTGCTGGGACAGCCACACCTGGGCGCTGCGGTCCTTGGCTTCGCTGGTGAACTCGCCCCGGGCGCCGAAGTCGTGGCCGGCCTCGCCGTCCGCCGGGTCCCACAGGTTCTCGGCCGCGTGGGCCGGGTTGGGCTCGTCCTTGCGTTGCTGGCTCTTGTAGCCGGTCCTGGCCAGATAGCGGTCGAGGACACCGGGGATGAGAGCGTTGGCGGCGAGGGTCGCGGCCGTCGTGCCGCCAACCCAGTATTCGCGCCGGCGGGGGTGGTCCGCGGCATACAGGACTGCGCCCGCGATGACCTCGGGCTCGTAGATGGGCGGGACCGGCTGCGCCCTGTTGGGCAGCTTGTTGAGCACCCAATCGAACTGCGGCGTGTTGACCGCAGGGAGCTGCACCATCGTGACGTGCACATTGCTCTTGTCGTGCAGCAGCTCGCAGCGGAGCGCTTCGTGAAACCCTTGGATGGCATGCTTGGCGCCGCAATACGCAGTCTGCAAAGGGATCCCGCGGTAGGCGAGCGCCGAGCCGATCTGGATGATGACGCCGCTGTCACGCGGTTGCATGTGCTGCAGGGCGACCTTGGTGCCGTAGACGCAGCCGAGGTAGCTGACCTCCGTGACGCGCTTGAACTCGTCGGGCGTGATGTCGCTGAACGGGGCGAACACCGACGTGAAGGCGTCGTTTACCCAGATGTCGATGTGACCGGCCTCAGCGACGACCTGCTTGCCGGCCTGCTCGACCTGGCTGTAGTCGGCCGTGTCGCACGGGATCACGATCGGCGTGCCCCCGGCGGCGCGGACGTCGTCGGCGGCCCCGTCGAGGCCTTCTTCGCCGCGGGCCAGCAGCGCCACCGTCGCGCCCCGCCCGGCGAACGCCTTGGTGATCGCACGGCCGACGCCACCACTGGCTCCCGTAACGACGACGACCTGCGCGTGCACCATGACGTGCTCCCTCGACGAGACGTGTGCCTTGTCGCCTCCCCCGCGCGGGCGCGGCAAAACGACGCGCGGGGCGAAACGCCGCCGCGGGAACGGTCACGAGCTCAAGGGCGGACGACGGTTTCCGCCGCCGGCGGCGTGCCGGATTCGCAGGCGGCGATCGCCGTGTGCAGGGCCTGGACCCATGGGTCCGACTCGTCGTCCCCGGGCTCGCGCAACGCGCAGAGCACGGGCAACAGGTCGGGCGCCGCGAGTGCCGCCGCCGCGTCGAGCCACAGCTGGCCCGCGCCGCCGCTGCGCAGTCGCTCGGCGATGGCGCGGGCGACGGAATGGTCCCCACGCAGAGCCAATCCCATCGCCGCTTCGGCGGCCGGGTAGGCATCGTCGGTGTCCGGCTCGTCGATCAGGCGGTGCAACGCTGCCCGGATGGCGGCACTGTCGGCCACACACAACTGCGTGCCGAGCGCGAAGGCGGCCATGTCGCGCACGACGGCGGCGGCGTCCGCCAGGAGAAGCAGGAGGGCGCCGACGACGCGTGGGTTGGGCGGCTCCGCGTCGTCCGCCAGGGCCAGCGAGCCGGCGACCGCGCGTCGCACCTCGGGACTTCGGTCGCGAACGAGGCCGATGAGGAGATCGATCGACCGGGTCGTCGGCAGCTCACCCGCGGCGTGCGCGGCGGCGGCGCGAACATCATCGCTCGGGTCGCGCGCGGCGATGACGGCTGCATCGGCGAGCGCCCTGTGCAACGGCGGCTCGCCACGCGCCGCCCGACTCAACAGGTGCATGCCCACGGCGCGGGCGCTGTGGTCAGCCGAGGACAGGAGGTCGCGGCCCGTGTCGGCACACTCGGCGGACGAGTGTGTGGCGTAGAACGCGTCGAGGCCGTGCATGCTCGGGTGCTCGCGGAATGCGTCACCCGCCGCGTCGCCGGTCACTTCTGCGGCGGGAGCTTCAGCTTCGACAGGTCGAAGCCTTCCAGGCCCTTGGGCAGAGACCCGGGACCGAACGCGGAGTCCCCGCCCGGTCCGGGGAACGCGCCGCCCGGAAGAGCGGGCGGGGTCGACGTACCAGAAGTCTTTGCAGGCAAGGTCGCGCCGGGACGCCCGGACACTCGCGCGCCCCCCTTCTTCTTCTTGGCCTTCGCGTTCTTCGCAGCGGAACGGCGCATCATGGCGCCGGGCAGCCCCATCCCGCCGGCCATCTGCTTCATCATCTTCTGTGCGGCGAAGAAGCGGTCGACCATGCCGTTGACGTCGGTGACCGTGACACCGGCTCCGCGGGCGATGCGGGCCCGCCGGGAAGCGTTGAGAATCTTGGGCTCGCGGCGTTCCTGCGGGGTCATCGAGTGAATGATCGCGGCGACACGGTCCAGGTCGCGCTCGTCGATGTTGTCGATCTGCTCCTTCATCTGCGACGCACCGGGGAGCATGCCGAGGATGTTGGCGAGCGGACCCATCTTGCGCAACGTCTGCATCTGCTGGAGGAAATCCTCGAGGGTGAAGTCCTCCCCCGCCGCGAACTTGTCGGCCATCTCCTCGGCCTGGCCCGCGTCGAACGAGCGCTGGGCCTGCTCGATGAGCGTCATCATGTCGCCCATGCCGAGGATGCGCGAGACCATGCGATCGGGGTGGAAGACGTCGAAGTCGGCCAGCTTTTCACCGGAGGACGCAAACAGGATCTGCTGCCCGGTGACCTCGACGACGCTGAGCGCCGCACCACCCCGCGCGTCACCGTCGAGCTTGGTCAGCACGACGCCGGTGAACCCGACACCGTCAGCGAAGGCCTGGGCCGTGTTGACCGCGTCCTGGCCGATCATCGCGTCGACGACGAACAGGATCTCGTCCGGCTGGACGGCGTCGCGGATCGACGCGGCCTGGCGCATCATGTCCTGGTCGATGCCGAGACGTCCGGCCGTGTCGACGACGACGACATCGTGGCCGATGCGCCGCGCGTGCTCGATCGACTGTCTGGCAACGGAAACCGGGTCGCCGACGCCGTTGCCGGGCTCCGGTGCGAAGACATCGACGCCGGCCTGTCCGCCGACGACCTGAAGTTGCTGCACGGCATTGGGACGCTGGAGGTCGGCCGCGACGAGCAGCGGCGCGTGACCGTTGTTCTTGAGCCAGAGCCCCAGCTTGCCGGCGAGCGTCGTCTTACCGGTGCCCTGCAGACCCGCCAGCATGATGACGGTCGGTGGCGTCTTTGCGAAAGTCAGTTGACGCGTCTCGCCACCGAGGATGGCGACCAGCTCGTCGTTGACGATCTTGATGACCTGCTGGGCCGGGTTGAGCGCCTGGTGGATGTCCGCGCCGAGCGCGCGCTCGCGGACCTTTGCGGTGAACGACTTGACCGCGACCAGCGCGACATCGGCCTCGAGCAGCGCGATGCGGATCTCCCGCAGCGTCGAGTTGATGTCCTCCTCGGTCAGCCGACCTTTGCCGCGCAGCGACGTGAAGATCGACGAGAGGCGGTCGGAAAGGGTGTCGAACACGCGTGGTCCGTTCGCCGGGGAAGTCTTCGGGGCGTGTCCAGACTACCGAGCGCTGACGAGGCCGCCAGTCGCCGCTAGCGTGGCTCCCATGAACTCCGAGTCGCGCGCGGCCACCGCACTGCTCATCTACGCCGGCACGGTCACGCTGGCGATCGTGCTGGCGATTGCGCACACGTCGAGCCAGACGGTCGGTGGGCTGCTCGCCTTCGGGGTGCTCGCGACCGTCGGGTGGAGCGTCGGACCGACGGTGCTGCGGCTGTTGTCCGGCGGGCGGCACGGCAGCTGACTGCGGCGGGGCTCGCCCGCTCAGCGCGTCCGGCCGGCGCCCTCAGGTGACCGCCGCGAGCAGTGCGCCCTCGACGGTGCGGAGCCGGTCACGGTCCCGCACGGGGGTCCCGGACGAGTCCACCACGTAGAAAGCGTCGACGACCTCCGAGCCGAGGCTGGCGACCTTCGCCGAACGGACGTCGAGACCGAGCCCGGCAACGGTGCTCGCCAGCCGGTAGAGCAGACCCACGGAGTCGTGCGC
The DNA here is from genome assembly GCA_964236265.1 of uncultured bacterium. Lineage (GTDB taxonomy): Bacteria > Actinomycetota > Actinomycetes > JAVEEB01 > JAVEEB01 > JAVEEB01. The sequence continues at coordinate 12,734 of CAXSDE010000046.1, forward strand.
CCGCACCTCGAGCACAGTGGCAGCGGCGGACAGGTCGTTGCGCACGCTGACCCAGGGCGGAGCGGAGGGGATGACCGACGTGGCGTACGTCCGCTCCTGCTCGGCGAGGCGGCGCTCCAACGCCGCGCCGTCCTCGAGGCCGCTGCGGATCGTGTCGCGAAGGGCCGCCCAGCTCGGTGGGTCGCCGTATCTGGTCGCCACGACGAACGTCGTCACCGCCATGGCCTCGAGGCTCGTGGCGCTCGCCCCGCGCACGTCGAGACGGTGGATTGCCAGAGCTCCGGCGTACGTCGCCAGCAGACCCGGACGGTCGGGCGCGATCGCGGTGACACGGAAACCGCCGACCCCCGGCTGCACGTCGAGCGCGAACTCGCCCTTCCTGGCCAGGGCCAGCAGGTGCGGCTCGACCGGCTCCGGCGGCGGGACGGGGCTGCCGGAGAGGACCGCCGACACGCGGCGCGCGAGGTCGCCGACCATGCCGGCCTTCCACTCGTTCCAGGCCGCAGCTCCCGTCGCGGTCCCGTCGGCGACGGACAGCGCCCGGAGCAGTTCGACCGTCTCCCGGTCGCTGACGCGGGCGGCGACGCGGCTGATCGTCAAGGGGTCGTCGAGGTCGCGCCGCGTCGCGACGATGGGCAGCAGCAGGTGCTCGAGAACGAGCGTGCGCAATGTCGCCGCATCGGCCGGCCCGAAACCCATCCGCGGCGCGATCACCTCCATCATCTGCGCGCCGACGACGGAGTGGTCCCGCTCGTAGCCCTTGCCGATGTCGTGCAGGAACGCCGCCACGAGCAGCAGGTCCGGCCGGTCGACGCGGCGAGCCACTTCCGCGGCGTGCACCGTGGTCTCCACGAGGTGCCGGTCGACGGTGAACCGGTGCAGCGCGTTGCGCTGAGGCAGGCTGCGCACGTGCTCCCACTCCGGCAGCAGGCGCGTCATGAGACCCGCCTGGTCGAGGGATTCCACGACATCGACGAGGCCGCGGCCGGCGCCCAGCATGCCGACGAACGAGTCGAGGGCCGCCCCGGGCCAGGGCTCCGGGAGCGGGGCCGACAGCGTCAGCCTCTCGACCGTGTTGGGCGACAGCGGCAGCTCGCCCTGCGCCGCGGCGGCGGCGGCCCGCAGGAGGAGAAGCGGATCGGTGCGCGGATCGGCATCCTGCGCCAGGTGGACCTCGCCGTCCTGTTCGACGACGCCCGACGCGAGCGGTCGCCGGGGGGCGGGGCGCCCGCGGAACCGCTTGCGTGACCCGACCCAGCGCGTCACCTGGCGTGCGGTCAACGTCCAGCTGTAGGCGATCGTGCGGGCGGCCGACGCGACGGCTGCCAGCAGCTCATCAGCGTCGCCGTATCCGCAGCGGGCGGCGACGAGGTCCTGGTCCTGCAACATCAGGCGATCGGTGGGGCGGCGCACCGCCCGGTGCAGTTCGCCGCGGATGTCGAGCAGCACCGCGTGCGCCTCCTGCACCCGTTCGCTCGGCGCATCCGCCACCCACGCCGCGGCCGCCGCGCGGATCGCGTGCACGTCACGCAGACCGCCGCGGGCCTCCTTCAGGTCCCCCTCGAGGAGGTAGGCGAGCTCACCGAAGCGTTCCTCGCGCGCCGCTGTCGCCGCGATCACGTCGGGGAGGCGTTTGGGCGCCTGTGCGCGCCACGACTCATGAGCGCGCGTGCGCACAGCTTGCGTCAGCGCGGGATCTCCCGCCACGTGGCGTGCGTCGAGCAGACCCAGCGCCGCTTTCAGGTCGGTGCCCGCGACCGTGATGGCCTCGTCGACCGTGCGCACCGAGTGGTCGAGCTTCACCCCCGTGTCCCAGATCGGATACCACAGCTTCTCCGCCAGGTCCGCGACGTCCGAGCCGCCCTCGTGGACCAGCACGAGGTCGAGGTCGCTGCCGGGGGCCGGGTCGCGTCGACCGTACGCGCCGACCGCGACCAGGGCGACACCGGCGGTCCGCCCCAGGAGCTCCTCGAGCCACGCGTCGGCCAGAGCCGTCAAACTGGCGCGCAGCTCCGCCCCCGGGGGGGCGTGGGCGAGCAGCCGGCCGCGAGCGGCAGCGAACTCAGACGGCGTCAGGGCCACGCTCGCCCGTGCGGATGCGGATGAGTTCGTCGATGGTGGTGACCCAGACCTTGCCGTCACCGATCGTGCCGCTGCGGGCCGCGTTGACGATGGTGTCGACGAGGGCCGCCGTGTCCTCGTCGTCGACGACCATGTCGATACGCACCTTCGGAACGAAATCCACGACGTATTCCGCACCGCGGTAGACCTCGGTATGGCCGCGCTGACGGCCGTAGCCGGAGACTTCGCTGACGGTCATCCCCTTGATGCCGGTCGCGTCGAGCGCGGTCTTGATCTCCTCGAGGGCATGCGGCTTGACGATGGCGGTCACGAGCTTCATGCACCACCCCCGCCGCAGGCTCGCGTCGATCCGATGTCGGGCGCCGTCCCGGTGTGCAGCGCGGTGTCCAAGCCTTCGACCTCCTGCTCCGGCGTCACGCGCAACGGCGTGAGGCGGCCTGATGAATCATTCGACAGCGTACGTGGCACAGAACGAAAACAGCCGTCACCGGCGTGCGTGGCAAACACGTGCTGCGGCACGCCGACTCCGTGTCTGGAGCGACATGCCGCAGCAGGTGGTGCTCGGTAACAGGTGCTGCCCGGTATGAGCGGACGACCCGCTCCGACAGCCTCTTACAAGGCGTCGGAGCCGCGCTCCCCGGTGCGCACCCGGACGACGTCCTCGACGGAGGTCACCCAGACCTTGCCGTCGCCGATCTTGCCGGTGTGGGCCGTCTTCACGATGACTCCGACGATGTCGGCGACCTCGTCGTCCGGGATGACGAGCTCGAGACGGATCTTCGGGACGAAGTCGACGTCGTATTCGGCGCCGCGGTAGACCTCGGTGTGACCGCGCTGGCGGCCGTAACCGGAGACCTCCGTGACGGTCATGCCATGCACCCCGAACGTCTGGAGCGCTTCTTTCACCTCGTCGAGCTTGAAGGGCTTGAGGACGGCGGTGACGAGCTTCATGCGTCGGCTCCTGTCTTGCTGAGTGCGGTTGCGCCACTGCCGGAGTCGGCGGTGGAGTGACTGCGGCTGGCCCCGAGACCCGACGTCTCGTACGCCGACTCGCCGTGGATCGTCGTGTCCAAGCCTTCGAGCTCGGAGTCACTCGTGGCGCGCAACTTCGAAACGGCGTTGACGGCCAGGCCGATGATCATGCTCATGACGAACCCGTACACGATCGTGGCCGTGACACCGACGGCCTGGCGGCCGAGCTGGCCGAGACCGCCGCCGTAGAAGAGGCCGTTGCGGCCGAAGGAGTTGATCTCGGCGTTTCCGAAGAAGCCGATGGAGAGGGCACCGACGATGCCGCCGATCAGGTGGACGGCGATGACGTCGAGCGCGTCGTCAAACCCGAACCGGAACTTGATGCCCACAGCCAGGGCGCAGACTGCGCCGGCGATGAGGCCGATCCAGATGGCGCCCTTCGGGTCGACGTAGCCGCACGCCGGGGTGATGGCGACGAGGCCCGCGACGATGCCGGAGGCAGCACCGAGTGTCGTGGCGTGGCCGTCGCGAATCTTCTCGACGGCCAGCCAGGCGAGCATTGCCGCTCCGGGAGCCACCATCGAGTTGAAGAGCGCGAAGCCGGCGGTGGTGTCGGCGCCGAGCTCGGAGCCCGCGTTGAACCCGAGCCAGCCGAACCACAGGAGGCCGGCCCCGAGCATCACGAACGGGATGTTGTGCGGGCGCATCGGGTCCTTGCGCCAGCCGATGCGCTTGCCGACGATCAGGATGAGTGCGAGCGCCGCGATGCCGGCGTTGATGTGGACGACGGTGCCGCCGGCGAAGTCTTCGATGCCGTACTGCAGGAAGTTGCCCTTGTCGTCGAAGACGGCACCGAACCGGGCCAGCCAGCCGCCGCCCCAGACCCAGTGGGCGATGGGCGCGTAGACGATGACGGCCCAGATGGCGACGAACGCGACGAAGGGCGCGAAGCGCACGCGCTCGGCGATGGCGCCGGAGATGAGGGCGGGGGTGATCATCGCGAACGTCAGCTGGAAGGCCGCGAACACGATGGTCGGGTAGAGCGTCGACTGCAGGACGGCGCCGCCGGTCGCGTTACCCGAGAGCAGGTTGAGGTCGAACTTGCCGATGTACTTGGTGAGGCCGTCCGGTTCGCCGGCCGTGTTGAAGGCGAGGCTGAAGGCGCCGAAGACCCAGAGAATGCTCAGCACACCCATGCAGACGATGTTGTGCATGAGCATTGCCAGGACGTTCTTGCTGCGAACCATGCCGCCGTAGAAGAAGGCGAGGCCCGGGGTCATGAGCAGCACCAAGGCTGCGGAGACCATCATCCACGTCGTGTTGCCGGTGTCGATCTTCGGCACGGCGTCTTCAAAGGGTAGGTACATGTCACTCCCGGATGCGAAACGAAACGGTTGACGACACCGGACGTCCTTGTCTCGCTGTGTCTTGGAGTGACTGTCGAGCTTGCGGATTTCGGGGGGTCACGCGGTTTGTTTCCGGCGGGTGAATAACCCCGCGCATTGCGTTACGCGCACGTTTCGGATGCCTCGCAGGACGCGGCCAGAAAGCGCCGTCCGGGGGGACACGCGCGATCGTTGACAGTCAGGCGTCCGCAGGTCAGGCGTCGCCGAGGAGCGCGTCGGCGAAGGCCCGCGGGTCGAAGGGGGCCAGGTCGTCCGGTCCTTCGCCCAGGCCGATCAGTTTGACGGGGACGCCGAGCTCACGCTGCACCGAGATCACGATGCCGCCCTTCGCCGTGCCGTCGAGCTTGGTCAGCACGATGCCGGTCACGTCGACGGCTTCCGTGAACACGCGCGCCTGCGCCACACCGTTCTGGCCGGTCGTCGCGTCGAGGACGAGGAGCACCTCGTCGATCGTCGCCTGCTTCTCGACGACCCGCTTGACCTTGGCCAGCTCGTCCATCAGGCCCGACTTGGTGTGCAGCCGGCCGGCGGTGTCGATGACGACCGTGTCGACGCCCGCCTCGATGCCACGCTTGGCGGAGTCGAACGCGACCGACGCCGGGTCGCCGCCCTCCGGCCCCCGGACGACATCGGCCCCGACACGGGCACCCCACGTCGCGAGCTGGTCCGCCGCGGCCGCCCGGAAGGTGTCGGCCGCCCCGAGCAGGACACGCCTGCCGTCGGCGACGAGCAGCCGCGCGAGCTTGCCGCACGTGGTCGTCTTTCCGGTGCCGTTGACCCCGACGACCAGGACGATCGCGGGCCGGCCGTCGTGGGCCGCCGTACGCAATGATCGGTCCGTGTCGGCGCCGATCGCGGCGACGAGCTCGTCGCGCAGGAGGGCCCGCAGCTCCGCGGGCGAGCGCGTGCCGAGGACCCGCACCTTCGTCCGGAGTGACGCCACGATCTCCTGGGTCGGCCTGACGCCCACGTCCGCGGTGATGAGGGTCTCTTCGACCTCGTCCCAGACGCCGTCGTCGAGAACGTCGCGGGACAGGAGCGCGAGCAGGCCGCGGCCGAGAGAGTGCTCCGAACGGGACAGTCGGGAGCGCAGGCGCATCATCCGGCCGGCGGACGGCTCTGGCAGGTCGACGAGCGATGTCGGGGACGTGTCGCGGTCTTCGGCAGCCGGGGCCACATCGGCCGATGTCGTCGTCTCGAGCAGCGGGGCGTCGACATCGGCGGGCGTGGAGAGCCGGGGCCCGCCGATACGCGGCGACAGGCGGCGCCTGCGCGTGCGCGTGCCGACGAAACCCGCTCCCCCGAGCAACAGCACGACGAGGGCGATGATGATCACGTAGGTCACGAGCGACGGTCCCTTCCGGCCCGGTCGATGTGTTCGACCGCACAGCTACCCGACGAGCATGCCCGGCCGCCGGGCCGCCGATGGGCAGCGGGTGGAGCCAGCACGGTGCACGCGCCCATGACGCCGCGCGCGCAACGCAACAGGGCGGGAGCCCCGAGGCTCCCCCCTGTTGATGTCGTTGGCCGACGGGCTCGAAAATTCTGAGCCGGCACAGTAGGTGTGACCGCTAGATCAACGCGAACTTCTGTGCTCCGCTGTCTTCCCGCTTCTACCGACCTCTTCCACGACGACCCTCCACACGCTCGGTGTTGCGTCGTTCGCTGAAATCCAAGCCGGCGCCCTGGGGCCACATCAGACTGACAGGGCCACAGGGTCAGTACTGGGCGCGGCGGTCATCGTTGGTGTCCTGTTCTTCGAGTGGGTTGTCACAGGTCACTCGAAGGATCCACCCGGTGGCCGCGCCTACGCCGCAGGCACGCGCTCACTCAGGTCCTCGTACACCACTCTGCTGGACCCCACTCACACCGGTCGGGCATCCGTCGGCCACCAACCGTAGGACAGCCGTCTGACGTGTGGATAGTTTGGCACGGATGTTGAGCCCCCATTGACCATCCGAGTCGGTGGCGATCGTTTCTCGACGTGCCGTGGGCCTGCCCATGGTCACGCTCTTAATGCATCCGCAGGTTGTGCCAACGCCGCGGCTGCGGCCGGGTATAGGCCCGCGAGCGAGCCGACGACCAGGCCCAAGCCAGCTCCCACTGGCAGTAAGACCAGGCTGGTAACTAAAGGCCAGCTGTTAACGTCGGCGATGACCACCGAGGCCAATTGTCCAAGTACAGCGCCGACCAATCCGCCTGCCCCGCCGGTAATTGTCGTCTCAAGCATGATTTGTGCGTAGATCGCTGCCCTGCTGGTGCCCAGCGCTCGACGGAGGGCGATGTCAGCGCGACGTTGACCGACGGCGGACACTGCGGCGGTTCCAATCACGACCGCTCCGATTGCGAGCGACACAATGCCCAAAACGTTGAGTAGAAGCTGCAACTCGCTGCCGACCGACGAGCGCAAACCTTGTGGGTCGGCCGGTATGCGAACGACCAGGCTGTTGGTCCCCTGCGGAAAAAGCGCGCTCGGCACTGCGGACGCGATCGCGTCGGTGTCGCCAATATCGGTGTTGATCACGACGGTGGGACTAAGCCAGTGCAACTTGGAACCCAAGCTAGACGCGCTTGGGACAAATGCCCCCAGCAGGATACCGGGGTCGCCGCCGTGAGTGGCGTCGACGATGCCCACCAATAGAACCGGCTGTCCAGCGAGAAAAATGACCGTGCGTCCATCCGGGGTCGGGTTTCCGAGTGACGCGGCAAGGGCGGCGCCGAGCAAAACCACAGGATCACGTCGCTCGACCATGCCGGCGTCGAACGAGCGACCGGACCGAACGATGACGCCGGCCGCCTCGAGGCTGTCGGGGGTGGCCGCCGTCACCGTTACAGGCACGGGCGCCGAATCCGCGTAGACGGCCGCGATTCTACTGACCGGCACGGGATCCGCCGCGACTTGCTGCACTCCGACGGCTTGCACGCCCGAAAGCTGCCGGACACGCGCAACAGCCTCTGGGCTTAGCCAGCCGGAGTCGTCCGGATTTGTGACGGACAGCCGCGTCGAGCGCAGTTCGTCGAACTGCGCTCGTACCTGTCCCGCAGCGGAAGCCGCAAGGGTGAGACTTGCGGCGAGAATGGCAGTTCCAAGTGCGGCGCCGATAGCGAACAGCGTTGCCCGCCCCGGACGCCGACGCAGGCTCCCCAGAGCCTCCCGGATGATGTCGAGGGTCCCAAGCCGGCGGCCCGCGGATTCACGACTAGTCAACCGCGGCAAGATCTTGTCCAGCCACGACCTGCCCGCCGACCAGCTGCACCGTTTTGTCCGCCTTCGCCGCGATCACGGGGTCGTGCGTGACCATGACGACGGCCGACTGCCCGCGAAGTGAGCCTGAGAGGAGGTTCATCACCGCGTCGGCGTTTGCCGAATCTAGGTTGCCCGTCGGCTCATCCGCCAAGATGAGACTGGACTGTCGTGCAAGCGCCCTCGCAATTGCGGTTCGCTGTTGCTCGCCCCCCGACAGCGTCGCGGTACGCCCTCGAACGGTGAGACATTCCCACAGCTTCGAGCATATCCGCAGTTCTCCGACGCCGATCCGCTTGCCGGACGCCTTGGCAGGCCAGTCCCAATTCCACGTTCTCGGAAACTGTTTTGTCGGCGGCGAGGTGAAACGATTGGAAGATGAAGCTCAGGTGCGCCGCCCGCAAGCGGGTTCGAACGCGCTCTGAGGCCCCTGTCACATCGGTTCCCCCCAGTTCGTAGCGACCGAACGTAGGTTGATCCAGCAGACCCAGAACGTTGAGAAGGGTGGACTTGCCCGAGCCTGAAGGCCCAACGAGTGCAACGAACTCGCTCACGTGAACAGTCACGTCGACCCCACGCAAAATGTCTATCCGGTCGCCATCCGGACCTTGGACTGACCTACCGATGCCCCTCAGTTCGGCGGCGACACTGCTCATGTTCATGATGAACTGTTTCCGACGACAACCAAGGTCCCCTCAACTACCGCCGGCGGCGCATCTCGGAGCTCAACGAATCCGCCAGCATTAGCCCCTACGTCAATCGTCACCGTAGCTAGTTCCGTGGGTGAACGAACGTGAAGTACCGAAAGACCACCCGCAGTCGAATACACCGCGGATACAGGCACTGCCAAGACAGGAGGAGTTAGCGTAGAGATCGCTGAGCCAGAGCATTGGGCACCGACAGCGGAACCCGGAAGAGCCGACCTCGACTGAACCGCCCGGCTTAATGCAGATGACGCGGCCGCCGCTCCCCCATTCGCCGGAGAGCCGGGTCCGCTGACTGAGTCGGACGTAGTGACGGCGTCATCAAGGGAACCAGTTACCGAGACTGGGCCGCATTGAAGTACAACCGGTGTACCGAGGGGCAAGCGCGCTGAGACGACCGATGACACGTCGACAATCGCTACAGGCGCATCTAGCGAATCGACGCGTATCGACTTAGCTGTTGGGTCCGAACCGAGTTGCCCTGGCGCATCGGCGAGTCTTGCCGGAAGGTTTGGCACATAAGCGAATTCGTTGACTGGTGCGATGATCCCATGAGCGTCTCTTCGCGCGATATAGCCATGACTCGCATAAAACATCCCGAGGGCCGCCTGAGTCTTAGCCCCGAATCGACCATCCGTGTCGGGCCGATACCCTAGTGCAGTTAGGCCTCCCTGCAAGCTGCTGACATCGCGCCCACTGTCCCCGCCATGCAGATCCCTATAAGCCGGCTGACCCTTGAATGCGAAGAGTGGTCGACCCGAGATCTCCACAATCCGTGTTCCGAAAGTTATGGGGGCGCCAGTGCTCAATGGGCGCAGTGTTACCACCGATCGTGCCGCGTCGGATGCCGCCACCATTGGGACGACCGCCTGCCACGCCGCCGTTACCTGGCCGGTCAGTGCGACGCGAAGCTGGATCGGTTGCCGGGTCACCGGTACCGTAACTTCCACTCTTTCGGGGTGGGATGGGCGCGACTCAGACTGCTGAAGTGGTGCCGACCAGCGCCCAATGAAGAAGAGTGAGACACCGGCTCCGGCGAGAAGTGCCGCGCACATCAAGATGGTCCGAGCCCGTCGACCACCGTGCCGGGACGGACTCACAAGACTACAATTCGAATGTCCGGCATTGCCGGGCGAGCCAGCATTCGACAACTCATCCGGCTAGCACCGTGCGAGCCTTGTCCGCTGCAGCCAGGGCCAGTTCATTGAACGCCAGTATGTCAGCTTGGTGGGCGTCCACGACGACGGCGAGCGCGTTGCGCACGGCAGCCGCGTTGCTACTGTCCCAGCTGGTCTTGCTCCGACAGGTGGCGTCGGCCACTGCAATGGCTAGCGCCTTCGGCGTGGGGACCCGTGGGAGACTCCCGTCTGGGTTTGGAGACGAACTGTCCAATTCCATAGCCGCCGATTGGGCTGCACCGGGCGTCTTATAGTCGTATCCGGACCCCGTTATGCACCGTGCCCACTCGGATGTCGCGGTCACAAGATTGGGGTCGACATCCGGACGAAACTCATGTAGCTGCGTCAAGTTCGAAACGGTGAACAACAATGCCTGGAACTGCTCGGGATCCGTGATCAACTTCGCCACCGAACCATGGAGACATCCCTCCGTCGGGAGACTAAGTTGACCAACCGGAGTGTTCATCTTCGTGACGCGGTTTGGATTCCCGCCCACCGCTAGTTGATACGCAGCTCGTTCTGACGCCGTCAAGGACGCGAGGTAGGCGTTGCTCTCCGCACTGCCAGGCGCGTCTAGGGGAACCTCCAAGGCCCGGTACCCACGGGCCTCGGCATCCACAAGTGTCAGCGGGCGCGCCGGATTGCGAAACTCCTTCGGCAGCGACGGCACAGGCCAGTATTTAAAGCCCGCGAACTCCATACAGCGCCGCGTAAGCTCCTCCGTCGCCGCCGTGACAAAGTCCTTGTTCTGATTCACCGACTCATATGTCGCGAAGCCGCCTGCCGAGCCTACGCGGAACGTAGCCGATGCCGCGGCACTGCTCTCGCCGGTGCCTCGCTTCGATGTGCACGCCGAGGCGGTCAACAAAGTCGCAAGAGCTACACCGACGAGAGCACAGTGGGGCGGCATCGCACGGAACCTAAGCACCCGCACTCGCCCTCCAGGTGTCAGCAGCCAAACCCACTGACTTGAACGTAGCTGATCTTGTCGTTCAGGCTGGTGCCCGAGAGATTGGAGACCTCGAAGTTGTTCGCGAGGCAGACCGCGTTCGTTGAACCTGACGAATCGCGGTAGGTCGCAGAGCCACTGTGGTTGCTACGAATGGAACTGAACTTGTCGTTCCATGTCGACGACATGGCGTAGTTGCCGTTGCCGACCATGTTGAGCGACGCCCCGCCGAAGAAGGCATCAACCGCAAGCGTTGCCGGCGGTGCAGTCCTCGCGAACCGCATTCGCTGACGGGGCTAGGGCGACCATTGAACTCAAAATCAGTGACGATAAGCCAATCACGACTGACTTCCTACGCATGAAGCTCTCCTTATCGTGGGGCTGGCGGGTCAGCTAACCATACGTGCAGGTAGTTGGCAACCAGACGACCGGCGCTTTACAGGCTCTTCGCGTTCGCCGGATGATGCATGCCGACACAGGCGGTGCCCCGCGCGTTGGGGTTCAAGTTGCCAAGCGCGATAGCCATCGGCCCCGGAATGACTACTTGACGACGCAACTAAAGTCTGCCCGGCTGCGCCGCCTATGACCAGGCGCTCAGGTGTTGACACACGGAGTCGCGATCCATGGCGGCGACAACGACTTCTTTGCGTTCACTAACAGGCTCTTCACAATCGAGGGTGTAGTCGGGGTCTGAAGCCGGCCGTCTCGAGCAGGGGGCGGTGTCAACGGGTGGAAGCAATGTCGGTGGTGAGGAGCTCGGCGAAGACCTGCTTGATCCCAACCGGTCGAAGCAATTGATCCTGGTGTAGGACTCTCGGCGAGTGGATCGTCGAGGAGGACGTACGTGGCGCGCGGAATGTTCACTGATGCCGAACGGGAGGAGATCTCCCGCGGGATCGCCGAGGACGCGACCCGGAAGCTGATCGCGGAACGGATCGGGCGCGACCCGAGCGTGGTCAGTCGGGAGATCGCCCGCCACGCGGTCGGTCTCCCGGTAGGCGGCGACCATCCGCTGGTAGATGCCCCAGGTGAC